>CATLIG010000032.1 GCA_949948985.1 uncultured Clostridia bacterium | reverse complement strand
AATATATTCATAACAATAATACACCAATTATTCAAACAATGCAAATTTTTTATTTATATATTTTAATTCAGTATTTCCCTTGACTAACTTTATTATTTTAATTAATATATTAAGGTAATAAATATTAGACCTCCTCGGAAACTGGCAAATTAACAGATAAGTACAGATTTTGCTGATAGGCGAAATTAAATTTTCGCCGTAATACTCGCAGTGATATTTCAAGAAAATTTAATAAAGCATATTGGAAAAAGATGTGCTTAGATGGCATTTTCTATGTTTCCGAAGAAGTCTATTTTCATAATAAAACAATTTATTATAAAATTATCAAATGAAAAGAGGTAAAAAAAATTGTTTAAACCAAAATTATTTGAGATTTTAAAAAAATCTCCTGATGAACTTAAAGGAAAGTCTCTTTTAAACAACATTATTGCAGGAATTATCGTAGCAATAGTCGCGCTTCCACTTTCAATCGCTCTTGCCATATCTTCCGGAGTAAGTCCTGAGCAAGGTCTTGTAACAGCTATACTAGCCGGATTTCTGATATCATTTTTAGGCGGAAGCCGTGTTCAAATAGGTGGTCCCACAGCAGCATTTGTTGTAATAATCTGTGGAATAATAGCTCAGCATGGATTTAGCGGACTTATCATATCTACCGTAATGGCAGGAATTATATTAATTATATTTGGAATATTAAAATTCGGGGATGTAATCAAATTTATCCCATACCCAATAACAGTAGGTTTTACTACAGGTATTGCCGTAACCCTTTTCGCTACACAATTAAAAGATTTTCTCGAACTTGATATAGATTCTGTACCATCAGAATTTATTCCTAAAATCGGTTCTTACATAGAAAACATAAACTCGGTAAATTATACTTCTTTATTAATCGGAATACTTGCCATAGCTGTAATATTTTTATGGAACAAAGTCAGTAAAAAAATTCCCGGTCCTCTTGTCGCCTTAGTTTTAACAACACTTATTGTATACTTTTTTGACCTTGATGTTATGACAATAGGGAAGAAATTCGGTGAATTAAACTCCGACTTTCCTCCGTTATTTTTCACAACAGACAGTTTTACAATGCCTGATTTCAACACAATAACCGCACTTTTGCCATCCGCTTTTACAATAGCTGTTCTTGCCGGAATAGAATCTCTTTTGTCAGCAGTTGTAGCTGATGGAATGACAGGCGATAAACATGATTCAAATACAGAACTCATAGCTCAAGGATTTGCTAATATAGCAAGTGCGTTATTTGGAGGACTTCCTGCTACAGGAGCAATAGCCAGAACAGCCGCAAACATAAAAAACGGAGGCAGAACACCCATAGCAGGAATGATACACGCGGTTGTTCTTCTCATAATAATGCTTGTTGCTATGCCTCTCGCAAAGCTTATACCAATGACAACCCTTTCAGCAATACTTATAGTTGTTTCATTCAATATGTGTAATTTTGGAGCATTTGAGCAAATTTCAAAAACAACAAAAAGTGATTTAAGCACATTAATACTAACATTTTTGCTTACTGTAATTTTTGACCTTGTAGTAGCCATAGAAATAGGAATGGTTTTAGCTATGTTCTTATTCATAAGAAAAATGTCAGATACATTAAAAATTAATACTGTATCAAAAATAAGCGAAAGTGATACACATAAATATATAAACAAGGAAATACTTGTATATGAAATAGCAGGACCAATGTTTTTCGGGGCATCAACAAGATTTGTTGACACAATGAAAACAATGAATGTAAAATCAGATATACTTATTTTAAGAATGCAAAATGTACCTTTAATAGACGGAACTCTTATTGACTCATTACAGCAAATACTCGACTATACAAGAAAAAATCATATAATGATTCTTTTTTGTGAACTTCAGGAACAACCGAGAAAAGTAATTGAGAAAATCGGAATAAATGAATCTATAGGAAATGACAGATTTTTTGACACAATAGACGATGCTTTTTCTGTTGCCAGTGAAATTATAAATTTAAAAAATAATCTTAAAAATAAAAGAACAAAAAAAACAGCATAACATTATACTTTTATTTTATAAAAACTTAGATTTACTCTTAAATTATTAAAATATAAAATATTTTATTACAGCAATTCCGGAGCTTTTCTGAAATTGCTGTATAGTCAATCAACTTGAAAATGAGAAAAATGAGGCGAGCTAAAAATTATTTTTGCAAGGCGGCGGAGGGAGAGCATAGCCGACTGCCTACGCCAACCGACAGCAACATAGCAAAAAGGATTTTTAGCCGCCGAACTTACTTATTTTTAAGTTGATTGACTATAACTATAATATTTTTTCAGTAAATTAAAAAAATAAAAAAATCAACAAAATACTATTATAGTTAATTAGCCTGAACAGTTCTGTTAAACTTATTTACTTTTTTGTCCGTAATAAGCGTTTTCGCCATGCTTTCTTAAATAATGCTTGTCTAAAAGATTTTGTTTCATTAAGCATACGTTTCCATTTGAAAGAATTTCAGTATTATATGCCATCATAGCTATATTTTCAAGAACAACCGAATTATGAACAGCATCAAAAGCGTTTTCGCCCCATGTAAAAGGAGCGTGGTTTTTAACAAGTACAGCCGGTACTTCTTTTGGAATAATATTTTTCTTTTCAAATGTTTCAACAATTAATTTTCCTGTATTGAGTTCATAGTTTTCTTTTATTTCTTTGTCTGTCATATCACGTGTACATGGAATTTCACCATAAAAATAATCTCCATGAGTAGTCCCATATGGTTTAATACTTTTTCCCGCCTGTGCGAAAACCGTTGCCCAGCTTGAGTGTGTATGAACAATTCCGCCAATACCCTCAAATTTTTTATAAAGTTCAATATGAGTAGGCATATCCGAAGATGGATTAAGCTTTCCCTCAATAATATTTCCATCTAAATCAACAACAACCATATCCTCATAAGTCATCGAATCATACTCAACTCCTGATGGCTTAATAACAACATATCCTGTTTCTTTATCAATAGCACTGACGTTTCCCCAAGTAAAAACAACAAGATTATATTTTGGCAAAAGTAAATTAGCGTCCCTTACCTCTTTTTTTAAATATTCCAACATAAAATCGCCTCACTTCACTATTTTTTATAACAATTTCAAAATATATGTATAAAAGAAAAAATACTTTGTTTGATACCTCTTTATACTTTTTCAATATTTAAAGCTTATTAAAATCTAATTATTCATTATTTTATTAGACCTGTTCAATAACCTAAGGTGATACCGATTGACAAGAGATTTTTCGCCAGACAAAACTTGTTTTTTGCGGTAATAATTGTAATTGTATTTCAAAAAATCAAGCAGAGTATAACGGAAAAAATCCCTATCAAGCGATGTTACAGAGGTTATTAAACAGGTATATTGTTTAGCTGTTTTTAACCTGCTGAAATCGCTGTAATAAAACTTAATTTCTTATATCTTTAACCGATGACCTCTCAATTATTTCAGTTTTTATTTTTACGCCCGTTTTTTCACCTGTTTTAATTTGTTTTATAAGTGCCTCCGCAGCTAAAGCCCCAAGGTCATATTTCATATGGTCAACACTTGTCAGGTCAAGAAATTTAGAAAGAGTTGAGTTATCAAAGCCAATTATAGAAACATCGTCAAAAGGTTTTATATTGTTTCTTTCAAAAAATCTTATCATATTAAGAGCCATTTGGTCATTATAACATACTATTCCCGTACATCCCTCAAATCGTTTTAATAAAATCGCGTCCGCATCGCCTTTAAATAAAAATTCAAGATCCTCTGTTGTATACCACAAAATATTTTTTTCATCAACATTAATATTATATTTATGCATAGCTTTCATAAAACCTTCATATCTTTTATGCCCTGGCATATCATCAGATTTAAAAACAGCGCCTATTTTTTTATGACCTCTTTCAATAAGATAATTTGCCGCCATATATCCGCCTTCCACATCATTCATAGAGCATAAAGGTATGTCGAGTTCAGGATAACTGCCATTTATAAAAATACAGGGAATGTGTTTCTTAAACTGAGCGTAAATTTCTTTGTTTGGATTTGGCATAGCCGATTTTGTACCTTCGACAATTATTCCGTCAACCTTTTTATTTATAAGTGAATTAAGTATGGAGGTTTCCTTTTCAACCTTATTGTAAGTAATTCCAAGAGTAATATTATAATTGTTATCTGACAAAACATTTTCAATTCCTTTAATAATTTCAGGAAATATATATTCGTCTAAATATGTTATTATAACACCTATATTTCTTGTCTCTCGATTTGAGTTATTATTTTTTATTCTGACATAAGTTCCGCTGCCTTTTATTTTTTCAAGATACCCTTGATTTTCAAGATTACTTATAGCCAGTCTGATAGTTTGTCTGCTGAAACTGAATTTTTCCATCAGTTCATTTTCAGAAAGCATTTTTTCACCGTTTTTATACGTACCTTTATTTATCTCACTTTTTATCCATTCCTGAACTATCGCATATTTGGGAGTACTCATTAGAACACCTTCTTTAAAATATTTTTATATACAATACATATTATATATACCTCCGAAAAAAATGTCAAATAAATATACGTACATCTCAAAAAATAAAAAAAATAAAAACAAACTAAAAGAAATACCAATTAATTTATAATAACAAATAACAAGTATTTTCATAAAAGTCTGTTTTTATATGTCAAGCTATTCGATAACCTCTTAAACATCATCAAAATTACCAAACAAGCCTGTTTTTATAGTTCCTCAGGTTCCGGATAAACCTCACCAAAAAGCTCCACCGTAACTGATTTCATTTTTTGTTCATTTAAAGGCTTGTCATTGTAATCAGTTTCTGTCTCAGCTATTTTATTTATAATATCCATACCCTCGATTATTTTTCCAAAAGCGGCGTATGAACCGTCAAGATGAGGAGAAGTTTTATGCATAATAAAAAACTGAGAACCCGCCGAATCAGGATTATAAGCTCTTGCCATAGATAAAACACCTTCTGTGTGTTCAAGGTCGTTTTTAAATCCATTCATTGAAAACTCGCCTTTAATTCCATAACCCGGTCCGCCTGTTCCTGTACCTTCAGGACAGCCTCCCTGTATCATAAATCCTTTTATAACTCTATGAAAAATAAGTCCGTTATAAAAACTTTTATTTATAAGACTTATAAAGTTATTTACGGTATTAGGAGCGACATTCGGATAAAGTTCAGCCTTAAAAATGTCACCATTTTCCATTTCAAAAGTAACTATAGGGTTTGACATAAAAAAATCCTTTCTAAAAATATAATAAAAATTAAAATAAACATATTCTTATTATACGTTGAAACTTCACTTAGGTCAAGTTTTTTCCAAGAATGCCGCAAAAATGTTTAAATGTATTACAAATTCAACAAATTTTAACAGGCTTAAATTCAATAAAATCAGAGGAAACAAGAATATATTCAATTCCATTCATATTTCCCATATAGCTTAAATAAAAATTTTCTTCTCCATGAAGATGTCCGTAAATAACCTTTTCAACATGATATTCATTTAATATATCAACAAAAAGAGAATTTTCTTTTTTATCATTTGTAGGAGGATAGTGCATCATAACAATAATTTTTTCAAATCCGTCTTTTACTGCCATATCAAGAGATAATTTAAGTCTTGCCACCTCTCTTTTGTATATTTTTTCATCATGAGAAGTAAAAAAAACATCATTCGGACAAATCCATCCTCTGGTACCGCATAAAGCAAAATCGTCAAAAGAATAAAAATTATTTTTTATAAAAATCATATCATCATATAAATTGTTAAGAGCAGAAGTTGAGCCCCACCAATAATCATGATTTCCTTGTATAAAAATTTTCTTTCCCGACAATGAATGAATAAACTCAATATCAGGTAAAAATTCCTTCATTGTTTTTGCCCATGATATATCCCCAGGTACTAAAACAGTATCATTATAATTTATTGTTTCAATCCAGTTTTTCTTAATTTTCAAAAAATGATTTTTCCAATTACTACCAAAAACATCCATAGGCTTATTTTTAAAAAAACTAAAATGTAAATCGGAAATAGCAAAAATACTCATAATATTATAAATCCTTTAATTTATTTTTATATATACTTGGTAGCCTACAGCAAAACAACAGACCTGTTTAATAACCTAAGTAATAACGATTGACAATAGATTTTTTCGCCAAAATAATCCCTCTTTTCGTTATTTATACATACTTAACCTTGTAAAGTTTTGCCATAACATCAAGCTGACGATTAAACTCAAGTAACTTGTCAATATTTCCCTCTTGGTAAAGCTCAATAAATTTTTGATTAAATTCATTCATTTTCTCAACTTTAGCGTAAAAATATAAATTATGAATGTTACTTATAATTTCATCAACAAGATTATTTTTAATTTGTACAATCTTTTGCGCTTCAAGAAGCTCATCACGAATAGTTGTCATTTCTGTATCAAGTATAAAAGCAGCTTCCGCACAGACTTGAAGTCTTTCTTTTAAGTCATCAGGCATATTCCCGTTATATTTATATCTTAACGAATGCTCGATAGTTGCCCAGAAATTCATTGCCAGAGTTCTTATTTGTATTTCCGCTTTAATATCCTTTCTTCCATTGACTGTATAAATAGGATAATTTATAGTAATATGATAACTTCTGTAACCGCTTTTTTTAGTATGTGTCACATAATCCTCTTCTTCAAGGACATTCATATCTTTGCCATCTCTCTCACGTATAATAGAAACAACCTTGTCTATGTCCTCAACAAAACGGCATATAATTCTAACTCCCGAAATATCCTCAAGCTTTTCAAAAATCTCGTCAATATGAATATTTCTCTTATTAGCTTTTCCTATAATACTTGAAATAGCTTTAACTCTTCCGTCAACCTGCTCTATAGGCGAATGAACCCCATCTGTATTATACGCTTTTTTTATACTGTTAAATTTAACAATAAGTTCATTGACAGCCTGCTCATAAGGTAATAAAACTTCTTTCCAATTTATAGTTTCCATAAAAAAACCCCTTATCCTATGAATTTCAATTATATTATAACATTAAATAAAAGTTTTTTCAATTAAAACGACATAAAAGTTTTATCACACACATTATAAAAACTGTAGTTAAAAATTTTATTTTCCCCCTGTAGACTTCATAAATCATTATACTTCTTTCAAAACTTTACACTTACACAGATATTGCCCCAAAAAAATATTTAATTCAACGATTTTTAACGCTTTCGGCATTTAAAAAGCAAAATGCCTTTAGCTAAAACATTGAATGAAATATTTTTTTGTTAGATTGATGTAATTTCATAGTTTCGAAATAAGTCTATTGTAAAGTTTAGGAGAAAATAATAAAAAAATAAACAGGCAAGTTTTAATAAATATGATATAGCAAGAAATTCTTTTATTGTTTTGAACTAAAAATTTCACAAATTTCTATAAATCTATTCAACTTTCACTGTTATCTATTCTTTCAACCAATCTTAAAAATGGATATGGATTAACCCATAGCTCTTCATCAGATAAATTTGTTTTCGGACAAATTCCTATATGTAAATGAACAGGAAATTTTCCTTTTGTCCCTTCTTCCTTGCCATAACCGCTGTCCCCCATATATCCAATAACATCTCCGGCTTTAACTGATTTACCTTCTTTAATTTCCTTTTCATAGCTGTCAAAATGAGCATAATAATAATAATTGCCGCTTGACGCTGTAACTCCTACCCTGTATCCTCCTTGTTCATTCCAGCCTATATTAGTTATTTTTCCGTCTGTCATTGAAATAATAGGAATTCTTCCTCTTATATTTTCCCTGTCCATAATGTCACAGCCTTTATGAATTCTTTTTCCTCCATAAGTTCTCTCACCTCCCCAACTGTCACCATACATATACTCATTTTTATATTTTATATCAATAGGAAACAGTTTTATATCTGTATGAATATTTTTTATAAGCTCGTAATAATCTTTTATGTCATCAAAATTATATATGTTTTTAATTTTATCATAATTTATAATAAAATTTTGTTCTATTTTGCTGTCATACTCAATTTTATTTTCAAAAAACTTATTTTCAACAGCGTAATATGTAAAAAGTTCAGAAAAATCTATTTCATATTTTTCTGATAATTTTTTTATATCATTAATTGCTTCTGAGGAAATTTTAAGTGCCGAAACATTTTCAATATTAATATCCAGAGATTTTCCTTTTCCCGATGTTAAATATATAATCCAAATTATTATAGCCGTAATAAGTGACGCTGTTCTAAAAAAAATCATCTTTTTATTTTTTGAGTACTTATATTTTTTCATAAATTACCACCAAATCAATTCATAATAAAGTTTATGGCTTTAAAAATAATTTATAACATTTATTTATTCTCGTTGTTTCTTTTCATAAAACAAATTATTATATTTGGAAAAAATTTTATATTTCTTTTTAGAATATTTTTTATTATTTTCTTGAAACTATTTATATATTAATTTTCCGGAGATGATATAATTGCTTTCAAGATTAGGGAAATTCATTTTTTTATTTATGCTTGTATGTATTGTGTGTATAATGCTATATTGGATATTTAGCAGTATTTATGAAAATGATATTTCAAACGGAACTTTTGTTTTTAAATTAAATTATTTTAATCCTCAAAATTAACGTAAAAAACAAAAAACTCAATAAAATTATCTTTTACGGCAATTTCATTGTAAATAGAAAAAATATGTTATTCAAAATTTTAGAGAAAAGAGTTTTTTATTTTAACACCAAAAGCGTTATGAAATATTTAATAAAAGAGTTATTCTTTTCTCCATCTGTTCCGGAATTGCCATAATAGACTTATTCTAAACCATTATAATATCCTTCGATAGACTTTTTTTGTCATACTTTACCCGATTTTTTGAAAAACTTTCCAAGTATTACTTCAAAAATAAGACTTCGTCTGACAAAAAAATCTCTTGTTAATCGCTGCCGCTTAGGTTATTGAACAGGTCTAATATAACAACTATATCAATATGTGAATTTACTATAAGTTGGTTACTATAATAAACTGAAAGACAGGTGAAAATTTTCAATGGATATATATATAAAACCGGCAAAAAAAACTTCTGTTGCGGAAAGAAAAAGTATCTATATTAAAGACATAGCGGAAGTTTTTGCACCCGATAATTTACTCAAAAAAATAAAAAATATAAAACTTATGGAAATAAAGAATGAGGAAAAAAAGAATTATCTTGTTACTATTATTGATATTATAAGCGCAATTGACAAAGCTATGCCTGGTCATACAATAAATAATGTTGGAGAGATGGATACAATTATTGAATATTCACCAAAGCATAAAAAAGAAAATAAAATTTTTAAAATACTAAAAATAGCGTTTGTAACAATCATACTCGCCGGAGGTTCCGCCACAGCGATAATGAGCTTTCATTCAGACGCACAAATGGCTACTGTCTTTGAAAACTATTATTATATATTTTTCAACGAAAAAGTAGAAAATCCTCTTGTAATAGACCTTCCCTATTCTTTTGGTCTCGCTCTCGGAATTATTGTTTTTTTCAACCATTTTTCCGGCAAAAAAATTACAGAAGACCCTACCCCTATTGAAGTTGAAATGTCTTTGTACGAGTCAGATGTTACAGATAATATTATAGATACATTAAATACCGAAAGAATTCGAAAGGGGAATGAAAAATGACTGCGTTAAAATTAATTGTACTCATTATTTTGGGTTTTGGCGCTGGAGTTGTCATTGCAGGAGCTGTTTTTGCATTTATAGCGATAATAGGAGTTGTTCCAAGACTCGCTCAAAAAACAAAAACCGAAAAATATATCAAATTCTATGAAGAAGCAATAATATGGGGAGGTATTTTTGGAACAACAACACTACTTATTGATTATTATATTCCAATAGGCACCCTTGCCGTGATAATATTGAGTTTATGCATAGGAATATTCTATGGAGGACTTGCGGTATCCCTAGCTGAAGTACTTGATGTTATACCAATATTATCAAGGAGAGGTCGAATAAAAGAAGGTATGATGTACTTTATCTTCGCTATAGCAATAGGAAAACTTCTTGGGTCTGTATTATATTATTTTGTACCAGGATTTTTTAAAGTTGATTAGGAGGTTTTTTATGGATAATTCAGCAAAAAACAAAAAACTATACCAGGAGATGGTAAAAAAAGCCTCACCAAACAGTCATATTATCAAAGACTGCGTAAAGGCGTTTGTAATAGGTGGAATAATATGTTGTATTGGACAGTTTATAACAAATTATCTCAAAGAACTTGGACTTACTCAAAATGATACAGGAATCTACACTTCCTCTGTTTTAATTTTTCTGGCTTCTCTGCTTACAGGATTGGGTCTATACGGAAAACTGGGAAAATTCGCTGGAGCTGGTTCTATAGTTCCCATTACAGGATTTTCAAATTCAGTAACCTCTCCTGCAATTGAATTTAAAAAAGAGGGTTTTATAACAGGGCTTGGAGCAAAAATTTTCATAGTTGCCGGTCCTGTAATACTATATGGAGTATTAACATCCGTTGTAGTTGGAATTATTTATTATTTTATTAAATGAGGTGATTATTTGGCAAAACATATAGGAAAACAATCGATTAAATTTGAAAAAAAAATTTCAGTTACATCAACTGCCTCAACCGTAGGTACAAAAGAGGGTGAAGGTCCTTTAGGAAAATACTTTGATGTAATTTTAAAAGACGCTGTTGACGGAGAAACAAGCTGGGAAAAGGCCGAAAGCAAAATAGTACAGGATAACCTAAACCTTGCTGTAAAAAAAGCCGGTCTTTCAATGGATGATATTGAGTATATTTTTTCCGGTGATTTGCTTAATCAAGGGACAGGAAGTACTTATGGAATACGTAACCTTAACCGACCATTCTTTGGTCTTTACGGAGCCTGTTCAACATTCGGTGAAAGTATGTGTCTTGCCTCAATTATGATAGAAAGCGGAGGCGCCTCAAAAGTTCTTATAGGCGCCTCAAGTCATTTCTGCGCAGCTGAAAAACAATTTCGTTTTCCGTTGGGACTTGGTACACAAAGACCTCTGACGTCAACGTGGACAGTAACAGGTGATGGCGCCGCTGTTTTATGTAAAAACGGAAATCCTCCATATATAGTAGGAATGACAACAGGTAAAATTGTAGATTTCGGAATTACCGATGCTAATAATATGGGTGCCGCTATGGCGGCTGCAGCCGCTGATATTATAATGACAAATTTAAAAGATTTTAATATTTCTCCGGATTATTATGACCTTATTATAACAGGTGACCTTGGATATGTTGGAAAAGAGCTTACTATTGAGCTTTTGAAAAAAGAGAATATTGACATCTCAAATAATTATACTGACTGTGGTATTGAGATTTATGATAAAAATACTCAAGATACTCATTCTGGAGGAAGTGGCTGTGCATGCTCCGCCGTCACATTTTCAAGTTATTTTTATAATAAAATGAAAAAAGGCGAATTAAATAGAATTTTATTTATTCCAACAGGAGCGTTAATGAGTTCAACAAGTGTACAGCAGGGAGAAAGCATTCCCGGAATTGCTCACGCTGTTATTCTTGAAAATTTTCCGAAAGGAGATTCATAATGGATTATTTATATGCCTTTTTAGTAGGAGGAGGAATTTGCGTCATAGGACAAATCTTAATTGACAAAACAAAACTTACCTCCGCAAGAATTTTAGTTTTATTTGTTGTATTAGGCTGTATTTTAGGAGGTCTTGGAATTTATCAACCGTTAGTCAATTTTGCTGGAGCCGGAGCTACTGTTCCTCTTCCCGGATTCGGGAATACTCTCGCAAAAGGCGTTATAGAGGAAGTCGACCGATGTGGTCTTTTAGGAGTTCTAACAGGAGGATTAAAAGCATCTGCCGCAGGTATAACATCCGCTATTGTTTTTGCATTTTTAGCAGCGCTTATATTTAATCCCAAAGAAAAATAAATACATTAGACCTGTTTGATAACCTAAAAATTTTGATTGATAAAAAAATATTTGTCAATCCCTATTTTATAGTCAATCAACTTAAAAATTGAACAAGTTCAGCGACCAAAAATTCTTTTCGCTTTATTAGTGTCAGTCGGCGTAGACTACGGCTACGCTCTTCCTTCCACTGCCTTGCAGAAATAATTTTTATCTCGTTTCCTTTTGCTCATTTTCAAGTTGATTGACTGTAGTAGTTATTAAACAGGTATATCAGTATTATTTAAAAGGCTTGCTAAGAATTTCGTCCGCAAGTTCTTCCATTTTTAATATATCCTCAGTCTTCATGGAAGATTTAATAGTAACAACAGGATTACAAATTTCAATGTTTTTAAATGTTTCAACAACATTTTTCATTTGTCTGGCCGCTGTCGGTGCCCATGAACCATTTTCAATAAGTCCTACTTTTCTCTTTTGATAATTTTTAGATTTAAGATGATTTACAAAATGTTCCATACAAGGGAATAATCCTCCGTCATATGTTGCTGAGGCAAGTATAAGCTTGTCATATCTGAAAGCGTCTTCTACCGCTTCCGCCATATCATCTCTAGAAAGGTCCGCTACAGAAACCTTTTTAGCTCCTTTTGATTTAAGTATTTCAGCCATTTTTTCAGCGGCTTTTGCCGTATTTCCGTGTATAGAGGCATACGCAACAAAAACCCCGTCATCTTCAGGTTCATAACTGCTCCATATAAGATATTTGCCAATATAATACTCAAGATTTTCTTTTAAAATAGGTCCATGAAGAGGACAAATAATCGAAATATCAAGACCTGATGCTTTTTTTAGAAGTTCCTTCGCCTGAGTTCCATATTTCCCCACTATATTAAAATAATATCTTCTTGCTTCACATGCCCAATCCTCATCTGTATCAAGAGTTCCAAATTTACCAAAAGCGTCCGCAGAAAAAAGAATTTTTTCACTTTGCTCATATTCAACCATAACCTCAGGCCAGTGTACCATAGGAGCCATAAAGAATTGAAGGATATGTTCCCCAAGGCTTAAAGTATCTCCTTCTTTTACAACTATAGCTTTTTCTGACAAATCAACTCCGAAAAATTGAGGAATCATAGCAAGTGCTTTTTCATTTATAACAATTTTTGCATCTGTATATTTTTCAGTAAACTTAAAAATATTAGCGGCATGATCAGGCTCCATATGTGACACAATAAGGTAATCTGGTTTTTTATTATTAAGAACCTTTTCAATATTTAAAAACCATTCGTCAGTCGCCCTTGCGTCAACAGTATCCATAACCGCAATTTTCTCATCCATAATAATATATGAGTTATATGAAACGCCATTAGGAACAACATATTGACTTTCAAATAAATCAATAGTTTTATCATTTACACCTATGTATTTAACACTGTCTGAGATTTGTATATCTTCAATATTCATAATATATTTCCTCCTTTAAAATTTAATAGCTTATAGATATATTGAATGATAAAAACAAAATATCCTTATTATAAATTATGATTGATATTATAACATTTAATTATGTAAAAATCAATATGTTATCCGACATAACATACAAAAAAAATCAAAAAAATACCGTTTATTTTAAAATATATTTTAAAAATATTAAATCTTTCGTATAAAAATACACTTCTAAAAAAAGAGGAAAATATTAGACCTGTTAAGAAATCTGAGTAATGACGTCTGACAGGAAATTTCTTCGTCAGACGTCATTGCCGAGGTTTTCTAGCAGCTCTATTGTCTATTGACTTACATTAAAGATTTTACAAAGTACTATAAAATTATTGAACAGGTCTTCTATATATAGGTTTAAAAACAAATTTAATATATACGTTTTATTAAAATCTTTTATCATATTATTTTATTGTTTTATTATAATTAAATGATTTTAAAAATTTTGACGCTTTAACCGTAACTTTAGTAAGACTTTTAATTGCTTTATTTTGCTCAAATAAAATAGCTGTCAAATGATTTGCCACATCATTATAATCAGATTTGCAGTTTAATATTGTATAAGTAACACCCTTTACTGAATTTTTATCATATATAAGTGATAAACTGTCTTTTATAATAGATTTTTCTTTATTATATATTGTTAAATAATCATTATATAGTTTCATTTGAGTTTTTGAAAATGGTTTTTTGTAAAAAGAAAATAAATCCAATTTTGTTTGAATTTGCTGTGAAAGCCTTTTTCTTTTACTTAATAATTTATTTAGTCTTCTTGAATTTTCACATAAATATTTTATTAAATAATTTATATCATTCTCATTTATCTGATTTAATCCTGAAATATATTTTTCTAATATGTATAAAACCGTTTTTTGTGTTTTTGATAGTTTCAAATATATATTATTAGAAACAGAACCGTGAATAGAAATTGTTGTTGTCATTGTTTATACCTCCTTGAAAGCAATCATTATATATAGATATATTAAAAAATATTTTTAAGTATGTGAATATTAACATAATAATAAACCGCTTTATTATTATTCTGTATTTAATTATATATATTATTATACATCACATTTGTAAATTAAATATGAATTAAGAATTAAAATTTAATTAAGAATTTAATATTTTTTATAAATTAAAGTATAACGAAACAATTAAACTTGGTTATTAAATAGATTATTATAAAATAAATATATCTTTTTTTAATTACACAAACAATATTATTGGAGATGAAAAAAATGAATCCTAAAGAATTACTTTACATTAAAATGTCAGCTAAAGGATGGTACCCTGCTGAACAAACTGAGAAACAGAAAATTAATCAAGTGAAACAAAAATTTGCCGTTGCCATAGTATAATCAAAATATAAAAATAAACTATTTCTTAACCCAAATTAAATATCAAAATTTTTAAAAGTTCTTTATTTTTTCTTACTTTTATGTTATCCTATATTAGACCTGTTTAATAACCTTCGTAATAACGATTGACAAAAGATTTTTAACCAATAAAAGTCTTATTTTCATAGGAACTTTCCAAATATTTCAATAACCTTGGATAAAGATAGACAAAAAATGATTTGTCAAACAATATTACAGTGTTTTAGAACAGATCTATTATAATAATTTATAAAATTGTTCTAAAAAAGCTCTTTTAGCATATTCTAAGCTTATTTTACTTTATTTCGTATAATGAATATATGGCAATTTACAAAATTTTTATGACAAAATAATAAAATTAATTCTTAACATCAAGTTTTATTGAAGTATGTCATTTCATATTTTGTTGTTTTGCTATATTTGCTGATTTTTTAAACCAAACTCATAAAATACTTATATTTTGTATTATTATAAAACAATTTTGAATACTTTTTAGCTTGTCAAACAGTTCCGTCTGAAATAAAATTTTAGATGGAGGTGTTTTTTATGAACATAAAAAATATAATTTTAATTGCCGTGGTAATATACATATTTATATTTCCTGATAAGGCTAAGGCAGAAGAAATTACAGTATATTATTTAAAAGACGATGATGTTTATAATGATATGCTAAAACAAACTTTTGAAGTAGAAAACACAAACAATAGTGCAAAAAAAATTTTTATAACTTTAGACAAGCTTTTTAATATTCATAATGTAAATTATGTTCCACAAAATACAAAAATTTTAAATATTGAAAAAATAGGTAAAAACATTTATATAAATGTAAGCGGTGAAATATTAAGCTATGGCGGAGGTTCAACCTATGAAGTTGGTCTTGTAAGACAATTGCTTTACAATATTTTTCAATTTAAAGAAGTAGATATTGTGTCAATTTTTATTGATAATGAAAAAAAATATTTACCTGAGGGTACTTTAATTGATAATTATAAAAGAGCTGATTTTTACGCAAAAAATAAACACTGTCACTACAGCAATCCATATAACTAAACTGACAAAATAATAAATAATAAAATAAATTTATTATAACAATTATAATTTTTAAATATATCATTATTTTATTGTTTTGCCTCAATATTCAGAAAGGATAGTAAAAATGGATAATAAAAAAATAATATTCGCTACAAAAAACAAAGGAAAATTAAAAGAAATACAAGCTGTTCTTTCAGATACATTTGATGTTATCTCAATGGAAGATGCCGGAATTAATATAAATGTTAAGGAAGACGGAACAACTTTTGAAGAAAATGCTGTAAAAAAAGCTTCTGAAATTATGAAAATAAGCGGAAAACTTGTTCTTGCCGATGATTCCGGACTTGAAATAGATTATTTGGATAAAGCCCCCGGAGTATATTCCGCAAGATATATGGGCGAAAACACTTCGTATTTGATAAAAAACAACAAAATTTTAGATCTTTTAAAAAATGTTCCAGAAGAAAAAAGAACCGCCCGTTTTGTATGCGTTATAGCCGCGGCAATTCCGGAGCCTCATAATAAAATATTAACCGTAAGAGGAACAATCGAAGGAATAATTGGTTATAAAATGCAAGGAGAAAATGGTTTTGGATATGACCCTATTTTTTATCTTCCAGATAAAATGTGTACAACCGCTCAATTATCACTTAAAGATAAAAATGAAATAAGTCACAGGGGAAAAGCACTAAAACTAATAAAAGAAGAATTAAAAAAATTTCTTTTGTAAACATCGAAAGAGGAAAATCTAATGAAAATACTTGTTTTTAGTGATTCACACGGAATTTTAAGTAATTTAAAATTTGTTTTAGATAAATTTCAAAAAAATGTAAAATACATAATTCATTTAGGTGATTATAGTAGTGATATTTCTGAAATAGAGCCTTTTTTTCAAAATTATGAATTTATAAATATTTCCGGAAACTGTGATTTCGGAGGTTTTATTCCCTCAGAAAAGATTTTTTCTTTGTATGGAAAAACTTTTTTTATAACGCACGGACACAGATATAATGTAAAGTCAAGCCTTATTAAACTGTCATATTCAGCTGAAGAAAAAAACGCTGATATATGTCTTTTCGGACATACGCACGTTCCTGTCCTGACAACCTCAAATAATATATTATATATGAATCCTGGAAGTATTTCACATCCAAGAAGCGGAACATATTGTACATACGGCGCTATAGATATATCAGAAAAAGGAAATATTACAGCGAAAATAACAGAACTTACAAAAACAGGCTCAAAAGATATAATAGCGTTTTAATTATGGAGGAAACTATGGACATTTTAAAAATATTACAGAAAGAATTTAATTTAAAACCTCATCAAGTTGAAAATACCGTAAAACTTATTGATGATGGAAACACAATACCTTTTATCGCAAGATACCGAAAAGAAATGACTGGTTCTCTTGATGATCAGCTTTTAAGGGAAATGTATAACCGTCTTATATATTTAAGAAATCTTGATGAAAAAAGAGAACAAATAAGAAAACTTATTGATGAACAGGAAAAATTAACAGATGAAATTTCAAACGCTCTTGATAAGGCTGAAACAATGACAGAAATTGACGATATATACCGTCCGTTCAAGCCAAAAAGAAGAACAAGAGCAACAATAGCAAAAGAAAAAGGACTTCAACCTCTTGCAGATATTATATTTGAACAAAAAACAAAAAATGATTTAGCTATTGTAGCCGAAGAATTTATAAATGCGGAAAAAGAAATAAACTCATCTGATGAAGCGCTTCAAGGAGCGATGGATATAATAGCGGAAATAATTTCTGATAATGCCGATTATAGAAGTATGATAAGAAAACTTACTTATAATAAAGGTTTTATAGTTTCAAAAGCAACAGATAAAAATGTGGAGTCTGTTTATGAAATGTACTATGAATATACCGAGCTTATAAAAAAAATAGCCGGACATCGTATACTTGCCATAAATCGAGGAGAAAAAGAAAATTTTATTTCCGTAAAAATTGAAGCTCCTATTGATGATATATTTTCCAAATTAAGCAGTCTTATAATTAAAAATAATAAAAACACATATACCATAATGAATGATGTAATCGAAGACAGCTATAAAAGACTTATAGCTCCTTCCATAGAAAGAGAAATACGAGCGGAACTTACAGAAAAAGCCGAAGAAGGAGCTATAAAAGTATTTGGTGAAAATCTAAAACAACTCCTTTTACAACCGCCTATTAAAGACAAAGTTGTACTCGCCCTTGACCCTGGATTTAAAATGGGGTGTAAAACAGCCGTAATAGATGGTATAGGTAAAGTTCTTGATACAGGAGTAATATATCCTGTTCCTCCTCAAAATAAAATTAAAGAAGCAAAAAACCTATTAAAACAATGGATAAAAAAGTATGGCGTTGAGCTTATAGCCATAGGTAATGGAACAGCATCAAGAGAAACTGAAATTTTTACAGCAGAGCTTATAAAAGAAATTTCTGAAAATGTAATGTATATAATAGTAAACGAAGCTGGTGCGTCTGTTTATTCAGCATCAAAACTCGGTGCCGAAGAATTTCCTGAATATGATGTTTCATTAAGAAGCGCCGTAAGTATCGGAAGAAGACTACAGGATCCCCTTGCCGAACTTGTAAAAATAGACCCAAAAAGTATAGGCATAGGGCAATACCAACATGATATGAATCAAAAACGTCTTGGTGAAACTCTTAGCGGTGTTGTTGAAGGATGCGTAAATAATGTTGGAGTAGATTTAAATACTGCATCGCCATCTCTTTTATCTTACATATCCGGAATAAACACTACTGTCGCTAAAAATATAATAGAATACAGAGAGGAAAACGGAAAATTCAATGACAGAAAACAGCTTTTAAAAGTCAAAAAACTAGGACCAAAAGCTTTTGAACAATGTGCCGGATTTTTAAGAATATCTGACGGCAAAAATATTCTTGACAATACAGGAGTACACCCTGAGTCTTATCCCGTAGCCGAAAAGCTTTTATCAAAATTAGGCTATTCTTTTGCTGATATTTCAGAAAATAATATTTCCGGAATAAATAATAAAATAAATGATATACAAAAACTTTCCGAAGAACTTGAAGTTGGAATTCCAACACTTCAGGATATAATCAAGGAACTTGAGAAACCCGGCCGTGACCCTCGTGATGAAATGCCAAAACCTGTTTTGAGAAGTGATGTTCTTTCAATAAAAGATTTAGTTGAAGGAATGATATTAAAAGGAACTGTAAGAAATGTAATTGATTTCGGAGCTTTTATTGATATAGGAGTTCATCAAGATGGACTTGTTCACATATCTGAAATGGCAGATAAATACATAAAACACCCTCTTGAGGTTGTAAGTGTAGGAGATATAGTTGATGTTAAAGTTATTGACGTTGACATCAATAAAAAAAGAATATCACTTTCAATGAAAATACAATAATTCTAAACATTATTCATCAGACCTGTTCAATAACCTATGCAATAACACTTAACAGTGCTTTTTCCGTCATACTTTATTTAATTTTTTTGAAATATTCTCCAAGTATTACCTCAAAAATTAAGTTTCATATGACGAAAAAATCTCTTATCAATCGTCAGCACTTATAGCAATTCTCAAAATTTTTATTGTTTCGCTATAGGTTATTAAACAGGTCTATTAAGAGCCTATTATTAATTTAGGGATAGGTTCTAAATTTTCTTGAAATATCACTATGGATATTTCAAGAAAATTTAATTTCGACTATTAACAAAATCTACATTTATATAATAATTTGCCAGTTTCCAAACAGGTCTAACAAGCTATAAAACAACTTTTTATATATTATTCAAAGCCTGTTTTATATCAGAAATTATATCATCTGAATTTTCAATACCTACAGACATTCTTATTAAATCAGCAGGCACGCCGGATGCTATAAGCTGTTCATCAGATAGTTGACGGTGAGTTGTACTCGCCGGATGAAGTACACTTGTTCTAGCGTCTGCCACATGAACCACAAGTGCCGCAATCTTCAAACTTTCCATAAATTTTATAGCAGCTTCTTTTCCTCCTTTTATTCCGAATGAAATTACACCGCTGCATCCCTTTGGAAGATACTTCTTTGCAATATCATAGTATTTATTTGATTTAAGACTTGGATAGTTGACCCAGTTAATTCTATCATCTGCCTCAAGAAACTCAGCTACTTTTAAAGCATTTTCACTATGACGTTCCATTCTGAGATGAAGTGTTTCAAGTCCAAGATTTAAAAGAAAAGCGTTATTTGGACTTGGTGTACTCCCTAAATCCCTCATTAACTGCGCTCTCGCTTTTGCTATATACGCCGCTTTTCCAAA
Source organism: uncultured Clostridia bacterium (assembly GCA_949948985.1). Lineage (GTDB taxonomy): Bacteria > Bacillota > Clostridia > Lachnospirales > CAG-274 > MGBC114079. The sequence goes on along the minus strand of CATLIG010000032.1, from coordinate 6,457 downwards.
ATGCTCCACATAAACCAAACCATGATAAGATTCATCAGGCTCCGTAAAATCCGGAAAATTTCCATTAGCCCAGTTAAAATTGCCGCTGTCAACGATTACACCACCCAAAGATACAGCGTGACCATCCATATATTTCGATGTTGAATGAATAACTATATCAGCACCATATTCTATAGGACGGCATAAATATGGTGTCGGAAAAGTATTATCTACTATAAGAGGCACTTTATGTTTATGGGCAATATCAGCAAATTTTTCTATATCAAATACCGAAAGAGCCGGATTTGCAAGAATCTCTCCAAAAACAGCCTTTGTATTTTTTTTAAAACATTTTTCTATTTCATCACTTGACATATCTGGGTCAATAAAAGTAAAATCAATCCCCAGCTTTTTTAAAGTTACAGAAAAAAGATTAAATGTTCCGCCATATATTGAGTTTGAACTTATTATATGGTCACCCGCTTTACATATATTTGTTATAGCTATCAATGATGCGGCTTGTCCCGATGAAGTCATCATCGCCCCTATACCGCCCTCTAAATCAGCTATTTTCTTTTCTACCGCTTCAACAGTAGGATTACTTAACCTTGTATAAAAATGTCCGTCCGCTTTAAAATCAAAAAGGTCTCCCATCAACTGACCTGAATTATATTTAAAAGTTGTACTCTGATAAATAGGCAGAACTCGTGCTTCTCCATTTTCGGGAATATATCCCGACTGTATACATTTTGTTTCAATTTTGTAATTAGTCATAATAATCCTCCATATAATTATAAAAATTTATAACAGCATATTTTTATTTTACATCTGTAATTTCAACTTAAAATCCTTTGATGCTTCTCTCTGCTGGTCTTTTTTCGCTATATCATGCCGTTTGTCATAAAGCTTTTTACCTTTTGCCACTCCTATGGCAAGTTTTACAAGGCTTCCCTTAAAATAGAGTTTTAAAGGAATTATTGTAAACCCATCTGTCGTTACTGCCCCTATAAGCTTATTTATCTCGTATTTATGCAGTAATAACTTTCTTTCTCTTAATGGTTCGTGATTAAATATATTTCCATGATCATAGGGACTTATGTGCATATTTTTTATTATAGCCTCATTATTTTCTATTTTTATAAAACTGTCTTTTAAATTGCAGCGTCCCATACGTATTGACTTTATTTCCGTACCTGTAAGTACTATACCGCTTTCATAAGTTTCCAGAATAAAATAATCATGATATGCTTTTTTATTTTGCGATATTATTTTTACAGAATCTTTCGACATTATATCATCTCCTATTTTTCTTTTAATTTCTCAAGTATTTCATAAGGAACATATAAATTTCCGTATCCTGTTCCTAAATCAATATTAGGTTTATTATCCCCATGAAAATCACTTCCTCCTGAAATCTTTAAATCATATTTTTCAGCAAGAGAAATTAAATACAAAGTATCCTCTTTTGTATGAGTTGAATATATACACTCCACTCCTTTTAAATGAATAGATTTTAGATATATAAGTATTTCATTAAGCTTTTCATCAGTAAAATTATACAGCATAGGGTGTGCTAATATAGCTATTCCTCCGGCATTATTTATTAAAGAAATAGTTTCTTCCGGAGAAATTACTTCTCTTTTTACAAAAGCCGGTTTTCCCTCTCCCATATATTTATCAAAACACTCTTTTACTGAGTTTATATATCCTTTTTGCTTAAGTACCTTAGCAAAATGAGCTCTTGTAATTATTTTATTTGAACTTGTCTTTTCAAGTTCCTCATAAGTTATATCAATACCAAGACTTTTAAGTTTTTCTATAGCAAGCTCATTTCTTTTTTTTCGTTTTTCTTTTAAATTTATAAGCTGTAAATTAAATTCTTTATTTTCTGTATCAATAAATAAACCAACTATGTGAATTTCTTTATTTTCTATGTCAGTTGACATTTCTATTCCTTTTATTACTTCTATATTATATTTTTCTCCATATAAAACAGCTTCTGGTACACCGTCAAAATTATCATGGTCTGTTACAGCGATTGCTTGTACGTTTTTTTTTACGGCATAATCTATAAGTTCCTTAGGCGTCATAGTACCATCAGAAAATGTTGTATGTGTATGCAAATCTATACGAAACATTTTTGGCTCCTTTCCTTAAAATAATTTAACAAAAATTTTATTCAATAACTTTGCGGATTACTATAATAATATCATATAAATGAAATAATATACAACTAAAATTTAAAAATACTTAAAAAATTATTGACAAAAATCAAATAAAAGTATATTATATAAATATAGATGAATAAATGTTCATATGTTTATAAAGGAGGTTTTTTTACCTCTTTTATAAACATTAATATATGAATAAATGCTCATTTATAGTAGAATAATAAAATAAATGTTTATCGGAGGTGTTAAATTGAACAATAAAGTAACAGACATTTGTGAAATATGCACTTGTGTGCATAAAGATGTTGTTGAAAGAGTAAAAAATGAAAGCTTATCAGATGAACTTATTTATGACATCGCCGACTTTTTTAAAGTATTCGGTGATTCTACAAGAATAAAAATTTTATACGCTCTTTTAGGAGGCGAAATGTGCGTGGGGGATTTAGTTGAAGCTCTCGAGATGACACAGTCAGCCATTTCCCACCAGCTTAGGGTATTGCGTCAAAATGACCTTGTCAAATTTAGAAAAGAAGGAAAGGCCGTTATTTATTCTCTTGACGACGAACACGTAAACTTACTTTTACAGCAAAGTATGTGCCACATTATTCACAAAAAAGGAGCTGATTTTTATGGAAAATGAAATTGATTTTAAGCTTAACGGATTAAACTGCGCCCACTGCGCAGAAAAAATTGAAGAAAAAGTTAAAAATCTTGACAATGTTGAATATGCGTTTCTTAATTTTATGAAAAAAGAAATTAAAATAAAACTTAAAGATGTGTCAGAAAAATATGTTATCGCAGAAAAAATAACAGATATAGTAAAGAAAATAGAACCAGGTGTAAATGTATCGGAAATAATAAAAAAAGATTTTTCCGGTAAAAAATTTATACTTAAATTAAATGGATTAAATTGCGCTCATTGTGCCGGAAAAATCGAAGAACATATATCAAAGCTTGAAAAAATTGAAACATCATATCTCAACTTTATGAATAAAGAAATTACTATTGAACCAAAAAATATTGAAGATAAAAACAAAATTATAAAAGAAGTTTCATCAATTATAAAGAAAATAGAACCAGATGTAAACGTATCAGAAAAAATTTGTGAAAATAATAATAAAAATACAGAAAACGATAAAAACATTTTTTTTGAAATAGCCAGACCAGCAACCGGACTATTCATATTTATAACCGGAATTATTTTCAATAAATTTGATTATTTAAGTATGGCTTTATTTATTGCGGCATATTTAATAACAGGGTATGATGTAATATGGTCGGCTTTGAGAAACATAACAAAAGGTCAGATTTTTGACGAACGTTTTTTAATGTTCATAGCAACTTTAGGAGCATTTCTTATAAAGGAGTATACTGAAGCGGCAGCCGTTATGATATTTTATCAAACTGGAGAATTTTTTCAAAACAGAGCTGTTGAAAAATCAAGAAAATCAATTAAAAGCCTTATGAACATTATACCTGAAAAAGCTTATATAATTGAGGATGAAAATATTAAAGAGGTAAACCCCGAAGATGTTGAAACAGGTAATATTCTCTTGGTAAAAGCAGGAGAAAAAATACCTGTAGACGGTATCATTCAAGAAGGAAACTCTTTTATAGATATGTCTGCTTTAATCGGAGAAAGTATGCCAAAATCAGTTTCAGCGGGCGATGAAGTATTAAGCGGTTCAATAAATCAAAATGGTGTACTTAAAATCAAAGCGTCAAAAAAATATAATAATTCAACAGTTTCCAAAATATTAAATCTTGTAGAAAATGCAGGAAGTAAAAAATCAAAAACTGAAAACTTTATTACAAAATTCGCTAAGATTTATACTCCCGCCGTTGTTCTGTCAGCTATAGCAATCGCCATAATTCCCACACTTATAACGGGATTTGAAAATTTTAGCCAATGGCTTGAAAGAGCTTTGATTTTTCTTGTTTCATCATGCCCTTGCGCTTTAATTATTTCTATACCTGTCGGTTTTTTCAGCGGAATCGGCTATGCCTCAAAAAGAGGTATACTTATAAAGGGAAGCAGCTATTTACAAAATTTAAAAGAAGTAAATACAGTTGTTTTTGACAAAACAGGAACTATTACAAAAGGTATTTTTTCAGTTGACAAAATAAATCCGAATAATATATCCAAAAATGAACTTATGAAGCTTGCCTACAGCGTTGAAAGATTATCAAATCATCCTGTAGCAAAAGCTGTAATCAATAAATATGAAAAAGACTTTGGGAACGATTTTTTTGATGTATCCAATTTTGAGGAAATAGGCGGATTTGGAATTTCCGGGAAAATAAATAATAAAACTATTATAGCAGGAAATTATAAGCTTATGAAAAAATATAATATTGATGTTTTTGAGAAATACAAAAGCGATACAAGCATTTTTGTTTCTTATGATAATAAATATTCAGGTGAAATTTCCGTATGTGATACCATCAAAGACGATAGTTTCCAAGCTATTGAAAAACTAAAAAAAAGAAATATAAAAACAATTATGCTCACAGGTGATAAAAAAGAAACAGCGATATCTGTCGCGGAAAAACTTCATATTAATAAAGTTTATGCTGATATGCTTCCTCAGGATAAAGTTGAAAAACTTGAAAAGATTATTTATGAAAATATCTCAGGAAAAGTTGCTTTTGTCGGCGATGGAATAAACGATGCTCCCGTTCTCGCTATGGCAGATGTAGGCATCGCTATGGGAGGCATAGGTTCTGACGCAGCTATTGAAGCGGCTGATATTGTAATTATGAATGATGAGCTTTCAAAAATTGACGATGCTGTAAGGATTTCAAGAAATACACTTAGTATTATTAAACAAAATATTTGTTTTGTACTAACGATTAAATTTGCTGTTCTTGCACTCGCAGCATTTGGTTTCGCATCAATGTGGCTTGCCGTATTTGCTGACGTTGGAGTCGCTTTACTTGCGGTTCTTAATTCTATGAGAAAAAAATAATTAATAAATATGAATTAACCATAACTCATAAAAAATATATTCTGAATTACAGAAAAAAACATTTTATTTTCATAATTTTTTAGAATCGCTGTATTAAACTTGTTCAATCTTTTTATTTAATACTTTTGTATTCTCTTAATTAAAGCATGTAAAGTCATTTTCTGCACAGTTTATTATACTTGACCCATATAATAATAATGAAAAGTTTTTTAATAGTATGGGAACGTAGAAAGGGGGATTTATATGCTTAGAGAAAAATCAATATATTACTATAAAAAAGGATTTAATTGTTCACAATGTCTTTTAAAAGCTTGTGAACAGGTTTATGGGATAAATATTTCAAAACAGTCTATGAAATTATGCTCCGCTGTAAATAACGGATTTGGAATAGGAAATATATGTAGTGTTCTTATTTCGGGAATTATGATTTTCGGTTTATTATTTGATGAGAATACAGCAAAAAAACTACGAATTGAATTACTTACAAAATTTAAAGAAAATCATTCGCTGAATTGCATCTCATTAAAAAAAGAATTTAACGCTAATAATTGTGAAAATATTATCGGTGAAATTGCCGATATTGTTGAAAATATAATTTATATTGAAAAAAACAGACCTGCTCAATAACCATAAAATCAGCAAAATGGTATGAATTTTGTTGTTAATCAAAATTTAATGTTCATTAGACCTGTTTAGATTATTGAACAGGTCTATTAATAATACTAAATACTTTAGTTCAAAAAAATTAAACAAATCATAACAACAAAATTCATACCAAACTGAAACGATTATTTGCTGAAACTATAAAGCAAATATCTAAGGCAGTATACTTATACTTTCTTCTAAACAAAAAGAAAAACTTTATTTTAATTCTTTAGTAATATTTTAGACAAAGATCTTATGGCTTCCCCACTCTAATTCCTCAGCAAGTATACGGACGCTTAATCCTAGCAAATGTTGTTTTTTCTTTTTTCTGTCTGGCTTTATTAACTATAATCCAATTTGTTTGAACGCAAAAAAATATTCAGAGGAAATAATAGACCTTTAAATATTTGATAAAACCACTAAAATGAAAAATAGAAACACTTTTGTGTGTTTGTCTTGAATTTCCTATATTTTTTATTGAAAAAAATGTATTTTTATGTTATACTTTTTTGTAAAGATAATTTATATAAATACCTGAAAGAGGAGAATTGTTGAATGATACATCAAACTAAACCACTACCGGCTAAAGCCGGTAGGTTTGATTTGCTGCTGAAGCAGCCTAAAGTTGTCCAATACTAAAATTATCGTTTTTAATCTATTTTTTCAAATCTTGATTTTTTATAAATTTCTGTA
>CATLIG010000031.1 GCA_949948985.1 uncultured Clostridia bacterium | reverse complement strand
TCTCTTTCATAAACTCACCTCCTAAACTTGCTCCCTTTCTATAAATAATATATATAAAAAAATTTTAATTATAACATCAATTTTTACATATTTTTTTATCTATAAAATACAGTTTTGTAGCAAGATTCTTTTGAAACTATATAATTGCTGTAATCGCATAATTTTAAAAGAGGTATGATATACAACATTCAGAAAACTTAGTATTTATCACATAAGCATACTAAAAATAAAAAATCAACAAAAATAATATCACAAAGTAATTTTATTTTCATTGATTTTTTTATAAACTTAAAAACCTTTATTTATTTACAAATTTCATAAGCAATTCTGCTTGTTTTGTAAGTTCCTCAGAAGTCTCTTTGCTTTCAACAGCAGAAATACGGCTTTCTTTAGAAATTTCCGCGATTTGCTCAAGTCCTGACAAAACCTCCATAACATCACTTACTTGATTATTTGTCATAATTGAAATTTGATTTATATTTTTACCTGCGTCTTCAATATCATTAACAAACTTCAAAAACTCTGAAACAGCTTTTCCCGCAATTTTTTGTCCTTCCTCAACAGCTGTAATTGTACTTGAAATAATGCCCGCTGTTTCCTTTGCCGCATCGGCGCTTTTTTGGGCAAGTTCACCAACTTGGGTAGCGACAACCGCAAACCCTTTACCTTGTTCCCCTGCTCTCGCAGCTTCAATAGATGCGTTTACAGCAAGCATATTTGTTTGCGTTGCAATTGAGTCAACTTCATTTATTATATTACCGATTTTATTGGATGACTCAAAAATATGCTTCATCGAATCGTTAAGTTTTTGCATATTATCTTTTGTTACAAGTATATTTGAAACAACTAAATTAGCATCATTAGAAACTTTTGTTGAAATAGAAGCGTTATTTTTAAGTTGTTCTGTAATAAGTTCCATTGATTTATTAAGAGCTACAATAGAATTTTCTTGATTTGTTGAACCCGAATATATAGAATTAGCCATATTAAAAGTCTTTTTTGACGCGTTATTTATTTTAAAAGAAACGTTTTTAATATTTTCAATAAGCTGTATATTTTCATCAAAAACACTTTTTTGCTGTTTCATAAGTTCTTCATTATCTTTAAGATTTTTACTTATTCCGTCAACCATTGAATTAATTCCTGTACTAAGAATTTTAAATTCCTTGTTTCCAAGCTCTTCTATTTTAACTTGTAAATCACCATTTTTAACCCTTTGTAATCCGGCGGCGATATTATGTACGCCTTTGACAATTTTTCTATTAACAAGCATACCTATTAAAATTAAAAGTAAAAGAAAAATAATAAACATACTTATTGAAACAGAAACTGTTTGAGTATATCTTTGTTCAAAATACTCACTTTCGGGCATAGCCGTTCCTATAATCATATCATCATATGAATCTGCATAAAAACAAATCTCTGTACCGTCAACAAAAGCGGTGCCTTCATTACTTGAAAAAATCGTATCATCAAATCCGACATCTGAAGATAATTTACCAATAAGATTTTTATTCTTTATTGCGAGAATTTGTTTACTATTTTTATCAATAGCAAAAACATATCCATCTATTCCAAAACCAAATTCATTAAGAACGGTTTCTATTTTTGTATTTTCCAACATACTCTCAAGTATTTCTGGTCTTACTCCAACTTGAACAATACCTTTTTGATCTTCTCTCGCGACTCCTATGTATTGAAACATAATTCCTTTTGCAGCATTAGGCTGAGGTTCTTGGACTATTTCTATTGAAGGGTCGTCAAGTATTTGAAGAAAAGGTTTTGTCTGTTCTCCCTTATTAAAATCAAGATCGATATATTCAGGTATATTTCCATATTTTAAAACCCCGTGTTCATCTGTAACATGAAGTTCATCAACCATAAGAATATTTGCTATTTCATTAATTTTCTCAACAGACTGGATTATAGAAGGGTCCTCTTTAATAAGACGGGCAAACGCTCGTGATTTGACAAGATTGCTCTGACTCAGGTTTTCTGTAATTCGTGCTATATCATCATTATTAGCTTTTAATTTTTCCTGAACATGTAAAATTTTTTCTTGGCTTACACTTGTTCGTTCTCTTTTAATAACAGCAGTTTGAAATTGATATATAAAAATAATAGTTATAACAAAAGCTATAATCATATAAAAAGACAAGTATTTTAAAATTAATTTATTCACATAAATACTCCTTTCGATTATGTTAATCTGAAACTTTTTCAAAACTCTGAAAACCTCATAAACCGTTATCTTACTGTAAAATATCTTAAATATCCTAGTAAAACAATAAAACAGACAATGTAATTATAAAAATCAGCAAATTTTTTAGTACGAAACAAAAAAAATCCTTTATATGTCAGATTTTATTAAAGCTTAATTGTTCATTATTTTATTATTTTGCTATAAATTAATTATTTTATTTCTTATTCAAAAAAATTACAAATTATTAGAAATAAATTTAAAATATGTACATATTTATGTCAATCCAAATAAAAAATATTATATAAAAATTATACAACAAATAATAAAATAAAACAATAGAAAATATATAAAATTATCGTAATTCGTTATTAAAATTTGCTATAGTCAATCAACTTACTTATTTTTAAGTTGATTGACTATAAACACCGAAAGCATTAAGAAATATTGAATAAAATATTTTTTCTTTTCTCCGTCTATTATGGAATTGCTATAAAATTAATTGACTATACAACAAAATTTTTTTAAAATTCTTTCTTAATCTATTGGCTCCCCAAGCAGCGTCAAAACTTATAGCAACTTTTTTTTCATCTGTACCCACACAATAAATTGGCAGCTTTTTTTTAACAGCGCTTGTTTCTACCGTTTCATTGTCAATACTATGCAAAATCGGGCCTACAATTCCAAAACCGGCACACGCAGAAATAAATAAAAGAACAGCCCACCTCACATAAAAAATATTACTGATTTTTTTAATCTTATGAAGAAAATTATTCATATTAATTCTCCTTTAAAATATTTTATAAAATATAATATTCATTAAAAAAAATAAAATTCTTTATTAATCAATTAGACAATAGACTTCTTTAGAAACCTTTCCAGAATTACTATAATAACACAGTTTCGAAAAAAGCCTGATAAGTTAAAATAATTATATAGTAAATTAATTTCAAAAGGAGCAAAAGGAGGCAAGCTAAAATTAACTTTCACAAAAATCAATCTATAGCAATTCTAAAAATCTCAGAACAAAACAATAAGAGCCTTTCTAAAAATTTCTTTCAGACAGACTCTTCATTTATAATGAATCAATAAAAAAATAACATTGTGAAAAACGGAGAGTTAGGGATTCGAACCCTAGGTCCTACGCAAATAGAACACGAAATTTCGAGTTTCGCACCTTAAACCACTCGGTCAACTCTCCACATTATAGCAATCGACAATTTATAATCTGTTTTTATATAAACTTATTGCTAAATTAATATATTTATAATTATATCATACTTTTTTTAAAATTAAAAGACTTTTTTATATTTTTTTACAAATTATAGCTAAATAATAAAATAACGCAACAGTAAATTTTTATAAAACACAATAAACTTCTTTCAAAACCTTTCCAGAATTAGTATGATGATGAGGTTTCGAAAGAAGTCTAAAATATCAGACCTGTTCGATAACCTCTGCAACTTTTCTTAGCAGACTTTTTTCCGTCATACTTTGTATAATTTTTTGAAATACCGCTATAGATATTCCTGCAAAAATATTTTTCATCTGACAAAAAAATCTCTTGTCAGTCAATATCATTTAGGTTATAGTCAATCAACTTAAAAATAAGTAAGTTCGGTGGCTAAAAATCCTTTTTGCCATGTTGCCGTCGGTCGGCATAGACAGTCGGCTATGCTCTCCCTCCGCCTCCTTGCAAAAATAATTTTTAGCTCGCCTCTTTTTCTCATTTTCAAGTTGATTCACTATACCAAACAGTTCTATTATAATTTATTAACACAACAATCTATTAAATGTTACTTAATATCTTCTTCCGCATAATATCCACTGCTTATAAGAACATCTTTATAGTTGTTTTTATCAACGTAAATTGGATTGCAAAGATACGATTGAATAACCTTTTTCCCATTATTATAACTTTCATTATCATTAATCTCAACATCGTTTCCTTTTAAAATATTTTCCGTCATCTCAACTGTCTTTATCGCAAGATCTCTTGTATCTTTAAATACAGACATACTTTGCTTATCTTCCAATATTGCCATAACATTAAGTTTATCACAGTCCTGACCTGTCAGAATCGGAAAAGGCTTATCCTGTGTACCATACCCGGCTTTTTCAAAAGCTTTTATAGCTCCCATAGCACAGCTGTCATTTGATGATAAAACAGCGTCAATCTTTTCATCAGAATTATACAGATTAATAATTCTTTCCATTCTTTCGGCAGCGACCGTAGTATCCCATTTCTGAGTTGAAGCATCTATAAATTCCGTTTGCCCTGATTTAACTTTAAGCACACCGCTGTCAATATAAGGTTTAAGCTTTTCCATAGCTCCGTTGTAGAAAAATAAAGCGTTATTATCATCAGGAGAACCTGTAATTATCTCAAGGTTAAAAGGTCCTTTATTTGATTCAAGACCAAGTTTATCAATAATATACTGCCCTTGTAAAGCGCCTACCATATAATTGTCAAACGTCACATAATAATCAATATTTTCACTTCCCATTATAAGGCGGTCATATGAAATTATCTTGACCCCCGCGTCAGCCGCTTCTTTAATAACATCTGTAAGCTTTGTTCCGTCTATAGAACCAATAATTATTATATCACATTTACGAATAATCATATTTTCAATTTGCTGAATTTGTGTTTCCACATCATCATTAGCATATTCCAAATCCACAATATAACCCGCATCTTCAAACTGTTTTTTCATATTTGTTCCATCTTGATTCCATCTTTGGAGAGATTGTGTAGGCATAGCGATTCCGATTTTATTGTTTGACATATTATCACTCTCATCATCTTCACATGCGGTCATACAAAACAAAACAAAAATTATTGTAAATAACCATATTATTTTTTTCATTTAAAAAACCTCCCGGCTACATTTCTTTAAGTTTAAAGTTGCTTATCATTTCTTTAAATATTTCTGACTGACTTGAAAGTTCTTGGGAAGATGCGGCGGTTTCTTCAGACACTGCCGAATTTTCTCTTACGACATCGGAAATCTGTGAAACATCATTTACAATAACTTCTATTGAAGCGTTCTGTTTTTCCGAAGCATCAGAAACTTTTGCTATAATATCAGAAATTTTTGTAATATTATCAGACATTATTTTAAGTACTCTGGCGGTTTCATTAGCTGTTTGTACGCCTTTTTCAGCTTTTTCATTTGACGCGATAATAAGTTCGGCAGTTTCTTGAGCTGATTTTTGACTTCTTGCCGCAAGACCTCTTACCTCGCTTGCCACAACAGCGAAACCTTTTCCGTGTTCTCCGGCTCTTGCTGCCTCTACAGCGGCATTAAGCGCAAGTATGTTTGTTTGGAAAGAAATATCGTCAATAACCTTAATAATCTTTGAGATATTTTCAGAAGCCTGATACATTTCTTCCATAGCTTTAAGCATTTCCTCAATTTCCATGTTTCCTATTTCTACACTCTTGGTTGCCTCAATGGCTATTTTATTGGCTTCCATAGCGTTTTCACCGTTTTCCTTAACCTGTTTAGCTACAGAATTTATATTCTCAGTAAGTCTGGAAACAGCCCCGGCCTGCCTGCTTGACCCATCAGCAAGACTTATACTTGTGTCGGCAATTTGCTTTGAGCCCATACTCACCTGCTTTGAAGACGCATATACATCTTTTATAAGAGCGTTAAAATTCAAAACAATAAGATTAAGAGCGTCTTTTATTCTGGAAAAATCACCAACATATTCATTCTCAATTATTACATTAAGGTCTCTTGCCGCCATTTTTCCCAAAACATAAGAAATTTCATCAATATATGAGTATAATATTTTTGCCGTATAGTTAATATTATTAATCATTTTTTTAAACTCACCTTCATAGGTGCTGTTTATATAAATACCCAAATTTCCTGACGCAAGCTGATTAAGAGCCGATGAAACCTCTTCAATAGGCAAAGAAACTTTTTCCACAAGTGTATTTATATTTTCGGCAAGTTCTCTCCAACCGCCGTTAAATAATTTTGTATTTGTTTGTTTATTAAAATCTCCAGACGCGACAGCTGCCGAAATATTATTAATCTCATTATTTACATTTAAAATATTTTTTCTTAAATTATTAAGAGACTTCTTGCATTGTTCCCTGTCTCCCGGCATATCGGGACACACTGCGTCAAAGTTGCCGTCACTGTAACTTTTTATACAATCAGAAACATACATAAAATCGCAACTCACCGTAGAAACAATGTTGTTTATGCCTTCTGCGGTTTTTCTGTATGCTCCCTCAAATTGTTCAATAGGTATTTCTGATTTCATATTGCCCTTTGTAAATTCTTCTGAGAGAATATCAATATTTTTAATAAGAGAATTTACAGTATCTTTTATTTTAAGTACACTTTTCGCCACATATCCTACCTCGTCTTCTCTGTCCATACCTATTTTTGCCAGAAAATCACCTTGAGCGATTTTTGCGCTGTTTTGAGCCAGAATTTTAAGAGGATTTGCTATTGACCTTGAAATGGCAAGTGCAAAAACAAGTGCCAAAATCAAAAATATAATCATAATAGCTGTCATAACAAACATCAATATCTCTATTGATGTTTGGTTTTCCTCTGTAACCTTTTCAAGAGAATCCTCGTCAAAAATATTAAGATAATCAAATTCAGCTCCAATACGTCCCGATATAGCAATAAGCTCTTGAATTTTATCAGAAGCTTTTGTCAAATCCTTTACTGAAACAGAGTTATAAAAATCATCAGCCCCATTGTTAAGTTCGCTCAAATTTTTATTTATCTTATCTATCATAGCAAGTTGTTTTTCTTTAATTTGAGTATCTGTATTATAATCGTTATCAAAAGTACTTTTATATTTTTCAAGATTTTTTAAAATTCCATCAATATTTTCTGAAATAGTCAGATACTGAAGATTACAGTCAAAATCCCTCTGAAGAACCGCTTTATAAGAAAGCATTGACTCTACCCCTTTTCTTGCGCAAGCGAGCTGCATCTCAGCTTCTTTTAGAATAACAATTCTTTTTTCTGAGGTATTTAAGAGATTAGAATAACTTGACTCAATTTTTTTATTACCTATTATACCAGCAACACCCACAATAAATATAAAACATATGACAATACAAAAACTGAAAATTAATTTACTTCTAATAGATAAATCTTTAAATCTTTTCATAGAATTCTCCTTTCTTTGTTAAAAATAAAATTATTAATCCAATATAATGGAATAATACTTTGCAAAGACCACCTATCTGATGATTTCGCTTCAAAAAAGCTAATTTTGAACGCACCAAATCAAATATATCCTAAATCGTCTATAGTACTCACTTTTCAACGCTAAATAGGTCGGAATCTCGCTTTAAAAGATTTTGATAAAGTATAGGAGAATATCAATTAAAATCATAAAAAATTTATTGCAAAACGACAAAATAATCAAGAATAATATTTATAGATTCCCGTTTAACTTCAGCAAATTATTTTGTTATTGCACCAAGTTAATTTATGTATTTTTTTGTATTGATATAATAAGTGTTTCCATAAACGATTAAAAATGTATTATATATATAATTTACCATAAGAAGCATTAAATTGTCAATAATGTTGATAATATCAGATAATACTTTGTAATAATTTGATAAATTAGCATTGCATATCAATTTATATATTAAACAATTTATACAAATACATTATAGTAATTCATAAAATTTTTAGTACTAAACATTGCTTTGCTATGATTAAGATTTGATTATTGAACTTCTTTCTAAATCTTATAGCAATTACATATTTCCGAAATAAATTTATTGTTATAGTCAATCAATTTAAGAATAATCGAAATGAGGCTAGATAAAAATTATTTTCGCAAGACGGATGAAGGAAAGCATAGCCTTGTCCTATGCCGACCGACGACAACACAGTGAAAAGAATTTTTAGCCGCCGAACTTGTCCATTTTTCAAGTTGATTGACTATAATCAAAACACCTGTCCGATAACCTAAGCTATGGCGATTGACAAGAGATTTTTTATCAGATGAAGTATAATTTTTGCAGGAATACACACAGCGGTATTTCAAAAGAATTATGCAAAGTATAGCAGAAAAATGTCTGTCAAGCAATATTGCATAGTTTATCGAACAGTTAAATAAAAAAAGAGATAAAAATTTCTTCTATCTCTTTTTTTATTAGAATTCTTTCAAAACTGTGCCATTACAGTTTAAATAATATTTTATTTTACTTATCTCTAAGCTGCGCTCCAAGTTTTTCCTCAAGCTCTTTAAGTATCTTTTTCATAGGAGAAGCGACTTCCTCATCAGTTAAAGTTCTGTCAGCAGCTCTGAAAGAAATATTATACGCTACTGATTTAAAACCTTCCTGAATTTGCTTTCCCTTATATACGTCAAACAGCTTAATATCCTCAATAAGCTTTCCACCCTTTTCCTTAATAATATTCTCAATGTCTTTGACAATAACCTCATTTTTAACAAGCATTGAAATATCACGCTGAACAGCCGGAAACTTTGGAAGAGCCTTATAAACCCTGTCAAATGTCACGTTTTGACGTAACTTATCAATATAAATCACCGCTACATAAACTTTTGTACCTATTTCATAATTCTCACAGACAGTCGGGTGTACTTCACCTAAAAATCCAAGTTTATCCTCACCAATAGAAATACCGGCACATCTTCCCGGATGCATATATGAAATATCTGAAACCGGAGAATACTCAATATTATTCTTTATTCCAAGAACCTCTGAAAGCTCCTCAATAATACCTTTTATATCGTAAAAATCAACTTTTCCATACATACCTACTGTCAATACGGTTTTTTCTTCCGGAAGTTCAGTAAGAGGAATACTTTTAGGAATATAAATTTTACCTATTTCAAAGAGAAAAGCCTCAGGGTTTCTCCTGTTATAGTTGGTCGATAAAGAATTTAGCATACCATTTAAAGTAGTAGTTCTCATAATGCTGAAATCCTCACCCAAAGGATTTGATATAGTAACAGTTTTTCTCATATCATCATTCTCATCTATGCAGAGCTTGTCAAAAACCTTTGTACCTTCAAAAGAAAAATTCATCGCCTCTGAAATACCCATAGCAATCATTATATTTCTTATAGTATCCTCAATAATTTGACTTTCTGTCTTTTTACCGACTGTAGGAGTACCTGCTGCTAATGTTGTCTCAATTTTGTCATATCCGTAAAATCTGGCTATTTCCTCTGCAAGATCCGCTTCTGTTTCAAGGTCAGGTCTGAAAGTAGGAATAACAGCTTTTTCGCCGTCCGCCTCAACCTCAATAAGTTTAAAAATTTCAATCATCTCATCTTTTGAAATATCAGTTCCTAAAAGTTTATTTATTTTTTCCGTAGAATAAACAACAGTCCATTTTTCTCTTTTATTGGGATAGCAGTCCACCATACCCTCTACAACCTCGCCGCAGCCAAGCATTTCCACAAGCTGAACCGCCCTGTTTACAGCATCATAAGAAAGATTTGGGTCAAGTCCTTTTTCATATTTGCTTGAAGCGTCCGTTCTCATACCAAGCTTTTTGGCTGTAATACGTACATTCGGGCCATTAAAATTAGCCGACTCAAATAAAACGGCGGACGCTCCCGAAGTAATCATTGAATTTTCTCCGCCCATAACTCCGGCGACAGCAACAGCTTTATTACAATCGGAAATAACAAGCATTGATGAATCAAGATTTCTTTCTGACCCGTCAAGAGTAGTAATCTTTTCACCATCATAAGCGTTTCTTACAATAATTTTTCTTTCATCAATATTATCAATATCAAAAGCGTGCATAGGCTGACCAAGTTCCAGCATAACATAATTTGTAATATCAACAATATTATTTATAGGTCTTAAACCGGCGGCTGTAAGTCTGTGACGCATCCATTGTGGAGACGGTTCAATCTTTACATTTTTAACAACTCTTGCTATATATCTGGGACAAAGTTCAGGATTTTTTATTTCCACGTCAATCATATCAGACGCTTTGCCTTCCGCCTCTTCTTTTACAGTAATATCCGGATATTTAAAAGGTAGTCTGTAAGTCGCGGCGGCTTCTCTCGCAAGACCTGTAATACTAAAGCAGTCCGTCCTGTTTGAAGTAATCTCAAATTCAACAACATCATCATCAATTTCCAGAATAGACTTTACATCAGCCCCCGGATCATATTCCTTATCAAAAATATAAATACCGTGTTCAGGTGCCTCCGGATAATCATTTCTTGTAAATCCAAGTTCTTCGACAGAACACATCATACCGTTTGAAACAACTCCGCGAAGTTTTCCTTTTTTTATTTTCACACCTCCGGCAAGTTTAGCCCCGTCAAGGGCTACAGGAACAAAAGCTCCCTCAAAAAGGTTTGTAGCTCCCGTAACAATCTGAATAGGCTCGTTCTGTCCCACTTCCATCTGACATACAACAAGCTTATCGGCATCAGGATGCTTTTCAATAGACAAAACCTTGCCGACAACTACCTTTTCAATGCAATCCCCCGCATTTGTAACTGATTCAACCTTAGACCCCGTAAGGGTAATATCCTTAATAAAATCTTCTGTTTTACAATTTATATCAACGTATTCTTTAAGCCAGCTGATAGGTAAATTCATAATTAAAACCTCCCGCGATTATAACAATTCATAAAATCATCAAGACAATAAAACAATTAGTCAAACTCAGTAAATCTATACTACTTTATTGTTTAATTGCAATTAAAACTGTTTCAAAAATCTTATGTCATTTTCAAAAAGCAAACGCAAATCAGAAATAGCGTATTTTTGCATAGCTACACGTTCAAGGCCCATACCAAACGCAAATCCGCTGTATATATTGGGATCTATTCCCGCCATTTCAAGAACTTTTGGGTGAACCATTCCGCACCCTAACACTTCAATCCATCCGCTGTCCTTGCACACGCGGCAGCCCTTTCCGCCGCAGGCAAAACAAGACGCATCCATCTCAGCGCTTGGTTCTGTAAAAGGAAAATGATGAGGTCTAAAACGAACCTGAGTACCCTCTCCAAACAATTCCTTAGCAAATACAGCCAAAGCCCCTTTTAAATCTCCCATAGTTATACCCTTATCAATAACAAGACCCTCAAGCTGATGAAAAATAGGTGAATGTGTAGCGTCAACCTCGTCTGAACGATATACACGTCCGGGAGCGATAATTTTTATAGGAAGATTTCCTTTTTCCATAACACGCACCTGAATAGGTGAAGTCTGAGTTCTTAAAAGAAAATCCCCGTTTCCGTCAATATAAAAAGTGTCCTGTTCATCTCTTGCAGGGTGTTCTTTAGGAATATTTAATGCCTCAAAATTATAGTAAGCAAGTTCAATTTCCGGGCCTTCGGCTATTTCATATCCCATACCTATGAAAATATTTTTAATGTTATCAATAACTTGGTTCATAGGATGCCTATGACCTAACGCCTTTGTTTTTCCCGGCATAGTAACGTCTATAGTTTCAGCTTTAAGTTTAATTTCCTGTTCTTTTGACAGCAAAAATTTTTTGGCCTCATCAAGCTTTGTTTCTATAGTTTCTCTCACTTCATTTGCAAGCTGACCTATTATGGGTCTTTCTTCCTTTGAAAGAGAGCCCATACCTTTTAAAATTTGAGTAAGCTCTCCTTTTTTCCCTAAAAATTTAACTCTTAAATCATCAAGAATCTTTAAATCACTGGCACCTTGCAAATTTTTAAGGGCAAGCTCTTTAATTTCATTAAGCTTATCTTTCATATAAAAAACTCCTTTCAATATATCAATCGAAATTTTGCTTATAACAATTAACAAAATTTTCATTGTTTCACTGTAATTGCATACATTAATTATATTATCTTTGCGTACCCATGCATAAAAAAAACTCCGTCCGAAAGGGACGAAGAAATATCCGTGGTACCACCCAAATTTTCGGCGAAACGCCGAACACTCAAAAGACATAACGTGTCAAAAACGTATTTTCCTACTAACAAAAAGCATTCAAAAAATAAACTCCAACGGGAACTTCAATAAAACATTATTTGAAAAATGCTTTCAGCCAACGGCATTTTCTCTCTGACAAAACCGAATTATCTACTTCCGTCATCATAGTTGTAAAAATATTTAAATTTGAGAGTAATTATATCACACAAAGAATACAAAGTCAAATAAATTTTTATAATTGACTTTTAAAAACTATAATTATATAATTATTTATAATTGTCTTTTATTTTACAGGAGGTAATCTCAATGAATACATATGAAATAATAACAAACAGACGAACAATAAGAAAATTTTCTCAAACCCCTATATCCGATGAGCTGTTAAGAAAATATATAAACGCCGCAAGGCTCGCGCCCAGTGCCGCAAACCGTCAGCCATTAAAATATAAAATTATAAATAATAAATCTTTGGTAAGTGAAATATTAAAATCTGTAAAATGGGCAAATTATATATCTCCTGACGGAAATCCGTCAAAAGATGAAGAGCCTGTTGCTTTTATAGCGGTACTTGCGGATATGAGCATACAAAAAGACGGTTATGAGGCTGATATGGGAGCGGCTGTCCAAAATATGATAATAGCGGCGGAAGCTGACGAAATCGGCTCATGTTGGATGGGTGCTATAAATTATTCTGAAATAACAAAGCTTTTAAATCTTCCCCAAAACCTGAAACTTTTATGTGTTGTTGCAATGGGTTATAAAGCGGAAAATCCCCGCGAATGTCCTGTTGAAAACAACAATATTAAATATTACAAAGATAAAAACGGTGTTTTGAATGTTCCAAAGCGCTCACTTGATGACATTATTGTATAAATAACAAACCCCCGCCTTTTCGGACGGGGGTTTGTATTTAAATCTTAAAATAACTTTCATAAATAAAAAATTATCTCAAAAACAAAATAATTATATACCGTTAGACTATCTGCTTTTTAAAGAGAAATCCTTACTATTAATTATTTTTCCACAAATTCTCAATAGGCATTATAAATTTACCGTCAAGAACCTTTCTAAGTAAGATGGCAGCGTCATTTGCCGTCAATTTTCCGTCTCCGTCCATATCTCCGTGCTTATAACCCATTGGCGCCGGAGCTGTCGTAACTTTAATATTACACTGTGCGGAAATCTCACCGCTTTCCGTTTTTGCCGTAATAACAGCATTTCCTGCTTTGTGCGCCAATACAATACCATCTTGGCAAACCGAAGCGACAGACGAATCGCTTGAACCCCATAAAATATTTTCCTTTGTAGCGTTTTCCGGATTAAGTTTTGCGTCAAGAATAAGGAAAGTCCCTATAGGCAGTTCTTCTTCCGTTTTGTCAAGAATGATATCTGTAATAACTATATTTTTTGATTCCACTATACTGTTTTGTACATATACAGGTATATGAGCTCCCAATTCATCCACAAGAAACTCTCCACCATAATCTTTAATACAAACATTAGCCTTGCCTTCTCTGACAGCTTTAAATTTAACTCTGAACATTAGTCCGTCACCATAAGCATCAGTAAATTTTCCTCTATTAGACGTAGAAAACATGTCTGAATAGCCAAAACAACTGCCGCTTTCAAGATTCTTAATCCTATCATTAAGCCCCTCCGCATTAATAGCCGGTTTTTTTATATCAGAAGTATAATCATACTTTACATCCGCTGTTTCTGTATCCACAGAAACAGGCAAAACAACATCAGGGTCATAACTTACCGTAAAACCATACCCCCAAAATCTGGGATTATTTTTTATAACAAAATCGGCGTAAAATTCTTCTCCAACAACCACTGATGATTTTGACGGAATAACCTCAATACTTGTTGCATCGTTGGGAATTGAGTCTACTACACTCGCATAACAACGTTCATCATAATAAATCTTATCCCATAATTTTACATTTACATTACACGATGCAGAGTACTCTCCGTCTTTTGTCGTTGCCGTAATCACAGCTGTTCCCTCAGAAATTCCTTTTACTTTTCCATTTTCATCAACTTCGGCTATTTCCGTATTGCTTGATCTCCACATAATATATTTATCGTCAGCATCTTCAGGAGTAATATTTGCTTTGATATTAACAAGGTTTCCTTTTAAAACTTCCACTTCTTTTTCAGCAATTTCTATGCCCGTTACTTTTATAGGCTCTCTTACTGTAACAATTTTATTTTGTACATATACAGGTATATTACCTCCCATATAATTCAGAAAAAACTCTCCATAACCATAACTATAATCATAATTTTTAATACAAACATTAGCCTTACCTTCTCCAACAGCTTTAAATTTAACTCTGAACATTAGTCCGTCACCATAAGCATCAGCACCTTTACCTTCGCTATTACAAATTATACCAGAACTACTAAAACTACCGCTTCCAGACTCCCTCTGAATACTATCATTAAGCTCCTCCGCATTAAACACCGGTTTTTTTATATCAGAAGTATAATCATACTTTACATCCGCTGTTTCTGTATCCGCAGAAACAGGCAAAACAACATCAGGGTCATAACTTACCATAAAAATATACCCAGCAAATCTAGGATTATTTTTTATAACAAAATCGGCGTAAAACTCTTCTCCAACAACCACTGATGATTTTGACGGAATAACCTCAATACTTGTTGCATCGTCAGGAATTGAGTCTACTACACTCGCATAACAATCTTCATCATAATAAATCTTATCTCCCCATTTTACATTCTCATTACACGATGCAGAATATTCTTCGTCTTTTCCTTTAGAAGCTTTTGCGTTAAACCCATTTTCACTTACATTAAATGTTACAGTATTTGCCTCTCCTTGTTTTATTATATAGCTGTCATAATTCTCTTCCGCCGCGTTTACTAAAATCAAATTTGAAAATATCATTGTAAAAAGTATAATTACAGCAATTATACCGCTTATATATTTTTTTAATTTCCAATTCATTAAAACTCCTCCTTATTATGTATAATTATAGAACCTTACAGTAATTCAGCAAATTATTTAACTTTCCCCCTTTCATTTTCTGTTGTTTCAAACTGTTATAAAGTATACTTTGTGACAGTTTTTTTAATTATCTTTTTAAACATCAAAAAATTAATTTCACAAATTGCTATAAAGTATTTTTTTCTTTCCTCTGCTCATTCCTGAATTATTGTAAAATTAACTTTCACAAATTTTTTCAAAAACTATTGACAAAACATTTTCATTATGGTATTATATGTTTCTGTAAAGAAGAAGCTTATTTCTCACCTTACGGCGTACGCTTTGAGGTCATTTATTTTGTTTCATGGTCGGTTTTCCGATTTATGTGTCAATTTATGAGATTATACGGCTTCGGCCGTTTTTTTAATTTTAGGAGGTGCTCGCAATTACTGAGTTAATGATTAACGAACAAATCAGGGATAAAGAAATCCGTTTAATAGGTGACAAAGGAGAACAAATCGGTATCCTCTCCGCAAGAGAGGCACAGAAAATAGCTGATGAGAAAAAACTTGACCTTGTTAAAATTTCTCCAACCGCAAAACCACCTGTTTGTAAAATTATGGATTACAGCAAATACAAATTCGACCTTGCGAAAAAAGAAAAAGAGGCACGTAAAAAACAAAAAACAATTTCAATCAAAGAATTGCGTCTATCCCCAAATATTGACACACATGATGTTGAAGTAAAAGTCAAAAAAGCGATAGAATTTCTTAAAGATGGAAATAAAGTAAAAATCAGTATTCGTTTTCGAGGACGTGAACTCTCAAGAACCGATGTGGCGATTGGTATTATGAATGATTTTGCCGAAAAGGTTTCAGAATTCGGTTCAATTGATAAACCACCAAAAATGGATGCTCGTACAATGGCGATGTTTCTTGCGCCAAAGGCACAAAATTAATCTAAGGAGGAAACAAAAATGCCTAAATTGAAAACCAAAAAAGCTGTAGCGAAACGTGTAAGCGTTACAGGTACAGGTAAACTTAAAAAAACAAAAGCAAATAAACAGCACATACTGACAAAGAAAAGTCCTAAAAGAAAAAGAAATTTAAGAAAATCCGACCTTGTGGATTCAACAAATTTAAAACAAATGAAACGAGTATTACCATATATTTAATTAATTAAGGAGGACTTTTAAAATGGCAAGAGTAAAAGGCGCGTTAAATGCGCGTAAAAAACATAAAAAAGTATTAAAAATGGCAAAAGGTTTCAGAGGCGCCAGAAGCAAACAATACAGAGTAGCAAAACAATCTGTAATGAG
The DNA here is from genome assembly GCA_949948985.1 of uncultured Clostridia bacterium. Lineage (GTDB taxonomy): Bacteria > Bacillota > Clostridia > Lachnospirales > CAG-274 > MGBC114079. The sequence continues at coordinate 10,640 of CATLIG010000031.1, read as the reverse complement.
AGCTATGGCACACGCTTTTGCCGGAAGAAAACAAACAAAAAGAGAATACAGAAAACTTTGGATTGTAAGAATAAATGCCGCTGCCAGAATTAATGGTTTATCTTACAGTAAATTTATGAACGGTCTTAAAATTGCCGGAATTAATATCAATAGAAAAATGCTTGCTGAATTAGCTGTAAATGACGCTCCGGCATTCGCAAAACTTGTTGATACAGCAAAATCAAATATTTAATAATCATAATCGCTTATTTTATAAAATTTAAAAAGCGACAGGCTTAAATAAATAGTCTGTCGCTTTTTTACCGCAATTAACAGTATTGTTGTTAATTGCTATATTATTTCACCGGTGAAATATTTTTATCTTTAAGAACAACATCGTGTGCGCCGCCCTCAACAATACTTGTAGAAGATACAAGGGTAATTTTAGCTTTTTCCTGAAGTTCAGGAATAGTCAAAGCTCCGCAGTTGCACATTGTCGAGCGCACCTTGCTTAATGTAAGATTTACATTATCATGCAGACTTCCGGCATAAGGCACATAAGAATCAACACCTTCCTCAAAAGAAAGCTTTCCCGCTCCGCCTAAGTCATATCTTTGCCAGTTTCTCGCTCTTGCCGAGCCTTCTCCCCAATATTCTTTCATATAATTACCGTTTACTGAAACCTTATTTGTAGGACTTTCGTCAAATCTTGAAAAATATCTTCCAAGCATAACAAAATCAGCACCCATAGCTAAAGCAAGAGTTATATGATAATCATGAACAATACCTCCGTCAGAGCAAATAGGAATATAAATACCTGTTTCTTTAAAATACTCATCTCTTGCGGCTGCTACCTCAATAACAGCCGTCGCCTGACCTCTTCCTATACCTTTTTGTTCTCTTGTTATACATATAGATCCTCCGCCTATACCGATTTTAATAAAATCGGCTCCGGCTTCAGCGAGAAATAAAAATCCCTCTTTATCAACGATATTTCCAGCTCCTATTTTAACGCTATTGCCATATTTTTCGCGAACAAAATCAATAGTACGTTTTTGCCATTCTGAAAAACCCTCTGATGAATCTATACATAAAACATCAGCGCCCGCCTCAATAAGAGCCGGAACACGTTCTTCATAATCTCTTGTATTAATACCCGCTCCGACAACATATCTTTTTTGTGAGTCAAGAAGTTCAATAGGGTTTTCCTTGTGTGAATCATAATCTTTTCTAAAAACAAAAGAAACAAGCTTGCCGTCCTCATCAAGAATAGGGAGAGAATTAAGTTTGTTATCCCATATAATGTTATTAGCCTCTTTAAGGCTTGTACCTTCTTTTGCGTAAATAAGATTTTCAACAGGAGTCATAAATTCTTTTACTTTAGTAGAACGCTCCATACGACTTATTCTGTAATCTCTTCCGGTAACAATGCCAATAAGTTTTCCATTTGATGTTCCGTCCTCCGTAACAGCGACAGTGGTATGACCTGTTTTTTCTTTAAGATCTAAAATATCCTGTAAAGTCTGGTCAGGTCTTATATTAGAATCACTCACAACAAAGCCTGCCTTGTAATTTTTAACCTTTTTCACCATTTCCGCTTGACTTTCAATAGTCTGAGAACCATAAATAAAAGAAATTCCACCTTCTCTTGCCAAAGCGACAGCCATATTGTCGTCAGAAACAGACTGCATTATAGCGGAAACTAAAGGTATGTTCATGTTAAGCGAAGATTCTTCACCTTTTTTAAATTTAACAACAGGTGTTTTCAACGAGGCGTTATCCGGTATGCACTCTGATGAAGAATACCCCGGAACCAACAGATATTCACTAAAAGTATGGGATGGTTCACTAAAATAATATGCCATTTCTTTTACTGCTCCTTTCACAAAATAAATTATGTATTTTAATTTTATTTACAACAATCCATAAATCAATTATGTAATAAAATAATTCATACAGAAGTAATTTTATTAATATCTTTCCTATTATTTTATTGTCTTCCCTATAGGTTATAATTTATAAGAATATCATAAATTTTAAATAAAGTCAATAGTTTTAAAAAAACTCAAAAACTGATTTGCGGAAATCCGTAAAATTTTTATTGTGAATCAATAAAATAATTCCTTGATATATCAGAATTAACATTGTTCATTATTTTATACTTAATAAATATATACATAAAAAATAGGTTTACGGCAATTTAAAAAACGCCGTAAACCATATAATTAAAACACAATATTATTTAAGAGAATCAACAGAACCCAAAACATTTTTAATTTTTCCCTCAACGAGGTTCTGAATAAGTACTCTTGCGTCTCCAAGATATCCTCTTGGGTCAAAAGCTTCAGGTTTTTCAGCCATAGCTTTTCTTACAGCGGCAGTCATAGCAAGTCTTATGTCAGTATCCATATTTATTTTGCAAACAGCCATAGAAGCGGCTTTTCTCAGCATATCGTTAGGGATTCCCTTAGCTCCGTTGATTTTTCCGCCAAAATCATTGCACATTTTTACACAAGTTTCATCAACAGAAGAAGCTCCGTGAAGAACAATTGGATATTTTGCATAACCTGCCTCTTCAAGCTTTTTGGTAATTGTTTCAAGTCTGTCAAAATCAAGTTTAGGCTCTCCTTTAAACTTATACGCTCCGTGGCTTGTACCAATAGCGATAGCAAGAGAATCAACGCCTGTTCTTTTAACAAAATCAACCGCTTGGTCAGGGTCAGTATAAGTAGCGTTTGCCGCGTCAACATTTACATCGTCCTCAACACCTGCAAGTTTTCCAAGCTCCGCTTCTACGACAACACCCTTATCATGAGCATATTTAACAACCTCAAGAGTCTTTGCAACATTTTCCTCATACTCATAATGAGAACCGTCAAACATAACAGAAGTAAATCCTGCGTCAATAACTTCTTTAACCGTTTCAATATCCGGACCATGGTCAAGATGAAGAGCAAGGTCAATACCTGTTTCAGCGATAGCGGCGTCAACCATACCTTTTAAATATTTAGGACCCGCGTATTTAAGCGCACTTTTTGATACCTGCAAAATACAAGCTGAGTTAAGTGCAGCCGCAGCTCTTGTAACCCCTTGAATAATTTCCATATTGTTGATATTAAAAGCACCTATTGCGTACTTTCCGTCAAAAGCCTTTTCAAACATTTTTTTACTTGTTACCAATGCCATAAATAAATAACTCCTTTCTTTAATTAAGAAACCTCCGATTTAATCATCGGTGTTTGCTTAACAGCCTATTTTATAATATTTTTTATTTTAATCCCATAAATAAATCCCCTTTAAACAACAAAATGATTTATATATTTCAGCAAAGCTTAAACCGCCAAAATACCGCGAAACGGAAATGGGATTATTATACATAATAAAAACGGAACTATGACATTCCCTTGACTATAATTATAATATAAACCAGAAATTATTACAATGGTAAATTAACAAAAATTTCATATAAAAATAAAAATAATTTTTCATATAAATTTTATAATGTTTTTTATTGACATAGCATATATTACAACTTATAATTTATAGTGTATAATTTTATATTAAGTTGTATTTTTATGTACATAATAACACTTTAATACTTTGATTTACAATATATTCCATATCTTAATAATAAAATTATTACTTTAGTATTTTTCACTTTGATTTACAGCAAGATAAAAAAATGATGCACAATGTCATTATTTTACTATTTTGTTGTCATAGTCAAACAACTTAAAAACAAACAAGTTCAAGCGTCTAAAAATCATTTTTACTGCATTATTGTCTGTCGGCATAGACTTTCGGCTGTGCTCGTCTTCCTCTGCCTTGTAAGAATAATTTTCATCTCGCTTCCGTCTATTCATTTTCAAGTTGTCTGACTATATTATTTTTTTAAAAAAGGAGGAAATCAAATTGAATAACTTAAAAAAACGTATGCTAAGCCGTCTGCTCGTCTTGACAATGCTTATGACCTGTTCGTTTTTCGAAACCAAACAAGTTTTTTCCGAACCCTTAAACATTATTGACCCTGAAACAGGAAACGGAACGTGGAGTTTTCTTTCGTCCAATCCAAATTACCTTGATACAAATCTTGCGTCAAGCCCTGAAGCGTCAAAACTTGTTTCTATTGGCGACTACACTGACAGCGATAAAGTTAATCACAATATTTATGTCATAGGAGGTAATAATAATCCGTCAAACGGCAAATTTACTTACGGCGATATGACATTTATAGGCACATCTGACGCGGCAATTACATTTAGGGCGTTTAGAGGGTTCGGGCGTGTAAACGTTGACCCGGGAGCATCCGTTTCTATTCCTGTGAAAGGCAACTGCTCTATAAGCATACTTATGTTTGTCGACGCTAATCCTGTATCCGGAAGCGAAGGGTATATAGGAAATGAAACCGGTGAAACAGATGACGGTAAAATCACCCTTTACGCCGATGATGTTGAATTTGCAAGTCAAACTCCAATAAAGCTTGATAAAGGTTCAAATCAGTTATATTCATTTACATATACAGGCGATAAAGAAGCCGAAATAAAAATAACAAATACCGGTTCAAAAATAATAGCGTTTGCTGGAATTTCCATAAAACACGTTGTTCAGGTAGGAGCGGACATAAACGACTGTTCTGAATCTGACAATTTCCCGTTTTCAGGAAACGTATATGTTGTAGGTGACTCAAATGTATGTGAGTACAATACGGTTTCAGGTTCTTCCATAGGAATACAGGGATGGGGAGCACATCTTAAAGACTATTTGGCCCAAGACATAAATGTTAAAAACCTTGCTGTTTCAGGAAAAAGTTCCAGAAGCTTTATAAACGAACCAAATTATACAACATTAGCAGAATCCCTTAAAACAGGGGATTATCTTTTAATTCCTTGGGGTGCTAATGATGAAAAAGTTCAAGATGATTATATAACACCGACCGAAAGCAAATATGAGAATATTTATTCTGTACCTATCTCAAAAATCGGAGATGGTACTCTTGACTGGACTAAATCACAAGATGGATTTATTGATGACGGAAAAGGAAATAAAGTGCCTTGTTTTGAATGGTTTTTATATAATAAATATGTTAAACCGGCGAGAGAAAAAGGAGCGCAGCCTGTTTTGATAACTCCCGTAACGAGAATATCTTCTTCAGGAGCTCCCCAGACTAATGATAAGCATAATGTTTATTCCGCAGCTATAAGAAAACTGGCAGCTGATTACAATGTTCCTTTAGCGGATCTTTTCTATGACAGTCAGACACAATGGAATGAAATATTTCAGACAAGCGGTATAGAAGGAACAAAATTACTTCACGTATTAAATGAAGATGGCAGTCTTAACTCTCATTTAAGCGTCAAAGGCGCTTCATTAGCCGCTAAACTTGTTATGACAGATATTAAGCGTCTTGGTCTCTCTTTAAGTAAAAAATCAACTATAGTTCCTGAAAAAGTAAAAGAAATCACCCTTGACGCAAACGCTTTACAGACAAATGTAAGTACAATGACATTTAAAACTGTAAGGGATGCTATGAAATTCATTGAGAGTTGCAATACTCCCTCATCTGAAGAAGAACGAGTTACTCTTAATTTCAAAAAGGGTACATACCGAGAGCAGATTTTTGTAAACGCTCCTTATCTTACATTCAAAAATGCTGACACAACAGATTACAAAGACGTTGTGCTTACGTGGTATTATGGCATTGGATATAAATATTACAGTATAGGCGAAGATGGATTTTATAATAAAGATTTAGCGAGAGAAAATAAACTGACAGATAATTATACAGCTCCGGCTAAAAACTGGGGACATACAATTCGTATAAACGCGACAGCTACAGGTTTTAAAGCGGATAATATCACATTTGAAAGTTCTTTTAACAGATATGTTACAAGAGAAGAAATTGAAGACGGCTGTGTTCCTGTAAATATTGTTCTTGATAAAAACAAAAAAGTTATAAATGAGGAAGGCTTAAAATTTTATAAAGACGGAACAGGAGGCACAAAACCTGACAGAGCGTCTCTTGGAGCAGGCAGTACAAAAGTTCAGGAAAAAGACTATAGAGAAAGAAGCTGCGCTTTCTTCATTTTAGCTGACAAAGCTGAAATGACAGGCTGTTATTTTGTAAGCGAGCAGGATACTTTAGGTACAAATTATATGCGTCAGTATTATAAAAACTGTGTAATCGAGGGTACTGTTGACTATATATGCGGAACAGGAAACTCAATTTTTGACAATTGCGAGCTTAAATGGGGTACTACTGCAAATGCCTCCGGAGGATATGTTCACGCGCCAAAAGGAAATTATCTGTTTTATAATTGTAAAGTTACAGGAAACGGAAACGACAAAACAAACTCATGGGGAAGACCTTGGGGAAAAGAAGCATCAAACGCTACAATGTTTAAAACTGTCATCACAAAGAATAAAAACGGTAAACTCAATATCTTAGGCGCCGGCTACACGGCAATGAATAGCACTGACCCAAAAAACGCTAAATTCTATGAATACGGCTCCGTTGATGAAAATGGAAACCCAATTGATACTAAAAGCCGTACCTCCGGCACAGTTATAACGGATAAGTGGAAGATGCTTGAACTCAATCCATATAACTATACAACAGGAAAATATGGTATTGATAATACAGCAAACGTTAAATTCACCGTTGACGACTGGGATCCTATGGGAAGAGCGGAAAGAATGAAACCAATTATTGAGGGACTAAATTTTGATATTTCAGAAGAAAATGAAAGAGTTTTGTATGATACTGAAAATAAACTTTATCAAGTGTTTAATACAAATATCGTACTTCCGCCGGTAGCTGAAGGTTATGAAAGAAAAATTGTTTCAGATTCATCTAATGTTACTGTTTCAGAAGACGGCAACAATCTTTTGATTAAACTTCCGTTATCAGACGCAGCTGATGTTTCAACAAAACTCACAGTTTATTTAAGAGAAACAGACAGTGACGAATGGGGAGATACTCGTGTAATTAATCTTAAACTTCTCCCAAAACCCACATCTCTTGAAAAAGGTGATTTCAATGGAGATACTGTTGTAAATACAGCCGACGCGGCAAGTTTACTTGAATATATTCTTGATCCATCCGCCCAAAAATTTAATGATTATACCGAATTAAATTTAAATGCTGGAAAAGTAGCTGATAAAGAAAACGGTACCCTTACAGCGAGAGATGTATCTGAAATACTAAAAAAAATTCTTGACCCTAATTTTGAATTTACTTGTAATAAATAAAATATAAATAATTGGTTAAAATCCGATATATCAATAGATATATCGGATTTTCTATTATACCTGTTTAATAACCTCTTTCAAATCTTTACAGCAATTCATATATAGTTATAAAAATTTTTTATTATAACAAACCAATAATAAACTTCTTTCAAAATTTCACACTTACAGATATCGCTCCAAAAAAATATTAATTCAATGCGTCTTAACCCTTTCGGTGTTTAAAAAGAAAAATACCTTTCACTAAAATATTAAATAAAATATTTTTTTGTTGTATTGATATAATTTCATAATTTCAAAAGAAGTCTAATGAATAAATAAGCTTTAAAAAATATGATAATAGCTTTTTTATTGACTCCACTAAAAACTTTACAAAATAAACTTCGAAATAAATCTATTACTTTATTCCAAAAATTTACTGGTTGCTATAAATTCATTAATTTCTTCTATAAATTATTTGTTATAAATTACAATGTTTTTTAATATATTGAAATATAATTTTTTATTGAGGTTATGCTTGTGGACAATAGGTATATTATTAAAACAAATAACGAAAAATTAATTTATTTTTACTATAGAAAAAGCAATATTTTCATCAGAGAAATGATTAACGATACCATATCTTCCGAAAATATCGCCGCTGAAAATGTCAGGGAAAACTATACTGTAACCTTATGTAAGAACGGAGAAATTTATCTGTTTTGTCAATCTGTTTCAGGCGATATAATACAATTCAAATTAAAAAACGGTGAACAGTCTAAAAATATAATTTTAAAAAACAGCGGGAAAATTTCAAAAAATATTTTATTTTACTGTATAGAAAACGGCTCACAAATGAGCCTTATATACAATATACCAATAACCTCTGCCGGTTATAAAGATTCTTACGACATTATGAAACAAGTTTTTGACGGTAAAGGCAGTTGGAAAACACCTGAAAAAATTGATACAATAGTAGGAATGAGCGATTTTATCTTTAAAGCTTACTCTATTTCAAATGGTTACGGTGTATTATTCTATCAAAAAAACAATGGAAACGGAGAAAATAGTATAGGTTATAGAGAATTTAATATTGATAGTGTTGGTCAATTTAACCCCATATATTTAACAAACTATAGAATTGTAGCAAATTCTTTTTTAGCTTCAGATAAAGGAATACATTTTATATTTGCAGTAAAAAATATTTTTTCAACAAGAATTATATATCGAAAAAAAGGTACAATAGGGGTTCAGGACTATATAGTTTTAAGTGAATCAAAACAAGTTGAAAGTTGTGAATTATCCATTATAAAAAACAAATTATATGCTTTTTGGAAAAACACAATGGGTATATTTTATTGTATATCTGAAGATAATGGAAATTCCTTTTCAAGACCTTATAAATATACCGGAAAAACCTCAGGAAATCTAAAAAAAGCTGTTTATCTTTCTTTTCCAAAAATGACTGAAGAAAATTTCTTTGTTCAAGGTTTGTATACCGACAACAATAATATTTGTGACATAAAAATTATTCCTGAACTTTGTGATAATTTTATTCCAAAAATTAATGCATCACAATCAATACAAAATTCTGTACCTATACAAAATTCAGCATCCGTTCAAAAATCAGCTTCCGTCCAAAATTCAGAATCTGAACAAAAAATTTTAACTGCTCCAAACAATCAGGATAAAACAGCCTCTTCATTTTCAAATAACGATAAAATCTATTCTCCATCAAATACAGCAATTGTCGAGATGTTAAAAAATCAAGTAAATATGCTTAATAATCAGCTAAACTTTAAAGATAAACAAATAGAACAGCTTACAGCGTCCTTACAGAGAAAAAATGAAGAAATTATTTTAAATGACAGAGTATGGCGTGAAAAATACAAAAAAGCGATTCAAGAAAATAATACTGCCAATACTTTAAGAGTTAACAATACAGATACAAAAAAAATCATTTCAGGAAAAAATATATCTGAAAATATTAATTCTGAAAATATAACTACCGAAAATATTAATTCTGAGAATATAACTACTAAAAATATTAATTCTGAAAATATAACTACTGAAAATACTGAAAAAATTTCTATAGAATCTCAGGAAACTTCTACAGATAAAACAAACCTGTTTAATAACCTATAGCAATTCAATAAAAGAATGAACATACAGATTTTAATAAAATCTGTATATATAAAGTAATTCTTTTAGTTGTTTACACTCAAAATTTTGTGAATTACCATAAATGATAACGATTGACAAAACATTTTTTTCAATCAAATATAGTGAAAAAATCTATCAAGCGGTGTTACGATAATTTAGAACAGATCTAATGTAAAAAGATACAAAAAACAGGATTTATTATGAATAATCCTGTTTTTTATTGCATATAAAAAATACTCAATTTAATAAATATACTGAAAAATTCAAATAAGCAGCAAATAAACTCCATAATAAGTAAAATATTTGCAAATAAGCTGAAACCTTATCTATTTTATAAAACTTAAAAATCATATAAACTATTAAAATAATCATTATAATAAGCCATATAAAGGCAAATAAATAATTAGAATAATTAAAAAATATAATACTCCAGAAAAAATTAAATAATAATTGTAAAGCATATATAAACAAAGCATTACGGTAACCTGTTTTATTTGAAATATAAATTCTGTATGACGATATCCCCATAAGAATATATAATACAGTCCATACAATAGGGAAAATAATTGCCGGAGGACTCAGGGAGGGTTTTGTAAAATAATTATATTGGGCCATACTTTCTCCTGTAAAAAAGGCAGAGAGTAAACCTACGATAATTGGAATTAAAATAGATATTATAAGAACCTTTAAATTTTTTATTCTCATTATTTAATACTCCTTTTTTATAATTATATACAAAAAAATCAAAAATATTAACTATAAGTAATAAAAGTAATAAATCTGTTAATTTTGTGCATAGTATAATAAAATATTTTATAATTAAATATTTATTATCTACCGATATATATAAATAGAGTAAACTTTAAAAATTACTAACTATATTTAACAATTCTTGAATTGCTGTAATAAATCATCTTGTTCTAAAAAATTTAATTTCACAAAACTTATTATTATAATTTCCTAATTATCGTGAATATAAGAAAAAAACAGGTTTTTAAAATCACATCAAAAACCTGTTTTTTATAATGTAAATAATATATATGCAGAAAAACAAAAAACAGGGGTGGAAGGAATCGAACCCTCGCTAAAGGTTTTGGAGACCTCTGTCATACCATTTGACCACACCCCTATAAAATTATAAAAAAAATAAACTCCCCGAGTAGGATTCGAACCTACGACCCTTCGGTTAACAGCCGAATGCTCTACCGCTGAGCTATCGAGGATTATTAATTCTCTCAAAATCAAAACAACAAGCATATTAAATATCACAAAAC
>CATLIG010000030.1 GCA_949948985.1 uncultured Clostridia bacterium | reverse complement strand
TAATAACAGAAAACTTGCCGAAACAAAATGAATTGAAATCTTGCAAAGAAAATGGCTACAGACGCAGCAGAGGAACGAAAAGCAAAATAGAACAGCTTCCTCCGGCGGTAAAATCAAAAGTAGACCGTATGTTAAAAAATGAAACGGTTTACAAAGAAGTTTCCGAATTCTGCAAGGATAAAGGCTATGATATTTCTATGTCTGCTGTCGGAAGATACGATAAAAAACGGCTTGAAAATGAAGAATGCACGGATTCAGAAGATTACGGAGCAGGCAGTTCTCCCCATAAAGTAACAACGTTTCCGAAAGAGATTAGAATGACTGTTGATTTTATGGTACAAAACAAGATTTCGGATCATAAGGTTGCGGAATATTGCCGTGAGAATGGATACGATATATCGGCTATGTCTATATGGAGATACAGACAAGTTTATTTTCCTTATCACTAGGGGGGTGAGAAAATGAGACTGAAACTTATATTTTTGCATAAAGAGCTTGTAGGTAAAGGCGAGTATGGAATGGCGAAACTGCTCTTGAAATTTTTAAGAAACAGAAAAATAAGACTCGGAAACGGCGATGACGCTTTCGGGTTAAGCTGTATTATTGAAAAAATGGGTGTAAGAATAGGTTACACAGACAGCAGGGGATATTATTCGGAATACTTTTATTGAAAAAGAGAATGGATATGACATATCGGCTATGTCTATATGGAGATACAGACAAGTTCATTTTTCACGTATCTGAAATTGATTGTATGACAAAGGAGTTAAAAAGAATGAGAAAACAATTAATTTTGAAAATAGGAGAAAAATATTATATTTCAGAAGTGGGAGGATTTTTCAAGTTTAAAATTTATGATATTTCAAAAGCGGATTCACCTGCGGAAAGATTTCCTGATGATGTTGATTTTGAAATAATAAAAAATAAGACTTACTCATTAAGAGACCATATTATTTTTTACTATTATCTTTTAAAGGATAAGATTAAAAAATTATTGATGTCAAAGGAGGCGAAAAAATGAAAATAACTTATCAGCAGAATGGTTTTGCAGTATATGAGGGAACGCCGAAGGAATTAAGCGAGTATACGAGACATATGCAAGAGCTTGCGAATAAAAAAGAAGAAAAGACAATTATTATGGATTTAAGCAGACTTTCAAACAAAAAAATGAGGAACTTTAAGGGGGATCAAAATGAAAGAATTTAAAGGATTCAGAGTGGACAGGCTTAGAAAGGCAATGAACGAGAACGGGTCTACAGTTGAGGATATAGCAAAATCTCTTTTTGAGGAAGCTGACCTTATAATAGAAAAGAATTTTGCATATGGATATGCGGAAAATTTAATTCATGGAGAGATTTATGATATTTCAGGAAGTGAATTTTACGCAGTATGTAAAGCGGTGAATGTTTCGGCGGATTATCTTTTGGGACTTAGTGACGAGATGTATTAATAAATATGCCGCTTGTCAAAAAAATTGCCGGTAAAGAAAAAAGGAAATGGGCGGTAAACAAGTTTTTTTGAAATTTTAATCAATAAAAGAGAGGTGATAAAATGAAACACGGCAAAAAGCCAACTAAAAGACAAAAGATACTTTTAAAAAAGTTTAAACTTGACCCAAGAAACTGGTTTATAGTTAAAGATTGCGGGGAATGCTTTGAGATTGTAAACAGATTTAGCGGAAACAGAAGAAAATTACATAGGGAGGTATTATAATGTTTGATTTTTTAGATGGAATGGTCCTTGCTACTGTCTTACATATATCGGGAGCCAGTATTGCTTTAGGCTGTATGTTTTTGAAGTTAAAAAGAGATGAGATAAAGGCACAGCAAAGGAGATATGATATTATTGAAATGATTAATAAAAGAATACAGGAAAGAAAAAGCCGCCGCTCTTCGGACAAAGAGCAGTAGGCGGCAAACTAAAATAAAACAATTATATATTATCACGTTTGCTGAAATAAATCAATACAAATTTAAAATTTTGCAAAATAAATGACAAAAATAACGTTACAGGAGGTTTTGATATGAAAGTCAGAAAAAAGAGAAAACTTACGCCGCTCGGAAAAACAATCAGAAAAAAAATGATTGACGAAGATTTGGACGTAGGCGAATTTGCCGAATATCTTGGCATTGACTCAAGGTATCTCGGAGATATACTTCGCGGAAGACGAAGCGGAGCCAAATATATTGTTAAAATTGCCGACAGGCTTGGAATTGACCTTAAAAAGGACATTGTATAAACCGTGTTGAAAGGAGGCGGTTTTGATGAAAGAGGTCTGGCTTACTCTTGAAGAGGCGGCGGAATTGGAGGGCTGTACGTATAATGCCATTCAATTAAGGGCGAAAACAGATAATATCTATAAAACAAAAACAGAATCCGGCAGCGAAAACGGAGGCAGAGACAGAGTATACATAGGGCTGTCGTCTCTTTCCAAAAAAGCGAGAAATTTATACAGGGAGAAACAAAAAATAGATATAAGCAGGCTTAACGAAAATTCTTTAAGCGATGAAAATGTTCCGTGGTATGTATTTGTTGATTGGGGCTGGTACAAAGACAATAATAAAAAGTATTACAATGAGGGAATAGAGCTTTCAAAACACGTTAAGGATTGTGTAGAGTACAACGGAAAAGGAAAAACTGAATACGTCAATCAATACGCTGAAGAGCTTGGAATAAAACCACGTGCTTTCAGACGGTATATGAAAAATTATACCGAGGCGGGAGTATGGGCAATGGAAATGAGCAAAAACGATGGTAAAAATTATGAGTATATGAAAATACTGGCATTATGCCGCAAGCCAAGAGAAAAAACGGGCAGAACGTCACTTACAAAGGAAATGGAGGCGGTGATTGAGAATATATGGTTTAATCCCGAATTCGCTCAGAACCTGTGCAAATACGCTAAATTGTATCGTCTGTTTTGTGATGAAATGAGGGAAAGAGGCGAGGCGGAAGAAGATTTGCCAAGCTATGACAGCGTTGTAAGATATATTAAGGATTTTCGGGAAACTACTGACAACGCAAGGGTAATGGTTGCGAAAGGTATGCGTGAGTTCAGACGTACAAGTATGGTAAAAAGACGCAGGGATTTAAAAACCCTTAAAGTTATGGAGTTGGTGGTAGCCGATACTCATACGTTTGACTGTTTTGTTACGATTACAGCCTCAAACGGAAAGAAAAGAGCGTTTAAGCCGTGTCTTGTGGGATTTATGGATATGAGAAGCAGAGCTTTAGTCGGCTGGGGAATATGTGAAATTCCAACGTCACAGGTAATAAAAGAAGTTATGATTCATATGGTATCGGAAAAGAAAAATAAAGCAAATCCTTTCGGCGGTGTTCCAAGGGTTCTGCTTATAGATAACGGAAAGGATTATACCGCAGAAAGTCTTACGGGACGAAAGAGAACTGTAAGAGTGGAAACCGATATAGAAACGGACGGATTTTACAGTGAAATAGGAATTGAGAGAGATATGAGAAGTCTTCCGTATCAGGCTTGGACAAAAGGAGAAATTGAAAGATTTTTCGGGAGCGTGTGCGAAGATTTTTCAAAAGGTATTAATTCTTATACGGGGACTCTTACGGGAAGTATGACGGGAGCTAAGGTCAAGAAGGACATAAAGCGTATGCTTGAGAGGGACGAGCTTCTTGATATAAATGAGTTTGCAGACAGGTTTGAGTATTGGGTTTTAAATGTTTACAGCAAAAGAATACACACAGGCTTGAAAAAACAAGAGGAAAAATACTTTACGCCCATTGAGGTATACAAAAATGAGGAAAGATACTATAAACCCGCGCCGCCGATTGAATATCTGGAACGTATGGCAATGGTTAAAGAACACAAAAAGGTATGGAATACGGGAATTAAACTTTTTGGGTGCGATTATATGTGCGAGGAATTGTTTCCGTACATTAACAGCAAAAAAGGAGTTACCGTACGCTATAATCCCAAAGATATAAGGGAAATTAATGTTTACGATATCAAGACGGATAAACTTATATGCAAGGCGCAGAATGCAAGTCTTTTAAATCCTCTCGCACCTGTAGGCGACAAGGATTTGGAAAATCATATAAAAAGTCAGAACAGGCAAATCAGAGAGGCTAAAAGAATTATTGAAAACGCATCGGCTGCATATGAGGAACGAATGGACGCAGAAACTATTGAGAGAAAAGAACGGGTGCTGATTCTTCCTGAAATAAAGGAGGCAAAGGAACAAAAGGTGGTAGCTATGCCAAAAAACGGACGTTATCTTGCGGATAAAAAGGAGTTTGAAAATATTGAGGAAGCGCGGGAGGCTGACGAGTGGATGAAAAAGCAAGCGCAGAATGCTTTAAACGAGATAAGAAAAATAGGAGGTTAATTTAATGAAAATACCTGATGGAATCAGTCTGATTGATTTTACAAATGAGTATAAAGAAAAAAAGAATGTTTCAAACGCTGAAATTGCTGATAAGGCAGGGGTAAGCCGTACGCTTGTGAGCAGATATTTAGGCGAAAAATATGAGAGCAATCCTGAAAAAATTGAAAAAGCTATTATTAAATATTTTGAAAATCTTGATGAGGAATATAACCCTGAAGAGGATATCAAGGAAACTGTCGGGGAACAGACAGAACACAAAGAAGAACCTCCGGATGTTAAAAACAATAGGATTTCAAACTTTTATGAAAGCAGGGACGCGGTGAATGTAGTAGCGGTATGCGGTTTGTGTCAGGAAAACATAAGTCTTGGGGTTATTGTCGGGAAATCAGGCTACGGAAAAACTCACACATTAAAGCAATATGCCAAAAAGGGCAGGGTTTGCTATATTGAGTGTGACGACAGTATGACAAGCAGAGATTTAGTCGACGCGGTAGGTTTAAGCGTAGGAATACCGAGAGGGTCGGGCGGTACGGTTTGGAGCAGGGTTCAGGCAATTAAGGATTTTTTTGATATTAATGAGGGCTATCTTCTTATTATTGATGAAGCCGATAAGCTTCTCACAAAGTATAGTGCGAAGAAAATGGAAATTATAAGAACTATTTTCGACCAGTGCAGAGTTGGTCTTGTGGTTGCGGGAGAACCTGCTCTTGAAAGTATGCTTAAATTGTATTTGCCGCGTTTCGCTAGCAGAGCCGATTATTTTATAAAAATGAAAGGTTTGGCGGATAGCGAAATAAGAGATTATCTTAAAGACCTTAACGCTAGCGAGGAGGTACTTGAAATTATTATAAGCAGAGGAACAAACGCACAGACAGGCTGTTTCAGACTGCTTAACCGGACGCTTAAAAATATTCTGAGAATAAAAACGGATAACAGCGTCATAACAAAAAAAGATTTAAATATTGCCAGTAATATGATGATGCTTTAGGATCTGTCTAAAATCTTTAAAAAGCCTGTCTAAAAACAAAATATGCACAAAAAAATCAGCAAAATAATATCATTCGGAAGCGCAATGATATTATTTTCACTGATTTTTTGGATATTTTAATAGTTTTTAGACAGGCTCTTAGGAGGGTGGTAAATTTGGAATACAAAAAAATAAGCAAAGCCGGAGCGATAAGCATTCCGGTTAAGTTAAGACGTGAAATGAACATTAAAAACGGCGATGCGGTAAGTATTGAGGTTATGGAGGACGGCGGTTTTAAAATCAAGCCTTATGGAATGAGATGTATTTTTTGTGACGGCATAGACGACGTTATGGCTTTTAAAGGCAAGGGGATTTGCGAAGAATGTAAAAATAATTTAAGAGGTGATAATAATGGCTGAAATAATGGAAATGCTTAAAACAGAGGAAGTAGTAGATATATTGTGCGGTCTGGTAAAAGAAAAAAACGCTGTTGATGAAAAATTGAAGATATATCAGGCTGAAATGCAGAGAAGAGGACTTAAAGCCGTTGAGGATAAGAATTTAAAGTATAAGGAATTTTACGGAACGGGAAGCAATAAGGCGGAGCTTACATATTCTCAGAGTTTGGAGATAATCAATTATCCTGAGATTCTCAAAATAGGAGAGGTAGTCGTTTCAGACAATATAAAACGTGTTCCTGAATACAAGTATACGGTAAAACCGAAATTTGCGGAAGTTTTAAAAGCGATTTTTAACGGCGTTTATACGGATGAGCTTACTGTTTCGGAAATTGTTGATAAATGCTTTGATTTTGATTATCAGCAGAAAGAATTGTTTTTGAAAAAAGTAAAAGGCAACTACAAAAAAGATAAAGAACTCTTGTTATCGGTTCTTGGAGGTAAAGGCGGAAAGCAGGATTTTGATGTAGAGCTTGATTACATATTAAGAGCCAAAAACTATGAAAAAATAAAAATGTTTTTTCCGAACAATACGAAAGAGGTTATTGAGAATATCAAAAAGTATTATATTGTTGAGGATACACCTAAAATAGGAGTTAAGTTTGAGGACAGTGACAAGGTATGAAAATAACATCGGCTCAAATCAGAAAAATACACGCGCTGGCAAATGAAAAAGGTCTTGATAAAGACATACTTCATTCTTTTGTGTATTCCGTAACAAAAAAGGAACATATAAGCGATTTGACGAAAGACGAGGGCATTAAGGTGATTGACGCTCTCGTCAATCCAAAAGAAAGAAAAACAGATGGTTACAGAATTACGGCAAAACAAGTGAAGTTTATAAGAAATATTGAACGAGAACTTGGATGGGCGGATAAACCGGAACGTTTAAGAGGATTTATAAAAAAGAATGCGGGAGCGGACGACCTCAGATTTTTAACAAAGACTTGCGCAAGCAATATTATTGAGGGTTTAAAAAAGCTTAAAAAAGGGTGTGCGAAAAATGACGGAAGCAAAAAAGAAAAAATACAAAAGAATGACTGTAAGGGAAAAAGAATTAAGGAAACAAGCAAAGAAACGATTACAGGAGAAAGGAATTATTCCTCCTGATAAGCCGAGACTGAATCGGAAAAAATTCGCTGATGAAGTTCTGGAAGAATTTCAAAATAACAAAGAAGTTGGTATTTACGATATTCACGAAAGCCTGCTTATTATGCTTCCTACAAAATGGGACAAAGATAAAAAAGGCAATTATATAGGCGGAGTAAGTTCGGAGAATGTGACGGCTCTTAAAATATTAAAAATGGCTATGGAACTTAAAAAAATAAGAATGAAAGCAAAAGATGAAGGCAGGGAATTGACGGCAGGTGAGGCATATGAAAACGTAATTGAGCCTATATTAAAGTTATAAGGCGGGTGAGCGTAGATTTATGATAAATTGCAGTGAGAAATACAAAGATATAGCGTTAAGATACGGCTTGGCAAATCAGATTAACCGGCTTGTTGAGGAATGTTCTGAATTAATACAGGCTGTTATGAAGTATAAAAGAATTACTGAATCAAAGGGTTTGGAACTTGAAAAACTTATGCTTGCTAAAGAAAACATAATTGAAGAATTAGCGGATGTATGTGTTATTATGGAACAGATTATATATTTGTTTGGCTGTAAAAGAGAGGTTGAAAAAACAGCTGATTTAAAAATTATGCGGCAGATAAAAAGAATAAACGATAAAACGGAGTGATTGAGATGAACAAACTGGTATGTATAGATGCGGGACATGGCGGATATGATTCAGGGGCTGTTGGAAACGGGATTAAAGAAAAAGATGTTGTTTTAAAGGTTGTTAAAAGAATAGGGAGGCTTCTGGGAGACAGAGGCATATCCATAATGTATACCCGAATTTCCGATATTTATGTAGGTTTGAAAGAAAGATGTCAAATTGCCAATAGTTTAAACGCCGATTTATTTGTAAGCGTACATATTAATTCAGCGGCAAGCGAGCAGGCAAGCGGAACAGAAACATTATGCTACAATAAAAACAGGCTTGCGGAATTTATACAAAAGCATTTACTGTCAAAGCTTAAACTTAAAGACAGAGGGATTAAAGAAAGAAAAGATTTAGCCGTATTAAACGGAACGCTAATGACGGCTGTTTTATGTGAGCTTGCTTTTTTGAGCAATAAGGCGGAAGCGGAATTTATAAAAACAGAAAAATTTATAGATTTGGCGGCGGAGGCTATTGTTTGCGGAATATGTGAGTATTTTGGAATGGAAGAAACACATAAAAACAAAAATACGGAGGATTTGGAAATGAAAAAAAACATTGATGTAATTATAAACGGCGAAAAAGGCTGTACCGGAGGATATTTTGCGGATGGCAAAAATCTTTTTACGGCTGATTTTATAAGACAGCTTGGGTTTAGAGTAACCTATAATCCTGAAACAAAGGAGGTCTCTTTTAAAGGAAAGGTTTGTGCCGATTCGGTTAAATAGAGAGGTTTAATTATTTTGAAAGAGGTGAAAAAAATGGACTGGAGGGATATGATAAATAAAGAGGA
This sequence comes from uncultured Clostridia bacterium, assembly GCA_949948985.1. Lineage (GTDB taxonomy): Bacteria > Bacillota > Clostridia > Lachnospirales > CAG-274 > MGBC114079. The sequence goes on along the minus strand of CATLIG010000030.1, from coordinate 19,078 downwards.
TTTAGGTGAGCCTTACGCGAGTATGTACTTTTTGGATATAAGTGAAATTTGCAGAATTGAACAGTGTTTCAAGGGCAGGCAGATTGCTTTTAGAAGACATTTTAAAGATGTAAAAAAAGCATATCCTGAGCTTTGTCTGATTTTAGGAGAAGATAAAGCAAGGATAACGGCAAAAATGTTTTCTGGAGAGATTGTTTATTTTCCGGAAATAAAAAGAGCCTGCGCAGAAAAGGTAAGAAAATTGATTAAAGAACAGTTTGACGGACATAATCTTAGTGAACTTTCTAAGAAATACGGATATTCAGAAAGGCATATAAGGAGAATTACAGAAAAACCAATATCCAAAAGTCAGCCATATGAAAATCAGATTAGTTTTTTTGATTAGCTTACAGAATTTTTTGAAATTACTGTAAAAATTATGACATTGTCAATAAAAATTCAAAAAATATAGTGTTATAATTATACCAACAGGCAAATAACTGTTGGTATTTTTTTATAAGGAGGAATTTTATGGCGGAATTTTTGACAAATACAGCGGCGACTGTATTGATGAGTTTTTTAAGTCTTTTAAGCGCATATGTGATTATGTACGCAAAGAAAGCGAAGGCTAAAACTGAAAAAGAAATTGAAAAAATTGAAAATCAGAAACAGAGAGAACTTTTTGAAACGGCGGTAAAAACGGTAGATAAATTATCAGAAAAAACGGTATCGGCTCTTGAGCAAACTTGCGCGGGTGAAGTAAGAAAGCTTGTAAAAGAAGGGACTATAGACCGCAAATATCTAGATGATATAGGAAAGGACGCGGTTACGTCTGTATACCGTCAGCTTAAACCGGAATACGAAAAAGCTCTTGAAAAAGGCGTAAATGATGTTGTTAAGTATATTACGGACAGCGTTGAGGAAAAAGTTCTGGCGCTTAAAAAGGCGGAGTGATTTTCATGGAGATTACAATTAACTGGATTTTTGGAATTATTGTAACTTGTGCCGGAGGATTTATTACATGGAGTTTAAAAAATCTCTACGGACAGCTTCAGAACGATAAAGCGGAAACAAGAAGAATCATTGAGGAACATTCTGCTGAAACAAAAGAGAATACGAAACAGATTACTTTAAAAATAGAAAGGCTTGAGGAAAGACTCCCTGAAAAATATACACTCAAAGATGATTTTTACAGGGAAATAAACAAATTGGATTCAAAACTGGATTATATCAGAGAGGATATTACCGAATTAAACAAAAATGTATCAAGTCTTATAGCGTTACAGGAGCAGATTTTAAAAAATTAGATAAAGGAGGTCACACAATGAATTTTGAAATTGACAGCGAAAAAGAAAGAGGCTGGATTTTAAGAATCTTAAACAGGGTTTATCCCGACCCTCTGGATATTGATACCGTAAAAAAACAGCTTATTGATTTGAAGTTTTTATCAGGTGATTCGGATATACGGGGCAATATAGCGTATCTGAAAGAAAAAGGATTTATAAAAATTGAAGATGTAGGAAGCGGAACAATCAAAAGAACGGTAGCGTCCCTTACGGCAAACGGAAAGGATTTGATTGACGGAGCTGTTCCGGCTGTTGTTGGGGTGAGTCTGTAATGAAGGATAACAGACGTCACAGAAAGATAGACAAACTTCCGGAAAGCGTTATCGCTGCCGTAAATGACGCTATTGTAAATAAGAGAAAGACATATAAGGAAATTGAGGAATGGCTTAAAGCGGATGGATATGATATAAGTCAGTCTGCCGTACAGAGGTATGGAAAAAATTTCCTGAAAAAGCTTGAGAGGATTACGATGGCAAGAGAACAGGCAAAAACAATTATTGAAACCTCAAGCGGGTTAAAAACGGAAATGAGCGAGGCGACAAGTACGGTTGCGTTTCAGCTTTTAATGGATATGCTTATTAATACGGATTCAAAAGAACTTGATAAAAATACCCTGAACGCAATTAAAACGCTTGCTACTCTTGAACGAAGCACTGTCAGCCGTGAAAAATTGAAAATGAGTTACGATAAAGGTGTTAAAGAAGCGTCAGACAGCATAAAAAGACAGATGCGGGAAGAATTAATAAACTATCCCGAATTGGTTGAGCAGATGTATAAAATAATTGACGATATAGGAGAACATTTAAAATAATAAAAAAATGTCTCGCAGAGCGTTTTTATAATTAAAAGGTAAGATTATACCATATTATATTTTTAACAGCGTTAGCACGCGTTATAACGGTGTTTTGGAGCGTTTTGAAATTAAAGTCCGGATGTAAAATGCCGGAATAATTTTTCACGCCCGTTTTTATGAGACAAAAATGTAACCTTAAATTATAGTTTTAAAAAATCAGGGTGATAAACATGACTGAGAAAAAATGGAGAGAACAGGCTTATGTTCTTTTTTTTATTGAAAGAAAAAGTATAAATGATATTTCAGAGGAAATCGGCGTGTCAAGACAGCATATATCAAAATATCTTAAAACATATGGGTTATCATATTTCAAGGAAAAAGAGCGGCGCAAAGAGGAAAACAAAGAAAAACGAAAAGAATACAAAGAAAAATGGCGGCGGAAAAATTATGAAATTAACTATGATGTTGATTCCGATACGCTTAGGCGTGAACATTTTGAGGCGGTGACGGTTTTAAGCTATGAGAAATTCTACTGAAAAAAGTTTTTTAAAAGAACTTCTTTACGGCGTGCCGCTGAAAGGAACATCCCAAAAGAAACAAACGGATATATACGGGCTTATCGCACCGTGTTTTGAGGAACTTCACAAGGACATAACTGAAAACAGGCATACTCATTACTGGCTTAAAGGCGGGCGGGGAAGTACAAAATCCTCTTTTGTAAGCATTGAGATTATTTCAGGAATTATGAAAGACGAAAACGCAAACGCTGTTGTTTTGCGTAAAGTGGGAGTGTTTTTAAAGGACAGCGTATATGAACAATTATCATGGGCGATACAGGCTCTAGAAGTTTCTGAAAGCTGGGAAAGCAAGTTAAGTCCTCTTGAACTTATTTATAAGCCGACAGGTCAGAGGATAATTTTCAGAGGAGCTGATAAGCCTAAGAAAATAAAATCCACAAAATTCAGAAAAGGCTACTGTAAATACATATGGTATGAAGAAGTTGACGAATTCAATGGGATTAACGAACTCAGAACAATTAATCAGTCGCTTATGAGAGGCGGTTCGCCTTTTGTTGTGTTTTGTTCATACAATCCTCCGATAAGTCAGAGAAACTGGGTAAACGAAGAGGTTTTAACTGAGCAGAGCGACAGACTTATACATCACAGCACATATTTAGGCATACCCAAAGATTGGCTTGGAGAGCAGTTTTTTATTGAGGCGGAACATCTTAAAAAGACTAATGAAAAGGCTTATTGCCATGAATATTTAGGAGAAGTTACAGGAACGGGCGGAGCGGTATTTGAAAATGTAATTATTGAAACGATTACAAAAGAACAAATTGAAAGTTTTGATAAAATCAAAAGAGCCGTTGATTTTGGCTATGCTGTAGACCCTCTGCATTATACGGAGTGTTATTACGATAAAACAAGAAGACGGCTTTATATTTATTTTGAGATACATAAAGTTGGTATGTCAAACAGAGCTGCTGTCTCAGCGATAAAGAAACAGAATCCGAAAAATGGAAGAGTTATGGGAGACAGCGCGGAACCAAGAACAATAGCAGAATTTAAAAATCTGGGACTTAATATACGTCCTGCAAAAAAAGGACCGGACAGCATCGAGCATGGAATTAAATTTCTTCAGGATTTGGAGGCTATTATAATTGATAAAAAAAGATGTCCTGAAACAGCAAAGGAATTTTTAAGCTATGAATATGGCAGGGACAAAGACGGAAATTTCAGAGCCGATTATCCTGATAAAGACAATCACAGTATTGACGCTGTCAGGTATGCTTTGGAGGATGAAATGAAAAGAAACAGATTTTATATTCCGAAAAAGTCTCTTTTTGATTTTTAGGAGGTGTTAAAAAAGTGGGTTATATTACAGGAATTGCCGAAAGAATTAAGAAAAGCGGTCTTGCGATGTCTGAAATAATACAGCTTGAGCTTGACAAATGGAACGCTTCTGATAAAAAAAGGCTTATGGAAGAAGGAGAAAAATATTACAGGAACCGTTCAATTGTTCAGACTAAGAGAAATACTTTAAAAAACAGGTCTAACACAAAAATTGAGCATCCTATCCTAAGAAAGTTTATTGAACAAAAAGTTAATTATCTTTTGTCAAACTCATGGTCGGTAAAATCTGAAAACGCCGCGTATACAAAGGAACTTAACAATATTTTTGACGACAGGGCAAGACAGGCTTTTAAAAGCTGGGGCAAAGAAACGATTAAAAAGGGAATAGGATTTGCGCAGATTTATTTTGACAGAGGAAAACTGAGATTTAAGCGTATTCCAAGTGAGCAGATTATTCCTTATTGGCTGGATGAAGAACATACAGCGCTTGAGGCGGTAATACGATTTTACAGTCAAACCGTTTATGAGGGCAAAAATGAAAGACAAATTACAAGAATTGAATACTATGACAATGAAGGAATTAAGTATTTTGTACGTGACGGAGGTCAGGTTACCGCTGATTATGATAAAAATGACAGAGAATTTCATTTTACAGACGGTTTGAAAGGCTACAATTGGAGCGTACCGCCTTTTTTATGGCTCAAATATACGGAAGAGGAATTACCGTTGTTTTATTTTATAAAGGAACTTATAGACGATATAAACTGGCAGGAATCGGTTACTGCTGATTTATTAAGAGATATTGCTAATTTTATTTATATAATAAAAAATTACAGCGGTTCGGATGCGGATGAGGTTATTAAAGAGCTTAAAGAAAAATTGATGGTTCTTGTAGAGGGAGACGGAGATGTTGACAAGCTGACCTCGGATATAAATATTGACGCTGTAATAAAGATTTTGGATAAACACAGGCGTGATATTTATGATTATTCAAGAAGCGTTGATACTCAGGACCCAAATTTGGGAGACGCTTCAGGACAGGCTCTGAAATTCCGTTACGCCGATTTGGATATGGACTGCAATGACCTTGAAACGGAAATACAGCTTGCTATGGAGAATATGAAAATATTTATTGACGATTATTTAAAGCTGACAGGGAAAGGAAGCTTTAAAAACGATGATTTTGAGGTTACATTCAAACGTGATGTGATTGTCAATGAAACAGAGATTATTGACAATGTCATAAAATCGCAGGGTCATATATCAAATGCTTTAAGAATATCAAGACACCCGTGGGTAGAAAATGTTGAAGCGGAGCTTGAAAAAATAAAAGAGGAAAAATATGAGGATATGGAAGAATTCGGAGTGGGTCTTTTTGATAAAAATTTTAATACAGGCACTGATGAGACGGTGAGGTCAAATGAGGAAAGAAAAGTCGAAAAGAAAGGCAAGCAATAATTACTGGATTAACAGAGCCTTAAAGCGTGAGAAAGAAGCACATCTGACAGGAAATGAACTTAATAAAAAGCTGTTTGAGTTTTACGAGAATGCCTCTAACGACATAAGAAAACAGATAAATGACTTTTACCACAGATACGCTTCTGAAAACGGTCTTACATTTGACGAGGCAATGAGAGAGCTTAATAAAAGCGAGTACAAGGAATGGAAAAAGTCCCTTGAAGAATATGTAAGAGAATATGAAACAGAGGCAGACCCTAAAAGGGCGGCAGAGCTTAAAGCGGTAGTTGACGCGAGAGCCTATCAAAGCCGTATAACAAGGCTTGAAGCGGTGAGTACGCAAATAGAGGGTGCTGTAAACGGTCTGTATTTCGGAGCGGTAAAGGCAATGAATAAAGACTTAGCCGAAGTATTTAAAAAATCATTTATCGGCAAAGCGGCAGACTTAGCCGAACATTTTGACATAGATATGGGATTTACGAAAAAATATTTCAGTGAAAAAATGATTGAGGATGTTATTTCATACCCGTGGTGCGGTAATCATTTTTCTGACAGACTTTGGAAGAACAAAGAAAACCTTATTTTTAATTTAAGAGATATTTTGTCAAAAGGACTTAAAGGCGGTACAAGCCTGCCGCAGATGGCAAAGGAAATGGCTGATAAGACGGGACAGAGCTTTACAGCGGCGTATAATCTTGTGGAATCGGAAACCACGCATTTTCACGAGGAGGCTAATTTCAGGGCATATGAAGCGGCGGGAATAGAGCAGTATCAATTCTGGTCTGAACACGAATTATCTGTGTGCAGTACTTGTGCGGGACTGGATATGCAGGTGTTTGATGTAAAAGACAGAAAAGAGGGTATAAACGCGCCGCCTATGCACAATCATTGCAGGTGTATAACGGTTGAGTACGACCCTCACGAAAAAGAGGATTACATAGCGTCAGGACTTGAACCGCCGGAGGATAGGCAGACGTGGAAACAGTGGTATGACGGGGAAGTTCAAAGACGTGGAAAAGACGCTGTAGAGCGGGATATTAAGATGATTAAAAATGAATATGCCGACAAAAAGCAGTTTGAAAGATATACCGAGGTTTTAGGCAAAAAAAATATGCCTGAAAGTCTTGATGCGTTTAAAGAGTTAAAGTATAATAATAGTGAGGAATGGAATTCTAAAAAAAGAGAATATGCGACTATCAGTAAAATCAAAAGTAAAGAAACTTATTCAGAATTATACAGAAAAAAACTTATATCTAATTATTATAGTTTTAAAGAATATGGGTATGAGTTTACAGACCATTCGCTTAACAGGTTTTTAGGACAAAAAAGCGGGAAAGATAAAGTACATTTTGATAAAGACAAATTATTGGAAGTTTTAAAAGGTGAGGCAAATTATACGGAGAATGATAGAATAATTAAATTTTATGATGGTATAGCTGTTATTCAAAATAATAACACTAAAGAAGTTGTATCAATAGTAACAAGAAATAAACCTAAAGGAGGATGGCAGAAATATGAGAAATAAAATAAAAATTATGATGGAAGAGCTTATTTTGGGAAAATATAATTGTAATGATTTTTCTTATGATATGCCTGAATTATTGCTACAGTTGGAGGATGAAGAATTAGCAGCCGCTTTAGACGATATACCGGAAATTTGCGCTAATTATGACCCATATAAAACAAATGAGACTGAATTGTTAAACGATAAAGAATTGATTAATAAGATAAAAAAAATATATAATTTAGTATTTTGCTAAAAACACTTACATACGTAGGTGTTTTTTAATTACAAAATTTAAGGAGGTTACAAAAATGAAATGCGTTAAGAAAGGAAGTTTGTACAACATTTTTAAGGTTGAGGAAACGGAAGCGTTTTATGAAAAAATAAAAATTTTGAATATAGACGCCAGATTTGAGGAAGACTTGGTTAAATTTTATAAAGGCAATAAAATGTCTGTCGTAAAGTACGGTGATTATATTATTGTTGATTTAGATGGAAATATACACGGATGTACAAAAGGTAAATTCATAGAAGACTATACGATTATTGACGAGTATGATTACGATACAAAAGATATGTGTGGAAAATTAAGCACGATAATTAACCAAAACAATAAACTTATAACGCTTCTTGATGAATTTTCAGAAAAGGGTAATCGTATAGGGGTTAATGAATTGCTTGAAACGGTAAAAATACAGTTTTCAAAAAATATGAAGCTGCTCGAAGAACGTACAGAGGAAAAAGAATCACAAAAACCAAAATTCAATACTGACAGCTTTAAATCGGATATGGAAAAAGAATTTGCTGCATTACAGAATTTTTAAGATGCCCTTGCGCAAAGTCTTGAGGGATTGATGAACAGTTTAACGAATACGGCAAATAAGTATGCGAAGAAGTAATATCGTCTTTAAGCACAGACGTTAAACAGGCTTTATTTTTATTGTAAAAGGAGTTAATTTTATGCTGAAAAAAATTTTACAGGAACAGGGATTTTCGGAGGAACAAATAAAAAATGTTGAAAAAGCTATGAAAGACAATAAGGTTTATGTTACGGGAATTGAGGACGCTGAGGCTGTATGCAGAAATTTACAGGCAAAATACGATGACGCTAAAGGAATGCTTGATACTACAGCGAAAGCTATTTCCGATATGAAAAAAGAAAACAAGGATAGTGAAAGTCTTCAGAAAAGAATTAAGGAAATGGAAGATGAAACGGCAAAGGAACGAGCCGCGTCAGCGTCTAAAATTAGGAATATGACGGTTGATTCAGCGATAGAAAGAGTTCTTAAAGGCGTTGAGGAAAATCATGCGGAGCTTTTGGCAAAGGCTTTTGACAGAGAAAAAATAACGGTTAATGATGATGGGGAAGTATTTGGCATTGACGAACAGTTTAAAAACATTAAAGAAAAATATCCGATATTATTTGAAGAGAAATCTGTTGAACTTCAAAGCGCAAAACCTGCCGGAGTCAATACGGCGGACTCGGGAAGTTTAAGCCTTGAACAGCAGATTAATCAGGCTATGGGGATTACAGCAATTCTAAAATAAAAACTGTAAATAAAAATGAAAAGGAGCGATTTATATGGCTGTTAATACATTGGAAACGGCAGCATTATTTGAAAGTAAGCTTGACCTTATCGCGGTACAGGACGCGACTACGGGGTGGATGGACGCAAATTCAGGGCAAATAAAATATACAGGAGGAGCGGAAGTAAAAATACCGAAGATGTCATTACAGGGGCTTGCTGATTATGACAGAGAAAATGGTTATACGACAGGAGGAGTGGTATTTGAGTACGAAACGAAAACAATGACGCAGGACAGGGCAAGACGCTTTGTTTTGGACGCTATGGATACGGATGAAACAAATTTTGTGGTAAACGCGGGTTCTGTTATGAGTAATTTCCAAAGAGAATATATAATTCCTGAAATTGACGCTTATCGTATATCTTCTGTTGTATCGCAGGCTATAGCTGCTAAAAAGGCGGGAATGGTTGAATATGGATATAATCCGTCTGATACTAATGTTTCCGCGCTGAGAAAGATAAAAGCAGGAATATCGGCAGTTCAGAGTAATGGATATAATGGGGCTTTGATTATTCAGGCTTCTCCGGAGTTTATTCTTGAGCTGGAAATTGAATTATCGGGAAGACTGAGTGTTGTTGATTTTTCAAAAGGCGGGGTTAACACAAAGGTACCCGCTGTAGACGGTGTTCCTGTTATCTCAACTCCGGCGAACCGTATGTATTCGGCGATTACAATTTATGATGGAAAAACAAAAGGACAGGAAAACGGAGGTTATAAAAAAGGAGATTCAGGCAAAGATGTAAATTTTATTGTATGCGCGGCTACATCTCCGGTAGCGGTAACGAAACAAGATAAAATGCGTATATTTGACCCTGAAACTTATCAGAACGCAAATGCGTGGGCGCTTGATTACAGACGTTTTCACGATTTATGGATTCCCGATAATAAGCTTGACAGCATTTACGCAAGCATCAAAGACGCTGAATAAGAGGTGATTTGTATGTTTCGGATGATTAAAGGAAATGTTGAAAGAATTGCGGAAACAGAATTCCAAAGAAATAAACTTTTGAATCTGGGATATTCGTATATGCGTACAGGTAATACAAAGACTTCTGATGATTTGAAAAACAATGATATATATCCCAATAATGCAAAGACTTCTGATGATATGGAAAACAACGATACGGTTTTGGAGGAAATGACCGTCGAAAGACTTAAAGCTATTGCTAAAGAAAATAATATAAGCGGTTATGGCGGTATGAATAAATCGGCTTTGATTGAGAGTATCAGAAAGCTTGGTCAGGAGTGATTTTATGTTAAAAAAAATGTTAATGATTTTGGGAAAAAGCAATCCGGCAAGTGAGGAAACGGAGCTTTTACAGTTTGTACTTGATTTGGCGGTTGATAAGGTTAAAAATTATTGTCATATCAAAATTATTCCGAAAGAGCTTGAAAATACAGTTGTGAGAATTGCCGCAGACCTATGGAGGACAGAGGGATACGGCAGTGAGGAAAAACCTAAGGAGGTTACGGCGGTAAGAAGAGGCGATGTATCAACCTCTTTTGCCTCGGTTTCCGCAAGTGAGGCTGTTCAGAGTGATTTTTTAAATAAGTACAAAGGTGAGCTTAATTCATTCAGAAAATTAAAATGGCAGTAGAGGGCAGGTGGTCTTATGTTTGGAAATGTTAAAGCGGAAAGAGCTGCCATTGAAACAACATATACAGATACTTGCGATATTATACGCAATGTCGAAAAAGAAGTTGACTTTATAAACAGACACATTGACGAGGCTGTTTATAAAAATATACCTTGCGCCTTAGTAATGGGAAAAAGCCCGACCGAATCTACCGATACGGCGGCTTTTTTTAATTATACGGCTGTAGTGTTTATGCCTCCTGAAATTGAGGTTTTGGCAGGTGACAAAATTGTTGTCACGAGATACGGCAGAACGGTAGAATATACAAACGCAGGGCGGGCAGCGGTTTACGCCACACATCAGGAAGCAGCTGTTGTTGAGAGTGCTGCGGTAGGAAGTGATAATAATGAGAGTGAGAGTTGACCTTAAAAATATTAAACAGTACAGGAAAAATTTACAGGATATGAAAAAGGATTTCCCAAGATATCTTGCTAAAATGGCTGTTGCGGAGGGTAATAAGTTTGTAAAGGAAGCCGTAAGAATTACTGACAATGAGAAAATCTATGCCAGCAAGACTTATGAGAGAAGTTTCCATAGTGATGATACGGCTCAGATTTCAAACGGAAAAATTACCGTGGGTATAGGCAATTACGCAAATTATTCGGGATATATAGAAAAAGGTTTCCGAAGTCACTTTGTACCGGGATATTGGAGGGGCAGGGTGTTTGTGTATGACCCTACATCAAAAAAAGGTATGATTGTAGGTTCGTATACAATAAAGGAAACCCGCTGTAAAAACGGGAGAGTATTTAAAAGAGCCGTACCAACGGGAACGGTACAAGGAAAATGGGTATTTAAAAGAGCCTGTGAAAAAATAAAACTTACGCAAAAGGCAAGATTTGAGCGCAAAATTAATAATTATATAAAAAGGTATTCGCAAAGGGGGCTTTGATTTTGTACACAAACGCAATATCAAAGGGAATCGCTAAAAAAATAAAAGAGATTTATCCTAATACAAAAATTGAGGTTGACGCTGTAACGTCAAATGCCTTCGGAAAGATTTTCGTTATGGTTATAAGCTCAAATACAAAATGCGGAATAGGCGGTATGAGACAGCTTGATTTGACCTTTGACGTTTCTTATGTTTGCAAAGAAAAAGACAATACAGAGTACAACGACTGGCTAAAAAATATGTATTCAAGGTTTGAAATAATTGAAACAGAAGAGGCTGCTTACAGAACGAAAAATATGCGTGGCGAAAAAGGCGAGGGAATATATCACTTTATTTTTGATGTTACGGCAAGATATCTTATTAGAAATGATGATGTAAAAATGAATGCTTTAAAGCAAAAAGGAGGCTGCAAATAATGGCTGTAAAAAATACTGAAACAAGTGAAAAAACTTTTAAATCAAAAGAAAAAACTGATGAAAAAGAGCTTAGTTTTTCAAAGCAGGCTTTTCTTTCAAGCAAAGGATATAAACCTCACAGAGATTTGATTGAGGCTCTTTTGGAAAACGGCAGAAGCTATACAAAATCAGAGGTCAACAAAATGATTGATGATTATTTGAAAGGCAAGGTGAAATAATATGGCGGCAGGAGGCGGAATTTTTACAACTCAGAATAAGGTATTGCCGGGGGCATATATTAATTTTGTTTCAAAAGCCAGAGCTTTGGGAGCGGTAGGCGAGCGTGGAATTGTAGCTCTGCCTTTTATGGGTTCGTGGGGCAAAGAAAACGAGGTTATATCTTTGACGGCAGAGGATTTTCAGAAAAGTTGCTTGTCTGTTTTAGGCTATTCTTATACAGACGATAAAATGCTTCCTTTGAGAGAAGTTTTTAAAGGAGCAAGCGAGGTTAAATTGTTAAGGCTTGGCAGCGGAGAAAAGGCAAAAGCTGTTATTGGGACAGGTGAAAATACTTTGACGGTCACAGCGGTTTGCGGCGGTATCAGAGGTAATGATATAAAGATTATTATTGAGGCTGATATTGATAATGAAAACAGTTTTATCGTTAAAACTCTTGTTGGTGATGATTTTACAGAGGTTGACAGTCAGAGCGCCGCTTCTGTAGACGAGCTTAAAGCGAATGATTTTGTTACTTTCAGCGGTACAGGTATTACGGCAACAGCGGGAACAAATTTAACAGGAGGTACGGATAAAGAGATTACCGGAAATGATTATTCTAAATTCCTTGACAAAATAGAGGCGGAGGACTTTACGACAATTCTCTATGTGGGTTCTGATGAGGTTACTAAGGGCTTGTTCGCGAGCTTTGTGAAACGTCTTAGAGATGATGAGGGATATAAAGTTACTTGTGTACTTCACAATTATTCTAAGGCTGATTTTGAGGGTGTTATTTCCATAAAAAATGATGTAGCTGCTGTTGAGGGAATTATTGATAAAACGGGGCTTGTATATTGGGCTGCCGGAAAGACAGCGGGTGCTGAAGTAAACGAGAGTTTAACAAACGTGAAATATGACGGTGAGCTTAAAATTTTAGCGTCTTATAAAAAATCGGAGCTGAAAGAATTTATCGGTGAGGGCGAGTTTGTTCTTTATGGTGATAAAGGCGAATACAAAGTCCTTAAAGATATTAATTCTTTTACAAGTATTACTGCTGATAAAAATTTGGATTTTTCAAACAATCAGGTTATAAGGGTGCTTGACGCTGTGGCAAACGATACCGCAAGGATTTTTGATAATTATTATCTTGGAAAGGTTCAGAACAATGCTACAGGCAGGGATATTTTTAAGTCGGAGCTTATAAATTATCATAATCAGCTTGAAGCCATACAGGCGATTGAGAATTTCAATACAGAGGATATCGTTGTGGAAAAAGGTATTGAAAAAGGCGATGTTATTGTAAACGAGTATATAGAGCCTGTCGGGGCAATGGATAAGCTCTATATGACGTGTATAGTTGAATAGGAGGTGATATTTTATGTCTACGTTAGCGGTTGAAAGTATTGTAAACGGAGCTATGGGGCGTTGTATAGCCACCATAGACGGAAACGTTGAGGAAATGTTTTATGTTAAAAATATTGAGGTAAATGTTGAGAAAGAAAAAAATGAAGTAAAGGTCTTAGGTCAGACAGGGGCTAAGCATAAGGCTAACGGTTGGAGTGGTTCAGGGTCTATGACAATATATTATTGTACAAGCAAGTTTAGAGAGATGATGTTAAAGTATATTAAAAATGGTATTGATACATACTTTGACATACTTATTGAAAATGAAGACCCAAGCACTAAAATCGGAAAGCAGACGGTTATTGTTAAGGGCGTTAATCTTGACAGCGCTTTAATGGGAAAATTGGACATTGATTCTACCGAACTTGATGAGGATATTGATTTTACTTTTAACAATATTGATATGCTTAATGAATTCGGTGAGCTTATTGTGGAATAAGCAGACAAAACTTTATGAAATGATGTGAAACAGAGCTGATATTACGTTATATCAGCCCTTATAAAAATACAAAAACAGGAGGATTTTTATTATGGCTGAAACATTGCAGGAATTTTTAAATCAGAATATAGTTGAGGGTATGACAAAGGAAATACCTATATCTAACAGATTAAGAGACAGCAAAGGAAAACTTTTTACCGCGACAATTAAAACGGTGACTCAAAAAGAGGTAAAGGAGTTAAGAAGAAAACATACAAAAATCAACAAAAAGGGAGAACCAGAGGTTAATTCGGAGGCATTTGCTGAAGAATTGGTTGTTGAAAACACACTCAATCCTAATTTTAAAGACGCTGAAAGTATAAAGAAATTAGGCTGTATAAACGCTTACCAATATCTTAATAAGGTACTGCTTTCAGGCGAGGTAAGCAGGCTTCATTTGGAAATTCTTAAATTCTCGGGATTTAAAGAGGATATTGATGAACTGACAGAAGAAGTAAAAAACTAATTAAGGGCGACCCTGAAACCAATTATGCTTATATGGCGTTTTTAAAAATGGGTATGAAGCCCAGAGAATTTATTGAAATGGATAGATTTGAAAAGGCGGTAGTTATTGCTTTTATAAAGAAATATGCAAAGGACAAAGGAAAAGCAGCAAAGCCAAAGCGCAGAAGAAAAAGGTGAAATTTGACAAAAGATACCCTTTTTTGGTATAATATAGAAAATTATATAAAAGGGGTGTCTTTTATGAAAAGATTACTTGTTACTGCTTTAGTAGTTTCGTCAATTTGCTTTGTTGGTTGTGGAGAAGAATCAGATACTCAAGAAACTGATTTGATAAAATCGGGAATAGCTAAAAATATAATAGAAAATTCTGAAAAACCTCAAACCGAAAAGAAGAAATTAAAAAAAATAAAAAATTTTTTAACATCAGATATTTGGAATGCTGGATTTTGTGATATATCTCATTATATATATGATGGAAAAGATAGTACTGGAAAGACAATGGATTTGGATTTTACTATTAAACAACTTGATAAGGCTATGGAAACAAAAAAAGAGTATGATGAGTATATAAAAGGTTTGGATGATTCTAAATTTTTGGATATTAAATCCGATTGGGAAAAACTTTCTGAACAAATTGATATTTTATACGGAAAATTAAAAGATAAAAAGCCTTTAGCCGGAGATTATACTTATGATTTTGATACAGGATTATATAGTCAATATTCAGAAGCATTTGGAAAAGATGTTGATAAGGTAGAATAAAGATAAACTTTATTTTAAAAATAATATGAAAAGGCGGTCGAAATGATTGTCTTTTTTTATTGGGGGTGATAAAATGGCGAACGGTAGCAACACAATAGAATCGCAAATACAAATATTAGATGATATAGAGGCATTAGACAGAATTTTAAGCGGGATTGATAATCTTATTTCAAAATTAGAAAAGCTTGATAATATAGCAAACGGAACTTTTGGAAAGTTTAATAATATTCCTGATATAAGTTTACCTGAAATGCCTGAAACACCTGAACTTCCTGAGCAATCTATATCAATTGTTCAAGAAAATATAATAAGTGAACCTATTCCTGATGTACAAACTCCTGAGCCTGTAAAAACGCCTGTTGAATGGGATACGCCAACGGACGTGCCAACACCGGAAACCGCAGTAGTACCAATTGAGTGGAACATACCAAATGATATAGATATTTTTGATACTACAGGTGTTGAGAGATATAAGCAGGAAATGACATCACTTGATAATCAAATGGAACAGCTTATGAACAATCAAACCCATATTGACAGTCTTGCCGATAATATGGATATAATACCTGATAATATGATTAACGATATAAATATTCTTAATCAAAGAATTTTCAGTTTAGGCAATACGATACAAAGTATTGAGCGAAACAAAATTGACAATGTAGGAGCAGACAGATTAAATAATCAGATAGAAGCGTTAAGAGGACATCTGAATGATGCACTGGAAAGTCAGAATGACTTAAATAACGCTATAAAGGATATGGATGCAACGAGAGCGCAAAAAGAATATCAGAGACTTAATGGGGTTATAAGCAATGCGCAAAGAAGTATAAGAGATAATATAAACGCTCAAAATCAATTTAATGAAACCGTAAGAGATGGGGAAAATGCGGCGGAAGGTTTAATTAATAAAATAAGCGGTTTAGTGAAAGCTTTTTTAGGGATACAGGCAATTAAAAAGACCGCGGGATTTATAAATGAAAATTTAGAATTCGCTGATGTGCAGATACAAGCGGAGACAAAGCTTGAAACAATAATGAAACAAAGAATGCAAGCAACTGAAAATATGATACAATCTGTAAAAGACCTTGCATCGGCACAGCAAGAGATAGGAGTTATAGGTGACGAGGTTCAGCTTGCCGGAGCGGCACAGGTTTCTACTTTTTTAACCAGTACAAAAGCACTTAAAAGTTTAATGCCTGCAATGAATAATCTTGCCGTAGCACAAAAGGGTGTAAATGTCACAAGTGAGGATATGTATAATCTTGGGAATATGGTTGGTAAAGTAATGCAGGGACAGACAGCGGCTCTTACAAGAGCGGGTATTACATTTAATGATGCCGAAGAGGAAATGATTAAATACGGAAATGAAGCTGATAGAGCGGCAACATTAGCAAAGGTTATAAATAGAAATGTTGGAGAAATGAATGCCGCTATAGCTAATACTCCACAAGGACAGCTCGTGCAGATGTCAAACGCTTGGGGAGATATGAAAGAGGAAATAGGTATGGCATTATATCCTGCTGTACTTGAACTATTTAAAGCAATAAATGAAAATATGCCGGCAATAAAAGAGCTATTTACAATGCTTGGGCAAGCTCTTGTACCTATTATTTATTTTTTGGGAACGATTGTAACAATTATAGGAGAAGTGTATGATTATATATCGGAAAATTGGAGTACTGTAGGACCTATAATTGAAGGAATAGCTATAGCTGTTGCGTCATTAGCGATAGCGATAGCGGCGGTAAAAACTATACTGGGGTTAGTTACAGTTGCTCAATGGCTCTTTAACACGTCATTATATGGTTGTCCTATAATATGGCTTGTATTAGGAATGGCAGCGATTATAGCGGCTATTATTTGGCTTGTAAATGAGCTTGGAGGATTGAGAGCCTGCTGGGAGCTTGTAAAGATGGCTTTTCAGGTAGGGCTTATAGGACTTCAAATAGCGTGGAATTCAACTGTAGCAGGTATTGTGTATGCTATTGATAGTTTAAAAATTGCTATGATATGGGCGAAAAATAAAGTATTAAACGCTTGGGATTTGATGTCATTAGGCATCAGTACTGCTTGTGTTGCAATTCAAAATTTTATAGGCGATATGAAAGCGGGTTCCCTACAGCTTTTGCAGGATATGATTAACGGCGCAATCGGATTAATTAATGATTTTATATCAAAAATAAACAGTCTTGGAATTGTAGAATTTGGATTAATTGAAAAAGTCAGCTTTGGTACAGAAGCGGCTGTAGCGAATGAAGCGGAAAAGGCGGCAAGAAACGCTGAATTACAAAGCAAAAGAGATAAAATAAACGCAGATATGGCGGCGAGAGACGCTGAGCTGGATAACGCTATAGCCGACAGAGAAAGGACTTGGAATGAATATATGGCTAAGAATGAGGCTTTGTCTAATGAGATGAGTAGTGTAATAGACGCGGGAATGGCGGCTTATGAGACGGCGAAACAGGAACATAAGGCGGAAAAATCAGCAGAGGAAATACTTAAAGATGTAGGTCTTGGAGGTGCTTTAGATAACGGAAACGGTGATATAGCAAACAAAGATGACAAGAGTAAAAAGAACATAGACAAAGTAGGCAAGGTAGATAAAGTCGGCGGTACGGTAGACGTATCAAGCGAGGATTTAAAGAGAATGCGGGATATTTATGAGAATGATATTGTACAAGAGGTATATGTCTCACAGATAACGCCGCAGGTAAACGTTACTTTCGGAGATGTAAAAGAAACTGCCGATGTTGATAAAATGTTAAGGATAATAAAAACCAAGATGAAGGAATCAATAAATATAAGTCCAGAGGGCGTGCATTAGGAGGCATTAAAATATGAATACGGCATATACTTTTAGTTTTTCTTATGATAATGAACCCAACAGCCTTATTACGCTTCCTATACCTCCTGAATCGTTCAATACTGATGTAAGCGGCAGTAATGATATTGTTGATATAATAAACGTGGGCGAGGTAAATATTTTAAAAGATATAGCCTTACGTGATTTTAGTTTTAAGATTTTACTTCCCAAAGATAATGTTTTAACTTCTCTGAGGGATACGGAATTCAAAGAGCCAGTTTTTTATCTTAACAAATTCAGGAAATTTATTGAGGATAAGAAGCCTGTAAGATTTTTTATAACAAGGCTTTTGCCTTGCGGAAAGGAAATTTTTAAAGGAAATCTTTTAGTGACTTTAGAGGATTATTCCGTAGAGGAAAACGCCGGAGAAGAGGGCGATTTTTGGGTAGAGCTTAATTTAAAGGAATACCGTGAGATAAAAAAAGTAGTTACAAATATGACAGGAGAAAAAGACGAAAACGGAAATGCTGTAGTACATCAGGAAATTCAGAGAACCACAAAAGAACCGGAGAAAACATATACGTCTGTTTTAGGCGATACCTTATGGAAAATAGCTAAACTACAGCTAAATGACGGCGAGAGATATATGGAAATAGCAAGACTGAATAATATAACCGATATTGATAAAATATTGTATGGACTTGATGAAGGTACGGTTTTAATATTGCCTTAAATTTGTTAAGGGCTGGTGACTGATATTGAAAATAAAAATTATAGTAACACACAATAACAGTGTATATGATATATCCAATTTGTGCAAAGATGAAGTTAAACTTGACAGAGAAATAAAAAACGCGCCGTCAAAAATGACTTTTACCGTGTGTAAAAACGTTACCTTTGATACAGACTATGCTTTTTCAGAGGGAGATAACGTTAAATTTTGGGTTGACGATTACCCGATGTTTAACGGATTTATATTTACAAGAAAAAGAGGAAAAGAACAGGAAATAGAGATTACGGCATACGACCAGATGAGATATTTAAAAAATAAAGATACTTATGTATACGATTATAAAAAAGCCTCTGATATATTAAAAATGATTGCTGAGGATTATAAATTGAATACAGGAGAAATAGAGGATACGGGATTTGTTATTGAAAGTCTTATTGAGGATAACAAATCTCTTTTTGATATTATTCTTGACGGTATAGATACTACTTTGTCAAACGCTAAAAAGTGGTTTGTGCTGTATGATGATTTTGGAAAACTTACCCTTAAAAATATAGATAATATGAGACTTCCGTTATTAATGGTTACAGATGACGGAACAGTTACGGATTTCACATATAAAACAGATATTGACAGCGATACATATAACCGTATAAAAATGTACAAGGACAACGAGGATACCGGAAAACGTGAGGTGTTTATATCACAGGACAGCGGTACTCAAATGAAATGGGGAATATTACAGTATTATGAGAAAGCTCCCGATAATT
>CATLIG010000029.1 GCA_949948985.1 uncultured Clostridia bacterium | reverse complement strand
TAATATTAATTTTGTAGATTATATAGCTATGTTAATTAAAATTAAATTATAAATATTAAAGGAGTTGTTCATTATGGAAAGCGTTTTAAAATTTTGGGGCGCTATGTGGCTTATTGTTGGAGTTTTGAGTTTTCTTAGTGTTTTAGGAACTCCAGGCGGCGGTTTTGGCGCATTTATGACTTCAATAGCTATTTTGGCGTGTACAGTTGTTCCTTTTGTGCTTTTTAATGTAAGTGCGGGAATTTGGGAAAATGTATCTGAAAAAATAAGAAGAAAAAAACTTGCTAACAAAAAATAAGATACATAAATGTTTTTTATAAATTAAAATGTAAGGAGTTGTGTTTAATATGGCAAAACTATGTAAATTTTTGGGTTCGCTATGGATGATTATTGGTTTGTTAATAATTTTATATTATTCAGCAACCAACGGCGGAAGTTTTGGGGATGCTAATTTAGTTGGTCAAATGCCTTCATGGGAAGCTTTTTTAAATATAGGAGATTTAATTATATTACCTATATTTAAAATTTTTGTGTATGTTATTCCCGCTTTTGCTATTTTTTATGGTGCAGGATATTATCTTGAAAAAACAAATGAGGAAAAATAGTAATTTTATATAGCCTAAATTTGATATGATGATTACAGACAACTAACTAAATTTTAATAGTTAGTTGTTTTTTTGTATATAACAGGTTCAATATTTTAAGTTAAACAAAATTATGGATTTTGCAAAATATATAGGGAAACAATAAATAATAATATATTTTTTTAAAACTACATAATTGCTGTTTTAAGCTGCTTAGTTCTATTATTTTATTATAATTGAGTTTTTTATTGTTGTGTAAATATCAGGAAAATTTTTTTTGAAATTAATTAAGCGCATTTTATTATCAACAAATGCGTGTATAGAGATTCCTGTATTTATAGGTTTTTTGTTTTCTTTTACATATGAAGTATATGAAAATTCTATTTTCGCGGAAGAAATTGATGAAACAGTTGTTTCTATTTTTATATTATCATCATATCGAGCAGGTGATATGTAATGAAGTTTTAAATCTGTTACAGGAAGAAATATTCCTCTTTTTTCCATTTCAGAATAAGAATAGCCTAAATCTTTTATAAAATTTGTTCTTGCTATTTCATACCATATACCATAATTTGTATGATAAACTATTCCCATTTGGTCTGTTTCGGCATAACGTACAGTAAGTTCTGTTATTGAAATCATTTTTTAATAGCTCCTTATTTTTTATAGTCAATCAACTTGAGAATGAGCAAAAGGAGGCGAGATAAAAATTATTTTCGAAAGACGGAGGAGGGAGAGCATAGCCTTGTCCTATGCTGACCGACGACAACACAGTGAAAAGAATTTTTAGTCGCCGAACTTGTTCATTTTTCAAGTTGATTGACTATAATAGTGTATTATTTTTATATATAGCAATTCTTAGAATTTTAAATGAGAAATAACAAAAGAATTTTTTTTGTATTACAGCAATTTTGATATAGACAGAAAAATATTTTATTCAAGATTTTAGCTAAATGCGTTTTGTTTTTTAAACTTCGAAATCGTTAAGAAATATTGAATAAAATAGTTTTTATTTTATCCGTCTATTCTGGAATTGCTGTAGATTTATTAGAGTTTAAGAGTTTGTTATTTTATTAAACAGGTCTATTGTTTCGCTATAAATTGATTTGTTTTTTCATTATAAAAATAATTTATTAAATTTAGTTTTTTCGTGAGTTCTTCTATAGCTACATCTTTGGAATCCGCAAGCTCGTCAAGACTTGAATAATTATCACGAAGCTGAGTATTTACATAACTTAATAATATTACAGGGTCTTTTGGTAAAAACATAATTATTCTCCTTTATTTTTTATAAAACTTGTTATTATTTATAATAAATGTTTTTTTATTTTTGTCAATATATCTATTAAAAAAATATTTTTTTATTTTTTTTACTTTAAAATATAACTATAAGTTTCAATTTATTTTGATTTTTTTTGTATTATATTATATCTTTTATTTTGAAGAATTTTGTGGTATCATTAATTTAATTATTGAAATTTACCAATAATGTTTGTATATATTAGTATTTTCTTATAGTATATATAAAATTTTTAGGGAGATATAAAAAATGGATTTTTTTAAAGCTGTTTTTAAACATATTGGAAATCGTATTTTTATACTTTTTAAATGGGTTTTGTTTGCTGTTATTACATCTTGCGTTATTAGTGCTATTGGAAGTGTTTTCTACATTCTTATTGTTAACGCTACGGAAGTTAGGCAAAAAAATGATTTTATTATTGCGCTATTACCATTAGCGGGACTTTTTGTCGCATTTATTTATCGTAAATTTGATGGAGCTAATAAACAAGGAACTAATCTTGTTTTGGCTTCTATAAGTTCTAATAAAAATATACCTTTAAAAATGCTTCCTCTTATATTTATTTCAACAATTATAACCCATCTTTTTGGTGGTTCTGCCGGAAGAGAGGGAGCGGCGCTTCAAATAGGCGGAAGTATGGGTAATTTTTTTGGAAATATTTTTAAGGTTGACGATAAAGACAGGCACGTTGTTATAATGTGTGGAATGACCTCCGCTTTTACAGCTTTATTTGGTACTCCTATGGCAGCGACAATTTTTTCTATGGAAGTTGTAAGCGTTGGAATTATGCACTACTCAGCTCTTGTGCCTTGTGCTGTGGCCGCACTTATAAGCAGGGGGACAGCGGAACTTTTTGGTATTAATTCAGAACAATTTATATTAGAAGATGTTCCTGATATATCAATTATTTCGGCAGGAGAAATATTTTTGCTTGCGATATTATGTGCGGGATTAAGCGTTTTATTTTGTATTATTCTGCATAAGACTGAATATTTATTTAGAAAACATCTTAGAAATCATTATTTAAGAATTTTTATAGGCGGAATAATTATTATCGTATTTACATTCGTTTTACAAACAAGAGATTATAATGGAGCCGGAATGGATATTATAGAAAAAGCTGTTTCGGGAGAAGTTAATTGGTATGATTTCTTTCTTAAAATAGTGTTTACGGCGGTTACCCTTGCGGCAGGGTTCAGAGGCGGAGAAATAGTTCCTACATTTTTTGTCGGGGCAACTTTTGGTTGCTTATTTGGTCATATTCTGGGGTTTTCACCCGGTCTTTGCGCAGCGGTGGGATTAATTTCTGTTTTTTGCGGTGTGACTAACTGTCCTATAACTTCTCTTTTTATAGGATTTGAACTTTTTGGTATTAATGGACTTCCATATTATTTACTGGCTGTTTCCGTAAGTTATATGCTTTCGGGTTATTATGGGTTATATAAAAGTCAGAAGATAATATATTCAAAATATAAGTCAGAGTATGTAAATACTACTGCTCATAAATAAATTAAAGGAGGTTGAATATATTATGGAGTCATCTTATGATTTTTTATGGATTATTGCTATAATCCTAATTTCTACTAAGGTACTTGGGCTTTTCTCGGGTAAAATACATATGCCGCAGGTGGTTGGCTCTCTTGTCGCGGGTATTATTCTGGGACCTTCTATTCTGGGTGTTATTCCTGAAATGGGAGATTCAACAGGCTTTTTAAGTGTTATGTCTAAAATAGGCGTTATACTTCTTATGTTTATGGCAGGACTGGATACAGATGTGGAAGAGCTGAAAAAAACTGGAGCAGCTTCTTTAGTAATTGCCGTAATTGGAGTTATAGCTCCTCTTATTGGTGGATATTTAGCTTACGTTGGATTTTTTGGAGTAGGCGATGGAAATATTAATGAGATACTAAAAGCGATATTTGTAGGTGTTGTACTAACTGCGACTTCTGTAAGCATTACCGTTGAGACTTTAAGAGAAATGGGAAAGCTTAAAGGAAAAATGGGTACGGCTATTTTAGGTGCCGCTATTATTGATGATATTATTGGAATTATTGTGCTTACAGTTATTACAAGTTTTAAAGACCCAAGTGTTGATATTTTGACAGTTGTTTCAAAAATACTGCTTTATTTTGTGTTGATTGTTGTTGTTGCTTTTATAGTAAATATTTTCGCTAATATTATAGACAAAAATGACCGTCATAGAAGAATAGCGATTTATAGTTTCGCGCTATGTCTTTTCCTTTCCTATGTTTCAGAAAGATATTTTGGCGTAGCTGATATTACAGGAGCATATTTCGCAGGTCTTATTATATGCAATCTTAAAATCAGGGAATATGTTGAAACTAAAATGAGTATAATTTCTTATATGATATTTTCGCCACTGTTTTTTGCAAGTATAGGCGTTCAAACAAATTTGAACAGCCTTTCGCCAAATATAATTTTGTTTGCGGTTACTTTACTGATTATAGCTATAGGAACTAAAATTATTGGTTGTGGTATTGGCGCTAAAATGTGCAGATTTTCAAACAGAGATGCTTTGAGTATTGGTATTGGAATGGTATCAAGGGGAGAAGTTGCTCTTATTGTTGCTCAAAAAGGTGTAGAAATGGGAATTTTAAGCAATAATCTTTTTCCTGTTGTTATTCTTGTTGTTATTGTAACTACTCTTATAACACCTATTATGCTTAAATTTACAGCAAAATAGATTATTTTATATTAGATGACCTTTGTCTAAAGGTAAAGTATATAATTATTTGATTAACCTATTTTCTGACAGGTCTAATTACAAAAGGCAAAATGATTTTTTTAAATTTTATAAAGGGGCCATTATGCGATTTACAATTTTCTTTAATATTATTTTTATTTTATCTTTATTGTCAGGCTGTGAAAAACAGCCTGTATTAACTGAATCCTCAAGTCAGATTTTTGCGATGGATACAATTATGGATTTATACGTTTATGGAGAAAATTCCAATGAGGTCTTGAATTTGGCCGAAAAAGAAATAAGACGTATTGACAATATGTTAAAAAAAGATAATCCTCAAGGAGAAATATATATATTAAATAAAGAAAAAATGGCTGAGGTTTCTTCGGAAACAGCGGATATTATAGATTTTGCCCTTTATATTTCCAATGAAACAGATGGTGCTTTTGATATATCAATTTCACCTGTTATGGATTTATGGGGATTTTATAATCAAAAGTTTAATGTTCCGGATAAAAATGATATTGTTAAGGAATTGGAAAGAGTTAATTATAAAAATATAAAGGTAAATGAAAATAATATATCAATAAAAAATAACTCACAGATAGATCTTGGAGGAATAGCCAAAGGATTTACTTCAGATAGTATAATAAAAATTTTTAAAGAAAACAATATGAAATCAGGTCTTATTTCTCTTGGTGGAAACGTTCAATCTTTTGGATTGAAACCAAATGGTGAAAAGTGGAAGGTTGGAATTCAAAATCCTGATGAAAACTCATCAATTATAGGTTCTTTAGAAACAGAAGAGTCCGCTATAATAACTTCTGGTGGTTATCAAAGATATTTTGAGGAAAATGGAATTAAATATCATCATATTATTGATACAAAAACAGGTTTTCCTGCTAACAGCGGTATAAAGTCAGCTACTGTTATAAGTAAAAGCGGAATTCTCGCTGATGGTTTTTCTACCTCGCTTTTTGCTATGGGACTTGAAAAAAGTATTAATTTATGGAAATCAAGAAACGATTTCGATTTTATAATAGAAACTTCTGATAATAAAATTTATATAACTGAAGGACTTGAAAATGATTTTAAAAGTGAGTTTGAGTATACTATAATAAGAAAATGAAGTAAAGGAAATAAGATAATAGACTTGTTTAATAAAAACTGATATATAAGGAATTGTTTTATTATTTTGTTTTGAAAATTTTGTAGGTTATTATAAAAAAATATATGGACAAATCAATATTTCTGCTTTTGATATTAAAAAGTTAAATCCCTGATAAAACAGGGATTTTTATGTATAGTTGATAAATAACAAAAGAATTAAACACAAAAAAGCACGAGACGGGATTCGAACCCGCGGCCCTCGCCTTGGCAAGGCGATGCTCTACCACTGAGCCACTCGTGCGCAATGATGCAGTTGGGGGGACTCGAACCCCCAAGGTTCAGAACCACTAGATCCTTAGTCTAGCGCGTATGCCAATTCCGCCACAACTGCATAATAAATATAAAATAATAATTGTTGTCATATATATAAAAAGGATAATAAAGTTCTTCGACAACAAAATATATTTTACCACACAAATTTACTTATGTCAATATATTTTTTTAAAAAGTTACGGAAATTTATTTTAGCATCTTGTGGAAAGTATTAAAGTGTGATATAATTAAAAACAGATTTATTTTATATTTAAATAATTTTGCGAATTACTGTAAAATATAATTGTTTAATAAATATTTTTTGGGGTGATATTATGTCTTTGGATTTTCAAAATCAATATGGTACGGTAAGAATACAGAAAAACATTGTCGCCTATATTGTAGGAGCTACTGTAAGTGAATGTGACAACGTAGTGGGACTTGCGGCGAAAAATGTTAAAGATGATTTTGTTAAGCTTTTAAAGCCTGACAAGCTTTCAAAAGGGGTTAAAATACACGTTGACGATAATGTTTTGAATATAGATGTTCATATTATAGTTGATTATGGTACAAAAATTACGGAAGCCGCTAATATTATTATTGGAAGAGTAAAATACAGAGTTGAAGAATTTACAGGCCTTGCGGTTAATAAGGTCAGCGTTTTTGTTGAAGGAATAAATATATCTTTATAACTGTTTAGGAAGGCTGAGATTATGCGTCTTGATGATTTTGCGGATTCTGTAAAAAATGTCGGGCAAGAAAGAAAAAAGAAATTAAGTAAATTAGGAATATTTACTGTTATGGATTTAATAGAACATTTTCCAAGAGATTATGATGACAGAAGTAATTTCAGAAAAACAGATGAAGTTGTTTTAAATGAGGAAAATACTGTTAAAGGAATTATATCTGTTAAACCTGAATTATTGAAAAAAGGCGAATTTCAAATTGTAAGAGCAAAAATATATGATGATAAAGGTATCTTGGAGGCAGTATGGTTTAATCAGCCTTATCTTAAAAATACTTTGAAAGTCGGAAAAGAATATATTTTTACAGGCAAAGCTGTTTTAAAATATAATTCTATTCAGCTTGTGTCTCCTGATTTTGAGATTTTTGGTGAAAAAGAACTTTTATCATCAGGCAGAATTGTTCCTGTATACGCATTAACCGCGGGTCTTTCACAAAAAGTTTTAAGAAGCCTTATAAAAAGTGTTATTGACGAGACTATAGAACAAATTGACGAATTTATTCCTGAAAGAATAAGAAAAAAATATAAACTTTGTGGAAGAAAATTTGCTGTGTTTAATATTCATTTTCCTGAAAATGACGAGAGCTTTTTTGCCGCAAGAAAAAGGCTTGTTTTTGAGGAACTTTTTCTTTTGCAGACAAAGCTTTTAATGATTAAAGGATTTATGAAAAAAAAAGAATGTGGAATATTTATTGAAAATTTTGATACATTTGATATTAGAAAGGCTTTTCCTTTTAAACTTACAGAATCTCAGGAAAAGGTTTTTTCTGAAATTATACTTGACTTAAAAAAAAATATCGCTATGAACAGGCTTATACAAGGTGATGTTGGTTCTGGAAAAACAGCTATTGCTATGATGGTATCTTATATTATGGCAAAAAACGGTTTTCAAACTGTACTTATGGCTCCTACAGATGTTCTCGCAAATCAGCATTTTGAATCATTTTCAAATATTTTCACAAATCTTGGAATTAAGTGTGTTTTTTTGTCGGGTGGCCTAAAAAAAAGTGAGAAAAGACGTGCATATGAGTCTATTGAACTTGGAGTTGCTGATATTATTATTGGAACTCACGCTGTTATTCAAGACGCTGTTAAATATAATAATTTAGGGCTTGTGATTACGGATGAACAGCATCGTTTTGGAGTAAGACAAAGAGGCAAACTGGCTCAAAAAGGAGATAATCCTCATATTCTCGTTATGACGGCTACTCCTATTCCAAGAACACTTGCTCTTATTTTATATGGTGACCTTGATATATCAATAATTGACAAGCTTCCTCCGGGAAGGCAGAAAATAGATACTTCTTTTGTAAATTCCTCTTATTATGAAAGAATTTACAATTTTATCGGAAAAGAAATTCAAAAAGGACGTCAAGTATACATTATATGTCCTACTATTGAAAATGGAGAAAAAAATGAACTTAAAGCCGTTGAGGAATACAGTGAAAAACTTAGAGCAGAGGTTTTTCCAAATTACAGAGTAGAATGTATACATGGGAAATTTAAAGCGGATTATAAAAATTATATTATGGAGGAATTTTCCAATAACAATATAGATATTCTTGTTTCAACAACAGTTATTGAGGTAGGCATAAATGTGCCTAATGCTACCGTTATGCTTATTGAAAACGCAGAGAGATTTGGACTTGCTCAATTACATCAGCTTAGAGGACGTGTCGGCAGAGGAAGCGAAAAGTCATATTGTATATTGGTGAGTGATTCTAAAAATAAAACTGCCAAGGAAAGAATGAAAATTATGACAAAGTCAAATGATGGTTTTGAAATTTCTGAAAAAGATTTGAATTTGAGAGGTCCAGGGGATTTTTTTGGAACAAGACAGCATGGTATTCCTGAATTGAAAATAGCTAATTTATATAAAGATATTGAAATTCTCAGACTTGTTCAGAAAGCTTCTGAGGAACTGTATATTGACGACCCAACTCTTGAAAAAGAAGAGAATAAAAAGCTTTCTGATGAAATTGAAAGATTTTTTTCAAAAGCGGAAAGGTTTGATTTTAATATTACAACAACACAATAGGATATTTTGTTGTTGCTTGTAAATTTATAAGTACTGTTTTTATTGTTTTGCATTAAAAATTTAATGAATTACTATATTATATACAAATTTTTAAAAAGAGTTTGCTAGTTTAAGTAATATGTTGTATAATAGTAAATAATTTTAGTATAAGGCTGTTTGGAGGAAATTTTATGCGTGTTATTTCGGGAAGCGCAAGGGGTATTAAGCTTAAAGCCCCTGAAGGACTTAATACAAGACCGACTATTGAAAGAATAAAGGAATCTTTATTTAATATAATCGCAAATGATTTATATGATATAAATTTTCTTGATATTTACAGTGGTTCAGGAAGTATAGGAATTGAGGCTTTGTCAAGGGGGGCAAAGAAGGCTGTTTTTATCGATTCCTCAAAAGAAAGTGTCAATGTTATTGAGAATAATCTTAAAAAAACCAGACTTTCCGAAAATGCAGAAATTATTAAAGCTGATGTGTTTGACGCTGTTTTAAGACTGGGAAAAGAAAAACGTAAATTTGATATCATTTTTATGGACCCGCCTTACAAAAAAGGTCTTGTTGAAGAAACACTGAAAGCTGTTTTAAATGAAAGGATTCTTAATGAAAACGGATTTATTATAGCGGAACAGGCATTGGCGGAACCTGAAGTTTTAGTTGACGGATTTAATGTATTCAGAATTAAAAAATATAATAAAATTAAAATGATTTTTATCGAATATGATTATTCGGAGGATTAGAAAATGAGTAAAGCTGTTTATCCGGGGAGCTTTGACCCCACAACAAACGGACATATTGATATTATTAAAAGAGCGTCGGGTTTTGTTGATACTCTTGTTGTAGCTGTTTTAGAAAATCCGTCAAAAAATCCTCTGTTTTCTGTAGAGGAAAGAGTAGAACATATAAAAATGCTTACAGGAGATTTAGAAAATGTATGTGTTATGCCATTTTCAGGTCTTTTAGCAGATTTTGTTAAAAAAATCAACGCCAATTTTGTTATTAGGGGAGTAAGAACCATTACTGATTTTGAGTATGAATTTCAAATGGCACTTACTAATCGTAGTCTCAATAAAAATATGGAAACGTTATTTATTCCGACAAGTACTCAGGTTTTATATTTGAGTTCAAGCGTTGTAAAAGAGGTTGCTATGTTTGGCGGAGATATTTCTGATATGGTTCCGGAAAAGTTAAAAAATATTATTGTTGAGAAATTTGAGAGTTGTGCCGAATAGTTTTTATAGTTATTTTGTGAATTATTATAGCGAATTATCACAAGAATTAACTGGAAAAAATGGACGCTACAGAAGCTTATTTATTTTTCTGGAATAAAAAGTGGCAAATTTGATTATTGCTGAGTTTTTCCAAACTTTTTATATTTTTTAATTTTAAAGTTTTTTGCTATGCTTTTTTTCAAAAAAGCAGGCGGGTTTGGGCAGTGTCCAAGGTTTTATTTTTAAGTTAGTGCCGTTTTTTAAAAGATAAAACTATTTAAACATAGCTTTTTAACAGCCGATAGATTTTTAGGAGGGATTTTTATGAATTCAATATTTGACTTGCTTGATGAACTTGAGGATATGTTAGATAGAGCGCCAACAAAGGCTTTTTCAAAGAAAATTTCTGTTGACAGAGAGGCTATATTTGAACTTATTGGGGATATAAGGCTTAGTCTGCCTGTAGAAATAAAACAAGCGCAAAGAATTGCAGATAATTGCGATAAAATTATTAATGATGCCAATAATAAAGCTCAAAGTATTATTAAAGATGCTGAGGAAAAATGTGAAAGACTTATAAGTGATAGTGAAATTACAAAAAAAGCGAAAGAAGAAGCGGCTATTATTACAGGTGAGGCGAAAGATACAGCAAGAGAAATGCGTATCGCGGCAGTTGAGTATGCCGATGACCTTTTGGAAAAGACAGAACAAAATCTTAAAATAACTCTTGATGAATTTTTAAAGGTTTCCAGAAGTACTGAGGATTTTATTGAAAAAGAAATTGATATTGTTTATAATAACAGACAAGAACTTAGAGGGGGCAATTAAAATTTACAGATGTATTAAAGAGCCAAAAGCCATAATATTAAAATTTTAATGTTATGGCTTTTGGTTTTAAAAATCTTTTTCCATATTTACAAATTTAGTATAAGCCCCAAGCCATATTAAATCAACTGTTCCGACAGGACCGTTTCGTTGCTTGGCTATTATTACTTCGGCTTGATTTTTTTTCTCTGTTTCCGGATTATAGTATTCATCTCTATATA
Organism: uncultured Clostridia bacterium; assembly: GCA_949948985.1. Lineage (GTDB taxonomy): Bacteria > Bacillota > Clostridia > Lachnospirales > CAG-274 > MGBC114079. The sequence continues at coordinate 17,025 of CATLIG010000029.1, read as the reverse complement.
AAAATGCCACAATGTCAGCATCCTGTTCTATTGCTCCTGATTCACGCAGGTCAGACAGCATAGGTCTGTGGTCGGCACGCGCTTCACAGGCACGGCTTAACTGTGAAAGAGCGATTACGGGAGCTTCCATTTCACGGGCGATAGCTTTTAATGAACGGGAAATTTCTGATATTTCCTGCTGACGTGAATCATTTTTGCCAAAACCGCTCATAAGCTGAAGGTAGTCTATAACTATTAATCCAAGGCCGGTTTCAAGCTTTAATTTACGGCACATAGCTCTAAGCTGCATAGAATTTATTCCAGGCACATCATTTATGTAAATAGGCGCTTCTGATATTTCTCCTGTTGCCTGTGCTATTTTTTCCCAATCCTCAGCATTTAATCCGCCTGTTCTCAGTTTTTGGGCGTCGACTAACGCCTGTGAACAAATTAATCTGTTTGCTAATTGTTCTTTTGACATTTCAAGGCTAAAAATAGCTGTTGGAATTTTCTCATTTACAGCCGCGTTTAACGCTATATTTAAAGCAAACGCTGTTTTTCCCATAGAAGGTCTTGCGGCTATAAGTATTAAATCTGACGGATGAAGTCCTGCGGTTTTATAATCAAAATCTCTGAAACCTGTTTTTAAGCCTGTTATTTTTTCTGTTGAATAATATACTTCCTCAATTTTATCTATAGCTGAAATAAGAATATCGTTTATATGAGTAAAATCTTCGGATTTCTGATTTTGAAGAATGGAAAAGATGCTTTGTTCAGCGTCATTTAAAACATCTTCCAGATTATCTTGTGCGGCATAACTTTTTTCTGAAATCATAGCGGAAGCTTTTATAAGTTTTCTTAAAATTGATTTTTCATATACTATTTTAATGTAATCATTTATTCTTGCGCTTGTTGAAACTGTTCCGGCTAAATCGGCAAGATAATTTATACCGCCAACTTGTTCAAGCATTCCTTTTTTTTCCAGTTTATTTTTTAATGTTATTAAATCAGTTTGTACATTTTCACTGAAAAGGTCTATTATGGCCTCAAAAATTATTTTATGGTCAGGTCTGTAAAAATCATCGCTTTTTAGTTTTTCAAAAGCAATACTTATTCCATCGTTATCAAAAAGCATACAGCCGATAATTGCCTGTTCAGCATCATTGTCATGAGGCGGAACACGATTTACATATACGTTTTCTTGTGTCGGAGAATTTATATTTTCCGGCAAATTAAACCCCTCCTTTACAAACAGATATTAGACTTCTTTTGAAAGTTTACAGAATTACTATAATAACATAGTTTCAAAAGAAGCCTATTCAGTGATTAGAATTTGCCAAGTTTATACATAACAAAAATAATTTTTAATTATTTTGTCAGATTTTTTTTAAAGTTCAACAATTTTTACAATAAGTTTTGCGGTAACTTTTGGATGAAGTTTTACATCAACTGTTTTTTCTCCGACTGCTTTTATTGAATCCGATACAATAATTTTCTTTTTATCCACATTAATATTATGCTGTTCTTTTAATGCGGTTCCTATTTCTTTATTTGTTACGGCGCCAAAAAGTTTACCATTATTTCCTGTTTTTACAGAAACAGTAACTGAAATATCATTTATTTTATCTCCCAGATCTTTTGCTTTTGCATATTCTTCCGCTTTTTTCTTCTCTTCCGCTTTTTGTTTCTGTTCAAGTTGTTTTAAATTATTAGGCGTAGCCTCAAGCGCTTTGTTTTTGGCGAAAAGAAAGTTTTTGGCATATCCGTCGCTTGCATTTATTATCTGGTCTTTTTTTCCAACGCCTTTTATATCTTCAAGTAATATAACTTTCATTTTTATTTTACCTCCTGTAAATATTCATTTATTGCGGTTTTTAAAAGGGATACCGCACTATCTATACCATTTTCATAAATTTGTGCGGCGGAAACAGTCTGATGACCGCCGCCGCCTAGTTTTTCCATTATAAGCTGAACATTTATTTTTCCTAAACTTCTTGCGCTTATATTTATCTTACTATTGTCTTGACAAAGAACAAAAGAGGCTTCTATTCCTTTTATATTCAAAAGTTCGTCAGAAACTTGAGCGGCGAGAAGAGGCGGGTTTTCGATATCTGATTCAGATATGGCGATAGCTATATTTTTATTAAAAGTTTCCATTCCTTCTATTACTTTTGCTTTAAGTGAATAATATTCTATTGAGTTTTGGAAAAGAATTTTAACACGGATTGTATCGGCTCCTTTTCTTTTTAAATACGCTGCCGCCTCAAATGTTTTTGTGCCGGTTTTAAAGGCAAAATTTTTGGTATCTACAGTTATTCCGGCGAGAAGTCCGTCAGCCTCGACATTTGATAATGAAATGTCTTTATTTATATATATAAACATTTCTGTCACAAGTTCGCAGGTTGAGGAAGCATAGGGTTCATGATAAGTTAAAACAGCGTTTTCAATAAACTCTGCACCTTTTCTATGGTGGTCAAAAACCACAATTTTATTTGCGTGGTCTATGAGTTCGGGAAACTCACATATACTTTGTTTATGAGTATCAAGAACTATTAAAAGAGTATTTTCCTTTATTTTTGCGAGCGCTTCCTTATTAGATATAAAAGTTGATTCGGCATATTCAGTTTCCATAAGTATACGGTCGTAAAATGATTTTATACTTGTTGTTATTTTATTTAAAACAATATTACATTCTTTACCTACGGAATTTACTATTTTGTATATGCCTATTTCTGAACCGATACAATCTAAATCAGAATTTTTATGACCCATTATCAAAACATTTGAACATTCCTGTATTAAATCCATTAGCGCAAACGCTTTGACTCTAGCACGTACACGTGTATTTATATTTAATTCGGCTGAATTGCCCCCAAAAAAAGTGTAGTTATCAATATCTTTTATAAGAACCTGGTCGCCTCCGCGACTTAATGCAAGGTCAATAGCAGCTCTGGCATATTCCATTGAGCGGTTTAATGTTTCTCCGTTTATTCCAATTCCGATACTTAATGTAATTGGCAATTTATTTCCCATATCTATTTCACGTATTTTATCAAGAATGGAAAATTTTGTTTCTTTTAAATAGTGAAGTTTATCCTGAGAAAAAATAAAAATGTATTTATCTTTTTCAAATTTTTTTACAACTCCGCCTATATCATATGCCATAGAGTTTATTTTTCTATCAATTATGGCTGTTATCAAAGGGTGTTTTACTCCCTCAATACTGTCTAGAACCTCGGCGTAATTATCTATGAAAATAAGACTTACAGCGACTTTGTTAAGTTCGCATTCATTTTTGAGCGAACACTCATTTAATATCAGGAAAACATTGAAATATTCTTTAAAATCGTCTGTATTAGCTGATGAGGTATATACTTTGTAACATTTTGCTCGGATTATGGCTTTTTGTTCTTTAATTTCAGGATTATACTCATGTATAAGGTCGCTTATTTTCAAATTATTCTTTTTATTTTCTTTAACACTGAATTCTTCATTAAATTTATGATTTGACGAAACTATGTTAAAGTCTGAATCAATTACTGCGTGAGGAAAAAGGTAGTCATTGCTGTCCATATTTTTTATCATTATAAAAAACTCCTTAAAAACTTTTTAAAACTCTCGGGATAAATGTCTTAAAAGAGATGTTATATCGGTGTGCATATACTGATTTTTATCCAGCACACCAAGTTTTAATTTCTTTATGGCTTTTATGTCTATACTGCTGTATGAAAATCCGAGACGATTTGAAAGCATATAAGTTATTACAAGCATATCGGAGAGAATTTCCCTCCGTTCGCTTAGATTTGGTTCTTCCGCGGAAAGATTTGTATAAAGGTCGGCAATGTTTGTTAAAAGCTGACTTTTTAACATTTCTACCAGACGGATATTTTTTGTTATATCAAAATCCTGTACAATTCCCATAAAAATCCTCCGATTTAAAATTATAAAAAATAAGCTTGATAATTTTATTATGAGCATTTTACAGCAATTCTGATAAATTTGAAGAAATATTCTTTTTTTCTCTATTTACTCTGAAATTGCTGTAAGAAAAGTTTTATGGTCAATCAACTTAAAAATAAACAAGTTTGGCGGATAAAATTTATTTTTGATACGATATGTCGTCCGGCAGAGGCTCTCATTATGCTCTCTTTTTATTGCCTTGATGAAATAAATTTTATTTCGTTTCCTTTTCAAGGTGCTTGACTATAAAAAACTGTATACAAGCTTAGTATTTTTCTGCAAGCTTATGAAAATGATTTTTAAGCTGTTTCAGACAGACCCCAATATCTGTTTTGAAACAATATTTTTATTATTATATCATATATTTTTTTTAATTTCAACGGTAGTCGTATACAGCATAAGAACCTAAATTTTTAAAAAATGACGTTTTACGACTGACCATATCAAGACAATTTTTCATATCGTTAGCAGAGCCGTTTGATTCAAGGTCAGCGAAAAAAACATATTCCTCTGATTTATTTCTGAAAGGTCTTGATATTATTTTTGTCATATTAATATCCCATACATCGAATAAACTTAATATTTTGCAAAGCATTCCCGGCGAATTATCTGTGGAAAACGCTATTGAGGTTTTTTTGTTATTTAATTCTTTTGATGTATCATTTTTTGATAAAACGGAAAAAATCGTAAAATTTTTATTATTGTCTTGTATACTTTTATGAAGAATTTTAAGTCCATAAATTTCAGAAACTCTTAAAAGCCCTATTGCCGCGCAAGGCTCATCGGAATTTTTTACTATTTTGCCTCCATCGGCTGTTGAGTTTGTGGCGATAAGTTCGGCTTCAGGATAATTTTTTTGTAAAAACAGACGGCATTGAGCAAGTCCTTGAGGATGTGAATATATTTTTGTTATTTTATTTATGTCTGTTCCTTCTTTTACCATAATATTTTGTTCTATAGGAAGATTTATCTGACTTTGTATGTACAAATTTGTGTCAAAAATCATACTATCAACAGTAACATTTATACAGCCTTCTGTTGAGTTTTCAATGGGAACAACACATTTACCAGTTTTTCCCGTTTCAACACTGTTAATAACCTCCCATATAGTTGGAAAAGCCATTATTTCTTGAATATTGGAAATTTTTAAAACAGCTTGTTCACTGAATGTGCCGTGCGGCCCTAAATATCCTACTTTCATATTTAAACTCCTTAAATTTTTAATATAGAGATTAGAAAAAATTTTAGAGCGAAACAATAAAAGAATTTTATAATATTTATTTGTTCTTTCTTTTGATGTTTTGCTATAGTAAAAACAGGTTCTGAAAATATTTTAACATATTTTTCATTTTTATTCTATTAAAATATTTATATATTTAAAAATTTATGGTATAATAAAATAAAAACTACTAAGGAGGCGTTAAAAATGGATTTTTCTATTGATTCCAAATTTTCCGAAAAAAAAGATTGTTGGTTAATTACTATTTCTGGTGAGGTTGATATTTTTAATTCTGCCGAAATGAAAACAAAAATTATTGAACTTATTGACGAGAAACCTTTGGATATAAGGATTGAATGCAAAAATCTTGCTTATATCGACAGTACAGGACTTGGAGCTTTTATTGCTGTTTTGAAAAAAACAAAAGAATTTGAGAAGTCAATTTATTTTCAGAACTTAAAACCAAGCTTATCCAAACTTTTTAAAATAACAAATCTGGATAAAGTATTTATAATAGAAGGTGATTCAAATGAGTAACAGTGAACAAATTAAACTTACCTTACCTATTAATGCCGCTTATGTTTCCGCGGCGAGGCTTACAGCATCTTCTGTAGCAAATCGTCTTAAATTTGATATTGAGGAAATTGAGGATATTAAAGTCGCGGTTTCTGAAGCGTGTACCTACATAATTAAAAAACCTTGTTTTAGCACCAAAAATGATTTTAAAATTGAATTTAATCTTTCAAAGGATAGTATAAAAATACTTCTTTCTGTGGAATGTGATGAAAAAGTTGATGTTGACGATGATGAAATGAGTATGCAGGTTATTAAAGCTCTTATGGATAGTTCTGATATTAATTATGACGGCGGCTCATTTAATATGATTATTGAAAAAAAACATTTAAAAGTTTCTTTTGAGTAATAATTTCCTATAATGATTAAAAGGCAATACTGTATGAGGTTTTTGTAAAATACCTTTATAGTATTGCCTTACAGAAAAGGAGGCCGGACATGCTTCAGAATAAATTCGATGTATCTTTTAAGAGTGATATTTATAAAGTAAACGATATTGTTAATATTTCCTTGAATTTTTTAAAGGACAGTTATCCTAAACTCAATGAAGATAGTCTTATGGAATTTAAGCTGATTTTCTGCGAACTTTTATTTAATGCCGTTATTCATGGAAATAATCAGGATATCGGTAAAAAAGTTTATTTAAGTATAATAACAAAAGAAAATTTTGTAAATTCTGTTGTTTCTGATGAAGGAATTGGATTTGATTATAAAAAAACTATAAAAGACGGAATCGCAGAGGAAAGTATATTTCTTGAAACAGGCAGGGGAATAAGGCTTGTAAAGTCTCTTGTCGACAGTCTTGATTTTGATACTAACGGAAGCACCATTAAGTTTTGCAAAAGGGTGGAATTTGATGGATAAAATTTTAATTGCTGATGGAAATGAAAAGACAGTTGATTTAATAAGCAAAACACTTTTTAATTCTGATTATGAAATCTATACTGCTAATTCCGGCAAAGTTACACTAACCAAAATTGATATGATTAAGCCGGATCTTATTATTATTGATACGGATTTTACGGATATAAGCGGATTTGATATTTGTAAAAAGCTTAAAGAAAATCCTGAAACAAAATATATTCCTGTTCTTATGCTTGTTACGGTGGAAACAAAAGATGTTATTTTAAGATGTGTATATTCCGGAGTCGATGATTATATTTCTAAGGTTTTTAATGGAACTGTTTTTGTGGCTAAAGTAAAATCTCTTTTGAGAGTAAAACATTTAAGCGACAGAATACAAACCCAATACGAGGAAATAAAAGAAAAAAATGAGGTTATTGACTTTCAGCTTAAAATGGCAAGACGTGTTCAGCGTTCTATAATAAGAAAGATTGATATGGCTATTAACGGAACAAAAATTTTAAGCAAGTATTTGCCGGCTCTTGAGGTGGGCGGAGATTTCTACAGTGTTAAAGAGCTTGACGATAGTCATATAGGTCTTCTTATCGGAGATGTTTCAGGGCATGGTATATCCGCCGCGCTTTTAACGGCAATGTTATCGGTAATGTTCGACACTATGGCCGCGGCGCATAATATGCCTAATTTGCTTCTTAAAGAAATGAATGACAGATTTTGCAGGATTTTTAAACACACGGGAAATGAAATGTATGTTTGCATGTTCTACGCTATAGTTGATACTGTTAATTATGTCATTACATACTCAAACGCAGGACAGGTATATCCTGTTTTTATAGATAATAAAAATGATGATGTGTTTGACCTTGAAATAGGAGGAATACCTATTGGTCTTATGAATGAGTCTTCTTATGAAGTAAAAGAAATGGAATACTCACCCGGCGATTATTTATTTTTTCACACCGATGGTCTTTCGGACTTTTTCTATAAAGAAGAACCTGATAAATTCAGTGGAAAGATTAAAGAATGTCTTAAATCAAATATCGCAACATATGGAGATTCTCTTGAATCCATTATTGAAAGTGTACTTAATGAGTTTTATGATTATGATGATAAAAATAAATTTGAAAAAGATGATATAAGTATAATTTTATGCAAACTATAAATTATTGTCCTCAAAACTTAAAGTTTTTCATAATTTTGAAATTTTTATGTTGCATATTTGTTTTAAATATGATATAGTGTTGATGTACGATTTTTTATATAATAAAAAGCTTTGACGAAGAAGAGTAATAAAAGAGAAACTTATCAGGGAGCGGGCAACGTGACTGAAATTGCCTGTTATGACACTCTTTTGTGAAAAACACTTTTGAGCTTGCTTTTTGAACAAAAATTTTTATTAGAAAAGCACGGGTTACACACGTTATTGTGTTTATTAAAGAGGATAGGGTTTGATTTAAACTCTGTCAATTTAGGTGGTACCACGGGAATCTTTTGAATATTTCCGCCCTGAAAAATTGATTTTTTTAGGGCGCTTTTTTTATTTACAGAGATATTGAAGATATTAAAAATATTGATTATTTTATTATTTTGCTTTAAAAAATTTGTAGACTAATATAGGAGGTAGCTGTAATGGTTAAAGTAAATGGCGTAAGCACAAGCAAAGAACTTGAAATTAAGGAGCTTATTGCTCTTGGTGAAAATGAGAGAAAAGGTGTTCAGGTTCATGGTATGATTTATAATATTCGTGATATGGGTGATTTCGCTTTTGTTATTCTAAGAAAAAGAGGCGGTCTTGTTCAGTGTGTTTACAATAAAAACGGCAGTGAGGAAGAGAAAGAACTCCTTAAAGAAGAAAATTCTGTTGTTGTTATAGGAGATGTAGGCGATGAGCCGAGAGCTGTAAACGGAATTGAAATTATTGTTTCTGAGATGCGGCTTTTATCATCGCCGGCAGAAGAATTACCTTTTGCGATAAACAAAAGAAATCTTAATATTTCTATTGAAAATGAATTGCCTATACGCCCAATTACTTTAAGAAATGAAAGAAGAAGAAATGTTTTTAAACTTCAGGCAAGTCTTGTTCAGGCTTTTAGAACTTATCTTGAAAAAAATGGGTTTACGGAGATTTTTTCACCTAAAATTGTAGCTGCGGGAGCTGAAGGCGGGGCTAACATTTTTAAGCTTGAATATTTTGGGAAAAAAGCATATCTCGCACAAAGTCCACAGTTTTATAAACAGATGCTTATTCCTGTTTATGAGAGAGTTTTTGAAATCGCACCTGTTTTCAGAGCGGAAAAACATGAGACAGTAAGACATCTTAACGAGTATATCGGAATTGATTTTGAGATGGGATTTATAGATAGTTTTTATGATGTAATAAATATGGAAACGGGTATGCTTAAATTTGCTTTTGAGTATTTAAAAGAAAATTGTGAGGATTGTCTTAAAAAACTTAATGTAAATCTTCCTGTTATTGATGAAATTCCTTGTGTTAAATTTAAAGACGCTAAAGAGATGATTGCTGCTAAATATAACAGAAAAATAAAAGACCCTTATGACCTTGAGCCTGAAGAAGAAAGACTTATAAGTCAGCTCTTTAAAGAGGAATATGATAGTGATTTTGTTTTTGTCACTCATTATCCTATAAAAAAACGTCCGTTTTACGCTATGGATGACCCTGAAAACGAAAAATATACTTTAAGTTTTGATCTTCTTTATAACGGTACGGAAATTACTACAGGAGGTCAGAGAATTCACGACTATCAGGTTCAGGTAGATAAAATGATTTCAAAGGGGCTTAATCCAGAGGATTTTGAGAGTTATCTTATGCTTCATAAGCATGGATGTCCTCCTCATGGCGGTCTTGGAATGGGTCTGGAAAGATTTTTAATGAAACTGATTGATGAAAAAAACATAAGGGCGGCATCTATGTTCCCTAGAGATATAACAAGACTTAATCCATAAGAATAATGAAAAAATATATTATGGCAATATAATGAAAATGAAAAGGAGAATTTAATTATGGAAATTAATGACGAGCTTATTACTTATCTTGAAGATTTATCAAGACTTAAACTTTCTGAAGAAGAAGAAGAAAAAGCAAAAGTTGATTTGGGAAAAATACTCAATTATATTGATAAGCTTAACGAGCTTGATACAACAGATGTTGAGGCTATGTCACATCCTTTCGCTTTTACAAACAATTTCAGAGACGATATTCTTACAGGATCTTCTGACAGAGAAATTATTCTCGCAAACGCACCTGTTAAAAAGGACGGCTGTTTTAAAGTTCCGAAAACTGTTGAATAAGGAGAGTGTATTATGGATTTTTCTAATAAAACTGCTCTTGAAATAGGGCAGATGATAAAAAATAAAGAAATAAGTTCTGTTGAGATTACAAAACAAATGTTTGAGAACATAAAAAAAACAGAGAAAAATATCAATGCGTATATTTCTGTTTTTGAGGACGTTGCTGTAAAAGAGGCTGAAAAGGTTCAGGCTGAAATTGACAAAGGTGAGGAGATTTCTCCTCTTGCCGGTATTCCTATGGCTGTTAAAGATAATATTTGCACTAAAGGATATAATACAACCTGCGGGTCAAAGATGCTTGAAAACTTTGTTCCGCCATATAACGCTACGGTTGTGGACAAGCTTAAATCAGCAGGTGCCGTTATTTTGGGCAAGCTTAATATGGATGAATTCGCTATGGGCGGTTCAACGGAGACATCTTATTTTGGCACGGCTAAAAATCCATGGGATTCTGAAAGAGTTACAGGGGGGTCTTCAGGTGGTTCCGCAGCCGCTGTTGCGGCTGAAGAAGCTATATATACTCTTGGCTCGGATACAGGGGGTTCTATAAGACAGCCTTGTTCTTTTTGCGGCGTTTCCGGAATTAAGCCTACTTATGGTTCTGTATCACGATATGGTCTTGTGGCATTCGCTTCCTCTCTTGACCAGATTGGTCCTGTAGGCCGTGATATTAAAGACTGTGCGACGGTACTTGAAATTATTTCAGGTCATGACGTTAAAGATTCAACTTCTATTAAAGATTCATCTTTTGATTTTTCAAAATCTTTTGACGGTAGTGTCAAGGGGCTGAAAATAGGTATTCCTAAAAATTATTTTGGAGAAGGTCTTGACAGCGATGTTAAAGATTCTGTTTTAAAATCGGCAGAAACTCTTAAAAGTCTTGGCGCTGATATTCAGGAATTTGAAATGCCTGTAGTTGATTATGCTATTCCAGCTTATTATGTTGTGGCGTGTGCGGAGGCAAGTTCTAATCTTTCAAGATATGACGGTATTAAATACGGATACAGAAGTGACAAAGGCGATGGTATTTTGGATGTATTTTATAACTCAAGAAGCGAAGGTTTTGGGATGGAAGTTAAAAGACGTATTATGCTTGGCTCCTTTGTATTAAGTTCAGGTTATTATGATGCTTATTATAAAAAAGGGCTGAAGGTGCGCGGACTTATTAAAAATAGTTTTGACGAGGCTTTTTCAAAGTATGATATGATATTAAGTCCTACAGCTCCTACTACGGCTTTTAAAATCGGAGAGAATACATCAGACCCGCTTAAAATGTATTTAGGTGATATTTATACTGTATCTGTAAATCTTGCGGGTATTCCGGCCGTAAACATACCATGCGGATTTGGTAAAAACGGTATGCCTATAGGCATGCAGCTTATAGGAAAGGCTTTTAGCGAGCCTGTTTTGGTAAAAGCGGCTTATGCTTTTCAGTTAAATACGGATTTTCATTTGAAAAAACCTGAAATTGTTAAAGGAGGTCTGGCATAATGAATTATGAAACGGTAGTCGGTCTTGAGGTTCATGTTGAACTTTCCACTAAATCAAAAATATTCTGCGGATGTACAACCGAATTTGGAGGAGAGCCAAATACTCATGTTTGTCCTGTTTGTACGGGTATGCCCGGAAGTCTTCCCGTTATGAACAAAGGTGTTGTTGAATTCGCTATAAGAGCCGGTATTGCTCTTAATTGCGATATTACGAGATATAATAAATTTGACAGAAAAAATTATTTTTATCCGGACTTGCCAAAAGCTTATCAGGTTTCTCAGCTATATTTGCCGATTTGTCAAAATGGTAAAGTTGAAATTGAAGTTGATGGAGAGAAAAAATATATCGGAATTCATGAAATTCATATGGAAGAGGACGCCGGAAAACTTATTCACGACCCTTGGGACGATTGTACGCTTGTTGATTATAACAGATGCGGAGTGCCGCTCCTTGAAATAGTTTCCGAGCCTGATTTCAGAAGTGCCGACGAGGTTATCGCGTATCTTACAAAGCTTAGAGATATTATGATGTATCTTGGGGTTTCGGACTGTAAGATGCAGGAAGGTTCTATGCGTGCCGATGTAAATGTTTCTGTAAGACCTATAGGACAGAAAGAATTTGGCACAAGAAGTGAAATGAAAAATATGAATTCTTTTAAAGCTATTTACAGGGCAATTAATTTTGAGGCCAAACGCCAGATTGAAATTCTTGAAGAAGGCGGTAAAGTTATACAAGAAACAAGAAGATGGGACGAGAATAAAGACGCAAGTTTCGCTATGCGTTCAAAAGAAAATGCCCAAGATTACAGATATTTCCCAGAACCTGATTTATTGCCTATTGAAATAAGTGATGAATGGATTAATGATGTAAAAAATAATCTTCCTGAACTTCCTGAGGCTAAAAGAGCAAGATATATAAGTGAATTTGGTCTTACGGAGTATGATGCGGGGGTTATTACATCAGCAAAGCAGCTTGCCTATCTTTTTGAGGATACTACAGCTATATGCAAAAAGCCCAAAGAGGCCTGTAATCTTATAATGGGAGAGCTTATGCGTCTTTTAAGCGAAACGTCAACTTTGCCTGAAGATATTAAAATTGACCCAAAGAAAGTGGCTGATTTGATTAATCTTATTATTGATGGAAAAATAAATAGAAATGTTGGAAAAGAAGTATTTGAGGAAATTTTTAGAAATGATGTTGAGCCTGTTAAGTATGTTGAGGAAAAAGGTCTTTTAATGCTTAATGACGATAGTCTTGTTTCTGATACTATTGATAAGGTTATTGCCGATAATACTAAAGGAGTTGAGGATTTTAAGGGCGGAAATGAAAAGGCTTTTGGTTTTCTTGTTGGACAAACTATGAAAGCTCTTAAAGGTAAAGCTAATCCTCAAGCTGTTAATAAAATTTTAAAAGAAAAACTTCAGAAATTATAATAGACCAGTTCAATAAGCCTAAGTAATATCTCTAATGACGAAATTTTTTATCAAAATTTATACTTTGGCTGACAAAAAAATTTTTTTCAATCGTTATTATTTAAGTTATTGAACAAGTCTAATAAAATGATATAGGGCTGTCACACTTAATAATTAGCGTGACAGCCTTTAATCACCAACTTGTGAATTTGGTATATATTATTTATATTATAGTCAATCAACTTAAAAATAAGTAAGTTCGGCGGCAAAAAATCCTTTTTGCTGCGTTGCCGTCAGTCGGCGTAAGCTACGGCTACACTCTCCTTCCACTGTCTTGCGAAAATAATTTTTATATCGCTTCCTTTTGCTCATTTTAAAGTTGATTGACTATAAATGTTATTTTAACAGTAAATTTAAGGAGAAATAAATTTGAAAATTTGAAAATCTGATATATTTTGATGATTTTTTTTGAAATATTTTTAAAGGTGACATATGAAAAAATTTTTTTGCTTTATAAATTTTATTTGTAAAATCTATTGACAAGGCAGAAAAATATGGTATACTATAAAACATAGTAATTAAATAGGATTTATAAGAAATAAATATATCATTAAAATTATATCAAATAGTATACAAGGAGGTTATAATTATGTCAAAAAGGGAATGGAAATTTGAAACTAAACAATTACATATAGGGCAAGAAAAAGCTGACCCTGTTACGGATGCGAGAGCGGTGCCGATTTATGCGTCTACATCTTATGTATTCCATAATTCACAGCACGCAGCTGATAGATTTGGACTTAGAGATACTGGAAATATATATGGCAGACTTACAAATCCGACTCAAGATATTTTTGAAAGAAGAATTGCTGCTCTTGAGGGGGGAGTTGCTGCTCTAGCTACTTCTTCAGGCGCTGCCGCAATTACTTATACAATTCAGGCTCTTGCTAAAAGTGGAGATCATATAGTAGCGTCAAAAACTATTTATGGAGGAACTTATAATCTTCTTGAGCATACTCTCCCGGATTACGGTATTACAACTACCTTTGTTGACCCTGAGGAAGAGGGCGCTTTTGAGTCGGCTGTTAAAGATAACACGAAAGCTATTTTTATTGAAACGTTGGGTAATCCTAACTCTAATATTATAGATATTGAAAAGGTTGCGAAAATTGCTCACAGTCATAAAATTCCTCTTGTTATTGACTCAACATTCGCTACACCTTATCTTATAAGACCTATTGAGTATGGAGCCGATATTGTTGTTCATAGTGCCACTAAATTTATCGGAGGACATGGAACGGCTATAGGTGGTGTTATTGTTGACAGCGGTAAGTTTGACTGGAAAGCATCGGGAAAGTTTCCGGCATTTGTTGAGCCTAATCTTTCCTATCATGGAGTGAGTTTTACAGAAGCTGTCGGAGCAGCCGCCTTTGTTACATATATAAGAGCTATTTTGCTTCGCGATACAGGGGCTACTATATCTCCTTTCCACGCTTTTTTATTTTTGCAGGGACTTGAGACACTTTCATTAAGAGTTGAACGTCACATTCAAAACGCTCTTAAAATTGTTGAATATCTTAATAAACATTCTCAGGTTGAGGCTGTTCATCATCCGTCTTTGGAAAGTGAGCCAAGTCATAAGCTGTATAAAAAATATTTTCCTAATGGCGGAGGTTCTATTTTTACATTTGAGATTAAAGGCGGGGAAAAAGAGGCACATAAATTTATTGACAATCTTGAGATATTTTCACTCCTTGCTAATGTCGCTGATGCTAAATCCTTGGTTATTCATCCGGCGACAACCACTCATTCACAATGTAATGAGAGAGAACTTAAAGAACAGGGGATTAAACCCAATACCATAAGACTTTCTATTGGTATAGAGAATATTGACGATTTGATATACGCTTTAGATGATGCTTTTGCCGCTGTGAAATTGTGATTGATATAAAATTATAGGAGAAATAATATTATGCTTAAAGATATTCAAAATGAAATTTTAAAACTAAAAAAAGAAAAAGATATTTGTATATTAGCTCATAGTTATCAGGCACGTGAAATTGTTGAAATAGCTGATTTTTCAGGAGATTCATATGCTTTGAGTGTGAAAGCATCAGAGGTATCAAATAAAAATGTCATTATGTGCGGAGTTAAATTTATGGCGGAAACGGTGAAAATTTTATCACCTGAAAAACGTGTTTTTCTTGCTCATTCGGACGCGGGCTGTCTTATGGCCGATATGGCTGATAAAGAAATTATTTCTGAGATTAAAGAACAAAATAAAGACTATACTGTTGTTGCCTATATAAATACGACAGCCGATTTGAAAACTATATGTGATGTATGTGTAACTTCGTCTTCAGCTGTTCAGATTGTAAAAAATATCAAAAATAATAATATTTTATTTATACCTGATTGTAATTTAGGCGCTTATGTAGCACAGCAACTTCCTGAAAAAAATATAAAACTTATACAAGGCGGTTGCCCTGTTCATGCACAGGTTAAGCCGGAAGAAGTAAAAAACGCTAAAGAAAAACATCCAAACGCAGACGTTCTTGTTCATCCCGAATGTATACAGGAAGTTGTGAAACTTGCTGATTTTGTGGGGTCTACTTCCGCTATTATGGAGTATGCTAAAAAGTCAGAGAAAAAAGAGTTTATTATAGGTACGGAGCTGAGTATTGCCGAGCATCTTTCATATGAATGTCCGGATAAAAAATTTTATTATCTTTCTAAAAATCTTATTTGCAAGGATATGCGTCTTACAACTTTAATGGATGTGTATAACTGTATTAAAGGTGAGGGAGGGTATGAAATTAAGCTTGACAATAAAACGATATGTGAGGCAAAGGTATGTATTGATGAAATGATAAGACTTAATCATATATGACAAATTTCACGATTTATTGTATTATCATTTTTTTATTTATTAATCATATAATTAACTTATAGCAAAATTATTTATATTGTTTTGTAAAAATAAATTACATATTATAGTATATTTTATTAGGAGGTTTGAATTTATGAAAGTATTATTGCTAAATGGAAGTCCACACAAAGATGGCTGTACATACACCGCTTTATGTGAGGTTGAAAAAATTCTTAAAGAAAATGGAATTGAAACGGAAATCTTTCAAATAGGAACAGATCCTGTAGCGGGATGTATAGCCTGTGGAGCTTGTTTTAAAAGCGGAAAATGTTTCAGAAATGATAAAGTAAATGAATTTATAGATAAAGCGAAAGAGGCTGATGGATTTATTTTTGGTTCTCCCGTTTATTATGCCGGAGCAACAGGTCAGATTTCTTCTTTTCTTGACAGGGTATTTTATGGAAGAACATCTATTTTTGCAGGAAAACCGGGAGCCGCTGTTGTGAGTTGCCGAAGAGGCGGAGCGTCTGCCGCTTTTGATCAGATAAATAAATATTTTACAATTTCAAAAATGCCAGTTGTTTCATCTCAGTATTGGAATCAGGTTCACGGAAATACTCCTGACGAGGTTGTAAAAGACATTGAGGGAATGCAGACTATGAGAACTCTGGGAAGTTATATGGCATGGCTTTTAAAATGTATTGAGGCAGGAGAAAAGTCCGGAATAAGCAAACCGAATGATGAACAACCTGTTAAAACAAACTTTATAAGATAGAATATAACAAACAAAAACCGATATACTATTCGAATGTATTTGTTTTTAGTCAATCAACTTGAAAATTAGAAAAATGAGACGAGCTAAAAATTATTTTTGCAAGGCGGTGGAGGGAGAGCATAGCCATCTGCCTACGTCGACCGATGGCAACACAGCAAAAAGGATTTTTAGCCGCAGAACTTACTTATTTTTTAGCTGATTGACTATAAATACTTCTTATTTGGTATATCGGCTTTTTATGCAATATGAGATATTTATTTTACTAAAATTGTATAACATCACTTGGAGATATATTAGATTTATTATAAGCTATCATAGCACCGCTTGACAAGAGATTTTTTTGTCAAAAGAAATCGGATTTTTACAGTAATTTTCCAAGTCTTTAAAAAAATTGGGAAAAGATAAGCGTAAAAAGATCTGTCAAGCGGATACTCAGCGGTTTAGAACAGGTTTATCATATAGGAATAGTAAAAGAATAAACAATAGTTGATTTTTTATTTCAATAATTTTATTGAAAATAGTAAATTGTTGATATATAATATGTTATATGATTACTTTATTGGAAATTGATAATGAA
>CATLIG010000028.1 GCA_949948985.1 uncultured Clostridia bacterium | reverse complement strand
AAAGTTCCTTGCTAATTGTATTTCCATTCATAGACAGAAGTAAGTGAATCATTGTTGAGAATGTCAATTTTCTTTTTCGAGAAAAATCCTTATTCTGTTTTTTTACAAACATATATTGATTCATTTCTATTTTATCAATTATATTCCAAAGTTTATTTTTTAATTTTTTTGCAAATTTGTTTATTGCGGAAGCCTCCTTAAATGTAATTCATCTAAGTGGCTTCGTCGCAAATTTTTAATGATTTATTAAGTGTTTTTTTTATTTTTCCGATTTTTTATAAAAAAGAGTGGGGTTCTTTTAATAAGCCTCACTCTTATAAATTTTATTATTTAATTTTTCTCAATTTAATGACATTGCCGTCTTTTGGGTATGTATTACATTTAATTTTTTCTGCACATTTTTCAATCTTTCTATCTGTCATATTAATAATCTCTTGATTTTTATTAATTGACTTTTTTAATAATTTTACATCGCAGACTGAATCAGGCATACGAAGATGTAACCCTCCAACTATTTTGGCGCCGTATCTTTTCAATAACCGAGCGGAACAACCTGCGCCGTCTCCGCTAAATATCCCCATTGTAGCAACACAAAATATCTTTTTATTTTTCCAAATATCTGAATGAATTTTAATAAAATCTCTTACCATAAAAGGAACATTTGAAAATTGTACAGGATATGCTAAAACAATGAAATTATGTTGTAATATTAAGTTTACTGTTTTTTTATTTTCAATTGGAACTATTTGTGCGTTTTTATCTAATAAATATATCAATTTTTCAATACAGTGCTTTGTGTTTCCTGTTTCGCTTAAATATATTCCTATAATATTTTTCCACTCCAGATTATAGTTTATCTTGTAAGTTTATTATACAGCTATATTCTTACTTTTGAAATACATTTTTGTAAAATTCTTTGAATAAAAGTAATTTAAAAAATGAGTATTAATCAAACTAAACCACTACCAGCTAAAGCCAGTAGGTTTATCCTGCTGCTAAAGCAGCCTAAAGTTATCCAATATCGAAATTATCATTTTTAATTTTTTCTTCTAAATTATTGTACAAGTTTACTTGCTGACAAATATGGCGGAACCGATACTAACAAATGTATATGGTCTTTACCTATATGACCCGCAAGTATTTCCACTTTGTTACTCTGACATACTATACGAATCAGCTCCCTTGTTCTTATCGCTATTTTTCCTGCTAATACTGGTTTCCTATATTTTGTTATCCATACAAGATGATATTTTATATCATACGTGCAATGCGCTGATTTTCTATAATTCTGCATATTATCACCCCAAGTTTAGTATTTCTATTTTTATTTCTTCTAAACTTTAAGGTGGTTAACCTAAAGGTTTCGCCTGAAGGCGAGGGTTTTAACCCCATTATACAGACAATAATCTTTCAGTTATTGTTCCCGGAGAAAAAAATAATAGAGAAAAACTGAAAAAAGTAATTGACAAAGCCATTAAAAACTCAAATACCTTTGATAAGTTTTTAGGTTATATGCAGTTCCAGAAATATGAAATAAAACAAAGCAAATATCTTTATTTCAAGGGAGAACAAAGCGAGGTATTTTTCAATACAAAACTTTTGGGAATAACTTATACCGAAAAAAATATTAAGAAAAGGATTGTAAATCATACCGAATTAAAAAATCATCAAATTCATATTTATGATGACAAAATCGTTAAAATGTCATATCGTAAAAAACTTAAATTATCTATTGACAGTGCCATTAAAAACAGCAAAAGATTATAATGATTTTCTTAAAATTATGCTGTCAGATGATTACGAAATAAAATTTGGAAAATATCTTGCTTTTAAGCACATAACAGGCAGTCGCTATATCAGAGTTGAAAGTTTGGGAATGGAATACGGTGAGGAAATGCTAAAGCTATATTTCACCAATAATGAGGAATATCAAAAGCTGAAAACTGAAATCACTGATACAAAAATTGATAAAATTATCGTTTCCGATAAGGCTTACCAAAACAAACATATAGAAAGTAAAAATGTTGATATTCAAATTCGTATTCTAAATTGTTTAAGTGAAAAAGGCATTAAAAGCATTGAGGAATTAAAAGCGAAACTTGAAAAATGCCAAAAGCAAGCGGATATAAATAATCAGAATATTCAAAATATCAATACTCAAATTTCTGAGAAAAAGGAGATCATAAAATCACGCCGGACGTATTGGCAGTACAAACCTGTTATTGCGGAATTATGGAAAATAAAACTGCCTGATGAACGGGAAAAATATAAGGCTGAAAATCAATATAAGATTGACAGATATAACAAAGCTGTTGAGATAATGAACCGTTCCAAAAATCCCGATGGAACAGTGCCGGAAACCGCTGACTTAAATCTCGAAATTGAAAGGCTTGAAACTCTGAAGAATAATATTCTGATAAGACAAAACAAGGTTAAAGCCGAGTTATCATCTTACGAAAATCTGAAATATAATATTGAGCGGATTTTAGATAATAATATTTCAAATGAACATAAAGAGAGAAAAAAAGAAAACAACGTTAAGAAAGAAAAAACATTATAAAAACAACTTACAAGGGTATGATGAATATTTAATCATCATACCCTTGTATAGGAAAACCGTACAAAGGATAATAAAAATAATTGAGGGTTTGAAATTTTTCTGTAAATTCATAAAATTTTATAGGAAAATAAATATTTAAAATTTAATTTACAACATTTATTTCAAACCCTCGAAAAAAATCTCAAAATATTAAAAAAGAAAAATCTTTATAAAAAAATTTTAAAAAGGGGTGTGATTTTTTTTCGGTGTTCACCGTTATAAAACATTTCGGTGGCACGACCGCTTAAATGTCAAAAATCAAAAATTTTATCGCTGTCAAGGCTGTCTTCAACATACATTTTAGCCTTTACAGTGATAAAATTTTTGGTATAATGACACTGCGATCGTGACATTTTTCATCATTTACACAGTTCAAAAATCGGACTCAAAAATTATTTAGTGAATATATTTTATACCCTTATTAATAAGTGAAAGAAATTCATTATTGGGTATAAACTCTCCTCCTAAACTTTCAATATGCTTCGTATAAAACTGACAGTCAATAAATAGATAATTCTCTGCTAATGCTTTTTCAGCAAGAGAAATAACAGCCATTTTTGAAGCATTTGTAATATCATAGTACATACTTTCCGCAAATAAACATTTTTCTAATTTAACTCCATAAAGACCGCCTGCAAGTTTATCGTCTTTCCATACTTCAACGCTGAATCCAACCCCTTTTTCAAACAATTTATTATATGCTAATTCTATATCATCATTAATCCAAGTACCTTCTTCTGTGTATTCCCTTTTTTTTCTGCATTTGTATATAATTTCGCTGAAATTTTTATTAAAAGTAACTTCAAAAATTTTTTTATTAAAAACTCTTTTCATTGAATGTGAAATTTTTATGTTTTGGGGAAATATAACATACCTGTTAAGAGGTCGCCACCAAGATATTTCTTCATCAGGATAATAATACGGAAATACCCCATTCGAATAAGCTTTAATAAGAGTTTCAGGGTTTAAAATTCCTCCCACTGTAATAGCGTTTTCATCATCTGCGTATTCCGGAAATTCAAAATTATTTTCATCTAACCTGTAAACAGACATTACTTATATCTCCTTCCTTATACGATTTTTTCCAAAAAGCATAAAAAGTCCAAGCATAACTGAAAATACAGTCGCAATAATCAGTATACCTTTTTGTGTTCCCAATGTCAGAACCGCGCCAAACACAAGAGAACCGCAAGCAGTAGTTATACTTTCTATAGTATTATTTAAACCAAGAGCCTTGCTTTGTCCAACTTTCTCAACTTCCGGCAGTGATGAGAAATAAACTGCTTGTGCCGACAATCCGAAACTATCGGCAACGGCAAACAAAGCAACCACAATATAACAGCTTGTTATTGACGGATTTACTGAAAGATAAATCAAAGCCAAAGCATATATAAATGAGGCTAAAATCATAGCTTTTTTTATACCAAGTTTTTCAGATATAATTTCAGCTAATGACGAACCTGTGTAAATGGAAATCATACCGCTGAGCAAAAACGCCATTGAGATATGGGTAGCTGAAAGTTCCGCTTCTTCTGCTTCAATAGGGAAGAAATATCCCAAAAATGCTGCACATATCAAATATGGTATATTTATACATATAAAATATTTAATTATGTTAGGCGAGATAATTTCTTTAATGCTTCGGTCTGTTTCTTCATTTTCTTCATCAGATATTTCTTCTGTTTTGCTTATCATAATAAAACATATCACTATTAATGCAAGTGCAGCTGCCGCTCCTGTAAAATACGCCGCATTTATTCCAAAATTCTCCCATATTAAAGAACCTATTACAGTTCCACAGTTAAGTCCTGAAAGATACGCCGCATTTATATGTATAAATCCTTTGTTTCTGTTTTCTTCTTCATTAAATCCAGCCGCCCAAGTATTTAAAGCGAGGGATAAACAGCCGCTTCCTATTCCGCATAATGAATTAGCAAATATTAAAACTATTATATTTGGTGCAAAAGCTGAAAATATATTTCCCAAAATATAAAATACTCCTCCTGTCACACATATAGCTTTAATACCTGTTTTCTTTATAATAAATCCGCAGATAAAAGCAGATAAAGCCGCTAATATCATTTCGGCGGACAATGGAAATGCCGCTGCTAATTCCGGAGAAATAAAACTATTTTCCTCACACAAATTCATTCCGTATATGGGAAG
The DNA here is from genome assembly GCA_949948985.1 of uncultured Clostridia bacterium. GTDB lineage: Bacteria > Bacillota > Clostridia > Lachnospirales > CAG-274 > MGBC114079. The sequence goes on along the minus strand of CATLIG010000028.1, from coordinate 24,713 downwards.
AAATGCTGTTGATATATTAGCTATTCCGAAGAATAAAAATGCAATAGGTCTTATTACTTCTGGTGAAGTTATTATCTTTTTCTTTTTTGAAATTCTTTCCGCTTTTACAGCTTCAACACTGTATAAAACTTCTGAAAGCAGGAGCATAAATATAATTACAGCCATAACAGCAAGCATAAGAACTTTTGTATAAAGTCTGTTGTTTTCTCCTGTAAATGCCGAATAATCCATACCGGTTTCAATAAAAGCAATGTTTTTTCCGGTTTCATCATACAATGGAACAAGTGCATACATATATGTTCCTTCTGAAAGTGCAAACTCGTATGAAATGCTATATTCATTATTTGCAGCCAATTCTTCTTCTCCAGAACCTGAAAAACCTCCCGTCATAGGATACATTAAGCAATGCTGAAAATCATCTCTGTAAGCTTCACACATAACATTATTTTTTACTTTATAGATTACACAATAAAGATTATTTTTTTTATTTATATTGCTCTGCAAAATCTCATTTATAGCTTTGTCTATATTTTTGTAACTTTTTCCAAAAACAGAATCCGGACTATTTATATTTTCAAGGTCATCAAAATTTATTTTTTCACCTATTAAATATGCTATATTGCATAAATTTGAAGCCGACTCATTTACAATTCTTGAATTGTAACTTTCAAAAATAATATAGGATATTCCTATTGTTACAGCAAGTGCTGTTACAATCATTATAATTTGTAATTTGGAACTTTCTTCAAAATTTGAGTTTTTTATTAATACAACAATTTTGAAAACAGAATAAATTGATATAATAAGTATCAAAATTGCCACAATATTTACAGAAGCGACAAACATTATTCTTTGAGGAGAAATGCTGATCCTGTCATAATAAAATAATTCTTCTCCTTCTTCTGAAACAGCCGCCATACCATATAAATAAAAAGGCTTTTTGTTTTCATCATATGTATATTCTGTTGTCAATACTGACACTGTATTATTTGATACGTCAAGCCCCGAAAAAATAGGAGCGTCTGAAAACTTATCCGAATCTATCAGCGAAAACTCATTTTCTGATATTATTGTATTAAACTTTAAGGTTTCAGTATTCATACGAATAACTTTTCTTTGACCTATATCGCATAAATAAAGACCGCCGTTTCCATAAGCCAATTCAGAAATTATGCTGAAATAATCTTCATTGTCATGTTCTCTTGCTGAATACAGACATTCTAATTTTTCATTTTTATAAATAAAAACATCACCGTTTTTTAAAGCAAAAGCAATTTCGTTTTTTTTCAAATCAAAACTGCTGTCAGAAATCATATTGTTTTTATCTTCATATTCCGCAAAACCAATTTCTATTGCTTCTTCTCCTTTTAAACATAAAACTTTAACTCCTTTTTGTGATATTTCAGAAAAATAAATATTTCCGTCAATCATTTTAAAACTGTCAATAACAATACTTTCCATATTTTTTCCGGAAGCATTTGTTTCATAAAGAATTTTTTCACGCTTTCCAGAGGAGTTAAATTTTAATATTCTTTCATTTAAAATATCTACACCGTTTTCGGCAAGAATATTATCCTGAATATAAATTTCTCCATTAGTACCTATTGCTATTTCATCTGCATAATCAAAATACATTTCGCCGCCGTCGCTTTCAATTTTATTCAATAAACGGTTTTGTTTATCCGCTATAAGAATTTCATTTGACGAATCGGAAATATAAACAATATTGTCATTTGAAGTGCAAAGTTTAACAGGGTTAACAAGTAATTCTTCTTTTTCAAAAGGGTTATTAAACAGACAGCTTGAATTAGATGAAATAAACGTCGCAAGCAAAACAAGTAATAATATTATGATAAAAACGCTGTTTTCATTATGATTTTTCTTCAGCTTCATATATATCTCCTTTATAATATTTCTATTGAGTATTTAGGTTTTAAAAATGAAGGCCGCAAACTTTTTTTATCTTTTTTTATGCCATCTATTCCCATATCCTCGCCCAAATTAATATACTTTATATTTATATGTTTTTTTGCCATTTCAGCATTAAGCCAGTATGTAAGACCTCTTATTCTTTCAGCATTTTTTTGAAAATAATAGCAGACAATGTCATTTCCTATATATTCGCTTAGGGCGAATGACAAGGGTTTTCCTTTATAATATGAAACGCATAGTTTGTTATATTTTTCATCAAAAACCTCAATAAATCTTAAAAAAGCCTTTTTTTCGCACCCATAAAAACAATCTCTGCAATTATGTATATCACACCATTTATCAAAAATACTAATACTTGCTTCTATAATATTATTTTCTTTACTGTGTGAAACGACTTTAATATCAGGATAATTTCTAATCAGATAATTAGTGTCACTTCTTTTCTTTTTATTGTATTTTCCCTCCAAAGTAAGAAAATATGATGTTTCATAGAAATAATCACTATCATCTGGATTGAAAAAAACTTTAGCTTTTTTATTAAACTTTTTAGCTGCCATTTCATATACAAAAATATTTTTTTCGCTGACATATTCAAATTTAAGAGTAAGTCTAAAATCTGAAAATATTTTGTAAAGTTCAAAGACAGCCGGAAATATATCTGTATTTTCTTTGTAAAAAAGTATAATAGATAATTTGCCGTCAATGCCATATTCCAAAACCGCAATTGTATTTTTAATAATTCTGTAAGCATACATAAAACTTTCCTGCCACGCATAAATCAGTGAAAAACTGCGGTCACTAAATTCAGTATTATTTTCAAAAAAGCGAAATCGTTTTATATCAGAAATATCTAGAATATTAAAATATGTGTATAAACTGTTTATTTTTGATTTATCATAAGTTTTCACAAACAACATCCTTTTATACAATTTGACGTCTTGCTGTTTCGGCAAATTTTCCTCCAAGTTTCATAAGCTCTTTATATGTACCAGATTCAATAATTTTGCCTTTATCTATATAAATAATTTTTGAACAGTTTTTTATTGTAGATAATCTATGAGCAATAACCAAACGGGTACACTCCATTTTTTCTAAAGTATCAACAACTATTGATTGAGTTATGTTGTCAAGAGCAGAAGTAGCCTCATCAAATATAATAATATCTGGAGAAGGTGCAAGTGCTCTTGCGATAAGAAGTCTTTGCTGCTGACCACCAGAAAGACCGCCTCCGCCTTCTGAAATCATTGTAAACATACCCATAGGCATATTGCGTATGTCATCGGCAAATCCCGCTTTTTCGGCAGCTTCCCAAGCCTCGTCAACTGATAAATAAGGAGCGCATACAACAATATTTGAATAAATATCTCCCGAAAATAATTTTCCGTTTTGAAGCACAACTCCTATCCTTTGCCTTACACTTCTTATATCCAAACCGCTCAAATCCAAAGAATCATAATAAACCGAACCTGACTGAGGTTTTTCAAAACCCAAAAGTATACGTACAAGAGTCGATTTTCCGCAGCCAGAAGAACCTACTATTCCTATGTATTCGCCTTTTTTTATATGAAGTTCAAATTCATCTAAAATATAAGGTGTTTCATCGCTGTATCTAAATTTGATACGATTGATTTCAATATCTCCGCCAAGAGATAAAACGTGTTTTTTATATCCCGAATTTTCCGGTATTTCCTTTATTATAGGCATAAGCATATTAATAGATGCTTTAAGCAGTGCTATCTGAGGAGTAACATCGGAAAAAGATATTATGGCAATCAAAAGTAGAGAAAAAGATGTGTTAAAAGCAATATAATCCGAAACGCTCATTTTAGAATTATATGCTAAATAATACAATATTATAGTTCCTCCAAAATTTACGGCACTACTCATAGCATTTGAAAACAGTAATATTTTTGATGGCATAATCTTTATTTTAGCGTAAATTTCAGCCCATTTACCAAAAGCTCGTGTTTCAGCTCCAATGGCTTTTATTTTTGTAATTCCGTTTAAAAGCTGAAACACAATTCCCGAAAGTTTGCTCTCTAAATCAGTATTGTAATTTTTTTGTTTTATTTCAAATATTGCCGTCATAATATTTATAAACAGCATTATCAAAATAATGACAACAGAAGGAAAAAGCATACTTGAAGCTATTGAAATTATCTGAAACAGATATAAAAACGAAAACAGCATTCCAAACAAAACAGGTATTATTTGCCCGTTTAATACAGAGCAAACAGCCTCTATTGAATCCGCGCGTTCTGAAATTTCACCTGCGGAATAATTCTTAAAAAAATCAGCCGGCAATAAAAACAATCTTGCCCAGACAGCATTTTGAGCCAATATTTCCGTCTTGTTTCCTATTCTCATTACCCACATTAATCGTGCCAAAAAGCATAAAGACTGTATAAAAACAGTGCCTATTATAAGTACGCTTATTCCAAATATCTCTTTTGATGTTCCAGAAGGAATTAACGAATTAAATATAAATTGATTTATTCCGGGCATTATCATACTTGTAAGAACTGCTGCCAAACTTACTGCTGTAAGCCAAATGATATCTGATATATCAAAAGCACCACAGACAAACATTATAAAATCCTTTAAACTTAAAGACTGATTTTTCATTGGTTTATAAAAACAATAGCAATTATTTTCAAAATCTGATGCGTTTTTTGACGTCACTTTTAAAGCAACATCTTTTTCATAATAAATATAATTCTGAGCATACGGAATAAGTGCATAAGGATTGCCGTCTTTAATACAAATTAAAGGAGTTGAAGCATTTTTCCACCATTTTCCTGTCAATACAACTTTTCTTCTCATCATACCTGTTTCACTCATAGTAAACTGCATTATATTTTCGCTGTCCATACCATCGGGAAATATAATATTAATTCCAAAAAAACCGCATATACGCTGCATTTCTAACATTGTAATATCAACATTGTCATTTTTGTACTTTGTATCAGTATTATTTAAAGATTTATATACGGTTTTTGAAGCATTTTTCAGTATTTGCGAATCAATTTCTTTTTTCCTTTTAATTTTTTCTGAAAAATTCATAATAAACACCCTATTCGCTTCTTATCAATTCTGCATATCTTCCGTTCTTTTCTATCAATTCTTTATGACTTCCTCTTTCGACCTCAATTCCATATTCAAGCATAATGATTTCATCAGCGTCACGAATTGTCGAAAGACGATGAGCTATTATCAAGCAAGTAATTCCCCTCTGTTTTACAGAATCCATTATAAGTTTTTCTGTTATCGGGTCTAATGCGGAAGTTGCCTCATCAAGTATAATAACAGACGGATTAACGGCAAATGCTCTTGCTATTTCAAGTCTTTGTCTTTGTCCGCCGGAAAAATTCGCTCCGCCCTCTTTTATTATGTATTCGTAACCGTCTGAAAGACTCATTATGTCATTATGAATACAAGCGTCTTTGCAGGCTGAAACTATATCTTCCTCAGAAATGGTATCGTCCCACATTGTTATGTTATCTTTTATTGTTCCCTCAAAAAGAGATATATTTTGGTCAACAACCGCAACTGAAGATGTAAAAACATATCTGTCAATATATTTAATTGAAACTCCGTCAAACAATATCTCTCCGCTTCTTGGAGGATACAACCCCGAAACAATTTTTGCTATTGTTGATTTTCCGCTTCCGCTTCCTCCAACTAATGCTATTGTTTTTCCTTTTTCGGCTTTAAGTGAAAAGTTTTCTATTAAATTTGGAGCAAGAGGACTATAAGCAAAACAAAGGTCTTTTATTTCAAGTTCTCCTGAAAGTTTTTTATAATTATCGCTTTTGGTAAAGAAAACATTTTCATTTATATCTGCCGGATAAGCTGTAACGTCTTCTATGCGTTCCATATCTCCCGACATTTCTCTAATATTCTGTACTGTTTCAGCAACAGAATTTACAGGAGAAAGAAAACTGCTCATAAAGCCTTGAAAAGCCATAAGATAACCGACCGTAAATTTTCCGCTGAGTATATAATAAGCGCCAGCAATAAGTACAATTCCTTTTGTAATGCCTGAAAGTATTTCAGGAACAATGCTTATAATTATATTTCTTTTTCTTAAATGAAGCATTGAATTGTTATATTTTGTGCGATAACCTGCTATTTTTTCAAAAAATCCAAATTCTGCACCGCTTGATTTAATTGTTTCAATCATAGAAACCGCTGATACAGTAATTCCTGATAGTTTTCCTCTGTCACGCTGCATTGTTTTAGCATCATTTGCGTTTTTTGCTGATGCGGTTTTTATAATAAAAATATCAGCCAATGCCGCAATAATTCCTATTGCCGCAAGAGCAAAATCATAATATAATATCATAGGAATATATATAAATATCATTAATATATCAAGTATTGCTGGAGCAAGACCATTACAGAACATTTCTGCAACATCGTTATTGCTCTGCTGCCTTGATACTATATCTCCTGCAAAACGCTGAGAAAAAAACTCAACAGGCAGCCGTAAAATATGCCACATAAATGTTGAAGAAGAACCGATACACATTTTTGCTTTAAGTTTTGAAAGACAAACTTTTTTTAAACTTTCAGCCGCAAATCCAGCAATAAGAATTATAAACATTCCCATAAGAACCGGTTTCAGCAATTCCTCTGAATTTCCTAAAAGAATATTATCAGTAAATATTTTATAGAATACCGATTTAATAAGCTCTAATATAGAGAGTATAAAACCCATAAAAACAATAATAGCTAATGCCTTTTTATTTCCTTTAAGACGTTTTCTTATAAATGTTGTCATACTTTTAGGCTTTCCCAAAGGCAAAAAATTTTCAGATGGTGAAAATTTAAGTACAATTCCTGTAAATGAACGGTCAAATTCTACCATATCTATCAGAACACGACCCGCTGCTGGGTCGTTTATAACTGCATTATCTTTATAAAAACCGCAAAGCACTACAAAATGATTAAAATTCCAATGAATAATTACTGGAAATTCTGTTTCTTTTTTTAAGCTGTCAATGCTCATACGAAAGCCTTTAGCATTCATATTGTGATGTTTTGCCGCAAGTATTATATATTTTGCCGTACTTCCATCTCTTGAAACATTGCAGTCAAGCCTTAATTTTTCAAGAGGAATATATTTTTTATAATAAGCCAAAATCATAGCTAAAGATGCCGCTCCACATTCCAAAGCCTCCATTTGCAGTATAACAGGCACTTTTTTAACTGTATTTTTCATATCGACCTCCTAATTCAGCAATAACTCAACAGGGCGGTACTCATCTATTATGGCGGCAACTGAACATTGCGTTCCAAAACCAACGGAAAGTTTTTCCCCTTTTTCATTTGACCAGTGATAATTATTTTCAGCTTCGGGATTAAGGTCAAGTCTAATTCTTATTTCAACAAATGACGTTTCCGGCAGAATGTCTTTAACATAGGATAAAGTTCCCATTTTGGCTATAATGCTTTCTTCTGAAACCGGTGTATCACCTACCGATGTTATTGTACCGAGCATATATCCATATTCCTCTCTTGGTGCGTATACCGGGGAAATTTGAGTCTGCATACCCAAACTTAAACTTTTAGCCGTCTGCATAGGTACATAAGAAACTACTTCATCATAACCACTGTCAGGCATAACCGAAAAAATAAAATTACCTGTTGTAAGCGCCGTTCCGTCACTTACAATACTTTGCACATATCCTGAACAGCTGCTTTTTATTACTGTCATCGCAATATATTTGTCAATAAGTTCTTTAATATTATTTTTAACAATATTATATTGCTCTGAATTATTTTCAAATTTTAAAAGTTCTGATTTTGCCGAATCTATTTCATCAAGAATTTCATCATAAGAAATCACTACTATAATATCACCTGTTTCAACGTGTTCTCCTTCTGATACAAGAACGTCTGTAACAATACAATCTCTGATGGCTTTTTTTTGAACGACTTTATTATTGGGAAAAATTATTCCTTCCAAATTAACGCTGTTTGTAATATGATAAGTAAAACTCCATAAAACAAATGTAACAGTTCCGACAATAAGTATTAAGAATATAATCCAAATTGAAACTGAAATAATTTCCGTATGTTTATCTAATTGTTCTGGAGTAGCTAATGTATCAAGCGCATTTTTTCTGAATAAGTCTGCCATATTTATCGCTCCTTTTATTTTGTCTGCATAAATTTTCCTTCTTTGAAAATAAGCACTTCATTTTCGTTGGGAATAAGACAGCCTCTTTCATCAAAAGCAATTCTGCCGGATATTCCTTTGTAACCGTCTTTTTTCTTCATATATTCCATAAAACTCAAATTTTCCGACATAAGCGCTTCTCCGACCATATTTACAATATCGTATGACTGAATGGCGCTTTCAGACATTTCTGTTCCATATTTCTCAAAATATCGTTCAGTTATTTTTTTATCATTTTTATTGAAATCACTTATATACATAGCGACTATTGCTGTACCATCAAGATACTTGCCGTTTTTTTCAATATCTTCTTCTGTATCCATAACATAATCGCTTATTACTTTTATATCCGAATTTTTTTCTCTTAACATTCTAACAACATCACTATTCAGAATATCATAATTACTTATACAAACAGCATCAATACCTAATGTTTGCCAACGTGAATAAGCCATATCAAATTCTTCTTGTGTATATGGCCCAACAACCGTATCAGCAAGCCTTGAATCTGTATTATTAATTTCAGTCTGAAATCCTTTTAACTCATCTTCTTCAAATTCTGTATCTGAATGACAAAAAGCAATATTTTTATAATTATTTTTAATAACCCAGTCAGCCATAATTTTTCCGGCTGATTCGGCGCAAATACAGTCTACAAGCATATAATCATATCCGTTTTTAATAGTATGTTCATAACAGCCATTTGTAATAATAAAAGGTTTTTTTGCATTATTAAAAATTTCAGCAGAAGCATCTATATAATCTAACTCCTGTTTTACAATTACAGCTGATATACTGCTGTCATTTGCAATTTCATCAGCACATTCAACAGCTTTGTTATAATCTGAAGAATCGTCAAAAGTGACTGTTTCAATTTTTATATTATTTTTGCTGAAAAAGTCATCAGCCGCTAAATTCATAGCTTTAATATCATTTGTATCAATATACTCAGCATCGCCTATTACTGCGATTTTTATTATATTTTCACTGTTTGCAGACTTTTCCTGTTTTTCAGTAATTCCGCAGGAGGTCAGCAAAAATAACATGCACATTATAAATGTTAATTTTTTGAATTTTTTCGCTAAAACTTTAAAACACTCGCACATCATAATAAATATTGCACAAAGCTGCGGCAATGTAAAATAAAATGTTATTTCATAATCGTATCTATACATAAAAATTTCGGATATAAATATAACAGTCGAAAATGTTATTAAAAACAGTTTATAGGCATAATTAGTTTTTCTTTTTATACATATAAGCACCAATATAAGAATTACTGCCATTGAAAAAGCCTCAAATAATTGCGTTGGAAATATAGAAACTTCTTTGCCGTATTCCATATAAGGATTTGTACCATAAGGAAATGTTATAGAAAGTATTCCGTTATATGGTTTTCCAAAACAACAGCCTAACGTAAAGCACCCTATACGACTGAAAAAATGCTGCACTAAAAAAAATACTGCCGAATATCCTTTTATTTTATCAGTAGGTTTGTTTTTTAAAATTAATTTATAAATAATCGGGAAAATAAAATAAAAAGCAAATACCATTCCCATAAAATGACTTCCTGTTCCATTTAAAAATTCTTCTAAATTTTCCGCTTCCATAAAACGCCTTAATAAAAAGGTAAAAGGCAAAGAAAAAATAAAAGACAAAGCAAAAGATAAAAATATTTTTTTGTCAAATTTCACTTCTCTGTTTAATAAAATTGCAAAAAGCCATAAACCAGCAATCGTACCTGTATTTTTCATAATGTCATATAAAAATATGCTTTTTTCAAATATATAAATTGAAGGGAACATACAAACCACCTGTTCATTACGTTTTTTGATTTTTATCTAACCTATACTTAAACTTGACAGGAAACCGCAAAAACAGCTTCCTGTCATATACAACTACGTTAAATTTCTTTTTTATAGCATTGTAAATATTTTATATTCTGCTTTTTGAAGATGATGAAGCCGAGGATGTTCTTCTTGTATGAGTATCTCTTAAAGAACCGCCGCTTACATTTTCCAAGTCATTCATATCAAGTTCTTCTTTTACAGTTTCTTCAACATTGTTTACATTTTCTTTTTTATTATCTTCCATAATTTTATCCTCCAATAAATTTTTATATTTGTGGACAAATAAATAATATCTGCCCACATTATTTTTTGTTTATTCAGTTTCAATAAGTAATACAATATTGTAAATCATTTGAGCCGATTCATTTCTTTTAGCGTTATCAAGCGGTTTTAAAAGATTTTCGCTGCCGTTTACTATACCAACTGAAGAAAGAATTCTGATACTTTCTTTAGCATATTCGCTTATTGAATCAATATCGTAATAACTAAGCGAATAAGAATCGTCTGCTTCAATTTTTCCAAGAGAAGTTAACGCTCTCTCTGTAAACGCAAACATATCCTGTCTTGATATATTATCGTTCGGCTTAAATGTGTTGTCATTGTATCCTGCCGCAATTCCTAATGCTTTAGCTTTAAGCACATATTCATAATAATAAGCGTCAGATGATATATCTAAAAATACTGTTTCATTTGAAATATCAGTGTCTGTGTCAAGCATTCTCATAAGCATAGTAATAAATTCAGCCCTTGTAACATTTCTTTCCGGAGCAAACATATTATTTCCTATTCCTGAAACAATGCCTTTTTCAGCAAGATACATAACTGCTTTTTCAGCCCAAGTGCCTTTTACATCATCAAATACTTTATCTTCAGCATCATTTTTGCTTTCTGTATTAGCATTTGTATTATCAAAGTCTGTATCTTCATTATTATTCTTTTCAGCATTAGTTGTGTTTTCAGATGCTTGAACAGCAGCTTTGCTTGATGAAGAACCGCCTCTGCCTCTATGTACTGTTGATACTGTATTTTCGGTAGATGTTTCCGTTTCTTCGGAAGTGTCAGTTGTGATTTCAGTAGGAGTTTCAACATCTGTATTTATTTCAGATGCATCAACAACATTTACAGAAATTGTTTTTGTAATAATTCCTTCTTCAGGAATTACATCATAAATATTCTCTGATTCACCTGAACCGTCTGAAAGTACAAGTATTGTTCTGTCTGATGGAATTATTTTTGCAGTTATAACAGCTGTACCATTTGAAATACCGTTTACAAGACCATTTTCATTAACTGAAGCAATATTTTCATCGCTGCTTTTCCATAACACTTTGAGTTTTGCGTTTTCTTCGGTAATATTATCATATACAAGTTCATAATCATTAACAGCAACGTTTATTGATGAAGCTCCGTCATTAATAATCGGAGAAACAGAATCAATAAGAGTCTTTTCTTCTTTAGTAAGATACCTTACAACGCTTGTATCTATTAAATTTCCATATTCGGGAACGATTTTAAATGAAGCCACTTCTTCTAAGAAATACGAATCGTCTTCAGGCGATATTTTTTCATAAACTCTGTCATCTATTTCGGCGTAAAAATCAACAATAAGACTTTCTCCCATATTAAGAGAATCTATGCGGCATTCTCCAACAGTTTCTTTAGTAGTATCAGAAACAACTTTAATTGAAGTGTTTTCTGCATTTGCGGTTCCTTCGTTTGTAATTTCAGCCGTAAAGTTTACAATATTTCTTTCAGCAATTTCAGCATAAAGAGAGTTTATAACTATATTTGGTTTCGACGCGGATTCAGAACTTATTGTATCGGCTTGTCCTTTAGAATTATAAAGTTTTACCTCAACATCGCCCGTTGGAACAACAGCTGAAATAACTGTTTCACTGCCTGAATCCAAATAATCTATTGTTACATTTTCCGCTTTTACACCATTTGAATAAAATTCTGCATAAACGTCATTATGGTCTTCAAAACCATTGTTCTTTACAGTAACTTCAACAAGCGCTGTATTATCTCCATAATGTTCAACAAATGTTAAATCTGAAAGAGATAATTTATCAATTATGCTGAAATTAAGAGAGGCAAGAACTCTTGATGAAATATCTTCTTTAGCTCCATATTCAGAGTCAACCTTTGACATACCTTTTGCCGCTACGGCGGTAACTCCGTTATCTGCTACCGCAAATGCGGCATTAGAATAATTAGCGCCTTGTTCGTCTGTAATCTGCACCGGAGCAGTCCATTTTCCAAACGAATTGCTGTCGGTTCTGTAACGTGCCATATAAATTTGATTTTCTGAATATTGATTTTCAGGTTTTGTCGCTTCTTCAGAAATCTGGTCTATACCGTCTTTATATGTAAGCCCTGTCTGAGTCCATAAAACGTATACATTATTTTCACTGTCCGCCGCGGCTTCAAACTCACTTATTTCAACATTTTCTCCGGCGTCTGCGACAATGCCTTCAGGAATAAAATTTTCTTCTGAAGATTTATCAATTACATAAACCTTCTTACCGTTAATTTCTTTTTCTAACAAGCAATTTTTATAGGCATTTGAGAAGTTAAAATATTTAATTTTTCCGTCTGAAAGCCATATAATATATGTACTGTCGCCAAATTTTCCAAGTTTAACAGCACTATCGCTGACACTATTGCTTGTAATTTGTATAGGATGGAAAAATTCATTTGTGTTAAAGTCATAGACCTGAACATAAATTTCTCTGTCATAAGTTGTTTCTTGGTCTTGGTCAAAATCAACTGTATAAGCAAAAATTGACAAATTATCATAAGAAATAACACTGCTGTCAACTACCATAGGGTCAACATCATTATTCCCCGCCGTAATTTCAGGCATTGAAGTCCAAAATCCGTTTTCATCAGTCTTGTCAAAATCATTTATAACAACGTTTGAACCAAGTGAAACAAAACCCTGACCATACCATTCTGATTCATATACACTGAAATTATCTTCTGTAACAAGTTCACCGCTGCTTGTATGTGCGATACCCGTATTTATAATTTCAGCCTTGTCTTTTTGTGAATAAGTATTTACCCATTCTCCTTTTTCAACATCATAGAACATATAAGCCGTAACAGAATAAGGATTTACCAAATCGCCTATAACACCATCTTCTTTCGTAGCTTCATATTCCGTTTTAGTATAATAGAGTATTATGTTCTCTTTTCCATCAATCGTTCCGCTTGCAAGTTTAGGAAGAGTATCAGCACTGTAATCAGCAGCCGTTGTATGAGTAACCTCAACCGGTGTACCAAAAGAGCCTCCGCTGTAAATTGCCGATTTTATATTCATTTTATTAAGCGCTTCAATAGCGTTGTCGTTTTGTGTAATTTTCTCGCCCGCACTTGACCATACAGCCATAACTGTATCATTATCAAGAACAAATAAATCCGGAGCTTCGTCTGCTGTTTCATCATTATCTATTGCAACAGGTTCGGACCAGTTTCCACCAGAATAAACAGAATATTTAACAGTAGCATAATTATATTCGTCTTTTGAAATATCATCATCAATAAACACAAGCATAAATCTTCCGTCAGGAAGTTGTTTTATAACACTTTCAGGATAAGGATTTGCTCCTGTAATAAGAGTATTTTCTGTAACCGGAGTGTTACTCCTTAATCTTGATATTTCGCCATTCCAGCTACTCCTATTCCTCATATAAGAAATATCCGCTTTATTCATATTATTTATAGAATCATAAAGTATATTTTCACTGCTGGAGTTTTTAAGGTTTATTAAATCAGCCGAACGACCATTGTCAAACATAGGTACTTTTGTACTTGCAAGTTTCCATTCCTTGTCAAATATTAAAACTTTAAGTCCTATATAAGCCGACATAGTTATATCGCCTGAGCTGCTGCCTAATGTGTCAAAATTAAGGTCGAATTCAGCCTCTCCCGATACTGTAACTTTTAATACGCTTGCAAGGGATACTCCCGCTGTAAGCTTAATAGTCGGTATAACTTCTAAAGAACCATAGAATGTAAAATCAGAGCTTTCGGAAGTTGCATCATTTGCGGTAAGCATTGTCATATTGCCTAAATTTATTCCGCCGTCACTGTCAAAATAGCTTTCTTTTGCATTTCTTCCTCTGCTTATAACAATAGCTCCGTTTACTTCTCCGCTTATATTAAAGCCGACTACAATATTTACATAAATCGGTGTAGGAATTTCAGCTTCCATACCAAAACCGGCATCACACGTTACAGTAAACAGAAGGTCCTTAAAAAAATACTCTCCCTCTCTAACATCACTTTTCTGCATTATAACATCAAGTCCGATAGCAATAGAAAGAGAAGTTTGAGCACTTATTTCAACTTCTTTTTTATTTCCGTTTTTGGATGTATCAGTAGCTTCTTTTACTTGACTTTGCACATCATTTGCAGCATCGCCGCCTGTTGAACCACTTCCTGTCGAGCCGCTTCCCGTTGAACCACTTCCATTTGCCTTGTCCTTTATAGCAGAAGTCAGTTTGTCAAGTTTTGATTCTTCGGAAGAAGTATCGCTGTCATTGCTCCATTCTTTGTTAAAACCAAAAGATAAAGTTTTATAATCAATAGATTTACCATTTGCAGTTTTAGTGCTGTATGTAAAGTAATCATCTGTTTTTCCTGAAAGACCAAGACCAAATGCCGCATCAACATTTCCTATAAGCTCTAAGGCAGGCTTAACAGGACTTTCAAAGCTTGTAAGTATATTGAATGTACCAAGCCATCTGCTGAAATTGATTCCCATATCGTGAACTATATATCCCTTGTCATTTTGGTCAAAGAACTGTACAGTCATTGTTGAACCCGGTGTAACACCTTTTGCGGCCGGATTAAATTTATATGAGAAGAAACCGTTGCCGTCTGGACTTGTAACAGTATCGCTGAATAAAAGAGTTCCGTTTTTGTCATAGGTTTTAAAAAGCGCTTTTGAACATATAAGAGCGGCGCTGTCTGATTTTGTACCTATTTCAATTTTGGCTGTCGCATCAAAATTTTCAAGCTGGCTTGCGTTTATTTTTGTATCATCTTTAAAAAGTTCAGCACTTGTTACAGAAAATGTATTGTATTCATCAATATTTACAATTTTTGCTGCATTCACATCTTGAGAGAAACTATAAAAATTACCATCAAAATACGCTGTCACCATAGCTTTGTCAGCATCGGCAAATGTATTACTTTCTATTACGTAATTTCCTGATGAATCGGTAGTCGTTGTCATATCACCTATTGTAATGGTCGCACCTTCTATAGGTACTTTTACGCTTTTAGCAGAAAATACAGGTTTTTTAATAATCCTTAAAATTCCCTCAACTGTGCCTTTATCACCGCTTGTGTATGTGGGATAAAATCCGTAATATATAAGCGGAGCCGCAAATTTTCCCGGAATATAATTATATGTTGAACCTATAACAGCTGAGCGGTCAACTTTATAATTTTCAAGTTCTTTAGCTTCATTTGTATCTAATTTTCCATTGGAATTTTTATCTCCTGTAAAATCCTGCCATTTAGTTGAATAACCATTTTCCGATATTGAATTAAAGGAATATGTTTTACCCATTATCATAGGATTTATAACAATAGGCTTATTATAATTTCCATCAAAACTTTTATCACCGTCAACATAATATACTGCTCCTTTTTCTTTATTACTGTTTTTAGGATTTGCTTTAACAGTAACATAAGGATTATCATAATAAGGCTCAATTTTCATAGACATTGTTGAAGGAGAAATCGTAATATATGAAGGGTCGTTCTGATTCCAAGTTACGTTATTTGTTGTAATCTTATAATTTTTATTTGCTGTACCAAGATATGATTTTCTAAATCCCGCACTATCTGTGTTAGTTGAAGTTTTATCAGTACTAATTCCCGTTGAATCAGTAGCGTAAACTTTGAAACCGCTTACAAATTTTCCGCTGTTTGCCGCCGCCTGAAGCTTAACTGTATCAAGCCTTGAAACCTTCATTATATCCGTTTTGTCTTTTTGGTTATGCGAAACCATATATCCGTTAGATGTCTGCGGAAAATATACAAAACAAGGTTTCGGATAATATACAGGGTAAACAGTAAATGAAGGATTAGCAGAATACGGATTTGTAATGTAACTGCTGTAACTTGAGAAAAAGCTGTTATCAAGAGTAATGCTTGTCTTTCCCTCAAGCAAAATATCCTTTGTTCCGTTTGATATTAATATTCCAGCAAGATATACTCTGCTTTGTTCCAAATTAAACTGAGGAGTAAAGCTTATTGTTTTGCCAAAATAAAAATCACGTCTTGTGGCATTTGAATCACTGAATTTAAGGCTTCCCGCATTTACAGCTTTTCTTGTGATGGTATAAGAAGTATTGTTAGCACTGTCAAAGCTGTAACCGCTTGAATTATTTCTGCTTACAGTCCATTCCTTTACATCAACAAGAGCATTTTTTGCTGTATTGTTATCTGTCTGTGAATTTGTATTGGAAGCCACTGTTATGCTAAAAGGAGCATAATACAGTTTAACCGAATATATTTTTAAATTTGAATATTTATTGCTGCCTGACGTTTTTGAATGGAATACAATTTTGCTTTTCTGATTTTTAGCATTGGAATTTTCAGGAACATTTATTATTGTTGTCTGTCTTCCAAACCTTATATTGCTGTAACTGCCAGGCCTTAACTGTGTACCGTTAGAGCCGAACGTAACCCAGTTGTCACCGTCAGTATAATAGCCGCTATTTGTAACTTTTTTGCATTTTTTTGTTTCCCAGTATGTGCCGCTTGTATTATTTTCCCACTCTACAGCAACCTGTTTAACCATAGTAAGGTCAACATTATCTATAGACCAAGTTTTCTCTTTATTGTATTCGGAAACAGATATTGTATTGCTTTTATTAAGATTTTTATCCGAATTTCCATTATCACGAGTCATTATATTTGACTCATCTAATAAAAATTCTTTATAATAACCGTTTTCATCGTGTTTAAATCCGGCTATTTCCTCGTATTCTTCTTCATCAGACAAAAGGCTTAATTCTCCTGTTTTAGCCGCAAATTCTTTATTATCATTATTAAGAGTAACAATAGTTTCTGCCTTTGAAGAATTTACAATTTCAGAGGATTTGTCAAGAATTACTTTAAATTGAAGTCCATCTTGATTTGCTTCTTGTTTTAATATGGGAATTGAAACTGTCCTTTCGGTTACTCCTTGAGGAAAGACAACCTCTTCAGAATAAGTTTCATAATCTATATCATGTTTGGCTGTAATTTCTGCCGTCTGAACATAAACAGAACCAAATTTCTCAATTCCGTCTGTTCTTTTAACAGTTACTTCAGCAATTCCGTCTGTTCTTCTTACGGCTATTTCAGACTGTGCCATTTCATATTTCTGAAGTTCTTCTTTGTCGTTGTCCTCAATATTAAGATAAGCCTTATAAATATTGCCTAGTTTGCCGTTTGTCGGTTCTGCAATAACAAATAATATTTGTTCGTCGCTTTCTGAAATATTATCGTCAATTATATCAACAGTAATGGTTTTCATATATTCCCCATCAGCAAATTTAAGAGTAGTTGATACACCGGGGATTTCATCAGCCCAATCTTGAATAGATTCGTCCGCAAGCGCAAGAGCGTCTTCATTGCTTGTATCTATTTTTTCAGTCCAATCTTTACGGTCTGAAATTTCACCTGTAAAAGCGTTTCTTGCGTTTTTTAAACTTCCTGCTCTGCGATTTGTTTCAGCAGTTTCTTCCTGTTTGTCTAATTCCTCTATTTCATTAGATTCCGCATTTTCAGCTGATTCCTCTGTTTCATTGGATTCCGCATTTTCAGCTGGTTCCTCTGTTTCATTAGATTCCGCATTTTCAGCTGATTTTTCTGTTTTGTTTGATTCTTCTTGTTCTTCTGATTTTTCTTGTTCTTCTGAATCCTCAAAAGGATTTGTACCCAATACAGAATTTACTGTAATTGCGGAATCAGAAGTTTGAGAATCTATTAGTTCGATAATGTCATCTTCTTTTTCTGTTTCTTCTTTGATTTTTGAAATGTCAGAATAAGCCTCGACTAATGGTTTGGCTTCAGGATTTTCAGAAAGTTCGGTTTTAAAAAACGAATCTCCGACTTTGATAACATAATCACTGCCATATTTAGCGGAAATATCAATAGCTTTTAAATCAATCTCAGCTTCTCCTTTTGTTCCGCCTTTTCTCACAACAGCAATCACAACAGAATCAAGATTTTCAGAAGCCTTCATTGTTCCTGCCAAAAAATCAAACATACCGTTTGGATATTCAGCCGCAAATTCATCACTTCCACGAAGCTCTGTTTCAAGCTGCTTATCAGCCTCTTTTTCTTGTAATACAGTTTCAGCGAAAACATTTAAGCATTGCGAAAACATAAGCACAATCGAAAGAGCTGACGAGATAATTCTTTTTGCTCTCATTTTTTTACCTCCTTTAATTTAATGTATATAACAACTTTCAA
The DNA here is from genome assembly GCA_949948985.1 of uncultured Clostridia bacterium. Taxonomy (GTDB): domain Bacteria; phylum Bacillota; class Clostridia; order Lachnospirales; family CAG-274; genus MGBC114079. The sequence continues at coordinate 6,266 of CATLIG010000028.1, read as the reverse complement.
TATGAAAATTATTATCGTAATTATTTAATAAAATTGGAAATAATTTCAGCAGTTTCATCAATATGAGTTTCCGCAAAAAAATGCTTACCGTTTTTTATAAAATATTTATGATATTCTCCTTTTAAGCTTTCTTGAAGTCTGTTCATTATTTTTTCTGTATTTTTAGTAAAAATATCATCTGTTCCAAAAATAACTGCTATTTTACAGTCAACACTTTGTTTTTTTATGCCTTGAAACTTAAAGTATCTGTCTGTATCCTTTCTGAAATTTGAAATGACTTTATCATTTAATTTTAGACTTCCACTTTTCTTCAGTAATTTTTTAATTATATTATCCGGTATTATTTTCCATGGAGAATCTCTGCCCTTTGTTTTCACCGCCGGAGCCGAAAATAATATGCCTTTTAATTTATTGTCAAGCATTACAGAAAATTTCATTGCCAAAGCACAGCCTACACAATGTCCATATACATAAATTTCACTGTATTTTTCTAAAGGTATTGTGTAAAAAACTTTTTCAGCAATATCCTCAACTGTTTGTTTTTTATCAAACGATGATACATATACTCCAACAGTATCACAGTCTAATTTTGGGGCTAAATTTGAAAAAAACTGAGGTTCTCCGCCAGCATAAGGAAAACAAACCAAAAGCTTTTTGCTGTTTTCGTTTTTAAGCCATACAGTATAATTTTTATTTTTATTATCAATAACAGAAGCAATACCTTTTACAGATAATCCATCATAAAAATTTCCAAACGTAACATTTATGCCTTTTTCTTCAAGCTCACAAACAATATCAAGTACAGTCAGTGAATCCAAGCCTTTTTCAAATAAATTTTCATAAGGTTTTGCGTTTATATGCTTTTGAACATATTTAAGAATAATTTTTTCTGTTTCGCTTAATTCCTCATATAATTTACTTTGAGGAATTTTCCGCAAAGCTTTTAAATCTGCTTTTCCTGCTGATGTAACTGGTATTTCATCAATGTTTTGAAATACTGATGGTACAGCGTAATGCGGAATTTTATCAAACATATATTTTTTTATATCTTCAATTTTTACGTCACCGCTGTAAAAGCACTCTAAAAAATTATTGTTTTTTAATACTACAGCATCCGTTACATTTTTACAATTTAATACAGTATTTTTTATTTCCGACAAATCAACTCTCATACCTCTTATTTTTATTTGTGAATCTTTTCTGCCATAAATATATAAATTGCCATCGTGTCCTATTTTTCCTATATCACCGGTTTTATAGGCTCTTTTGCCGTTAAATATACAAAATCCGCCTTTTTCACCATTTGTGTATCCCTTGCCTACAAGTTCTCCTGTTATAATTATTTCTCCGCAAACGTCAATAGGAAGTATTTTACCAAAAGAATTTACAATATAAATTTGAGTGTTATCAGCAGGAGTTCCTATTGGTATTTCTTTTTCGTTTTTTTCATATAAATGATATGAAACATCTATGGTACATTCTGACGGTCCATACAAATTGTAAAGCTTTGAATCAAAAACTTTACAAAAATTTTCAGCAGTAACCGCTTCAAGTTTTTCACCGCTTGAAAATACAGCTTTAACAGATGGAAATTTAAGTTTATGAGTAATTGCATATCTTATAAATATATTGAGCATTGACGGAACAAAATGAAGTTTTTCTATTTTATATTTAGTTATTGCTTCAGCTATTCTGTCCGGAAATTTTTCATCTCCTGATTTTAAAAGATAAAGTTTTGCTCCATATATTAGCGAAAGTATTTCCCATATCGAAACATCAAATGTATTTATCGTTTTTTGAAGTACATAGCCGTTAAGTCCGAATGTTCTGTTTGCCCATTCAAGCCTTGACATAAGTGATTTGCGACTTATTTCAACGCACTTAGGTTTTCCCGACGAACCGGAGGTATATATAAGATAAGCCGTATCTTTGGGATTATATACCGGAGCCGCAAAAATATCTTTTTCAGCATTTGAAATATCTTCCTTTGTTAGTATGATATCGCATTCTTCCGAAATACCAGAAATTTCATCGGAAACAATAATAAATGCAGCTCCGCTTTTCAGCACGGCAATAACGGCAATAATCATTTCTATACTTCTTTCAATTTTTATGCCGACAAGTTTTGCTGATTTTTTTATAAGCATTGCCGCAATATAATTGCTTTTTTTATCAAGTTCATATCCATTTATTGAATTATTTTCAAAAATAACAGTTTCTCTGTCGGAAATATGCGCTTTAAAACATTCTATAACATCACTGTAAGTATGTTTTACATATGTATTGTTGAAATCTTTATAAATATTTTTTTCATATTCAGATAATACTGATATTTCTGATATTCTTCTATTACTTTTGCTTTTCAATAGAATATCTTTTATGCAGTTCCCCATATTTTCAATTTGCATGCCTGTAAACAATTTGTTTTTGTAATGAATATCAAAGTCAAGCCTGTCATCGTATTCTTCCACAAAAATTCTCATAGGCAAATCGCAGTATCCGTTAAAAACTTCTATTATTTCGCCAATATCTATTTTAGGCAAAAACCTGCTTGTTTTATATGAAACAGAAACATTATATAAATTTCCTTTTATATTGTTGTATTTTTTTAAATCCGTTAAAGAATATCCCGAATATTTCATTAATGTAAATAATTCATTATTTATTTTTTCTGCGGCTTCAAAAAAATTTTCATTCCCAAATTCCATAATTAAAGGAAGGGTATTTACAAACATTCCGAACATATCAAATTCTTTTTTTGTTCTGTTTCCTAATACATTTCCTATTATTATTTTTTTATTGTCCGTAACTGCTGACAGATATATATATATAGCTGTTAAAAAATCAGGACACATATTTTTATGAGGCGGTTTTATTGAAAATTTTTTAATATCCGCATTATAATCCGATAATGTATTATTATAAACAGGCATATTATAAAGCTTCTTTTCAAAATACTCAGATGCTTTCTTTAATTTTATATCATATAATTGTTTGTAAACAGTTTCAGTGTGTTTACAAATAAAATTTTTATTATCCAAAATTGCCTTATAGCCTTTTTCTATATCTTTACATATCAAAACAATGCTTGCCGCATCTCCTATTAAATGATGAAGCTTTAAAAATCCGGCTTTGCCTCCGCTGTATTCAACAAAGGCAAACTCAAACAAATCATTATCATATATATCAAAAGGAGTTTTCATAAATTTTTTTGCTGCCAGCAAACAATCCCCGCTTATTTTAATGTTTTTAATATTGTATTTTTTACATTTATGCTCATACAATTCATTGTCCTTGTTAAGTCTTAATCGAATCTCACTATTTGCATAAATTATTTTTGTTATTATTTCCTCAAATTGTTCATATAAAATATTCACAGAAAATTTTATCATACCGCCTATATTTGAAACAGCAGTACCCATATTCACTTTTTCTAAATACAATATATTTTTTTGAAAAGCATTCACTTAAAAACTTCCTCTCTTTAGTATTCTCCCTTTTTGATGTATAACTTTTCGAAAATCGAAGAATATATCAAGTATAATACATATTTTTAATTATATACTTTCGTAGATTAAATCAATCTACGAAAGTATATAAATTATGGCTTATTTACAGGCTTTTTTTATTTTTGACCAATTATTTGACGGCTAAAAGATTTGACAGCATATTCATATTTTTTTGTTTAAGAGTCATTGATGGATGTACATATTTGTTTAGTGTTATATTAACATTGGAGTGTCCTAATATTTCACTCAAACTTTTTATATCAAATCCAACTTCTACACAGCGGGTCGCAAAAGTGTGACGAAGTGTGTGGAAGTTTACATCGTCAATTTTACAAATTTGCAAAACAGCTTTAAATTTGTTTTGCATAGTACGTGGTTCTAAATATTCATTTTCTGTTCCAGTCAGCAAAAAAGCATTATCACAGCGTTTCATATTAACTAAAATATAATATATATTATCGGGTATCGGAATTTTCCTATTAGAACTCACACTTTTTGGCTCTGTAATTATAATCTTTGTTTTCACATTATCATCTTCATCTGTCTGAAGTCTTTGCATTGTTTTATTAACGGAAACAATATGTTCGTCAAGAGATATATCACTCCATTTTAAAGCACATATTTCTCCTATTCTTAGCCCTAAATACATTGACATAAGTATTCCTAAGTTACAGGGAGTCAAGTCATTGTTTAAATATTCACAGAGTTTTTCCTGCTCTGATATTGTAAGTATTCTCATAGGTTTAAAATTTTGCTTTATACATATACATTCAAAATCTTCCATATGAATTTTTCGCTGTTTTCCGGCATACTCAAAAATTCTTTTTAAAACAGAAAATACAGATGATATAGTGTTTGATGAAAGCCCTTTCTTTTCAACTCCGCCGCAGGATAATAACTCAGCATTAAAATTGGACATATCCTCACAATTAATTTTATATATAAGTTTTCCTTTAAATTTAGGAATAAGATATGTTTTAATAATATTGCCATACTTAATAACGCTTGACTTTTTTAAGCGGGATTTTGAAGCGTTGAGCCATTCTTCCGCTATAACTTCAAAATTTTCTTGATTTTTTTCTCTGATAATTTTTTCTTCTTTAAAGCTGTTAATAGCTTCTGACAGTTTTTCTTTCGCTTCTTTATAGGATTTTCCATATACATAGCCGTACATAATTTTTTTGTCATTCTTTTCTTTTATGTAACGCCCTTCCCATCTGCCGTCTTTTCTTTTATAAATATTTTCGCCTCTTTTAGACATATATAAGCTCCTTCCTGACTATTTTTTTGACGGCTATAAAATCCATTTTGGGCTTTTATGCCATTTAAATTATATAAAAAACGTGCAATTTATACAAAATATCTAAAATTTTAAAAAAATTTTGTAGCTTATTGACACAAAATATAAACTTCTGATATAATAAAAATAAATAAGATTGTTTAATTTTGGCTTTCGTAGATTGATTTAATCTACGAAAATCTATTCTTTAAACAGTGTTGTTTAGATAAGAAAAACATAAAAAAAAGACTAATCATTTTCAGATTAGTCTACTAAAATATTAGATGTTGAAATTTAAAAATCTTTATTAGCTGTTAAAATAGTATTTTCGTTTAAATAACTAAATTAAATATTGTAATATGCTTTTTCTTTTCAACATATTCAAACGTTTTAGCAGCGCCACCCCAGCTATGATTGACAAAACAAATTAAATAATCAGAATTATCAACCATATATTCGTTCGTTTTGATTATATAGTATCTTCTTGGTGTTTTTTCAGGTACATCTGAAACAAGTATAATATCATAATCTTTATCATACTGCTTTTTATACTCATTTATTTCTTTTGTCAGATACGGAATAACCAATACAAGAGATATATCTGAATAAGTTTTCTTTAACTTCCTTATGGCAGATACAGCAATATAGTCAAACGTTCAGTAATTGCCTGCCCAAAATTCTTTTACATTTTCTTTTGTTATCAATTCTTCCGCCTTATTCTTTACCATATTGCATATTAAATCTTTGTCAGAATATATTTCACTATGCCCCGCAAAACAGCATTTTTTCATAAAGCACCTTATTTTTTAGCAAATAATAATTTATGCTTTAATAGTTTTAACACCACTTTACAGATTTTTTCAGAAAACACCGGAAAATGGAGTAATTCAGAGTAAAAAATACAAATACAAAATATTTTATTAAAAACCTAATATTCGGTATTTTTTAAATTTTAATATTAAAAATCTGTAAAGTAGTGTAGTTTTAATGTAACCCCATAAAAATATAATTCAATATGTTTTGTTGTTTTCAACATATAAATCAATGTAAGCAAAATAGTATAAATCTAATACTTTTTTTACTTGAAACAGCAAGCATGAAAGCCCGTTTTATAAAGTACGCCTTTTTAAATAAGACATATTGATAGGAAGGGCTATATAAAATAATCAAAATTTATATAATTTTCTTGCGTATTTTTATAATATTACTCAAACTTCACACTTGAATAAGTGCATATATATCTTGAAAATTCAATAATAACTTGCAAAAAAATAGCATGAATACCATCTCAATGTCACTAAGTTAAGCTTAGTGACATTATAACATCAAGTGTAGATATTACAAAAAGTATTATCTGCACTTCTTTTTTGCATACAAATAAGACCGTTTTAAGCGGCAAAAAATTTTTCTTTATATTTCTTTGGAATTATGCTATTCTATAAATGAAGCTAACGGCAGATTTAGACCTTTTATTTATA
>CATLIG010000027.1 GCA_949948985.1 uncultured Clostridia bacterium | reverse complement strand
AATTTTATTGAATATATGATTTATAGTAATTTGCAAAATTTATAATGTGAAACAATAAAAGAGTTTTTTTATATGTAATTTATATTGTTTATTATTTTATTGTTTCGTTATAAATTATTTCAAGGCCGATATTTATATTAGACCTGTTCTAAACTGTTGTGACACTGCTTGACAAATCTTTTCACGCTTATATTTGTCTGATTTTTCTGAAATACTTGGAAAGCTCTTACGAAAATTAAACCTCGATTGACGAAAAAATCTTTTGTCAATCATTATTACTTAGGTTATTAAACAAGTCTATTAAATTTTCTGCTTTGTGTTAAACAAGTTAGGCTTTAATATTATTGTCATTGTGAAGAAAGGGCGTTGTAAATGGATAAGAAAATAAAAAATTTTTTAAAGCTGGGATTTATTATTGAAATTATTGTATGTGTAGTGGCGTTTTTTTTATTGGCTGCGTTTATGTCTGAAAAAACAGAAGAATCTGTTTTAGATGTCAGTAAAATTTATATGTCGGAAATGAATATGCAGCTACAGCAAAAGTTTACTTCTATTATTGAATTACGAATTTCTCAGGTTGAGGGAATTATAAAACGTACTCCGCCTGATACGATAAATTACAGTAATGAAATGCTTGACGAATTGGAAACAAGCGCTCAGATAAGAGATTTTATTTATTTGGGATTTTGCAGAGATGATGGAAAAATAGAAAAAATCTACGGAAATAATGTGGAAATAGTTGGGAACAACGATTTTAAGGATTATTTAAACAGAGGCGACAATATTGTAAAACAAGGAATTGATGAAAATGGTGACAAAATTCTACTGTTAGGAAAAACAGTTGAGTATAAATTACAGGACGGAAACAAAAGTATTGCTTTAATAGCCGGTATTTCTATGGATTATCTTGATGAGGCCTTATTTTTAACTTCAAATGACTCTATGATATATACATATGTTATTGATGAAAGTGGAAATTTTGTAATAAGAGGCGACGATGTACACAGAAATAATTATTTTGATCGTATAAAAGAAGAATATAAGGATTTTGATGGAAAAAATTATAAAGACTATATTCGAGAAATCAGAGCGGCTATGGAAAATAAAGAGAGTTATTTTGCAAATATTTTAACTTATGACGGGGAAAAGCAGATATATTGTTCTCCTGTTTCAGAAAATTCAAAATGGTATCTTATAAATGTTATGCCAAAAGGAATTTTAGATGAAACTATAAGTGATTTGGATTTTGTACGTATTACAATTACTTTCAGTATGTTATTTGTTATTTTGGTTACTATAATTTTTATTTTCGCTAAATATCATAAACTTATGAAACAACAGATGAAAGAAATTGATGTTGCAAGAAAAGAAGCTATTCACGCTAATGGGGCAAAAAGTGAGTTTTTAGCGAGTATGAGCCATGATATAAGAACTCCTATGAACGCTATTATAGGAATGACAAATATTGCTCTTAAAAATATAAATGATCCAGTACGTTTAGAGGATTGTCTTAAAAAAGTTAAATTGTCGGGTAAGCACTTGATTGGACTTATAAACGATGTCTTGGATATGTCAAAGATTGAAAGCGGGAAACTGTCTTTGAATATGAGTCCGATATCCCTAAGAGAAACGATGGATGATATTGTAAGCATTATGCAGCCGCAAGTTAAAGCTAAAAATCAATATTTTGATGTGTTTATTGATAAAATTGAGTCGGAAAATGTTATTTGTGACAGCGTACGATTAAATCAGGTATTGCTCAATATTTTATCAAACGCAGTTAAGTATACTCAAAAAAGCGGTACAATTAATGTATTTATATGTCAGGAAGCATCACCTGTTGGAGATGAATATGTAAGAGTACATTTCCGTATAAGCGATAATGGATTTGGAATGTCAGATGATTTTCAGAAAAAAATATTTGAGTCTTTTTCAAGAGAAGAAACTGAATATGTACAGAATACTACAGGAACAGGTTTAGGAATGGCAATTACAAAATACATTATAGACCTTATGGGAGGTACTATTGAGCTTAAAAGTGAGTTGGGAAAAGGCTCTGAATTTCATGTTACATTGGATTTAGAAAAGACACAACTAAAAGAGGACAATATGCAGCTTCCGGCATGGAATATATTGGTAGTTGATGATAACAAGCAGCTTTGCCTGAGTGCTGTTTCAAACCTGGAAGAACTTGGGGTTTACGCGGAATGGACTTTAGATGGTGAGGAAGCTGTAAATATGATAGAAAAGTGTCATAAAGAAAACAATGATTATCATTTTGTGCTTTTGGATTGGAAAATGCCTAATATGGATGGATTACAGACAGTTAAGGAAATTCGCAAGAGGGTTGGGAAGAAAATTCCTATTTTCTTGATTTCAGCTTATGATTGGAGCGATATTGAAAATGAAGTCAGTTCAGTGGAAATAGAGGGCTTTATTTCAAAACCTTTATTTAAATCAACTTTATATTCTAGGTTATGCCATTATATGACAGAAGATAAAAATGATGCGGATTCTAATGAAGATCAGGAGTTTGATTTTTCAGGAAAACGTGTTTTACTGGCGGAGGATAATGATATAAACTGGGAAATAGCTAATGAAATTCTTGAGTCTGTAGGATTAGAAATTGAGCGTGCTGTTAATGGTCAGGTTTGTGTTGACAAATTTAAAGAATCTAATATAAATTTCTACGATGCTATTCTTATGGATATTCGTATGCCTATAATGAACGGTTATGATGCTACAAAAAATATAAGAAAATTAGAACGCGAAGATAAAAATCTGCCTATTATTGCTATGACGGCAGACGCATTTTCTGATGATGTACAATGTTCTCTTGATTGTGGTATGAACGCTCATATAGCTAAGCCTATAGATATTTCAGAGCTTATGCGTACACTTCAGAAATATTTGCGGTAATTTACGAAATTAGTTTTAGTATAATTAATATTTTATAATTTTGGCTAAAATATTTTAGTCTATGTATAGTCAATCAACTTAAAAATAAGTAAGTTCGGCGGTTAAAAATCCTTTTTGCCGTGTTGCCGTCGGTCGGCATAGGCAGTAGGCTATGCTCTCCATCCGCCGCCTTGCAAAAATAATTTTTAGTTCGCCTCCTTTTTCTCATTTTCAAGTTGATTGACTATAAAAATTGAAAATATTTTAAAAAAGTCAATATAAATAAAATTATTTTTAAGATTTATGTTATGATAATTTTGTTAAAATGTATTTTTGAAAGGACTGATATTATGCTTGAAAGTGGTTGTAAGGCGCCTGAGTTTTCTTTGCCTGACAAAGATGGAAATATTATTAAATTAAGTGATTTTAAAGGCAAAAAGGTTATTTTATATTTTTATCCAAAGGATTCCACACCTGGTTGTACAAAACAAGCCTGCGGTTTCAGAGATAATTTTTCCGAGTATGAAAAACTTAATGCTACGGTTATTGGAATAAGCAAAGACAGTATTAAAGCACATACAAATTTTATTTTAAAACAGGAACTTAATTTTATACTTCTTTCTGATACGGAACTTGAGGCAATTAAAGCATATGACGTATGGCAGGAGAAGAAAAATTATGGGAAAGTAAGTATGGGTGTTGTAAGAACTACGTATGTTATTGATGAAAATGGCATTATTGAAAAAGTTTTTAATAAAGTTAAAGCGGCAGAAAATCCTGAGGAGGTACTTGAGTATTTAAAAAACGCTGATTAATTAAGTTAGATAAAGTTTTTAATAATATGCTTATATTTATATAAGTTATTTTTAAAAATAGGAGCTTTAAAAACGATAAACTCTGAAAATTGTAAATTTTCAGGGTTTATCAAATATCTTATAATATAATTAATTTTGATTTAATCTGTGTTTTGTAAGTGTTAAATTATGAAATATTATAATATTAAACAGGGAATTTTTAAAAAAAGAGAAAATAGATTTATAGCGTATGTTGAGATAAATGGAAAAATTGAAAAGTGTCACGTGAAAAATACAGGAAGATGTAAAGAACTTCTTGTAAAGAATGTTGTTGTTTTTGTTGAGGAGAATTTCTCACAAAAAAGAAAAACTAGGTTTTCACTGATTTCTGTTGTAAAAAATGGTATTATTATCAATATGGATTCGCAGGCGCCTAATAAAGTTATTTATGAGTGGCTTAAAAGCGGCGGTCTTTTCAGTGATATGACTTTCTTAAGAAGTGAGGTTAAATTTCAGAACTCACGATTTGATTTTTATGTTGAAAGAAGTGAGAAAAAAGTATTTATTGAAGTAAAAGGTGTTACTCTTGAGGAAAATGGAATTGTACGATTTCCTGACGCTCCTACAAAAAGAGGTATAAAACATATATATGAGCTTTGTGAGGCTTTAAAAAAAGGCTATGATTCTTATATAATATTTGTTGTACAGATGAACGATGTTTTATGGTTTGAACCAAATTACAAAACTCATCCGGAGTTTGGAGAAGCTCTTAAAACAGCGCAAAAACAAGGCGTTAATATTATTGTGGTTAATTGTAATGTTGGTATTGATTTTATTATCGTTGATAAACAGGTCGAAATAAAATTATAAAGTTTGGATATTTTCAAAAAAACAGCGGTGTTTTAATAAAAGGATTGAGGTGTTTTTTATGATTTTAAAAAAATTTGGAATAACTCTGATATTTGTTGTTTCTATTATGTTATTTTCAGCATGTAATTTGTATAATTCCGAATTTGGAGGATATAACTCCGATTATTTTAAGTTTAACGATGAATTTTACATAGAAGAAACATCTACAGATACTAATAGTTTTGATGATGAAATGAAAATAGAAAAAAATTCAGATATTGATTTAAATAAAGCCGGAGGAGCAGATTTATATGAAAGAAAGTTTGACCACGAAGATTCAAGGTATTTTAATAATCAAGATTTTTATAATATGAAATCAAATAAATCTTTAAAAATATTGCATAATTTTAAAACATATCAGCAAACAGGAGAAAATTCAAGTGGTGAGGCTTGTATTTTAGCTGTTTTGGAGTGGTATGGCAAAAAAGGGGATTTTGATGAAATAAAATTATGCGATATTGCAAATTCGGGAAGAAATAAAAAAGGTACTACTCTTAAACAAATGATAGATATTTATAATTATATTGGTAAATTTAATATATATACAACTTTTGATATTATTGAGGAAGAAAAAAAGCAAGGTAAAAAAAGTATAGAATATTCCAAATATTTTAATAAGAATTTTATAATTAAAAATATAGAAAGTAATATTCCGATTACAATTTGCGTAAAAGACTGGGGAGCTCATTGGGTTAATATTATAGGCTATGACGATATGGGAACAGAAAGTCTTTATGATGATGTTATTATAGTTACGGATTCTTATGATGTTACAGACCATAATCAAGATGGATATAGAATTATATCAGCATTAAAATTATTATCGGATTTTTCGACTGGAACTTTTTTTGATGAGTCGGATTTAAACGACTTTATATTTATTACGGCTGTTCCGGAAAAAAACTTTTAAATATCAACAATATTTAGTATCATATTATTTGATAAACGTTTTTGATTGCAGAGGTTTTATAAAAATTAATTTTACAGTAATTTCGTAATAATATAGAGTAAAAAATATTTTTTCTTTATTTTAGGTAAATTCTGTAGTGAAAATATAAATTAAAATCTTGACCTTGATAATTTAAAATGTTAAAATGTTATCTAATATATTTGGAAGGAAGTTTTTACATATGTTAAAAATTGGGGTAATAGGTCTTGGACTCATAGGAGGTTCATTGGCGAAGGCTTTTAAACTTAGACTTGGAGCGGAAATTATTGCTTTTAACAGAAGTGAGATGTCGCTTATTGCCGCGTTTAAAGAAAATGTTATAAGCAAATATTCCACAACAGATTTAAGCATTTTTTCTGAATGCGATTACATATTTATATGTACCCCTGTTGATAAAATAATATATTATGTTGACAGACTATTGCCCTATATAAAAAAAGGCTGTGTTGTGACAGACGGTGGAAGTACCAAGAATAATATATGTGGAGAAATGGAAAAATACGAAGATATTTATTTTATAGGCGGACATCCAATGGCGGGTTCTGAAAAAACAAGTTATAAAGAATCAAAAGAGTATCTTTTTGAAAACGCTTTTTATGTTTTAAGTCCTTTAGATAATGTCCCTGATAATGTTGTTGATGATTTTTATAATATTGTAAAAAAAATAGGGGCAATACCTATTATTCTTAATTCAAAGTATCATGACCACGCTGTGGCGGCAATAAGTCATGTTCCGCATATTATAGCGTCATCTCTCGTAAATACGGTAAAATTTCTTGATGGAAAGGAAGGGTATATGCATAGTCTTGCTGCGGGAGGTTTTAAGGATATAACAAGAATTGCATCAGGAAGTCCTGAAATGTGGAATGGTATATGCAAGGAAAATAAAAATGAAATTTTAAGTGTTATAAAAAGTTTTAAAGACGTTTTATTAGATTTTGAAAATTCTCTCATAAATGATGATGAAAAATTTATTTTTTCTTTTCTCGATGACGCGAAAAATTATAGAAACTCATTTTTTGATAGAAATAAGAGTATTATCGCAAAAACTTATGACATATTTTTAAACGTCTGTGATAAACCTGGTATTATCGCAACAATCTCGACTCATTTAAGCGTTAATAATATTAATATAAAAAATATTGGAATTATCAATAACAGAGATTTTGAAAACGGCATTCTTCAAATTTCTTTTGAAAATGAATATGAAAAGGAAAAAAGTATTAAGTTTTTGGAAGAACTTAATTTTGAGATAGTTATAAAATAAATTTGTTTCTGAAAGGATAAATATTATGCAGAAAGTTATATACCCTAAAAAATCTCTTAATGGAACAATAACTGTTCCAGGAGATAAATCTATTTCTCACAGGGCTGTAATGTTTGGCTCTATTGCTGAAGGAATTACGGAAATTACAGGTTTTCTTACGGGTGACGACTGTATGTCGACTATTTCCTGTTTTAAAAAGCTTGGGATTAACATTGAAATTGACAAAGATAAAGTATGGGTTTATGGAAAAGGAATTAATGGTCTTAGAAAGCCTTCGGAAGTTCTTGATGTCGGAAACAGCGGAACAACAATACGTCTTATTTCAGGTATTCTGGCGGCACAGCCATTTTCCTGTGAAATTACAGGGGATGAGTCTATTCAGAAAAGACCTATGAACAGAGTAATTAAACCTCTGTCCTTAATGGGCGCTAAAATAAAAGGCATTAATAAAGACGGATTCGCTCCTTTACATATTGACGGAACAAAACTTAATTCTATGGAATATGAACTTCCTGTAGCAAGCGCTCAGGTTAAATCGGCAATTTTACTTGCCAGTCTTTTTGCTGACAAGCCTACTGCTATTATTGAGCCCGTGGCGTCAAGAAATCATACGGAAATAATGCTTAATTATTTTGGTGCTGATATTAAAAATAAGGACGGAAAAATTATAAGCACTCCTGTTAAACAGCTGTATGGAAAAAAAGTGGCAGTTCCTTCAGATATTTCTTCAGCGGCATTTTTTATTGCGGCTGGTCTTATTATGCCGGATTCTCACATTATAATAAAAAATGTCGGAGTGAATAAAACGAGAACAGGTATTATAGATGCTTTTAAAACTATGGGCGGAAATATTAAAATTATTAATGAGAGCAATGACAGCGGAGAGGCTGTCGCTGATATTGAGGTTAAAACCTCAAATCTTAAAGGAATAACTTTAGAGGGGGATATTATTCCAAGAATGATTGATGAAATTCCTGTTTTTGCTGTTGCTGCGCTTTTTGCCGATGGTATTACTACTGTTAAAAATGCTGAGGAATTGAAGGTTAAGGAATCAAACCGTATCGCCGTTATGGCAGAAGAACTTGGAAAAATGGGAGCTAAAGTTGAAGAAACAGACGATGGTATGATTATTAAAGGAAATACTTCTTTGCATGGAGCGGAAGTTTACAGCCACAATGACCACAGAGTTGCTATGAGTTTGGCAATTGCCGCTTTAAAAGCTTATGACCAAACAATAATTAATAACGCTGATTGTGTAAATATTTCATTTCCGTCATTTTATGATTATATAGAAAAGCTTTAAAATTTTGCTACAGCAAAGTCTTTATATTTATTTAAAAGAGGAAAATGATGGCTATGCTGTGTTTTAAGGTATAAAAATAACGTTTTGGGAGGAATTGGCTGTGGATCTTTTTGAATACCAAAGACAAAAAAATATGAAAAAAGAATCACCTCTCGCATCAAGAATGCGTCCTAAAACACTTGAAGAGTTTATGGGGCAGGAACATATAGTAGGAAAAAATACCCTTTTATACAGAGCGATTAAAGCTGATAAAATAACGTCAGTTATTTTTTACGGACCTCCCGGAACAGGAAAAACAACTCTCGCTAAAATAATCGCTAATTCCACAAAAAGCGAATTTGTTCAGCTTAATGCTACCTCATCCGGAACAAAAGACATTAAAGAAACGGTTGAAGAAGCAAAAAAAATTTTTGGTATGTCAGGTAAAAAAACTATTCTTTTTATTGATGAGATTCATAGGTTTAATAAATCACAGCAGGACGCTCTTTTACCTTATGTCGAGGATGGAACTCTTAATTTCATAGGAGCGACGACCGAAAATCCTTATTTTGAGGTAAATAAAGCTTTATTATCAAGGAGTATAATTTTTGAACTTAAATATCTTACTTTTGAAGATATAAAATCTATAATAAAAAAATGTATTGAAGATAAAGAGAATGGCTTTGGAGCTTTAAAGGTAAATATGACAGACGAGGCATTAAATTTTATTGCGGATATGTCAAACGGTGACGCGAGAACCGCGTTAAATGCTATTGAACTTGCGGTCTTGACAACGGAAAGAAATGATGATGGAATATTAAATATTGATATTTCCGTAGCGGAGCAATGTATTCAAAAGAGAACATTAAATTATGAGAAAAACGGAGATAATCATTATGATACAATTTCAGCGTTTATAAAAAGTATGAGAGGCAGCGACCCTGACGCAGCTGTATATTATCTCGCTAAAATGCTTTATGCCGGTGAGGATATTAAGTTTATAGCGAGAAGAATTATTATATGTGCTTCTGAAGATGTAGGAAATGCCGACCCAAGAGCTTTACAGGTTGCGGTTTCGGCTTTTGAGGCAGTAAATATTATTGGTATGCCTGAAAGCAGAATAATTTTAGCGCAGGCCGTGGCTTATGTCGCTTCCGCACCCAAGAGCAATTCCGCTATTCTCGCTATTGAAAAAGCTATGAATGATGTGAAAAATATTCAGACATCAGGAGTGCCAAATCATTTAAAAGACGCTCATTACAAGGGAGCGGTCAAATTGGGTCACGGTCATGGGTACAAATATGCCCATGATTATAAAAATCATTATGTAAAGCAACAATATCTTCCTGATGAACTTGTAAATGAAAAATATTATGTGCCATCAGATAATGGCTATGAGAAAAAAATTAAACAATGGCTTGAGTTTATTAAGTTATAAATGATATTTAGAGGAATTTAATTATGAAAAAACAAGTATTTAATCCATATCTTCCAAGTTATGAATATGTTCCTGACGCGGAACCTCGTATTTTTAACAATAGACTTTATATTTTTGGCAGTCATGATAAATTTAATGGCAAAGAATACTGTGAAAATGACTATGTATGCTGGTCGGCTCCTATTGACGATATTTCAGACTGGAAATATGAGGGGGTTATTTATAAAAAAGAGCAGCATTATGGTAATGGAAAAAATATTTTATACGCTCCTGATGTTATAAGAGGAAAAGACGGAAGATTTTATTTGTTTTATTCTATTGCGGAGTCTTCAATTATATCTGTGGCAGTATGCGATGAACCAGCAGGGAAATACCAATATTATGGAGATGTTAAAAACAAAGATGGAAAGATTGTCGGAAGCGGAAAAGGGGATTATTTTCAGTTTGACCCAAGCGTATTTATTGATGATGACGGAGAAATATATCTTTATTCAGGATTTTGTGGAAAAAAAGAAGAGGACGAAAAGGGGCGTTTGTTTGTTGGCGCCCACGTGTGTACTCTTGATGATGATATGATTACGGCTAAAACAGAACCTAAAATTCTTTTATCAAGACAAGATTGTCCTGAAGGCGCTAAGTTTTTTGAGGCATCGTCAATGAGAAAAATAAATGGTTTATATTTCTTTGTATATTCCGCAAGAATAACAGGACTGCATTATTGTACAAGTAATTATCCTGACAGGGATTTTGTCTATCGGGGGAGAATACATTCTTCTTCAGATGTGGGAATTAACGGATATACGGAAATTAATCCTGCATATCCTATAGGAAATACTCATGGAGGTATTGTTTGTATAAAAGGTCAGTATTATATTTTTGACCATAGATTTTCAAACGGAACATCATTTTGCAGACAAGGTGTTGCCGAGCCTATTTTTATAGACAAGAACGGCTATATTAAACAGGCTGAGGCTACAAGTTGCGGACTTAACGGCGGTCCCCTTATGGGAAAAGGAGAGTATCCTATTTATATATTATGCAATCTCATAGATTTTAATATATATGACAGTGATGAGGAAAAAATAAAAAATAAAACTTTTCTTACTCAAAGCGGAGAGGACAGAGAAATCGGTGAAAACCAGTATCTTACAAAATTTCATAATAATTGTGTTGCTGGTTTTAAATATTTTAAGTTTGAAAATTTTAAAGGCATTTCATTTAAAGTAAGAGGAAAGGCAAAAGGTAAAATTATAGTTTCTCTTAAAGAAAATGAAGATAAGGTTGGAGAATGTAATATTGATATAAATTATAGTATATGGAATGAGATTTTTTTTGAATTTACTATTCCTGATGGAATAAATTCACTATTTTTTAAATATGTTGGAGATGGATTTTTAGATATATTGTCTTTTGAGTTAAAATAATAACGAAGAGTTTTTTATGTGGTAATCCATAAAATTAATATGTTAAAATAATAGAGCTGTTTAGTAATCTATAGCAATTCGCTATAAGTGACAACGATTGACAAAAGATTTTTTTTGTCAGGCGATTATATGGAGGTTATTAAATAGGTTTAATAAAGTATTTGTTGAATTTAAGTAAAAATCTGAAGATATTGTTCTTGTTATTTTCCTATAATAAGTGGAAAGTTAAAAAATGACATTAATTATTGACAAATTTATGTGAAAATGCTATAATGAACCCAAAATGTTTTATTTATTAAATTCTATGATGTAGTGGTTTTTAGACTATATTTATAATTGTATACCACAAGCAATTCGCAAAATTTTCAGTGTGAAACGATAAAATAATTCCATTATATATCGGTTTTTATTAAATATTATCTGTTCATTTTTTATTTTTTCACTATAAATGGGAGAGATTTGATTTTATGGATAAAAAAGCATTTAAAGCGGTTGGACTCAGACGTTTAGATGAAGATACAGTTAATCAAATAAGAAATTGGCGTAACGCTGAATTTGTAAGAGAGCAGTCATATACAAATCATAAAATAAGCGAGGAAGAACATAAAACGTTTATAGAAAAGCTTAAAAATGACCCAAACAGAGATTTATTTGTTTTTTATCTTAACAATGACCCTTTTGCAGTATATAGTTACACAATGAATTGTCAAAATAATTCCGTGGTGGTAAATAATTATTTAACAAACGAGGATTTTAAATATATGGGATATGGCGCTATAATGTCATATTTTATACAACAAATTAATTTTAAAATTTTAAATGTGCATAAACAATGCGGAGAAATAATCAGTACAAATAGAAAATTTATCGCAAGATTAAAAAAAGATGGAAAAATAATAGAAGGAATTCTCCGAGAACATGCGTTAATTAATGGAGAATACTATGATGTATATGTAATAGGAATTTTGGAAGAGGATTTTATCAGAGAAGAGGTTTCAATGCGACGTATCGTGCATTCAATAGTGAAAGAAGAACCTATAGAAAATTGTGTATTTATATAAACATTGATTTAGTAATTTATATATTTTCAATAACAGCTCTGTTTAGTAATATGAGTGACAATAAAATTGTTGTTATTTATGTTGCTGAACAGGACTGTTAGCAAAAAGGGAGGTTTTTTTAATTTATAAAATAAAAAGGAGAGTGTTTTATATGACAGAAAAAGAAAAAATTGCTTTAATGGAAGAAATTATGGATTTAAATGAGGGAACATTGTCTTTGGATTCTGTTCTTGAGGATATAGATGAATGGGATTCGGTGGCTATACTATCCTACATTACAGAGGTATTAGATAAATTCAGAAAAACAGTTAAAGGTTCAGAGGTTAAAAAATTTGTTACTGTAAGAGATGCTGTTGAAATAATGCAATAAATTTACTGATAATGTAAGCTTTTCACTTATTTCACTGTTTTGTTATAAAATTTGTTTGAAAAAGAGGTGTATTTATTATGTCAAGTTCTAGTTTTGAAGACATAAAAATAAGCGGTATGGCATGTGCCGTACCTAAAGACCCAATATATACAGAATATTACAAAAAATATTTCAGTGATAGTGAAGTTGAGCAGTTTATAGAAACATCAGGTGTAAGGACACGTTATATTACAGGTGAGAAACAAACAGCATCTGATCTTTGTTATGTTGCGGCTAAAAAAATAATGGAACATAAGGGTTATACAGGAGATGACATAGATGCTTGTATATTTATAACACAGATGCCTGATTATGCTATGCCTGCTACAGCTTTTGTACTTCATAAAAGATTGGAGCTTAAAGAAAATTGTGTTGTTTTTGACATAAATCTGGGATGTTCCGCTTTTCCAAATGGAGTTTCTATTGTTTCATCAATGATTAAAAGTGGTTTGATAAACAGAGGATTACTTTTAATAGGAGATTCACATTCATATTGTTTTAAAGATGAGGAAAAATTGTCACACGATAATATGCTTTTCGGTGATTGTGGTTCTGCGTGTATTATTGAGAACATTACTAAAAATAATCAGGAAGAGAATGATTGTGTAATTAATAGTATTATAAAATCTGACGGAAGCGGGTTTGACGCGATTATAACAACAGGGCCTACGGTTGACGGAAGAATTCCTTATGATGGATACAATTTATCTTTCAGCTATATGAATGGTGTTGATGTATTTCTTTTTGCGATAACAAAAGTTCCTAAATTATTTAAAGAGTTTTACAAAAAGTTTAATTGTTCTTCTGAGGATTTTGATTATTTTATTTTCCATCAGGCCAATGTTATGATATTAGACCAGTTAGAGAAAAGATTGAAACTGCCAAAAGAAAAAGTACCTCGTTCTATAGAAAGATACGGAAATACAGACGGAGCGACAGTTCCTTTAACAATAGTTGATTTATGTGAGAGAGAAAATATACCTGATAAAATTAAATTCGCCGCAGCAGCTTTCGGAATAGGTCTTAACTGGGGCATAATATCATTTGAAATGGATAAAAAAGATATTTTACCAGTTATATATACTGATGATTATTATAAGGACGGATATCTTGAAGATATTTTAGAGGAAATTAAAAGTAAAAAAGAAAAGAATAATAAAAAAGATGGTGGTAATAATGTATAATCCTTTTGATTTTACAGGCAAAAAAATATTAGTGACAGGTGCTTCTTCGGGTATAGGTCAGTCTCTTTCCGTTGAACTTTCAAAACAAGGCGCGAAAGTTGTTATGATTGCCAGAAATGAGGAACGTCTTAATGATACTTTATCTCAAATGGAAGGTACGGGGCATATAAAATTATGCGTTGATTTGGCTGAAACAGAGGATTTGACTTTAGTTTTTCAGGAAATAATGTCTGATGGTGTAAAATTAAACGGTCTTGTGCATTGTGCCGGTATAGCTTCTGTTTATCCGCTGAGGACAATCTCAAGGAAAAAGATAGAAGACTGTATGAAAATAAATTATTATTCTTTTATTGAGCTTACAAAACAATACTCAAAAAATAAATTCAATTTAGGAGGAAGTATTGTTGGAATATCTTCTCATGCCGCCGTTGTTCCTCAAAAATGTCAGACTATATATTCCGCATCAAAAGCGGCATTGAATACTTGCGCTGAGGCTCTTTCAATAGAGCTTGCCCCGAAAAATATCAGAATAAATACTGTAATGCCTACTTTTGTAGAAACAGCTATGGTTTCAGCGGCTTTTAGTTCGGATAATATGGGAAATAATGATTATGTAAGAGAAGGTTTAAGTCATCAGATGTTTGGAATGATAAAGCCCATAGAAATCGCGAATATTTGTATGTTTTTATTAAGCGACGCTTCATCAACAATTACAGGTCGTTCTATATGGGCGGATAATTGTACTCATTAATTTTTTGAAATTATATTTGCGATTTTAAATTTATAAAAAGGAGAGATTTTATTATGACAGAAAAAGAAAAAATTTCTTTAATGGAAGAAATTATGGATTTAGATGAGGGAACTTTAACGTTGGATTCTGTTCTTGACGATATAGATGAGTGGGATTCAGTAGCTATACTTTCTTATATTACAGAAGTACTTGATAAGTTTGGCAAGACAGTTAAAGGTTCAGAGGTTAAAAAATTTGTTACTGTAAAAGATGCTATTGAAATAATGCAGTAATTTGTCGAATAAATATATTTTTATTAGTATTTATTAAAAATCTTTTAATCAGAGGTGTTGTTATTATGTCGAGCGCTAGTTTTGAAGGGATAAAAATAAGCGGTATGGCATGTGCTGTGCCGAAAGATGTAATATACACAGAATATTATAAAAAGTATTTTGGTGACAGCGAGGTAGAGAAATTTATAAAAACATCAGGTGTAAAAACCCGTTATATTACAGACCAAAAACAAACGGCATCTGACCTTTGCTATGTTGCCGCTAAAAAGGTAATGGAACATAATGGGTATACCGGTGATGATATAGACGCTTGTGTATTTATAACACAAATGCCTGATTATGCTATGCCGGCAACCGCGTTTGTACTGCATAAAAGATTAGGCCTTAAAGAGAATTGTGTTGTATTTGATATAAATCTTGGATGTTCCGCTTTCCCAAACGGAATATCTATTTTGGCTTCAATGATTAAAAGCGGTTTGATAAACAAAGGATTGCTTCTGATAGGAGATTCTCAATCATATCGTTTTAAAAAAGAAGAAGAGATGATTCATGATAATATGCTTTTTGGTGACAGTGGTTCTGCCTGTATTATTGAAAATACTGATAAAAATAACGGGGAGGATTGTAGTAGTGTAATTAACAGTATTATAAAATCTGACGGAAATGGATTTGATACTATTATAACACCGTATCCAACTCTTAATGGAAGGCTTACTTATAAGAAAAGCGATTCATTTTTCAGTTATATGAATGGTATTGATGTATTTCTTTTTGCGATAACAAAAGTTCCTAAATTATTTAAGGAATTTTATAAGAAATTTAATTATTCCTCTGATGATTTTGATTATTTTATATTTCACCAGGCTAACGTTATGATATTAAACCAATTAGAGAAAAGATTGAAACTGCCTGAAGAAAAAGTACCGCGTTCTATAGAAAGGTATGGAAATACAGACGGAGCATCTATACCTATGACTATAGTTGATTTATGCGAAAGAGAAAATGTATCGGATAAAGTGAAATTTGCGGCGGCGGCCTTTGGAATAGGTCTTAATTGGGCTATAATATCATTTGAAATGGACAAGAAAGATATATTGCCTGTGATATATACTGATGATTATTATGAAGATGGATATCTCGAAGATATTTTGGAAGAAATTAAAGGTAAAAAAAAGAAAAAGAATAATGAAAATGATATATAAATCTATAATGAAAAATATTGATGACAGATGTTTTTTTATAGATAGGAGTTATTATTATAAGTTATATTAATTAAAAATCAGCGAAAACAATAATTACTTTCGCTGATTTTTAATATATGGAAAATAAATTTATTGAAAAGTAGAATGTTATTTTTCAAAATTTTTAGTTATAGCAATAAATAGATAATATTTAATGAAAACTGATTATATAAAGAAATTATTTTATTGTTTTGTACTGAAAATTTTGCGAATTGCTATAGAAACAATAAAAAAATTATTTTATATTATAAATTCATTCTTTTAATATTTATCTATAATTTAAAACAGGGTCAGACATTTTCTTTTGTTTTCAGTCTGTGTTTTAATTTGAAATTGTTTTTAGTCAATTTTGATTTTATTTGTTTAATTATTTCTGCTGTAGCACAATATTTATCTGCTAAGGTAACAACAACGGTTTCTTTATATTTTGGCATACCTTTACATAAAGGCCACATATGTTTTAAAATAGCGTCTTCTTCTATTTCATTAAGTTTTGCTATTTCACGGGCGTTTTTAAGGGCTTCTTTTGGATGATATATTGTGTGTGACTGCTCAAATTTTTCAATGTGTCTATTATATAAGTATAAATCGTGAAGAAGTCCGGCTCTGGCAGCTGATTTATAGTCAAATTTAAGACGCTTGCATATAAGATAGCTATAGTAAGATACATTTATTGAATGCTGAAGTCTGCTGGTGTTTAAATGCTGTGAGTAGTTGTCAAGTTCTTTTACGTTTTTGCTTTCGAGAAGCTCATTTACGCAACAAAGATATTCTTCCGCAATTTTATTTTCACATTCATCAAGTTTTACTTTAGAACCTATTGCTTTAGTCATAATAAACTAAACTCCTTATTAATTATATTTATAGTAAACGTCATAAGTTTTTTATTATGACGTTTACTTCTCTGATTTTTACTGCGTATAAACGCAGAAATTTACCTTAAAAAATTATGTGTATTCCACAGAGGATAATAGACGGCAAATTTATTTGTCATTTATTATAAAATCTTCAGGGTCGTCAACGTCTATGTCAGAACAATACTGTCTGAATACACGCATAAACATAAAAGAAGAAATATATGAGTAAATACCTATACTAGCAATAAAAAATACAGGATTTATGAAAATGCACATTAACATAATCGCTATAAATAATATTAAGCACGATATTGTTGTAAACATATGTCTGTTAGCGAGGAAAAATGCCGTTCTGAAAAGTTCGGTTGTTTTCATTTCAAACCTTGACATAAGAGGAAATATATAAAGAGTAATAATTATAACCTCAAAAGCCGCTATATAATCAAGGGTAAGTATAAATTCATAAGCCTCCGGAACCAAAAAGGCGAATCTTATGCTTGAGTAAACAGCAAACCCTACAACAGCTAAAATTATTGTGACAAGCAAACCCTGAAAAAAATTGATTTTAAAGCTTCTGAAAAAATTTGCTGTAATATAGCCTTCTTTATCAGAGGTTTGTTTTGTAGCTACATAGAATAAAGCTGTTGTAGCAATACCTATTGTTATGAGAGGTATTGAGCATACCAGCCATAACATTGTTAGTATTATTATGTCGGCAAGAATTGTTCCATATTTAAAAAATGGACCGTCTAGTTTAAATAAACCTTTCAAATGATTATCCTCCTTGGTTATTAGTATATGAAATTATTTCATTATTATTATAAATAAAAAAGAATACGTTGTTATGGTTACGGCAAATTATCTGCTTTAATAATTATAGCATAATTGTATATAGTTTTCAAGGAAAAGAAAATAACGTTTATAAAAATAGTAGTGTAATTTTTAATATTTTATATAGGAATCGGCATTAAATAAATATAATCCTGCCTCGGATACTTTTTTTCCTGATGAAAGTTCTATAGATTTTTTATATAACTCTATTTGTATTTTATATTTATCGGATATTTTTGAAACGTTATTATTTTCAATATAATCTGTTTTGTAGTCTAGCAAAACAAAACTGCCGTTTTCCTCAAAATATAAATCTATTATTCCATGTACAAGAATTTTATTATTATCGGAGTTTATGTTGATATATTCTGCGCCGAATACTTCCGAAGGGGTTAATCCTATAACAAAAGGTGTTTCTTTATGTACTGAATTTGAGGCTTTTATTCTTTTCACTATTTCTGAGGAAAGAAATAAAATTATTTTATTTATGTTTATTGAATCAGCTTCCTGCTTGGAGAGGATATTGTTTTTTACAAGTAATTGTACATAATTTTTTAACGAAACGGTATCGTAAGTTTTATTAAAATCAATATGTTCTAAAAGAGTATGTACGGCTGTACCTTTCTGTGCCGGAGAAAGACCCGTATATTCTTTTATAAAGGCAGGAGAGGGCAATATCTTTGGAATATATTCCTCTTCTTCATAAAATCTTCTCTTTATTTCAGAAATAGATGTTGTGATTGGGATATTTTTGATTTCACAATTTGGGTATGTCCATAAAAGCCTTCTTTTTATTTCTTCTTTTTTTCCGCTGTAATCTATATTTATATCAAGTGTCTGTAATTGTTTATATAATTTCAGCTTTTTTTCTTCTGAGTATTTCTCATAAATACTTAATTGTGAACGGTCTGTTATATTTATTTTCCATTTTGAACAATCATTGTAAAGCTCATTATTAAGTTTAAATTTTTCATTTGAAAAATTTCTGATAATATCAGCGTCTTTATGGCGGGCAAGCGAGGAAATTATAATTTTCATAAAACTATCTAAACTTTCAATGTATGTATATGAAAATTGTTTTTCCGAAGTATTAGCATCACTTAAAATTTTTTGAAGCGTATTTTCAAATTTGTTTATGCTTCCCACTAATATAAGTTTTTCTTTTGCTCTTGTAAGAGCTACATAAAGTAAACGTATTTCTTCCGCTATTATTTCGTTTTTATGCTTTAAATATATTGAATGTTGTGATACAGTATTAAACTTGGTATGATTTTTTATATCTTTATATTTTAAGCCTATTCCTAAAAATTGGTCGACAGGAGGTCTGTTTGGGTCAAAATTGAATTTCTTATTTAAGCTGCATAAAAATAAAACAGGATATTCAAGACCTTTGCTTTGATGAATATTTGTAATGGTTACAGCGTCTTCGTCATCATAAAAAATTGTTTCGTTTTCGGTAAAATTTGATTTTTTGACTTTTTCTATGTATCTCATAAACTTAAAAAGTCCTTTTGAATTTGTTTTTTCAAATTGTATAGCTTTTTCTTGAAAAATTTTTAAGTTTGCACGGCGTAAATTTCCATTAGGAAGTAATCCAACATAATTATAATAATCAGTGTCATCGTAAATTGTCTGTAAAAGTTCATTTATTGTTGAATTTAGCGATATTTCACGCCAGCGGTTAAAATCAGAAAGAAAAATATTTATTTTATGAATTGTTTTAGGGTCTCTGTTTTTATTTTCCGCTGTCGTATAATGAATTAACGCTGAGTAAAATGATTTTTCCGGCAGTACGATTTTTATTTTCGCAAGCTCGTCAAATGTAAATGAATATATTGGGGAATGTAAAACAGTAAATAATTCCGTATCTTGATAGGGATTGTCTATTATACTTAAAAACGCTAATATAATTGATATTTCAATACTGTCAAAATATGTTCCTTTTGTTTTTGCTGTAAAGGGTATCTTTTTCTGTGAAAATATATCCTGAACAACAGATGATATATCTTTTACGGAATAGGCCAATATTACAATATCTTTATACCGAAGAGGACGATATTGTTTTAAATTGTTATCATAAATATGAAGTTTCTCTGTATTTATCATATAATCAATTTTATTGGCTATTACGAGAAGTTCAAGCTCGGCATTTACTAAATCATTTAAATCATCGTCAGGAATTTCTTCCGTTTCATCGTTGTCCTCATTATTTATTTTATCTGCTTTTATAAGTTCAAGCTCAATAATATCGGAAATATTTGTATTTTCAGGGGGAACAGGAAAATCTGCTCCATAATAAAGCATAGCGTTTTTGTCATATTCTATATTACTAAATTCCTTAGTCATAATTTGTTTAAATATAAAATTAATTGCAGATAAAATATGTTCGCGACTTCTGAAGTTTTTTGAAAGGTCTATTTTATAGCCGTCATATTCTTTTGACTTTGAAAAGTCTGTTGTGTATGATGAGTATTTTTCAGCAAACAGATATGGATTGGCAAGACGAAAGCCATATATACATTGTTTTATATCACCTACCATAAATCTGTTTGATACACCATTTTCATTTTTGGATATAAGCGATAAAATAGATTCCTGAAGTTCGCTGCTGTCCTGATACTCATCCATTATAATTTCATGGAATTTATTTTGAAACTCTATGGCGGAGTTTGATGGATTTCCGTTTTTATCTGAAAGTACATTAAGGGCCAAATGAGAAATATCATTAAAACTAAAAATGAATTTTTCTTTTTTTACATTAAAAAATCTTTGCGAAAATTCTTTGAGTATATATTGAAGTTTTAACATTATAGGATATGTATTTTTTGTTATTTTAAAAGAATTATCGGAAAAGTAATTTAAATACCCATAAAATGATTTTAATTTCTTTGAAAGAGCAGTTTTTAATTCTGATACTGTTTGTTTTATATTATCACTCAGTGGATTTTTTTTACTTGTTTTTAAGTCAGCTATTTTAAATGGGTTTTCAAGTAAAGAATGACAATTATTTAAATTGTTTTGTATAATTGTTTCACATTCTGTTAAATATTTCATAAATTCCTCAAAAGTTAATATAAATTTTTCACCGGTATCAGGTTCAGAATACAGCAAATCCAAAATTTTTTCCGCATAAGTTTTCATATTACTGATATAAAGCAAAACTTCAGTTACTATAAATTTTACCCAGTCGTTTTTATAAAAATCTTCTTTATTTTTAATGTTAAATTTATTAACGCTTTCATCAAGCCATTTTAGAGGGTCAGGCATACTTTGCATAAAAGTATATACATTTAGGATAAATGATTTTGCGTTAGAATCTGTATTTTTTGAATAATTATTTGAAAAGAAGTTTATAAAATTAATAAAGCTTTCTTCGTTTTTTTCATATAATTCCTCAAAAAGTTCCTCTAAAATCTCTTCTTTTATAATATCGTCTTCAGAATTGTCAATTATTCTGAAATTGGGGTCTATATCAAGTATATTAAAATTTTTTCGAACTACGTTAAGGCAGAAAGAATCGATTGTTGAAATATACGCTTTGTTTAAAAGAGTTATTTGTCTTGAAATATGCTCCGCTAATTCAGGATTTTCTGTTTCATAAAGGGAAAACGCTTCATCAAGTTTTGCTGATATTCTTTGCCTCATTTCTGAAGTTGCCGCATCAGTAAACGTTACTATTAAAAGTGAATCTATGTTTTCAGGGTTTTCAGGGTTTATTATTTTTTGAATTATACGTTCGGTCAAAACAGCAGTTTTTCCTGAACCTGCGGCGGCCGAAACAAGAATATTACAGCCGCTTTCAGATACCGCTTTCCATTGTTCTTTTGTATATTTAACTGACATATCAAATCTCCATTCAAGAATTAAATTGATTTATATATAAATTATAGTAAAAGCCTTTTTTTTCAAGAAGTTCTTTATGGTTGCCTGCTTCTTTAATTTCACCGTCGTTTATTACAACAATTAAATCCGCGTTTCTGATTGTACTGAGTCGGTGCGCAATTACAAAACTAGTTCGCCCTTTCATAAGATTAAGCATTGCTTTTTGTATTTTTACCTCGGTTCTTGTATCTACATTACTTGTCGCCTCGTCAAGTATGAGTATTGACGGATCGGCAAGAATAGCTCTAGCTATCGCTATCATTTGTTTTTGCCCTTGACTCAAAGTATCATCATCTTCTGTTAACACAGTTTCATAACCATTAGGCAGTCTGTGTATAAATTCATGGGCATTCGCAAGAATTGCAGCTTCTTTTATCTCACTGTCTGTAGCGTCAAGTCTTCCGTATTTTATATTATTTAGTATTGTGCCTGTAAAAAGATATGTGTCTTGCAATACTATTCCAAGGGAGCCTCTTAGAGAGTTTCTTTTTATATCTGTTATGTTTATTCCGTCTATTGATATTTTACCCTTTTGAATGTCATAAAATCTTGTAAGAAGATTTATTATTGTTGTTTTTCCGGCTCCCGTAGGTCCTACAAGAGCAATAGTTTCTCCGGGATTTGCTGTAAGGTTTATATTTTTTAAAATTATTTTTTCTTTTGTATAAGAAAATGTTACATTATCAAAAACAACTTCTCCTTTTATGTCTTTAAGTTCAATACTATCCTTTTTGTCCTCAGGTTCAGGAGATTCGTCAAGAATGTCAAAAACACGCTCAGCTCCAGCTATAGCTAATATAAGCATATTATATTGATTAGCAAGTTCGTTAAAGGGTCTTGCGAATTGTTTTGTATACATAACAAAGCTTGTTATGTCGCCTATTGTAATTAATTTGTATACCGCTAAAACAGAACCGGCAAGTGATATTAAAGCGTAATTTATTCCATTTATCAATGTACTTACAGGCCCCATTAAACCTGAAAATATTTGAGCTTGTATTCCTATTTGATTTAAGTTTTTATTGAGTTTTTCAAATTCATGTATTTCATCGTCTTCTTTTACGAAAATCTTTACAACTTTTTGACTTGGTATAACTTCTTCTATTTTTCCGTTTAATTCGCCTAAAATGTTTTGCTGTTTTCTAAAGTAAACTTTTGAGCGTTTTGTTATAAACGAGGTTATTACAAATAAAACAGGAAGAGAAATTAAAGCCACAAGTGTAAGAATAGGACTTATCATAAGCATAAAAATTAATGAGCCTGTGATTGTTATTGCGCTTGAGATTACTTGTGAAAGACTTGTGTTAAGTGAGTTAGCTATTGTATCAATATCGTTTGTCGCTCGGCTCATTAAATCTCCGTGGGCATTTGTATCAAAAAATTTAAGAGGCAGCGTCTGAAATTTTTCAAAAAGCATTTGCCGTAAATTTGTTACAACAGTCTGAGAAATTTTTACAGAAAGCAGAATTTGGATTCTGTTTAAAATCGCTGCAAGAATGTATATTACTGCTGAAAATACAAGCAGTTTAAAAAGTCCGTTGAAATTATTTACGGAGATAAACTCATCTATAGCTATACCGACAAGCCTTGTGCCTAAAAGGTTTGATATGGTTGCCATAGCTACAAAGGCTGTGGCGGATATAAGCTTTACACGCTGTCCTGCAAGAAGTTTCCAAAGCCTTTTTAATGTATTTTTTGTATTTTTTGGTTTTTGATTATTTAGCATTCTTACGTTGCGCCTGTTTATTTTTGGTTGAAAAGAATTTTGTGCCATTATAAATCCTCCTCTCTTATTTGTGACTTATATATATCCTTATATATCCCGCTTGTTTTTATAAGTTCTTTGTGATTTCCCGAAGCAACTATTTTACCATCACTTATTATTATTATTTTATCAGCGTTTATTACAGAGCTTATTTTTTGTGCGATTATTAATTTTGTTGTGTTTTTCATTTCCTTCAATGATTTTTGTATTTCAGATTCTGTCTGTGTGTCTACAGCGCTTGTACTATCGTCAAGAATAAGTATTTTAGGTTTTTTTATAAGAGTTCTTGCTATTGAGATTCTTTGTTTCTGACCTCCTGAAAGATTTACTCCCATTTGTCCCAGTTTTGTTTCAAATTTATCAGGCATATTCATAATAAAATCATATGCCTGGGATTTTTTAGCCGCTTCAAAAATATCATCGTCGGTAGCGTTTTTATTTCCCCATTTTATATTTTCTTTTATTGTTGATGAAAATAGTACAGCTTTTTGCAATACTAGTCCTATTTCGTTTCTGAGATAAGATAAATCCATTTCTTTTATATTTTTTCCGTCAATAAGTATTTCTCCCTCTGTTACATCATAAAGGCGGGGAATTAAATTAACAAACGTTGATTTGCCTGAGCCAGTTTCACCAAGTATACCTATAGTTTCTCCGCTTTTCGCTGTAAAATTTATATTCTCTAAAACAAGGTCACCAGAAGAACCAGGATATTTAAACGATACATTTTTAAATTCTATATTTCCATATTTTATTGGGTCGGTCAACGGATTTTCAGGGTTTTTTATATCAGTATCCGTACAGAGTATTTCATTTATTCTGCCTATAGAGGCGCTTCCTCTTGAAAACATCATTATTGCCATTCCAGTCATCATAAGAGACATAAGTATTTGTGTAATATATGTGATATACGCGACAAGGTCACCGGTTTCCATAATTCCCGATTCGATTTTTTTCCCGCCGAACCACAATACAAGCAATATTGAAATATTTAATATAATCATCATTAAAGGCATTATCATGGACATTATGGTGAAAGCTTTTATTGTGGTATCTTTTAAATCTTCATTACTCTTTTTAAACTTTTCTTTTTCAAGTTCGCCTCTGACAAATGCTTTTACAACTCTTACGCCTGAAAGATTTTCACGTATTACAGTATTTACTTTGTCAAGTTTTTCCTGTACAATTTTAAAAACATATGTTCCTTTTTTTAATATTAAAAGAGTTATTATTGTTAATATTATTACGGACGCAAAAAGTATATTTGTTAATTCAGGGTTTATCGTAAATGCCATAAAAAGACTTCCTATAAATAAAAGAGGAGAGCGTATAAGTATTTTTAAAAGCATTATAACTATATGCTGAATTTGGGTTATGTCGTTTGTAAGCCTGGTTATTAATGACGATGTATGAAATTTATCAAGATTAACAAAAGAGAAAGACTGTATTTTTTTAAACATTTCAAGTCGTACGTCAGTACCGAAATTCTGACTTGCCTTAGCTGAGAAAATACCGCAGCCTATTCCTCCGAATATGCCTATTACCGCTGTAATGACCATAATTAACGACTTTGTGATAATGTATGAAGTGTCTTCATTAGCTATTCCTATATTTATTATATTAGCCATTATACGAGGAAGAATAAGTTCGCTTGCTACTTCAACAAACATACACATAGGCGCGAGTATTACAAAAAGAAGATGAGGTTTTAAATATTTACTGAGTTTTCGCAAAATAATCTCCTCCTGGATTTATTTTTTTATGAATAATTGAAATATATATTCATAGTCTTATTATATAATTTATTAAAGTGGTGATTATCATATGGATAATTTAATTATAAAAAATATTAAATATATTTTTACAGCACTTTTTATTATAGTGTTTAGTATAAGCTTTATCAATATACATAATTATGATGATAAGTATTATAAGGAAACGTTTAAAACAGATGGAAAAATCTGTTTTCCTGTTATAATGTATCATAATATATCCAAAAACAAGACTGATAGATACTGTGTTTCTTTAAAACAATTTGAAGAGGACCTTAAATATATTAAAAATCAAGGGTATACTTGTATAACATCATCAGAACTTGTGGACTTTGTGTATAACGGTAAAAAACTTCCTGAAAAACCATTTATGATAACATTTGACGACGGATATGAAAGTTTTTACGCTTATGCGTATCCTTTACTCAAAAAATATAATATGAAAGCCGTTATGTCGATTGTAGGAAGTTATACTGACCTTTTTACAAATGAAGAAGACCATAATTTAGATTATTCACATTTAACGTGGGAGCAGGTTAATGAGCTTAATAACTGTGGTTTTGCGGAAATTCAAAATCATACATATAATATGCATGAAGTTACTCCAAAAAGAAAAGGAGCGGGCAGAGCAAAAGGTGAGAATTTTGAACAATTTAGAAATGTATTCAAAAAAGATGTTGAAAAACTCAATAACCTTATTTTAAATTATACGGGAAAAAAAGCCATTATGTTTACTTATCCTTATGGAAATATTGCCGACGGTTCTGTTGAGGTTATAAAGGAAATTGGATTTCTTGGAGCTTTTACTTGTACAGAGCAGGTCAATTTTATAGAGGGAAAACCTGATGAATTATACAGTATAAACCGTTTTAACAGAGATGGCAGAATTTCATCAAAAGAGTTTTTTAAAAAAATAACAAAAAGTATTGATAAGTACTATAGTAAAGTAACAAATTAGAGCAATCTGTAAAATTTTTAGCGTGAAACAATAAAAAAGTTCCCTGATATATCAGGTTTAAAACCAAGCTTCTTTTAATAAAATAACGGCTTCTTTAAGTGCTTTCTCATTAAAATCCGAATATCCTATTACAAGCGTAGGATATGAGTATTTGAAATCTTCTGTTATGTAATATTCAGAAAGTCCTTTTATCTCAATTTTTTTTGACTTAGCTGTTTCTATAAGCTGTTTTTCAGACATAGAATTGTTTATTGAGATTAAAAAATGAAGTCCTGAATTTTCTCCGCTTATAGTAAATTGGTTTTCAGGAAAATATTGTTTTAATAATTTTACAAGAGTTTCTTTTCTTTGCTTATAGATATTTCTTATTCTATTAAGATGTCTGGCAAAGTGTCCGTTTGCCATAAAATTATATAAGGTGTGCTGTTCAAATCTTGAAACTGTTGACGAACGGTAGTTGAATTCTGTTCTGTATTTATACATGAGATTGTCAGGAAAAACAGCATATGCAATTCTTATTGATGGGGCTATACTTCTTGAAAGAGTTCCTATGTATATTACTTTTTTGTTTTTATCAATTCCCTGAAGTGCCGGAATAGGTTTCCCTCCATATCTGAACTCGCTGTCGTAGTCATCTTCGATAATATATCTGTCAGGAGATAAAGACGCCCAATTTAAAAGAGCCGTCCTTCTACCTACAGGCATTGTTACTCCTGTGGGAAATTGATGTGATGGTGTTATATACGCTATATTAGCTTTTGTTTTTTCTAACATTGATACAATCATTCCGTTTTTATCAATAGGAATTGGAATTATTTTTTTGTTATTGGCTTTCAGGATTTTATAATTTTTTGTATAACAAGGATTTTCAAGAGCAAAAATAAAATTATCGTCTAGAAGCTGGCACAATATATCAAGAATGTATTCTGTTCCGGCGCCTATTAAGATATTATCAGGTGAACTTATAACACCTCTGTATTCGTGAAGATATTTTATAAGTTCAGCTCGCAGTATTTTATCTCCGCAATTATCTCCGATATACAAAAGTTCGGGATTATTATACATAATTGTTTTTGTTATTTTTGCCCATGTGGAAAAAGGAAAGTTTTCAGTGTCAACAGAATTTGTAGAAAACCTGTATTTATAAATTGTTGTTTCTTTTTCAGAAAAATTTTTTAATTTTATTTGTTCGGAATATGTATTTTTACAAATAATAGGATTATCATATTTAAGTGCGTAAAAACCACTTCTTGGAACAGATTTTACATATCCTTCTGCAAGTAAAAGCTCATATGCGTTTTCAACGGTTGTACGACTTATACTCAAATGTTCTGATAAATCTTTTTTTGAGGGTAGTTTATCGTTTTCGGAAATATTTCCGTTTTTTATTTCTAATACAATATAATTGTATAATTGCATATATAAAGGAATATTTGAGGTTTGATTAAATTTTAATGTGAAATTCATTTTATTCACCCCTATATGTAAATTATAGATGTATTAAGAGGGTTAAAATTCTATTTACAGCAATTCCATAATAGATTGAGAAAAGAAAAACTATTTTATTAAATACTTCTTAAACGGCATTTAAAGAACAAAACGTCTTTCGCTAAAATATAATAAAATATTTTTTTATTTATACAGGAATTGCTGTAAGAGAGTTCTCTTTAATGATTATAGCACAGAAAATTTAATTTTACTATTATTTTTATTAAACCTATCTGAAAATTTATATAAATTTTTAGATAGGTTTAATAAGGGAAACAGGATTTTGGAATATATTATAGTCAATCAACTTAAAAATTGAACAAGTTCAGCGGATAAAAATTTTTTTCGCTTTGTTAGTGTCAGTCGGCGTAGGTTATGGCTACGCTCTTAGACTTCTTTTGGAATTTCTATAAGAATACAGTTTTGAAAGAAGCTAATTATAGAAAAAAATTGGTTTTTACTTGTTTTTTATTAAAGATATATATAATGAAATTCCTATTATTGATACAATAAATTCTGTGACAGGAAAAGTTATCCATATTCCTGTTAATCCCCATATAGATGACAGGAAAAACGCCATAGGAATAATTAGTATAAGTCCTCTTGTTAAAGAAATAATATGTGCGGGTATATTTTTTTCCACAGATGTAAAAAATGTGGAAAAAACAATATTAAAACCCGCAAAAAATATTGCTGTAAAGTATAATTTCAGTCCTGTTACCGATATGTTTTGCAATAGCGAATTATTTTCGCTGTTAAATATTGAGGATATATAATCTGCAAAGAAAAGGATAAAAAAGTATACGATACACGAAATAGAAATTGCTGTGATTATACTATAGAGAAGTAATTGCTTAATTCCCTTTTTATCGTTATATCCGTAAGTTTTACTAAGGAGAGGCTGTACTCCGTGAGCGATTCCTGTATATATTGATATGATTACAAGTGATAAATTAGCTATTATTCCATATGCGGCAACACCTATGTTTTCTGCAAGGGCAAGAATAATTGAATTGAATGTTATTATTACGGTTCCTGATGAGATTTCTGTAACCAAAGAAGGAAAACCTGATAAGCTAATGGATTTTATTACTATAAAATCTGGCTTTGCATTTATAAAATGAAAACTATTTTTCTTTTTTGTTAAATGCCGTGAGAGTATTATCATACTTACAACAGGAGAGAAACCTGTCGCAATTACGGCTCCCAGTATGCCCATATTTAATGGAAATATAAATAAATAATCAAAAATAATGTTGAAAAGACTTCCTATGATCATACCTAACATAGCCAATTTTGGATTTCCGTCATTTCTGACAAAACAAATAAAAATATCGTTTAATATAAAAACAGGAGAAAAGAGAAGCAATATTTTTAAATATGTATTGGTCATTTCAAAGATATCGGTATTTGCTCCAAGCAAAGAGGTTATTGCCTTTGAAAGTAAAATTCCGGTAAAGACAAACATAAATGAGAAAATAAATGCCAGGAATATTGTGTTTGTAAAGATTTTATTTGCTTCATTGTTTTTATTACAGCTTTTAAATATGGAATATTTTGCTGCTCCTCCTATTCCAAGCATAAGACCGCTTCCGTGTATAATGCTGTATATTGGAATTGCCAAGTTTAAAGCCGCCAGACCGTCTGACCCTAAACCTTTTGAAACAAAAAATGTATCGGCAAGTATATAGCAGGAAAGTCCTATCATTCCCAGTACATTGAGTGATGAATATTTAATAAATTCTTTAAAATACCGATTTTCTCTCATATATAAAATCCTCCTAAAACAGAAAACGCCGAACCTCATATCTTCAAAGACCTAATGATATGAAATTCAGCGCTATAAACACTTCTTACCCGGCGGCAAGTACATTATCTTAATTTTATCATAATATATAATAGCTTATAAAATTAAATTTGTCAATATTTTTATTACGGCAATCACAGAAATCAATTTTTAAAATTTTAAGGAAAAAGTTTTTACTTTTTTTATGAATTATATAAAACTTTTCAAATTGAATCAAAAAACTTAGCAAAGCTCGCGCTTTGTGTTACAAAGTTTAGGATTAAACCCTTTTTAAGGAGTTTATGGGTGTGGGCAGAGCCTGCGGTTTTTAAAAATTGATTTCCGTGAAGTTAAAATAAAATGCTTGACAAGATAATTGTCAAGCTGTATAATATTACTTGAATTTGATTTATGCACCATTAGCTCAGTTGGTAGAGCAGCTGACTCTTAATCAGAAGGTCCAGGGTTCGAGCCCCTGATGGTGCATTT
>CATLIG010000026.1 GCA_949948985.1 uncultured Clostridia bacterium | reverse complement strand
ACTATGCTTTTTTTGAAATCTTCGTCATATTTTATCTGGGGCATATATAATAACTCCTTTCTTCTGTTTATTTTATTATATTATATGAATTGTTTTTCTGTCCACTTTTTTAGTATAGCACCAATATTACAAAACGTTTAATGTGCAGAAATATTGTGGTGCATGGCAATCCAAGAGTTTATAAAGCGCTTCGTAATCAAATGGTAAATATTTATGATGAATTGAAGCGTTTGGAAAAATACAGCGATGAAAGTGAGGAATTGCTTTATACTTTACAGTTAGTTGCTGAAACATTAAACGGTTTAAAGGAGGAAACCAAGTGAAAGAAAAAGAAAAAGCGGCTGTTCCGGTTTTATCTGTTGGCGCAGATGTGAAACAGCCACTTAAAAAAACTACCAATAAAATTATAACAGATTCATTGAAACAACGCAATCTGCAAGCCACAAATAATCACGATTTAAAAGTAATTTCTATGACAGAATTGTATGATACAGCATATCCGCCGAAGCTTCCAATTATAGATGGATTGCTTTATAACGGAACTTATCTTTTTGTTGGCTCGCCCAAAATTGGAAAATCGTTTTTTATGGCACAGTTAGGCTATCACGTTAGTATGGGACTTCCTTTGTGGGGTTATCAGGTGCGTCAGGGTACTGTTCTTTATCTTGCTTTAGAAGATGATTACGCAAGGATTCAAAGCAGATTATCTAAAATGTTTGATGTTGAAAGCAGCGATAATTTATATTTTGCTACAAAATCAAAAACTTTGAATACCGGATTGGAACAGCAGCTTAATAGTTTTGTTGCGGAGCATAAAGATATAAATCTTATCATTATTGATACTTTACAGAGAATTAAAGAGATAGGCGGCGAAAAATTCAGCTATGCTAACGATTATGAAATTGTAACAAAGCTGAAAGCATTTAGTGATAACCATAATATTTGCCTTTTGTTAGTTCATCATACGAGAAAAATGGATTCAAATGATAGTTTTGATATGATTTCAGGGACAAACGGGCTTTTAGGAGCGGCAGACGGAGCCTTTGTTCTTCAGAAAGAAAAAAGAACGGACAACAAGGCTAAATTAGAAATTTCAGGGCGTGACCAGCAAGATTTGAAGATGTCGCTTACTTTTAACCGTAAAAAATGCGTATGGGAACTTAAAAATGTAGAAACAGAAGTTTGGAAAGAACCTGATGACCCTTTGCTTGAAGCGATAGCAAATATAGTTAAAAATCAAGAGGCTGAATGGAAAGGTACAGCTTCTGAATTGGTTAAAATACTTGACTTGGATATACAGCCAAATGTTTTAACACGCAAATTGAATATAAATGCAGTACGTTTATATGACAGGTATAAAATTCGCTATGAAAACAGCAGAGGACACAGCGGAAGAACGATAAAATTTACCATAATTAAAGATAATTAATGGAATACCGTCACGCTTAAAAAACAAAAAAATAGCAGAAATATGAGGAAAATCGAACCTGATAACTAAAAGCGTGACGGTGTGACGGTATTTTATATAGCGGAGCGTGGTGTAAAAATATCGTCACATCGTCACGAAATGAAAAATATGTAAAATATTTTATGAAATTTAGTTCAAAAAATGTGATAAATACAGGAAAGATTAAAGTTTTGCTTTTTGAAATAAAGCGTGACGATATTTTGATTTTTTTATGAAAGGAT
This sequence comes from uncultured Clostridia bacterium, assembly GCA_949948985.1. Lineage (GTDB taxonomy): Bacteria > Bacillota > Clostridia > Lachnospirales > CAG-274 > MGBC114079. Next base: position 28,345 of record CATLIG010000026.1, on the reverse strand, counting down.
TATAAAAATGAAACAAGTACAAATTTCAAAGGAATTATTTTATTTACTTTTAGCTTATCATCTTATGGATATGGAAGAATACTTGCCAGATATAGAAAAAGGTTTAGAGAATAAACTGGACGCTTTGGTTAAACATCAGCTTTATAGTTCTTACAAAACAGCGCCAACAGAAGAAGAACGGGAAAAAGCACGAAAAGAATATCTTGATAAAATTGGTATACATAAAGATTTTAGATGGTAATGATTTTCCTTTAATTATATGGAACAGGAGCGTGTCACGCTCCTGTATAAGACGGTTAAGAGGAAAGTATTATTTTAAAGTCGAAATGTTGAGGTGGAAAAGGAGAGGTCTTGATTAAACCGAACATTTTTTAAGCTCTCGGCGTTTGAGAGCGAAATACACCCATCGCACAAACTTTGTTTATGCTCAAGGGTATTTCGTCCTGCCGGAGGCTAATTCACGCAGGCGTGAATTATAAATACTGACGTATTTATGATAATGCAGTAAATATTAACATTGTCGAAAAAGGAGAGATTGCCTATACAAAGAAACTCATTTATACAGATGTCAAAATTGACAAATTTAAAAGGAAGAATAAATTATATATCAAGTCACGCAAGACAGGAAAATTTATATACGGTTTATGAAACCACAGAACGTAAATTCTGGTCTGAACTTGCCAAATGCAATCAAGAAGAATTTACAAAAAGCGGAACAGATGGAAAATGTATTGAAGCAAGAGAATTTATTATAGCTTTGCCGGAAAGTTTTGTTGATTATCAGCCAGATATGATATTGAAGTTGTTTACCGAACATTTCAAGCAAAATTATAGAGTAGAGTGTATCGCGGCTTTACATCATAATAAGCGAAAGACCAATTATCACATTCATCTTATCTTTTCAGAACGTAAATTGTTAGACGAACCGATAGAAAAAATCGCGAGTCGAAATATGTTTTACAATGAAGCGGGAAAACATGTCAGAACTAAAAAAGAAATTTGTGATGAGAGCGGTCAAATTCGTAAAGGATGCAAAATAATTAAAAAAGGTGAGGTTTATGAAAGAAAATTGTTTACAATAAAAGATAAAAAATTTAAAAGCGAGGCTTTTCTTGATGAAGTTAAACATTCTTATACAGAACTTATTAATGTATATGTAAAAGACGACAAGGAAAAACTAAAGGTTTTTGAGCGTGGCGGTGTGTATCTTCCAATGAAAAAGATAGGAAAGAACAATCCGAAAGCGCCGCAAATAGAAGCCGATAACAAACAAAGACAGATGTGGAACAGCACTGTTGACAGGGCTTTAGTCAGCGGAATAACAGAACAGAGTATTTTAGAGGTTAAAAAGTCTGAAATTTCTGAAATGATAAAAGAAGATATAGAGAAAAACGGAAATCAGCCGCAGAATTTTTATATGCTGCTTGTAACAGCGGTTAAAGAATTGGAAAGATTGATTACGCAGATGTATCAGTCAAAAGAAAAAGCTGAATTTGAAAAAAATGAAATTGAATTAATAGTACCAAACCGGTCTGAAACAGATGAACAGCCAAAAAAGACGCCTTTAGTTTTAAAATATCCAAAGTTAGCTGAAATCTATGAAAAACTTGACAGACAGAATCACAAAATTCATCAAAATAAACAACAGCTTGAAGAATTTCAGGAAGAACTGGATAATACAAAGGGTTTATTTAAAGGCAAAAAGAGAAAAGAACTTAGAGATAAAATAGAGCAATTACAATTAAAAATTGATAGTATGAAGCAAAATTTATCAAATATTGTGCAGAATTATGGATATAAGACAGTTAAAGAATTTATGACTGAATATAAGGCGGCAAAAGCTGATTACAACAATTATAAATCACAGCTTTCAGAACGGCAAAATCAGGATAAAATCAAAGAAAAGCCGGAAAGCATAAAAGAAAAATTGAAATTTTATAAGGTGGCAGCAAAAAAATATGATACAGATAAAACTTATGTAAAAAATATGTATATAAGGTAAAAATAATTAAATACAAAAAGCCATACGGTCTTCAAAAAATAAAAGTTGAGATTATTATTAATAAACTGAACAGCTTTCAAACGGCGGACAAAAATGTTCGCCGTAAAAATAAAAGATTGGAGCGTGTTAGATTGTAAAAAGCTGCTACTCAAATTTGAGTAGCGACTAAACAAGGCAGAAAAAACGATTTTTAAGTGGTGAACAAAAAAGTTTGTCGCTTAAATTTTGCGTTTTTATTTGTAAGGTATGTTTGAATAAACTACAAAATCAATACGATCTGAAAAAACAGCATTAACTGAAATTTATAAAAAACTTGATAAAAAATCACACTATTCAGCAGAATATTCAACAGCTTGGGGAGTTTTAAGAAGAACTGGATAACAACAAGGGGCTTCTTTAAAGAAAAAAAGAAAAGAGTTTAGAGAGAAGATTGGTCAAGTTACAAGCAAAAATTGATAGTATGAAGCAAGATTTATCAATTATTGTACAGAATTATGGCTATAAAACAGTTAAGGAATTTATAACGGAATATAAAGCGGCTAAGACTAAATACAGCGATTATAAGATAAAACTTTCAGAGTGTCAAAATCAGGAAAAACGAGAAAGCATAAAAGAAAAGCTGAAATTTTATCAAATGTCGGCAAAAGAACAAAATAGACATCAGTCTTATTTAAACGATGGAAATATAAGGTAATTTTTTATTGGTTTACACCACTTTACAACTTAATATATGTCAAGTTTATAGGAAGTTATAAAGTGGTGCTATTTTATTTAAAAATCACTTTCTTTTCTCATTTATTTTGCTTTGGCATAATTAGGCTAAATTAAAAAATATTTGTGTTGTAATAAAAAAACTGATATAATAAAAAATAATATAGTTTAAAGTAAGAAAAGGAGTACTTCTATGAATTTATTATCTCTGTTTTCCGGTTGTGGGGGCATGGATATTGGTTTTGAGGGAGATTTTATATGTCTCAAACGCTCTATAAACAATATTCTGCACCCTGATTGGATAATGGATACAAAAGAAAATTGGGTTAAAGTAAAAAAAACAATATTTAATACTGTTTTCGCAAATGATATCAGACCGGGAGCTAAAATAGCTTGGGAAACATATTTTAAAGATAAAATCATAAATATTGAGAATATTTATCATTTAGAAAGTATAGTTGATTTAGTTAAACGCTCTAATTTAGGTATAACTGTATTTCCAAAAAATATTGATGTTGTGACAGGAGGATTTCCTTGTCAAGACTTTTCTATTGCCGGAAAGAGGTTAGGATTTAACTCAACTAAAAGTCATACGGGAAAATTAATTATTGACGAACCTTCTATAGAAAACAGAGGAAATTTATATATGTGGATGAGAGAAGTCATATCAATTACGAACCCCAAAATGTTTATAGCGGAAAATGTTAAAGGCTTAGTTGATTTTAATGACATTAAACAAATAATAGAACAAGATTTCTCCATGGCCGGAAAAGATGGATATATAGTTATTCCCGCCAGAGTTTTACATGCCGCTGATTATGGTGTTCCTCAATCAAGAGAAAGAATCATATTTTATGGTTTTAGAAAATCAGCTTTAAAAGAAGAAGCGCTATATAATCTATCAAAAGAGATAATACCAGATAGATATGACCCTTATCCACTTCCAACTCACGCTTTCACAAAACGCAGCGCGGGATTGTTGAAACCGGTAACTTGCGGAGAAGCTTTTATTGGACTTTCAGAACCTGAGAAATCAAAAGATAACTCACAAAAAAAATTTTCAAAAGCGAAATATATGGGCAATCATTGTCAAGGACAAACTGAAATAAAATTGGATTATATAGCTCCAACAATTAGGTCAGAGCATCATGGTAATATTGAGTATAGACGTTTAAGCGAGGAACATGGCGGAAAAAACTTTAGTGAGTTAAGTTTGGGATTAACCGAAAGAAGATTAACAGTTAGAGAATGCGCCAGAATTCAAACTTTTCCAGATGATTACAAGTTTATTATTGAGTCTCAAAATGGCAAAAAAGGACTTTCAGCCAGTGAGGCTTATAAAATAATTGGTAACGCTGTACCCTGTGTTTTAGCTTATAATATAGCTAAACGTATAGAGGAAAATTGGAATATATATTTCAAAGATTAATAGAGGTTTAACTTATGAGAGATAAAAAAGTTACTCATAAAATAATGTCAGCTATCCATTCAAAAAACACTAAACCTGAAATTATGTTAAGAAAAGAACTTTGGAAAAGAGGATTAAGATTTAGGGTTAATTATAAGGAACTTAAAGGAAAGCCTGACATTGTTTTTACAAGAGCTAAATTAGCTGTGTTTTGTGATGGGGATTTTTGGCATGGTCATAATTGGGCAATTAGAGGTTTTGGGAGTTTAGAGGAAGAGTTAAAAAGATATAATGAGTTTTGGGCTAATAAAATTATTAAAAATGTTGAGAGAGATGAGCAAGTAAATATAGAACTTAGAAATTTAGGTTGGTTCGTGTTAAGATTCTGGGAAAGCGCTATAAAAAGAGATGTTGTTTTTTGTTCTGATTTGGTTGAGGAAAAATATAGAACATTACTCAATACTTTGGAAAGGAAGTGTTAAATATGATTATTTCTGATAATCCAAAACCAACATTAGTTGAGTTCCAAGATTTAATGTTAAAAACAGATAAGGTATTAAATGATGATGCTAAAGAAAGAGAGTCTTACTATCAAAAACGCAGTGGCACTAAATTGGAAAGTGATGTTTTTGACGTATTAACAGACTGCGCTAAAGGAACAGCTTTTGAAAACACTATTGAACTTGTATCCGGTTCCGCTTTTCCTGACATTATAGCGAACAAATTATATGGTGTTGAGGTTAAAAGTACAGAGAAAAATCACTGGACATCAACAGGAAGTAGTATTCTTGAGTCAACAAGAAATAAAAATATTGAAAGAATTTATTTAACTTTTGGAAAATTAGGAAAACCTGTTCAATTTTTATCAAGACCATATGAGGAATGTTTATCTGATATAGCTGTTACTCATTATCCTCGATATAAAATTAATATGAGAATAGGTAAAGGGGAAACTATATTTGATAAAATTGGGATTAGTTATGATGAGTTAAGAATAATGGACAATCCTGTGGCTCCTGTGTCAAGATATTATAGAAGTAAATTAAAAGATGGTGAAAGTCTTTGGTGGGCGGCTGATAATGATAGTGAGCCTGTTCCGCCAACTGTACGATTGTGGAGTACGTTAAAATCTAACGAGAAAAATATTTTTACCGCCCAAGGGTATGCTTTATTTCCTGAAATTATTAGTGATAATGGTTCTAAAAAATATCAAAGATTCGTTTTATGGTTAGCTACCAGAAAAAGTATTATAAACACAAATATTAGAGACCAATTTTCAGCTGGCGGAAAAGTTTCTATAAATACGAGTATCAAAACTTTTGATAAAATGCCAGCTATATTTGGAAAAATCGTTAAACATAAAGAGTTAATTATTAATACAATTTTAGATATACCAACTGAGATTTTAATTGAGTACTGGAATGTTGATAAAATTGAGGATAATAGAATAGCTCAATGGTGTGGAATAGTCGCCGCTCAATACAATAAAGATATTAGTTTTGAGAAAAAATTAGAATTATTAAATTTAATTTTTAATATGTAAATAAAGAATAAGTCTTTATAAAAGAATTGAGTCTTATTAAGGGAGAATGGAATGCAAATACAAGAATTTGTTAATAATTTTAAGAATCATCCTGTAATATTTATTGGAACAGGTTTTAGTTTAAGATATTTATATAACTCATATAGTTGGGATAGTTTATTAAAAAAAATAGCGTCCGATTTCCAGCATAATGAAGAATATTATTTAGGGATAAAATCAAAATGTAAAAATAAATATAATAGCTATGATTTTGATAGAGTTGCTTCTTATATTGAAAATGATTTCAATACATATTTAGAAAATAATCGTTATGGTGAATTTGAGCATATAAACGATATATTTTTTGAAAATATGAGAAACGACATCAATATTAGTCGATTTAAATTATATATTGCGGAGTTACTTAAAAACATAGAATTGAAAGAAAATATGCTTTCTGAAATTACGGAATTAAAGAAAGCTCGAAAAAATATTGGTTCCGTTATTACTACTAATTATGATTGTTTAATAGAGAAATTATTTTCCTTTGAACCATTAATAGGTAATAATATTTTACTTAGTAATCCATATGGTGCGTTATATAAAATACATGGTTGTGTAACAAATCCTGATAAAATTATTATAACAGAAACTGACTATCAGGAATTTGAAAAAAAGTATGAACTAATAAGGGCGCAATTGTTATCGCTTTTTATACATAATCCTATTATATTTATTGGATATAGTATGAGTGATAAAAATATAAAGGATATTTTAAAAACTATTTTTTCATATGTAGACCATTCCTCACAATACGCCAAAAGTATACGAGATAATTTTCTTTTGATTGAATATGAGAAAGATCTTGATAATACAGAGATTCTTGAACATGATATTGATATTGAGGGGTTTTCAACAATAAGAATTAATAAACTAAAGACAGATAATTTTATTGCGTTGTATCAAGCGTTATCAAATATTGTTTTATCTGTTTCAGCTATGGATATAAGAAAAGTACAAAGTGTTGTGCGACAAATATATTCCGGAACAGAAGGCATTAAAGTGTTAATTACAGAAGATTTGGACAACTTGAAAAATTCCGATAAAGTTTTAGCTATAGGTTCAAAAAATACTATAAAATATGATTATCAAACAACTTCAGAAATGATGATAAATTATTTTCAACTCATTGAAGAATCTAATTCTCAATTGTTAGCTTTGATTAATAAGCAAAAAATTCAGAAAGAACAATTTTTTCCTATATTTGGATTTTCGGCGATATGCGAGGAAGTTGATAAGCGTGAAGATTTGAAAAAACAACAACATAATAAAATAAATTCAATAATAACAAATAATGATAAAAAAAATTATAAAGGAATACATAAAGAACCTAATGATGTTGATAAAGATGACTCTATTCCTCAAACATATAAAACACTTGAGATTATTCTTTCTATTATGAATGGAACAATGAATTTAGAAAGTGTTGAATTTTATTTACGTAATTATAAAGATAAACGTTCTACTAATTACAGAAAAATATTATGTGCTTATGATATAAAAAAATATAATAAACGGCAAAATTAAGAGATTTAAGACTATCTATTACTATAAATATATTAGATTTTTTTATAAAAGAATTGATTTATAAGAATAAATTATGTATAATAATTTTATGGCAACGATTTGGCAACAGAAAATTGGTAAGTCAAAATAATATATGTAATTGAAATAAAAAATCGGTAAAATTCATACAAAATTTAAACAAAAATATTTAAGAATATAATGAACTCGCCGAGTTCGAGTAAGAGGATAAATCCTCGCAAGTCTTGAAAAATCAGGGCTTGCGGGGATTTTTTAATTGGCGGTGGGTACGATTTGGGTACAGATTTTTTTAATCCAGTTTGTCATCTATCAGACGGTGTTCTGTATCTTCCATGATTTGGTCGTGAAGTTGTTGAATACTCAGGTCGAAAAAAGAATTTCCATGTTGTTCAGGGTAAGTGTCCATCCAGCGGTCATAATCCGTTTCGGCTTTAATGAGAGCTTCCCCACGTTTTTTTGCATCTTTGATTTCGTTGCATTTTTCTACATCTTCTAAAAATTTCTCGTAACGCTGGCACCATGCATTCATCAGCGTTAAGGTTTCAAAACGTATCCCAACGGTATCATTGCCTTCCTCGTCTTTACACACAAAAAGATGTCCATTGTATTGCCGGGCAATCTGGAATAAGCGGTGCATGGCTTTAATCATGTCAAAATCGGAATTTTCCAATACCTCTGGATTGACAGCAAGGGCATTTGCTATTTTTTCAAGTGATGACGGCTTGGGATTGCGCCTGCCGCTTTCGTAGGCACGAATATAGGCTTCGCTTGCACCGACTAATTCGCCTAATTGTTTCTGGGTAAGACCACGCTCTTTGCGGATGCGGCGTATATTTTCTCCAACGGTCATAAGATGCCTCCTAAAAATTTAACTATGTTTTTGCACTAAATCAATCATACCACATAAAGAGAAAAAAATAAAGCAAAAAAGATATTGACAAGAAACAAAAGTTACGATATGATAAAAACGAAACATAAAGATACTATACAGAAACAAAAATAGGAAAGAGAGGAAATAACATGAATGAAAAGATTTATTACAATGCAGAGGATATTTCTCAGATGCTTGGTGTGAGCATGGGAAAATCCTACAAGATTCTCAGAGAGATGAACAGGGATTTGGCAGGCAGGGGATTTCTTACGATTGCAGGGAAAATTCCTGTGGAGTATTTCAGGGAGAAATGGTATGGAGCAGCAAAGGAGGTAAGCGTATGAGCTGTAATGCAAAGAAAGATCCAAACGGTACTTGGCGGATACAATACCGCTGGACGGATTGGACAGGAGCAAAAAAGAAGTCACAGAAAAGGGGGTTCAAAACAAAGAAAGAAGCGGAAGAATGGTATGCGCATTTCTTATTGCAGCAATCCTCTGATCCGACAATGACGCTGGCTGATTTTTGGGAGATTTACAAGGCAGATATGGAAAAGCGTCTACGAAAAACGACCATGAAACAGAAAGAGTATGTGATGAACGATAAGGTTCTGCCTTACTTTGGCAATACACCAATCAATGAAATCACTGCGCCTATGATAAGAAAATGGCAGGGCGAAATGATGGAGAAAGGCTTCAAGCCTACTTATCTGAAAACCATACATAATCAGCTCAGCGCTATTCTGAATTATGCAGTCAATTTTTATGACCTGCGTTCCAATCCATGCCGGAAAGCAGGAAGCATGGGAAAGAGCAGAGCGGATGAAAGACCATACTGGACGTTGGAGGAATTTCAGAAATTTTCAGACGCGATTATGGATAAGCAGGATTCGTGGGTTGCATTTCAGATTTTATTCTGGACGGGGATGCGTTTGGGAGAACTGCTTGCGCTTCAGGTAAAGGACGTAAATTTTGGGGAAGGTACGATTACGGTTGATGAATCCCTTACGAGGATTGACGGAGAGGATTTGATTACAGCTCCAAAAACGGAAAGTTCCATAAGGGTAATTACGATACATAAGGAATTGCAGGAGGTAATCAAAGAGTATATTTCAACACTCTATCGGGCAAGGGCAGGAACGCGTCTTTTTGCAGGACGGACAAAGAGCTTCTTTGAGCATGAAATGGAGAGGGGGATTAAGCTGTCAGGCGTGAAAAAGATTACTGTTCATTGTACCAGACACCCGTATGTCAAGCACACGCCAAAAATTTATTAAAATATTTTTTAATTAAATTCCTGCACTTTCCAAGCTATTTCTATTCTATTATCAGGATAAACAAAAACTTTGTCGATTAATAAATCGCTTAATGTTTTATTGAGGGTACTTTCATTTGAAATAACATCAGAAATATCGTGCAGTATCGTTTCTTTTTCTTTTTCCTTTTTCAGCAGTTCTGTTTTTAAAGATATATCTGCAAGACTGCTTTTAAGATTATTCAGTTTATTGTCATATTCCGACTTTAATTCATTATATTTTTCCAAGCTGATTTCTTTAAGCAGTAATTGTTCATAAAGACGGCGTTTGCTTTTATGACATTCCTGTATTAAATTTTCATAATTCAATTTTTCCTGAATGTTTTTGTCGTAATCTTTTATATTATTGCTCATACTATCAGCATTTAAAAGAACAGCTGCCTGTTTTGAGATTATATTAAACAATAAATTATGCAGTTCCTTTTCCTCAATCTCCAATTTATAACAAGGAGCGTTTTTATCAGCTGATGAATGTCTGCAAATAAAGACAGGAGATTTCATCGGCTTTCTGTTCATTGTGTGATTGCAGCAGCCGCATATAACTTTGCTTTTTAAAGGATAGATATGTGTTTTCTTTTTCTCACATTTAAAAGTTTTTCTTATTTTCTGAACTTTTTCAAAATCCTCTTTGCTTATAACAGCCGGATGATGGTCAGGTATTTTTATCCACTCACTTTCATCTTTTGTTCTGCTCCTGTGACCGCCGATTTCTTTTAAAGTGGTTTTTCCCATAATATATGTTCCTATATAGCGTTCATCTGTTATTATTCTCGTAATTGTTGATAAGCTCCAAATTCCGCCGCTTCTTGAAATATCATATCCGCTTCCGCCTTTATTTATTTTATATTCACCGGGTGTAGGTATGTTTTTCTCATATAAGCACTGGGCTATCTGCGGAATACTTTTTCCGTCTAAAACCATTTGAAATATCATTTTAACAACCTTTGCTGCTTCGTCATCAATTTCAAGACGATTATTTTTCCCTTTTTTATAACCAAATTTACAAATTTTACTTTGGTATTCGCCTTTTCTCATTTTTGAATATTTAGCTGTTTTGGATTTTCTTGATAAATCAATGCTGTAATATTCGTTTATCAAATTTTTAAAAGCAAATTCCATACCGCCTGTATCACCGTTATAATTAATGGTATCAAAATTATCGTTTACTGAGATAAACCTCACTTTAAACAACGGGAAAACCTGCTCTATAAAATATCCTACTTCCAAACTGTTTCTTCCAAATCTTGAAAAATCTTTGACTATTATACAGTTAATTTTAAAAGTCCTTATAAGCTCCAAAAGTTCCTGTACTGCCGGTCTTTCAAAGTTTGTTCCCGTATAGCCGTTGTCAACAAATTCAAGAATTTCATAATCATCTGTATCAATAAGCGTTTCAGCGTATTTTTTGAGAACAAGCCTTTGATTATGTATGCTAAGACTTTCAGTTTTAATGTCCTCGACTGATAACCTGATATATAATGCTATTGTATATTTTTCTTTCATATTGCTTCACCTCGCTTTTCTGCTGTCATCAAAGCTGAAAAATACCTCAACTCTTTTATCTGAATAAACTAATACTTTGTCAATCAACACATCAGCCAATTCAGAAGTTAATTTTTTTGTATCATTGACAACAGCTATATTTTTTTCAGCACTGCTGTACATTCCGGCTTTTTGGGTAAGTTCCTTCTGACTTTTTTCTAATATCGAGATTTCATCAAGAGCCGCCGAAATTTTATTTTCATATTCCTGTTTCATCTCAAAGTATTCATTATCAGTAATTATTTTGTTTACTAAACTTTCATATAAACTTTTTAAAAACATTCTGTTTTTTTCTATGCTTTTCTTTAATTTTAATATTTCACAATCATATTCAAAATTATTATAAGGCTTTGTCAAAATATTTTTTTCCAATTCCTGTTTTTTGGATAGAATTATATCTGACTGCTTCTGTATGTTTTCAATAATATTTTCAATAACATATTTTTCACTTATGTAAAAGTTCAGGCAAGTATTTTTAGCAATTCTTTCATTAGCAAGACAGTGAAAATAATAGCATTTGCTTCGACTGTCCCTTTCTCTATGAAGCTTTCTCCCACAATGACCGCAGAATATTTTTCCTTTTAATATATTTTTATTATAACGGTCTATTGGAATATTTTTATATTTCTCTGCTGTCTGACTGCGTTTTTCATTAACAGATTCAAACATTTCACGGCTTATAATAGGCTCATGAGTATTTTTTACCCTTATCCACTGTTCTTTGGGTATATCAATTTTTTTATGATTTATATACTGAGCTTTGCCTTGTACCATATCGCCTGTATAACATTCGTTTGATAAAATTGATTGTACTGTCCTTGTCTGCCAGTAACCGCTGCCCCTTAAAGTTTTATGATTTATGATACCTTTACTTTGAGCATATATGTTAGGCGTCATAATATTCGCTTCATTCAGACGTTTTACAATCTGATTATAGCTGACTCCCTCATATTTCCACTGAAATATTTGTTTAACAACTGCTGCTGTTTCTTTATCAACAATAAGTTTATGACAGTTATCAGGAGCTTTTATGTAACCATACGGCGGTCTTGCTCCGATATATTCGCCGGCTTTCATACTCTGACGAGCCTGTGCTTTAATTTTCCTGCCTATGTCAATAGAATAGGCTTCGTTAATCATATTTTTCAATGGGAGCATAATTCCGTTATTTCCGTTTTTCTTGTTTGTATCAAAATCATCATTAACAGAAATGAACCTGACATTGTTCAGCGGAAAATATTTTTCAATATAAAATCCTGTATCAATAGCGTTTCGGCCAAGCCTTGAAAGGTCTTTTACTATTACACAATTAATTTTTTTATCTTCAATGTCCTTTATCATACGCTTAAATTCAGGTCTTTCAAAATTTGTACCTGTCGTTCCGTTGTCTATATAAGTGTCAGCCGTTTTAATATCTGTATTCAGAGCAACAAAATTTTCTAAAATACTTGTCTGAGTTTCTATTGAATTGCCGCGTTTTTTATTATCTTCAACAGAAAGACGTATATATAAAGCTGAATTATATATTTTACATTCAGAATTATTTTCATTTACAGGAACAATATTTTTTCTGCTTTTTCTTGCCATAATCAAAGTACCTCCTGCTGTTCTGTTAAAATTGACAATGCTTTTTCATATTCAAACTGATAATTAAATGTTATCTGCATTTTATTTTTACTGAAAATTTTTATACTTTGAATTAACTGTATTACAGCTTTTCTGTTTATTTCCTTTAAATCCGAAAAACGCTTGAAATGTTCAATCCATTTGAATTTTTCACTGTTATTGTTCATAACGTCCTCAAGCTCCTGCTGTAATTCACCGGCTGCATTTTCCAGACATTCCTGTTCGTCAGTGTACATTTTTTTATAAGTTGTATATTCTTCTTTTGTAATAATGCCGTTAATAAAATCCTCATAAAGACAGGATTTGTATTTTCTTGCTTTTTCAAGCTGTTCTTCATTTTCCTTTATTTGCAGTATAACTTTATTCATAAGTTCCTTATTTATTTTTTCAGCATTAATACTGTTTAATAATTCCTCAAAGGACATAACATTATTAATATGAGCTTTTAAATTCTGAGAAACACAGTCAATTAAATCGCTTTCCTTAATCATATTGGACGCTTTACAGCCGTTTCTGCTTCCTGTGGGACAATAATAGTAATAATATTTATTTCCCTTATATGAAACACTTTTTCTTGTCATACGATTACCGCAGCAGCCGCATATCAATATTCCTGAAAACATATAAACTTTACTTTTATGCGGTGATGTTCTTGTATCAAGATTCATAATTCTTTGTACAAGGTCAAAATCGTGTTTTCTTATAATTGCTTCGTGTGCATTATCTTTTCGTACCCATTCGGAAGCAGGCTTATTTATTAATTTTTTCAGCTTGTAATTATAAGTGCTTTGTTTTCCCTGAACCAGTACGCCTGTATAGGTTTCGTCTTTTAATATGCGTATAATTGTAGTAGCTGACCATTTAGCGTTATCTCTGTCCGCATATCCTCCGCTTGGGTGCGGAAGTCCCTTGTTTTTCTTATACTCAATAGGTGACAGAATACCTGTTCTGTTTAATTCATCTGCAATTTTAGAAGCACTTGCTCCCTCTATTTTCATTTTGAAAATATTCTGTACTATTTCAGCAGCGTATTCATCAATTATAAGATGATTTTTATTTTCTTCATCTTTTTTATAACCATAAACGGTACAGGCTCCCACATAATCACCATTGTTTCTTTTTGCTTCAAGCGCACTCCTTGTCTTTATTGAGATGTCACGGCAATAAGAATCATTCATTATATTTTTTATTGATATTGTTAAATCATCGGTATATGTGTCCTTTGCCGTATCTATATTATCGTTTATAGCTATAAAGCGGACACCGTAAGCCGGAAAAATACGTCTTAAATAACGCCCTGTTTCGATATATTCTCTGCCTAAACGGGATAAATCCTTAACGATTACACAGTTAATTATGCCCGAAGCTATATCATTCATCATTTCCTGAAATGCGGGTCTGTCGAAAATAATTCCGCTGTACCCATCGTCAATTTTTTCTGATATAACTTCAATGTCAGGATTATCTTTCAGAAATTCATCAATAAGCCTGCTTTGATTTATCACACTGTCGCTTTCTTTATCTCTGTCGTCCGTATATGAAAGACGAACATATTTTGTTGCTTTATATCTTAAAGTTTCAGTGTCAGGCAAAAGTGCCGGACTGCTCTTTTTCATAAAAAAATCACTCCTTTAAAATTTACGGACTTCGCCCATAATCAAGAGTGATAAATTTGCTTTATATTCAGTTCATTATTTTTCCCAAAATTATTATAGCGCGCTTCTCTTGAAATGTCGAGGCCTAATTTTAAATTTTTTTATAATAATATGCTGCGTAAACAATCCTCCATAGAAATACCGTTATCGGAAAACTTTGCTTTTATTATAAATTTTCCGCACCTGTAACAGTACGGGTTTTTTATCTGCCTTATATATTCCGCAATACGCTTATCCTTAGGCAAATTTTTATCAACAGATACATCTTTTATATCCGCAAGATTTTCAATATCAACATCATCTATTTCAATATTTTTCATATAATTAAAATCATACATATTTTGGTAATGTCCTAAAGTATTTTAATATAATAGACGATATAATAGTAAAAAAGTAAAAGGAAGGAAGTAAATTATTATGCCGAAAAAAATAATAACAGTAAAATGCCCATTTTGTGGAAGTGAAAAAGTATCTAAGAATGGTCATAACAAAACAGGAAAACAAGTATATAATTGCAATAATCCAGAATGCAACCATCATAATTTTGTTGAAGAATACACATATAAAGCATATAATCCGGAAGTACGTCAGCAAGTTTTAAAAATGGCTGTGGATTGTACTGGAATAAGGGCAACCGGACGTATTCTCGGCATTTCAAAAGACACTGTTACTGCAATTTTAAAAAAACCGAAAACTGGGCGTGGAAGGTAAATTATAATTATATTCAAGAAAATCAAAAAATTGAAAACATATTAATTGTACCATCTGAACAACTTGAGATAAATGAAGTGGAAGTTGATGAAATGTGGTCGTTTGTGCATAATAAATCCCAACAATATTGGCTTTGGTGGGCAATTGATCACAATACTGGAATTCCGTTAGCTTACTGTTTTGGTACACGGGAGCACAAATATTTTGATGAATTATGTAAACTTCTTGAACCATTTAAAATAAATATTGTCTATGCAGATGGTAATTACGCATATAAAAAATATATTACCGAAAGTATAGTTATAATCGGTAAAAAGAATACACAGCATATAGAACGAAAGCATTTATCATTACGAACTTGGTGTAGTAGATTGGTTAGAAAAACTATTCGTTTTTCTAAGTCACATCTTATGCATAGAATTGTTATTGGTCTGGTAATAAATTTTCATTTTTTTGGCAGAACGCTTCCTTTTCATTTACTTTAGGACATAACCTAATAATTTACTTCCTTCCTTTTACTTTTTTACTATTATATCGTCTATTATATTAAAATACTTTAGGACATTACCGATTTTTGGAACGGTTCATTATTTCGACAGCTTTGTTATACCGGTCAATTTTAAATTGATTTTCAGCCTTATATTTTTCCCGTTCATCAGGCAGTCTTATTTTACATAATTCCGTAATAACAGGTTTGTACTGCCAATATGTACGGCGTGATTTTATGATTTCCTTTTTCTCGGAAATTTGAGTATTGATATTTTGGATATTCTGATTGTTTATATCCGCTTGCTTTTGGCATTTTTCAAGTTTCGCTTTTAATTCCTCAATGCTTTTAATGCCTTTTTCACTTAAACAATTTAGAATACGAATTTGAATATCAACATTCTTACTTTCAATATATCTGTTTTGATAAGCCTTATCAGAAACGATAATTCTATCAATTTTTGTATCAGTGATTTCAGTTTTCAGCTTTTGATATTCCTCATTATTGGTGAAATATAGCTTTAGCATTTCCTCGCCGTATTCTATTCCCAAACTTTCAGCTCTGATATAGCAACTGCCTGTTATGTGCTTAAAAGCAAGGTGTTTTCCGAATTTTATTTCGTAATCATCAGAGCGTAAAATTCTAAGAAAATCATTATAATCCTTTGCCGTTTTCAAAGCACTGTCAATAGAAAATTTAAGTCTTTTACGATACGACATTTTAACGATTTTATCATCGTAAATATGAATTTTATGATTTTTTAATTCTGTATGGTTTACAATTCTTTTCTTGATATTCTTTTCGGTATAAGCTGTTCCCAAAAGTTTTGTATTGAAAAATACCTCGCTTTTTTCTCCCTTGAAATAAAGATATTTGCCTTGTTTTATTTCATATTTTTGGAACTGCATATAACCTAAAAATTCATCAAAGGTATTTGAATTTTTAATGGCTTCGTCAATTACTTTTTTCAGTTTTTCTCTTTTGTTTTTTTCTTCCGGTGTGATAACACAAATTCCATTTTCCTCGCAAAGAGTGTCACTGACTTTTCTTAAAGCGTTAAGATTATCAGGATTGCTATGCAGTTTTTTATAATCTTTAAAATTCGCAGCGCACATTATTATATGATTATGAATATGCTCTCTGTCAACGTGAGTACAAATTAAAAACTGATAATTCGGATACATTCGTTTCATCATTTCCTGTCCTATTTCAAGAGCCTGTTGTGGGGTAATATTATCTTTCGGAGAAAATGACTGACAAATATGGTGCGCTATATTATTTCCGCTGTGCCTTGTTCTTTTTAATGTTTCCTCGAATTCTTCCGCCGTATTGCTTGCGGAACAGGCAAATGAAGATATGAGAATACCATTGTATGTTTTATCAGGATTTTTAATATAATCAAGGGATTGTTTCAGATGTGTTCCCGTTTTTATTCCTTGTATTTTTACATAAGCCATTTAAAGTTTACCGTTTTTCGCTTTTATAAAACAGGAATAAGCGTTAGCCATAATTTTCTCCAGATGCTTTATTTTGTTTTGTAAATCCCTGATTTCATTCTCGTAAACATTTCCTGTTGTGTTTATAACTTTTGCTATCTGATTGACATTTACTCCAATTTTATTTATTTCTTTTGCCGTTTCAATTAATGGCGTTGTATCAACATTATAAATATTTGAATGTGAAACAAGGCTCATAATAAAATCAGTGTAATTCTGCGCCTGAGCGAGTTCTTTTTTGGTCTTGATATACTCAAACTCATCATCTGTGAATTTAAGATTAAGCTGTCTGTTTCTTGTTCTGTTCTGCATAATTTTCCTCTTTTCATTTTTTAATTTTTGCGGAGCAAAACAACAGGGGCTTGGGGATTTCCCCAAACAGATTTTAAGGCGTTGCCTTAACAAGCCGCCGTAGGATTTGCCAATTTTGAAAAACTTGTTTTTTCAATTAGGCTATCCTACGGCTTTGCTTGCAAATTAGCGAAGTTTATTTTTTTCGGTATCCGTTTTTTTAAATCTGTAAAATAAAGTCTTGTAATTTTAAAATATCTATTTTTTAATTAATTGTCAATTAAAAAATAGTAAAATGTTATACAAATACAAGTTATAATCAACCTTAATATTTGTAAATATTTTACAAACATTAAGGTTTTTGGTAAAAACTGTAAAACTTTTTTTAAAATTTGCCAAATCACAAAAAAAAATTGTTCTCTATATGTAGAAGGATAAAATTTATATTTTAACACTAAGCAATTTGAAAAAATTAGTTAATTTTAATAAGGAGGAATTTGTATGTATGACAGTAAAGATTTGGATATTATGATTAAGTTCGATTCGTATATTCGAAGATGTATCAAAAATTTATCTGTTAATTATGATAAACAAGAAAAAAACAAATGGTATAATGACGCTGTTTTTTTTGATAATGATGAAGATTTTAACTGTGAAAATATAAACGAGATTTATAAAGACAATTCTCTTTCAAGCGGAAAAACTTTTTATGTAAAAGGTATACCTATTGAAGTTAATGATGAAATTTTAGCAGACGCATTAGACAAGCTGCCGGAAAAACAAAGAAATATTATTCTGCTTTATTATTTCGAGCATAAAACTGATTTGAATATTGCCATTCAGCTTGATTCTATAAGGCGGACTATAAATTATCAAAGACGAGTTGCTTTAACAGCATTAAAAGAACTCATAAGAAAAAGCGAAGATTGAAAAATGAAAATTAAAGATTATAAAAAACTTCTTGACATAAGCGTTATTAAAGCAATTAAAAAAAATGATGAAACAGCATTAAATACATTATGCAGGCATTATGAAAAACTTATTAATGTATATTGCACTAAAACAAAATTTGATGAAAATGGAAATCCATATTATTTCCTTGATGAAGATAAATGTCAGGAAATAAAAAAAGGAATTTTTATTGCGGCAAAAAAATTTAGAATTTAACAAAATAATTTACATATGTATTTTGTTTTGTAAATTCTATAAAGTATATAATTACAAGTTTAATTGTATGCTTTTTGAATTTATAAAATATAAATATAAATCGTACATTGAAAATTGAATATTGTAAAATATCAATAACATTAGGTTTGTATGAGCCGTTTGTTGAATATGCCAAGACTGCCTGTTTCATAATTGTAAAAATAAATTTTACATATTTATGAAATTGTAAACGAGGGAATATTATTAAGTTGGATATTGAAGTAAAGGCACGAGCAGAAAATATTCAGACAATAAAAATCTTTTGGCAAAAGATTTAAGCGATGATGTGCAAATCCTATAATGATACTTACAGACGACCTGTTCCGCTCACGATGAAGGGGGGAAAGCTGAAACGCTTATGAGGCTGCCAAGCCTGTTGATATTTTTTTTATAAGATACAGATAATAGAAAAATTATAAATTACGGTCGGCTTATTTGAGAAAAATATTATCTAATAAAATTACTTTTGAAATAAACCGATTGCATTTATAAAAAATAAACTTGCGGGGAGATGAAAAAATGGATATAGAAGTGTTAAAAAATGTTGATATTAGAACTGTCAGCAAAGAAAGTCTTGTTGATATCAAAGATGTTAAAATTGATAAATCTTTGAGTATTGAGGAAAGAAAAATATCATTTGTAAAACAGATTAAAAATCCTTATTGCTATATTTGCAATGGATTTATAATAAAATCAAAATTTGCGGAAAGCGGGAATACTTTTGAGGAAAGTTTTAATAATTTAATAAATATAGGGTTATGATGAAAAATTTTTTGAAATGTGTGGACAAGAAAACACTGTAATGCTATAATAGATGTGGACTAAGCAATTACCCTTGAATAGTTTTACAGTTTTTTTGAGTAATAACTATTCGAGGTGATGAAATGAATACACATCTTACTTCCAAAATTTATAATACTGATATTTATGTTCGCTTATCACGTGAAGACGGAGATAAAATTGAGAGTGACAGTATTGTAAATCAAAAGGAATTTATCAAAAACTTTCTTAAAAATAAGCCTGAGTTTAAACTTCATCAAATCAGAGTTGACGATGGGTACACAGGCGTAAATTTTCAAAGACCGTCTTTTATCAAAATGCTTGACGATATTAAGGCAGGAAAAGTGAATTGTGTTGTTGTAAAAGACCTTTCACGCTTTGGCAGAAATTATATTGAAGCCGGAAAATACATAACTAATATTTTTCCTTTTCTTAATGTGCGTTTCATAGCGATTAACGATAATTTTGATACGGCGGATATTCAAAAAAATAATTCCCAGCTTATTTATGTACATTTTAAAAACTTAATGAATGACGCTTACTGCAATGACATTTCTGTAAAAACCCGCAGCAGTCTTGATATAAAATGCAGGAACGGAAATTTTTTAAGCGCTTACGCCCCCTATGGATATTTAAAATCGCCTGACAATAAAAATAAACTGATAATTGATGAAAGCGTCAAAGAAACAGTCAGTGATATTTTTAACTGGAAATTAGCGGGTATGAGCGCTCTGCGTATTGCTGAAAGGCTTAATAGTCTTGGCATAGCTTCTCCTATGGAACATAAAAGAGAAATAGGAATAGATTATAAGTCGGCTCAAAAAACTCACTTTACGGCTTTATGGAGTGCTAAAGCAGTCACAAGAATATTGCGGAATAAGGTTTATATAGGTGTACTTGAACAGCATAAAACCACAACGCCCAACTATAAAATAAAAGTGCGTACAGAAAAACCAAAAGATGAATGGATTGTAACAGAGAACAGTCACGAGCCTATTATTGACGAAAAACTGTTTTATATAATTCAGAATCTTATGAATGAGGATACAAGAGTATCTCCTAAAAATGAAAGTCTGCATATTCTTTCCGGCATACTTAAATGCGGAAAATGCGGCTGCAATATGACAAGGAAAAAAGTTGTTTCAAGCGGCAGAGAATTTTATTATTATGTTTGTTCTGATAACAAAAACAGAAAAAATTGTGATAACAGTGTGACAATTTCGGTAAAAAAATTTGAAAAAGCAATACTTGAAATGCTTAATATAAGTTTTTTGCAGTTTACAGAAGTTCAGCGGGTTATGAAAACTATCTCATCTCTGCCGTTTCATAATACACAGATAAACAGACTTAATAAAGAAATTGATAAAAATATTGAGCAGATAGAAATAAATAAAAAATATTCTTTGGGTCTGTATGAGGATTTGAAAAGTCATTTAATTAACGAGAAAGATTATAAATCCTTAAAACAAATGTATTCGGACAGAATTGACGGCTTGAATTTAAAAATCGAAAAACTAAAGCGTGAAATAGACGTTATTTCTTCAGACAGGTATTCGGAGTATGCCAAATATGCCGAAAAAGGAAGATTTGAAAAGCTGACAAGAGAAGTTATTGTTACATTTATCGACCGAATATTTGTATTTGGCAAAGAGCGAATAGAGGCGGATTTTAAATTTCAATCCGATTATGAGATAATGCGGAATTATATAAATAACGTTGCAAAAAATTCAGTTTTCCTTTCAGAAAAGGAGGCTGAATAATATGGCGAGAAAAAGCAGAAGAAAAATCCTTGATATTACAACAATGACATATACGGACGATTTGCCGGACAAGCTGATAATTAATAAAACGGCTGTTTACGCAAGACTTTCAATAGCGGATAACCGACTTGAAAACGGTGATTCTCTTGATAATCAGATAGAATATATCAAAAACGCGCTTGCGGGATTTTCGGATATAAATATAGTTAAAACATATTCAGACAACGGTTGTGCTTTGACTATAGATTTGGCTATTGAAACAAAAAAAAGACAGTGAAATATTGTTTTTTAGTGACGAAAATTCATTTTTTCCGATTAAAATCGAATCAGAAATTAATAAATTTATTGAAAATATTCTATTTTACAGAATAAATTAAATACTAAAAGATATTATTGTATACTATTTATAGATATATTTTATATAAGATAGCCGGACTATGTTAAAATTATATCAAAGTTTTTCTTATACAATGGGGCTTGTTACAATATAAGCAGAAGCCCCATTGTAATGATATTATTTTATTATTGATTGGTAGTAAATAGCTTTTTTCTTATTTTCAAGTACAAAAGCGTCATAGCATATTCTGCCTTGTACAATTGAACCGCTGTAGCCAACAGGGTCTTCGTGTATTTTGTAATCTTCTAATTTTATGGGTGCTGTTGTTGCTTCTGGGTGTACCATCATAAATCCAAAATCAGACGGTAATCTGTTGGACGGTGTTTTCATAACATAACAACCGTCAAGATTTGAAATAATACCCCTTATAAGCATATCATTACCTATATTAGTCTGCATTACAATATCTTTGCTTTGTTTCATTAGCATATATGTATCCGGATTTACAACAATTATTCTGCCCGTTTCAGGAACTTCGGCTTCGTCAAGGGTTTTAGTAGCCTTTATTATTTCAGTATAGATATTATCCTTTGTCAGTTCTATTGCGTCAAGAATAGTTCCAGCTTCAGCACATTGTACCTTATGTATATATGTATCAATTTCAGGTATTACTACATTTCTGATTTGTCTTGCCAAAGCTGTGCTTGCCTCTAACTGCTGTTTGGTTTCATCTGAATCAAGTTTGTCTATTTCAAAAATAAAAGAACGGTCTTTTTTAAGTTCAAATTCCTGTGTTTCAGCGCTTAATTGTTCAATTACTCCGTATCTTGTTCCATTTTTTATAGGTGTATCTCTTGCATAATTGTTCATAGAAGCGGTTGAAACCTTGTAAATTTTTACACTTTTCGCTCCGTCCCATTTAAAATTTTGATTTGTAAGTAATGATTTTTTGCTTTCTGTTGTAAATATTTCGTCCACATAAGGCAAAAATTCTGTTGTTAATTCTATTGCCATAATTAAAACTCCTCTCTGTTGTTAATTTATTCCCATTGCTTTTCTTATATTTGAAGATGAAAGACCATTTTCATTAATATTCCCGCCTGGATTTGCTCCGACAGGTCTTGCACTGCTAAGAACAGGTTCAATATTAGTTTTAAGTCTGTTTTCTGTAAAAAGTAAAATTTCTTGCAATGCGGAATTTAAGCTTTCCTCATCAGAACAATTTAAGTATTGAAATATTGAAAAAGGCATTTCTTTATTGGAAAAAATCTCTCTCGCTTTATTTTCAAATTGTAGTTTTTCTATTTCTTTGTCCTTTTCTGCTAATTCCTGTTTAAATTTTAAACGTTCTTCGTGAAGTTTTTTACTGGTAATATTAACAATATCATTAATATTCATTTCATCTTCCGGTTTATTTATAGCTGTATTGCCATCAGTATTTATAGTATCCATATTATTCACAATTTTTAACCTCCATAATATTTATTGTTTATTTTTAGTTATTCTTCTTATACTTCTTTCAGAATACCCGAACTTATGAGCTAATTCTCTGTAATTAAAGCCATTGAATTCTTTTATAATCAATTTTTTTATATCAAGGCATTTTTTCAAATCACAAAAATAAATTTGTTCACCAATAAAACATTTTATTATCAATTCTGCTTTTTCTTTGCCGATACATTCTGATATTTGTAAAAAATCTTCGTTTAAATCATACTTTTTTTTAAAAATTATCTGAGTGCCTTTTATTTGCTGTGATAATTTAACAGTATCCTTTAAACCTATGAGATTTATAATGCTGTCATAGGGTTCTTTTACATCTTCTATGTCAAATGAAATATTCTCATAATCCATTGAACTCACCCCTCTCAATAATATTTTAATACGTCTTTCTTTAAAAACATATTGTAATTTTATATTAGTTTTACATAATGACTTGAATAAAACAAATTTTTGATGTATTATAACAGTGCTTGCCTATCCAGTGTATATATATTCATATAATTTAAAAGAGAGGGCTAACCATAAGGCTAACCCTCTCTTTTATTCGTGTATATATTTTAAAACTGTTTTAAAACTTATCTCGTATTTATCAGATAATTCATTGACAGTATATTTCCCTGTCTTATAATCTTCCACTATTTTATGTCTAATAAGATTCTTAAGTATAGCTTGTGGTTTTGGCAGATAAATATTTTTACCTCCTGCTTTTTCAGCAAGTTTAAACAGATTTTCTATGCCTATTGATTCAGCATATTTTTTATAGGGCTGAGGTATGTATTCGAGTGTAAGTTCACTGATTAAAATTTTTATATCCAATAGTATCGCCTCATACTATAATTACAAGTTTTTGTTATTTGTTTACTCTATTATCAACCCAAATGTGCCTTACAGAGTTCATTATTATCTTTTTACCCTCAAATGTTGTATTTCTATAGTAATCTAAAACAATATATTCATCAACTTCTAAATCATTTATATCAAACTCTTGGTCAAAAATATCTGTTTGTTGTTTTGGTTTATGTCTTAACAGCTGTTTTTTTCTGAGTTCGGATATATCATATATTTTTGCTCGTGTTTCCATTTTAGTACAACTCCTATCATAGATATTTTTGTCACTTATTGTACAAAAAACTGACGTTTTGTATATTTTATTGTTATAGCTGAATACTTGATTATAGAATAGCGTTAAAACAGCCTTATTTTGACCTGTATTGTGTTTTAGACATTAATCTATATTTTAGCCTAAAGCTATTTAAAAAGGCATTACAGTACATTTGACAAGCACATTTATATTTGTTATACTAATTACAGAATAAATATTAGTGCTAGTAATATTTATTTAGCAATCAGATTGTAATCCCAGTTTTGTTTGCCATTGCTTTAAGCCCTTTATCAGTAATATTTTCATTGTTACGGCTGTTTATATAGACATTTATAGCCCCACGCAAGCCATATTTGCTTTGTGCTATGCTTAACAGATATCTGCTTGCTTTAGGCTCTAAACCCTCGAATACCTTATTGATATCTTCAATTTTAAAATTGTCGGTCAATAAAAGTGTTCTCATAGATATACGGCTAAAAAGCTGGGCAAACTCTGATTGCTGTGAGCCTACCATTTTTTTATATACATTTTCATTGCCTACAAATATAATTGTAGTCTGTGTAAGTTCGTTTAAATCCCGTATATCTTCAAGGGTATTCAGAGGAAGTCTTTGAGCCTCGTCAATAATTATTGTTAAATCTTTCTGTTTAAGCTGTTCAATTATTGATGTAAATATATCATCAATACAACCGCTTGTTCTTGCGTGTATCCTTTGAGCAAGAAGTTTTAAAAAACTTTTTTCACTTTTATATGCTCCTGAAACAAAGAGAATTAAAACATCTTTTTTATCCTTACTCCATTCTGATATTGTCATTGTCTTTCCTATACCTGCGTCACCGTAAATACAGCCTATACTTCGTTGAAGTTTACAGTAATCGAGAGTATCTATAATTTTTTTTGAAATACTCGTCATTTTAAATTCAATATTTTTTATTGGTTTATTCATTTTCCGCTCTCCTTTGCTGTGCGTTTTTTATCATCGTTTCCATAGAAATATTTACTGTTTCGTCACAATCTTCTTTGTCCGCAAGGCTTGAAACTGAAAAGGCAAGCGGCTCTAATATTTTAGGACTGTATTGATATTTGTTTTCTTTTATGTTTCTTCTTGCCGCTGCTTTCATAACTTCTAAAGCCTCCGGAGCCTGCTGAATATCTTTTAAGTTATTCATAAAGCTTTCAGCATTATTTTTAAGTTTCTTCTTACGGCTGTTGTTTTCTTTTATGACTTCTTTATCTATATCTGTACCTAAATTATAACCGCCTTTTTTAGTTAATTCAGCTGTACATATAAAACGTTCTGAATCATCATAAATCTGAACGGTATTCATATTTTCAGGATTATATCTTAAATAAACATCTAAGCCTAAGTAATTTATTATTAAATCTGTATTGTAATACCATAATTCCTCGTTTTCAAAGGTAAATTTAACTCCGTTTCTTTTTACTTTCTGAAGTCTTTGCGTTCTTAACAGCAGAAGTTCTTCCTGTTCGTGTGTCAACGCTTTTTTCTGTATAAAATTTCTGGTATAAAATTCTTCGGGACACAAGCCGTTCAATCCTTTAGCCATTGAGGATTTTTTGTTATAAATTCCTTCTATATAGAGTTTTACAGCCTCCTTTATCTCTGAAAAGTTTTTTATATTATTGGTGTTTTTTATTATTGTCTTATAGCTTTCGGGTCTTTCTTCCGGTTTTCCGCCTGTATATGTATTCAAAAGCTTGCTGAAATCATTTTTTACGTTTAAAAACATTCTTTCTATTATTTTTGCTTTACCGTTTTTAACTGTAGCATTCGTCATTTCAATACCCAATCTTTTGAATAAAGTTGTCCCGTAATCAGCGGTTTTATCTGTTTTTCTTCTGCCTCTGCCTCCTATATCGCTTACTAAAAATTCCCTGCCGTTATCAAGATAAACATTTTCAGGAATGCCATACTTTAAAACCGCATTTCTGAATGATATAAATGTTCCGTCACTATTTGATGTTTTTGCCAAATAGAATGACAATACCTTTCGGCTGCGAACGTCAATCCAGTAGATTAAATGAGGTCTGAATAATTCGTCTGTTTTATCATCTTTGACCATTACATCAAGTGTATGATAGTCGGCGCTCCACACTTCATTTACTGCTAAATTCTCATACTCCCTTACTATATAAGGCATACATTCATCTTCAAAAACCTTTTGACCGTCTCTGAAATATTTTATTATGTGTTCTGGATACTTTTCAACCATTCTGTAAAAGGTTCTGAGGCATGGGAGAGGCAGTAAATCCGGTCTTTTATCTTTTGCCCATTCTTCTGTTAATCTATAGGCAAGCGTGACTGCCGGTCTGTTTTCACTGAGCCAGTATTGACCGAAAACGGCGGCGACAGTTTCTGAAATCTCCTTCGGTCTGTTTGTAGTGGGCTGTTTTCTTAAATCAGATAATCCCACTTCACCGTATTTTTTGTATTTTTCCCATTTCCTTGACAATGTCCTTTCGGATATTCTTAATTGAGGGTGTTCCTCTTTTAATTTTTTTATAAGTTCCCTTGTTTTCTCCATTTGTTTCCCCGGATTTTCTGAAACAATTTTTTGCCGTTGCTTTAGTATTTCTTTCCAAAGATAAACTTCCGCTCGCTGTTCTTCAGTTAAATCTTTAAGTGTTAAGTTTTCGTACTGACTTCCTTTTCTGTCTTGTGCAGGGAGAGGGTCAGCCGGTGAATCCCGTTTCATTTTTACAATGTATTTTTGCTGTGCCTGATAGGATAATTCTGATAATGGGATTCGGTATTCAAAGCCTTGTTTATTTCCAATTTCAATTCTAAAAGCTTTAATTCTTCCTCTTTGAATTCTCATTCTTAGAGTATCATACTGAATATTTTCAAGTTCAACAACAGTTTGAGTATTTAAAAGAATTTCATTTTTCATAATAACACCTACTTACATTTTAATATTGTCAAAATCATTTGACATAAAAAAATCTTTAGGGAAATCTAATGCATTCATTAATCTTTCAAATACTTCAAAGGTGACCTTTTCACTGCCGTCTTTTTCAATACGCATTATTGTTTGCCTGTCGACTTTAGCAAGAATAGACAGTTCAGAAACATTCAAATTTCTTATTGCTCTCGCTACTCTAATTTTTGCAGGATTAATTTCAAATTCTTCTTTGATTTTTCTTACAACTTTCATAAAATAAAACCTCCTAAATAATAATTTTGATATGATAAATAGAAATGAATATAGTTAAAAAGAGTTCTGAACATCTTTTTGAAATATAACAACTTTTCGTTGTTTGTAATAATATTACCACGATTTGTTGTTGATGTCAAGTGCAATTTTATCTTTTTGTACCATAAATTAATGTTTTATGTTATAATGTATTAAGAGGTGATTATTATGAGTGTTTTATTAGGTTCAAGATTAAAAGAATTAAGAGAAAAAAAAGGATTATCTCAAAAAAAACTTGCTGAACAATTAAATATAAATCAACAACGAATTGCTAATTATGAAAATAATATAAGAGAGCCTAATTATGAAATGTTACTAAAAATTTGTAATTTTTTTGAAGTTTCTCCAAATTATTTGTTAGATTTATCATCTTTAAAAATAGCTAATTCTAATTTTTTAGTTTCACATACTGATGATTTAATGGAAAGAATTGATAATTTAAAAGATAATTCAAATGAACAAAAGCTATTTTTAGAATTAATTAAATTAATCAATATACTTGAGGAAGATTATCTTTATTTTAACAAACCAATTTATGATGGCATATTACAAAATCATATAGATATATTAAAATTACTTTGTAAAATTAAAGCTATTAATAATGACACACCGAAAAATGACAAAATAAACAAAATATATTTAAAATCAGAATTTTTTGATATTAAAATTGAATTTTTAAGTAAAATTGATGAATTATTTGATTTATATTTAAAAAATAATTAGAATTTATTGTGTTCGGTTAGTTCGGTTAAAACTATTTCTTATTTTGACACTATAATTGACATTAAAAAGTTAAAATAATACGATATTTTCTATATTTTTAAATTATTTTTGTCATTATAAATGGCACAAAATAAAAAAGCAAGGATTTTTATAAAAATAACTATCCTTGCTTTTTTATTTGACATTTAAATTGACAACGGTTTTCTTACACCTCTTAGAAATGGCTTGTTTATCAGCTTTATGGAAATTTTTTGTTTTTTGAAAAAACTCTCTATTGGCATTTTATATGTCAAAGTACAACGGTTTCAGCGGTACAAATTTCAATCGTAACGGTTGGGAATATGTCAAAGTACAACGGTTTCAGCGGTACAAATTTCAATCGTAACGGTTGGGAAAATCTGATAAATGATGTAAAGTCGGGCAAGATAAATTGTATCGCTGTAAAAGACCTTTCAAGACTTGGCAGAAATTCTATTGA
>CATLIG010000025.1 GCA_949948985.1 uncultured Clostridia bacterium | reverse complement strand
CAACTATGCTTTTTTTGAAATCTTCGTCATATTTTATCTGGGGCATATATAATAACTCCTTTCTTCTGTTTATTTTATTATATTATATGAATTGTTTTTCTGTCCACTTTTTTAGTATAGCACCACATTATAATAAATTTTAAGGAGAAAAGCAAGTGAAAAATGAAAATTTTAAGGAAGCGCTGAAATATCTTGACAAAAAAACGTTAAGAAAGTTATGCGTCTCGTTTAAAAAGCAGATAGAAGACAAGGAGGTTGAGATATTTTGTCTTAAAGAAAACGCGGAAAAACAGAAAAAGGAATTTAAATGCCTTATAACAAGAGAAACAATAAGAACTGACTCAAAAGAATTATTATCGGAAAGCCTTGAAAGAATTCTTGAAAAGGTTATAGCAGACGGTAAAAGTTTTGATTATAATTCATCATATGAAAAAGATGAACAGGGAGGAGGGGAATTATAAACGAAGATAATTCTGAAAAAGTCAGGAGCTAAAAAAGATAATTCTGAAAGATTTATTCAAAACTATAAAGATAATATTGAAAGAGGCGAGGAAAAATGAATGATAATTATTGTTTGGAGCTTCAGAAAATTGCCGGAGGAGCTTTGCAAGAATTGTTTGCGAACGATTTAGAAAGAGTTCTTGAGAATATTCACGACAAAAATACATCGTTCAAAAAAGCGCGTAAAATCACAATAGAGCTGAAGTTTACTCCGGCTGATGAGAGCAGAGAAGTTGTTTTGGTTAATGTAAATACAAAACCTATATTAGCGCCTGTACAAGGAGTTACGACTAAAGTAATGGTTGACAAAAATGGAAATAAGTTTATGGCCGCTGAATTCGGTGACAAGATGAAAGGTCAAATGTTGCTGACTGATTTGGAAGACAACGAAACGTCAGAGGAAGACAACGGAGAACATATAGCAGAAAACAACAATGTAAGACCTTTATTCAAAGCAAAATAATTATATTTGGAGGATTGATTAATATGATTAAAGAAGCGTTAGAGTATATTGTTGGGCTGAAAACGCCTTTTATTGCAGAGATTGACGGAAAGAAATATTCTGATAAAAAACTGGGAATTATAGAACCGACAAAATATTACGCTGATAGTTTTAAGGTTACAACTTTATCGTCTTTTGTTGAGTACATCAAGTCTAATAAAGATAAATTTGATTACGGCAAAGCGATAATACATATTGAAAGTTATAACAAAGTGCTTTTGTTTTCCGCTCTGGACGAGTTTAAAAGAAGAGAGCGTTACATTGAATGCAAAGCTGATGTTCCGGCGTTTGATTTTGGAAGGTTCTATGATACTGAGAATTTTAATATAAAATTGCAAGCATTATTCTGCGATGCCGCGGACAAATCTAAAGTTTTGAAAATTGCGGGAAATATAAAATCAGAAAATGCCGATACCGTTGCGGACGATGGTGTAACACAAGTAGTAAGAACAAAAAAGGGTGTTGTTTTGGGAGAAGATGAGTTTGTGCCTAATCCTGTAGAGCTTGCGCCGTACAGAACATTTACGGAAATAGACCAGCCTGTAAGCAAATTTATTTTCAGGATAAACAATGGGCCGGAAATGGCGTTGTTTGAGGCTGATGGAGGTGCGTGGAAACTGATTGTTATACAGAGGATTAAAGAATATCTGACAGAGGCTATGAAGGGAGACTCTAATACAAGAAATATAACTATTTTAGCTTGACTTTTAAGGAGGGCTTTAGCCCTCCGAATCAATCATAAGAGGTGAGTGTATGGCAAGACCGCAACAAAAAGGCTTGATCTACTTTCCTTTTGATGTCGATTTTTTATCGGATAAAAAAATAAAAATTTTAAAAGCAAGGCATGGCATAAAAGGAATGATGCTATATATCTACTTGCTTTGCGAAGTATACAAAAATGGGTATTATTTAAAACTGGATAATGATTATGAGTATTTAATCTCGGCGGAACTGCACATGAGTGCAGGGGAAATAAAGCAGGTAATGAAATTCTTATTGGAACGGTCACTGTTTGATTACAAACTTTTTCAGTCGGACAATGTCATTACTTCCCCCGGAATACAGAGGAGATTTCAGGAGGCTGTAAAAGAAAAAGCCAGAAAGAATCCTCGGATTATTGATAAATTTTGGCTTCTTTCAAAAGAAGAAACCCAAAGTTTTATTAAAGTTACCCATTTTGAAAATTATTCCGTGAATAATGCAGATAATTCACGGAATAATTTAGATAATTCCGTGAATTATGACACAAAAGAAAAGAAAGAAAAAGAAAATAATAATTATTGTCAGGCGGATAAAAAATCCGCCGGACCGCATATGTCAAAAACAAATAATCAAAACAGTGAATTAATAAAACAAATAATCGGCTATCTGAACGAAAAGACAGGAAAGAGTTTTAAGGCGGAAGCGGCAGAAGCCAGACGTCATATAAACGCGAGATTAAACGATGGCTTTACTTTGGAGGATTTTAAGACGGTTATTGATAATAAAACCTGTCAATGGCTTAATAATGCTGAAATGAATAAATATTTAAGACCGGTGACATTATTTTCAACAAAGTTTGAAAGCTATTTAAACGAAAATGTATCTTTGGTAAAAGCTAATCCTGAAAGAGTTATTGATGATAACAGCAGCGATTATAAAAATTGGAGCGAGGAAAAGCTGAAAGATATGTATGATTCACTGCATTAAAGGAAATATAGCTTAAAATCGATTTTAAGTGGGCTTAAATTGATTTTAAAAGCAAAGATTAATGTTTATGGGTTTGAAAAGCAAAAATGCTTACAGGGGATTTTAAAGCGGTTTTAGAGGGGGGTTAAAATTGAACGGTATTATTTTACAGGATGAAAAACTTGAGAGATTTATAATAGGCGCTATGCTGTACGAAGAAAAAACGGCAAATTATTGTATTATATCCCTCAAAGCTGAAAACTTTGTTTTTGAATATTATAAGAGGTTGTTTGAAACTATGGAGGATATGTATAAAACAGAAACAGGGATAACGTTTATGACAGTAATGACAAACATTAATAAAAACGGGCTGTCTGATGTTTACAGTATTGAAAAAATTGCTGCTGTTGTGTCGGAAATATCAACAACGGCAAATATAAAACACGTTGTAAGAGATTTTAAAGAAATGGCGTATAGAAGAAAAATTTTAAAATACGCAGAGAATTTAAAAGAGATTACAACGAAAGAGGCGGATATACATAAAGTTATTAGTACATTAGCAAATTTGCCGGACAGACAGCGTGAAAAAGCGGATAAAACTGTTAGGGAAATAGCGGCGGAGGCGATAGAAAGAGCGAAAGACAGGCTGAGAAATAAAAAGCTGATACAGGGAGAACCTACAGGATTAAGAGATATTGACCGAATAACAGGAGGATTTAAGGACGGTGAGCTGATATTGCTGTCGGCTCCGCCGAATGTAGGTAAATCATTGCTGGCTTTACAAATTTGTATTAATTTTGCAAAGAGGAATAAGACGACCCTGTATTTTAATTTTGAGATGAATGAAAAGCAGATTGGGGACAGGCTTGTTGTTATGGCAGCCGATTTCGAGGTTCAGAAACTGAAAAGTCCTGTGGGAAACACAACTGATGAAGAATTGAACAGTATATCTTTCGATCCTGTGATTGATAAAAACTTGTATATTTATACAGATATTGAAAAGACTGCCGCAAATATCCGATGGAAGTGCAAGGAGCTTACAGCAAGAGGTAAAAATATTGGACTGATTGCTGTTGACTATTTGCAAATGATGAATGGTGAAGGAAAAACCGAGCTTGAACAAATTGAAAATTTAAGCAAAGGTTTAAAGGGAATAGCAGCAGAATTTAATACGCCGGTTATTGTAATATCTTCGCTGAATCGTCAGAACCAATTGCGTGGCAGCGGCAGACTGGATTTTGACGCGGACCAAATATTTTATATGCAAAGAGAGCATAATGCTGAAAATAAACAAACCCAGATGTTCACAAATTTTAGAATAACTAAAAACCGTGACGGAGGAAAGGGAACGGTTGATTTAATTTTTAAAGAAGAGTATTTAAAATTTTACTGTGTACCGCCGTATAATGTACAAAATAATGTGAAGAAGAATAAATTGCCGGAAGAATTTACAGGTGATGATAAGCAGTTAAGTATGCTGTGAGACTTTTTTTAATAAATAGCTTGCAGAGCTGAAAATCTGATGCGGAAAGGTTGATAAAATGAAACCTTTAAGGATTGAAGTTAATTTACTTTTTGAAGAGACTTCTGATAAATATAAAAGTACCGTGGGAATAGGAGTTTATAATCAATATGAAGGAGGAGAACCGATATATGAAAAATTAATTAACTGCACAAACGAGCCAACGGAAGTAGTAGCCTATATTCTTAAAAAGTATGTAATTAACAATAAACTGAAGTGGAATAAGGTTACATATAAAAAAGATATGGGCGTAATGATTTTATACGGCGAGGATAAAAGAGGTTGATTTGAGGGAGGAATTTATGGCGCAAACAGACTGGACGGCGGTGGGAGTTATATTTATAGCAGTATTTGTAATTAGATTTTGGAGGAGATGTTAAAAAATTGCTTAAAGAGCTGAGGATAGTTTCAGATGGTAATATCAAATTGATTGACAAGGAAAAAATTGCGCTTGAACGTATAAGAATGTTTGAGCCTGTAAGTAATGGATTTATGGACAAACCGTATTATGTTTGTTACAGCGGAGGCAAAGATAGTGATGTTTTAAGGATATTATTTGAGTTGTCGGGAGTACCGTTTGATTTAGTATATAATCATACAACAGTTGACGCGCCTGAAACAGTAAGATACATAAGGAGAATACAGAATATAAAAATAGAATATCCGGAATTAACTATGTGGGAATTAATTGTAAAAAAAGGTATACCGCCGACAAGACTTACGAGATATTGTTGTTCTGAATTGAAAGAAAGAGGAGGTCGGGGCAGATTTATTTCAACAGGTGTTCGGTGGGCTGAAAGTGTGAAACGAAAGAATAGACATTCACTTGAAATAATTAAAAGGAACTATAAAGATGGAATAATTTTAAGCGCTGATAACGAGGAAAGCCGAAAAATGCTTGAGAATTGTCAAATGAAAGGAACAAAGGCGTTAAATCCTATTATTGATTGGTCAGATTCAGAAGTTTGGGAATTTCTAAATTTTTATGGATGCAAGTCAAACCCTTTGTATCAATGCGGACGTAAAAGAGTTGGCTGCATAGGATGTCCAATGTCGACAAGGCAAGCAGACGAATTGAATAAGTATACGAAATATAAAGAAAATTATATCAGAGCATTCGATAGAATGCTTGTCAAAAGGAAAGAAAAAGGTTTATCCTGCAATAGTTGGGAAACAGGTTCAGATGTCTATGACTGGTGGATTCAGAAAGTGAAAAAGGACAACAGATTATTGGACGGACAAATTAGTTTATTTTAGGAGGTTATGAAAAATGATAGAAATAAAAGACAGCGGAGAGCGGAGGGAATTTGAAACCGGAGCGGTAAGAGATATACAGGAAGGCAAGGGAAGATGTGATTTGATGCCGCTGGATATAATTGAGAGTTTATCATATTCTTTCGATACCAGACCGTTTAATAACATTCTGTCAGATATATCATATTTTATAAAAAATGAAAATACCTCAAGTTTATACGATGCTTTGGTTATGTTTGTACGTAATGCTTATGGTACAGGAGAAAAAGATTTTTTGGAGGCAATGCTTGACCTGTCAAAGCACTTTGAGGCGGGAGCTGAAAAATACGGCGAGAGAAACTGGGAAAAAGGTATTCCAGTACATTGTTACATAGACAGTGCCATAAGACATTTTTTAAAATATGCGGCGGGAGAAAAGGACGAACCTCACGGCAGAGCCTTTATGTGGAATATAGCATGCTGTATATGGACAGTAATTAATAAACCGGAAATGAATGATATTAAAGTAACTGAAAGCTAGTGAAAGAGCATTATTGATAGGTCAAATTTGCAAAAATGTGTGGAGGTAAAAATGGAAGCGGATTATAAAATAAAAATAAAAAAACTGCTTGCGCTTGCGGAAAGTCCGAATGAACATGAGGCAAAAGCGGCGTTGCTCAAAGCACGTGAACTTATGGCAAGATACAAACTTACGGAACAGGAAATTAATAATGCCGGAAGAAGTATGGTTAAAAATATATGTACAAATGTTGTATACGGTAAACGTAAAAATCCGTGGATAGCAAATCTTTCAGCCATTATTGGGGAAGGTTACTGTTGTAAGTCATATAGTGAACATGTCTATAGAAAACAGACGCAGAGTATAGGATTTATTGGGCTTGCAGATGATGTGGAGATATGTGCGGCAATTTTCGAATATGCGGTTGATTGTGTTTTTTCAAAAATCAAGAGTATCAGGAAGGAGAATGCGGAAATTGAAAGTGTATATGTAAGACGGCTTTGCGACAGCTATGGTTATGGCTTTACAGCTGGAATTAAGAAAACGTTTGAAAAACAAGAGGAAGAAAATAAGAGCAGCTGGGGTCTTGTGCTTGTAACCCCTAAAGAAGTTCAGGAGGCTGTACAGAATTGGAAAGAAAAAGCATTCAGGGCGAGTGCAGAAGAGCATATATTGGCTAAAGAATATAAAGATGGTTATATATATGGCAAAGAATTTGACCCGGCAAAACGTTTATATTGTAAAGATTTTAATGAGAATAAAGATAGCTGTTTAGAATCAGAGAAAAATAATACGGAAGTGCGATAAAGTAGTAAAAAAGGAGCTTGCGCTCCCTCCTGAAAATATGTGGTAATAATATAAGACACTGTTATTATAGCATATTTTCAGGAGGGGCGCAAGTATGAGTTTTACATATAAAGAAACGGAAGAGAAAATAAAAAAATATTACGAGAGCCTCAGAGTAATAGGAGGGCTTAAACATAGACTGGAGATTTATAAGAGAAGAAAAGCTGATATTGAAAGAAAGATAGAAAATTCAGTTATAAAATTAGCGGATAATTTTGGGGCGGTAAGTTACGATGGGGTTGGAGGCGGTTCGGGAGTAAAAATATCACCGCAGGAAAAGGCGGTGGATAAAGCGTTTAGTTTGCTGGAAAAGAACTTGGAAGAAGTAAAAGTAGAGATGTTTTTTATTGAAGAACAGATGAAAAATATTGAGATGGATAATTCTGATATGGAATACATATTGAAAGAGATAAAGCCGGAATATAAGGAAATTATTGATTATATTTATAAAAATAAAAGCGGTACATTAAAAGCGTCTGTGAATTTACACTTAGGAAGAGCAACAATATATAGGAAAAAAGATGAGGTTATAAAAGATATAATGAAATGGCTGAATTACTATTCTCGAAAAACGTGAGAAAATATTGAGAATTTTTTAAATAAAAAATGTGTTAAGATATTATTGTCGATAAGTAAAAGAAATCGGCAAATCGCTTCTCTCCTCTCTGAATGATATGTTTGGCTGAATTATAAATTTATAATTCGGTCAATTAATTTGAAAAGCCTTTCAAATAAGGGCGTAATGGCTCAGATTGGGTTCGATTCCCAATGCGCCGGAACAGATGGAATTATTCATAATTACTTACTCCTTCAGCAGGAAAGACCGGCTTTAATCAGTTGGTCTTTTTTGTTTTATTAAAGAAATATATTTTATTCAGTAAAGCGGGTGATACATTTGAATACGGTTGAACCTATTAAAGATATTAATACAATTAATGATGTTATGGATTATCTGAAAGCAGGTAATGAAAGAGATTACGTGCTTTTTTCTTTTGGAATATATTCCGGACTCAGGATATCGGATATATTGAAGTTGAGGGTCAGGGATATAAGAAATAAAAAACATATCTATATGCGAGAGAAAAAGACAGGAAAAGAAAGAAGATTCATTATTTGCAAAGAGTTAAAAAATATATTTGAAGGATACATTAAAACAAAAAAAGATTATGAATATTTATTTCCTTCAAGGAAAGGTCTGAACAGACCGATTACAAGACAGAGAGCATATATGATTTTAAAGGACGCGGGAGAAAAATTTGGTCTTGAGTCAATAGGAACACATACTCTCAGAAAAACATTCGGATATTTTTTGTATGAGCAGACAAAAGATATTTTAGTTGTAAAAGAAATCTTAGGTCATTCGGATGCAGCGATAACAAGAAGATATATCGGACTGACACAAGACGATAAAGATAAATTGATGAAAGGACTGACATTCGGCAGACGCTGAAAATAGGAAAGTGATTATATGCAGTTTGTTAAAAGTTACATATTTTAATGATGTAATATTCAAGGTTTAATTTTCAGAACATTTAATGAAGAAAAATTAAAAAATGAATGTTACACAATATTAAGATATGTAACTTTCAAAAGAACTTGAATTTGTGGAAATTGCACAAAGGTTTTTGAATTTTGCTGCCAAAATCCCCGGAGATTTTTGATACTTATGGTATTTATTAAAGGTACTGTATGTCACTAAAATTTTGATGCGGTACGATGAGGCCAAAAATCCCCTAGATTTTTGCGTCCAAAATTTGAATTTGCCGTTGCCGATTGGAGGGCGTATTATGGAAAATAATTCTAAAAAGATAGATGATATTTCGGCTATTACAGTATCGTCAAAAGTATTGTCTGAAATTATAGGAGTAACGGAAAGAAGAGTAAGACAGCTGGGAGAAGAGGGGATTTTTGTTCGTGCGGCCAAAGGCAGGTATAAGCTTGCGGAAAGTATTAAAAATTATATTTTAGCATTAAAGATTTCTAGTGACAGTAATAATATACCCATTAATGATGACGAGCTTAATCTTGAGCAGGAAAAAGCGAAAAAAGAGCGTGTGAACCGTTTAATTGCCGAGCTTAAACTTGCTAAAATGAAAGGCGAGGTACATTCATCAAAGGATGTTGAAAATGTAATGACAGATATGCTCTCATCATTTAAAAGCCGTGTTATGAATTTGCCGTCAAAGGTTTCGCCGATTCTCACACAAAGAGATACGGGATATATAAAGGATTATCTTACAAATGAGGTTTTAAATATATTGACAGAGCTTTCAGATTATAATCCGGATTATTTTCACGGTGATGATTATATTGATTTAGATAATGATTTGGAGGAGAACTATGGGGAAGAAAATTAAAGCAGAATACAAAACAATAAATCTTTTTCATAATATCGCTGAAATACTTGCGCCGCCTCCGATTTTAAAAATATCAGAATGGGCGGATAAATACAGAAGATTGTCTCCTGAAGCTTCTGCGGAGCCAGGTAATTGGAACACTGACAGAGCGCCGTATCAAAAAGAAATAATGAACGCTGTTAATGATAATGAGTGCAGAGATGTTGTTATTATGTCATCCGCACAGGTTGGAAAGACAGAGATAATTTTAAATGTGCTTGGATATTTTGTTGATTATGACCCGTCATCAATTTTAGTGGTTCAGCCAACGGTGGAAATGGCGCAGACATTTTCAAAGGACAGGCTTGCGCCTATGATAAGGGATACTCCCGCGCTTAAAGAAAAGATTAAAGAAGCAAGAAGTAAATCGGGTGAAAATACTATTTTGCATAAAAAATTTCCCGGAGGGCATATAACTATTGTCGGAGCAAACTCAGCGGCGGGACTGGCTTCACGTCCTATAAGAATTTTATTGTGCGATGAGGTTGACCGTTATCCTGTGTCGGCGGGACCGGAGGGTTCACCGGTAAAGCTCGCCGAAAAAAGAACGACTACTTTTTGGAACAGAAAAATAATAAAGGTTTCAACTCCTACGATAAAAAATTTTTCCGCTATAGAAGCGGAATATGAGAAATCAAGTATGGAGGAATGGTGTCTGCCTTGTCCCTGCTGCGGAAAGTTTCAGCCTTTGGAGTGGGAACGAATTAAATTTGATAATATTACTATGGAATGCAAATATTGCGGAGAACAATTTTCAGAGATAGAATGGAAATCAGGAAAAGGGAAATATATTGCGGCAAAAGAAAACAGAAAAGTAAGAGGTTTTCATCTTAATGAGCTGGCTTCTCCTTGGAAGCATTGGGACGAGGTTATAGAGGATTTTAAAAAGGCTTATAATGAGTCCAAAGAATTGGGAAGTCCTGAACCGCTGAAAACTTTTTACAATACAAGTCTTGGATTGAC
Source organism: uncultured Clostridia bacterium (assembly GCA_949948985.1). GTDB lineage: Bacteria > Bacillota > Clostridia > Lachnospirales > CAG-274 > MGBC114079. The sequence goes on along the minus strand of CATLIG010000025.1, from coordinate 20,527 downwards.
ATGGGAAGAACGCGGCGAGGCTGTAAATGAAAATGGTATATTGCAAAGACGTGAAGATTATGAGGCTGAGCTTCCTAAAGGCGTTTTGATTTTAACAGCGGGCGTTGATGTTCAAAAAGACAGATTTGAGATTGAAACTGTAGGCTGGGGCAGAGGTTATGAAAGCTGGGGGATAAAGTATGAAAAACTGTATTGCGATATGACAAAGCAAAGCGCTTGGGATATTTTAGAAGAATATCTTGGAAAAGAGTATCATTTTGCTGACGGTACAAGTCTTATGACAGCTTGTACTTTTATTGATACGGGAGGTTTATATACTACGGATACATATAAATACCTGAAGCTGATGAACCGAAAGCAAAAGAATATTTTTGGAATTAAGGGTATGCGAGGAATGGGTATTCCTCTTCTTTACAAAGTATCAGCAAATAACAGTGAAAAGGTTAAACTGTTTATTCTTGGAGTAAACGCCGGCAAAGAAACGATTATGTCGCGGTTGCGGATAAAAGAGCCGTCACCGGGATATTGTCATTTTCCAAAAGATATTGACAAGGGATATGATGAGGAATATTTTAAGGGTCTTACTTCAGAACAAAGAGTTATTAAAAGCAAAAGAAACGGTGAAAAAGAGCTTATCTGGGTAAAGAAATCCAATTCAGTAAGGAACGAGCCTCTTGATATAAGAAATTATGCTACGGCGGCGGTGGAGCTTTTAAGACCTAACTGGGATTCTTTAGAGAAAAAAATCAATATGGGTATTAATTATATGAAAAAGAGTGAAAGGTCTGTTTTAAAGAAAAAAACAGGAGTTATAAAGAGGGGTATTGAAATATGACTGAAAAAAAGAAAAGACTTATAATGAGGCTTAACGCGTATTATAACGCGGAAATGGCTGTTTTGACAGGGCAAAGCTATCAGATTGGAACAAAAAGGCTTACAAGAGCCGATTTGTCAGAAATAAGAAAAGCTATAGGGGAACTTGAGACGGAAATTTCAAACGAGGAAAACGGCGGCAAGAGAAAAGTATTCAGAGGCTTGCCAAGAGATTTATAATACAGAAATTCCGGTACAAATAGAAAAAATGTTTTTTCTTTTCTCTTTCTGCTCTAAAATTGCTGTAAAATCATATTTTTTATTGAAATGCGCAATATTATATGTTAAAATTAAGCGTAGGCTTAAACAAAAGTATTTTGTTATTTGCCTATTATATATTTGGCAATCGGTGCGGGGTGTGCTGACCTTCATTCTTTTAAGAATGGGGGTGATGCTATGAAAAATCAATTTGATTTTAAGGATTTAATGACTTTTGGTCTTTTCCTTTTAGCATTGCTTACATTTGTTTGTAATTTTTGTAAGTAAAGTTTTTTCTACATAGAAAAAACCACCCTGTTACTTTGACCGGTACAGGTGGTTTTTCTATCAATATTTGGTCAGCCGCGTCTTGCGGCGATTGCCTTTTATAATTAAATTATACCATAAATAAATATTTTGTAAAGATAACATCTGAAAAAATTTTTTCAGGTGTTTTTTTATTATAAGGAAGTGAAAATTTGAATATTTTAGACAAGTTAATAGAAAGCGTGGCGCCTATTTATGGAGAAAAAAGAAGGATAGCCAGAGAAAGGATTAATTTAAGAAAAATTATCAACAGCGGGTATGATGAAAGCGGAGCGAGCCGTAGAAAAAACAGTATGAAAGGGTGGCTTGCCGGAAGTAAAAGTCCTCAGGAGGATATTGACAAGAACTTAAATCTCTTGAGACAAAGGTCAAGAAGCTTGTATATGTCGGCGCCTTTGGCTGTTTCGGCGATAAAGACTAACAGAACCAATATTATAGGTTCAGGTCTTAGACCAAAGCCTAAGATAGATTTTGAAAAATTGAAAATTACTGTTGATGAAGCTGAGGAATGGGAAAAACAAGTTGAAAAGGAATTCGCTCTTTGGGCTGAATCAAAATTTTGTGACGCGACGGGAGTAAATGACTTTTATGAAATGCAGCAGCTTGTTTGTATGAATTGGCTTTTAAACGGAGACGCATGCGCTTTAATTGATTATGAAACAAAGAAAAAAGGTTATATGCCATATTCATTAAGACTGCATTTGATTGAAAGCGACAGAATATGTAATCCCAATACAACAGGAAGAGAAGTTGATTTGCTGAAAAAAGCGGATAACGGAAACAGAATTTACAATGGGGTCGAAATCAACTCAAAAGGAGGCGTTGAGGCGTACTACATATGCAATACATATCCCGGGTCAAATTTGAATATCAGAAAAAAATGGACAAGGGTTAAGGCATATGGAAATAAAACAGGAAATCCCAACATTCTGATGATATTTGAGGCAGAAAGGCCGGAACAATACAGGGGTGTTCCTTATTTAGCCCCTGTTATAGAGAGTTTAAAGCAATTAACAAGATATGCCGAGGCTGAACTTATGGCGGCTGTTTTGAACGGGATTTTCGCTGTTTTTATAAAAACAACATCACCAACGGGAGATATACCTTTCAGCGGAATTATAAATGATGATGAAAGGGTAAGCTATGACCCAAATGATTATGAGCTTGGAGCGGGAACTATAAATGTTTTGAATCCAAATGAAAGTGTAGATATTGTTGACGCAAAAAGACCAAATATAAATTTTGACGGGTTTGTATCATCAATGGCTAAATATATAGGAGCGGCGCTTGAGGTCCCTGTTGAGGTTTTAATAAAATCCTTTAATTCTAATTATTCAGCGTCAAGAGCGGCTCTTCTTGAATTTTTTAAAGCTGTAAAGATGAAAAGGTCGTGGCTTGTAAATGACTTTTGCAAACCTGTTTATGAATTGTGGCTTACAGAGGCGGCCGCAAAAGGAAGAATAAACGCCCCCGGATTTTTTCTTGACCCCGCCGTAAAAAAAGCATGGTGCGGATGCGTATGGAACGGACCGGCACAAGGACAAATTGACCCGGTAAAAGAAGTTATAGCCGCGCAAAAGAGAGTTGAACTTGGAATAAGCACAAGGGAAATAGAGACTATTGAAAATATGGGCGGTGATTTTATGACTAACGCGGTTCAGCTTGAAAGAGAAGCAAAAGCAATGAAAAAAATATTGGATACAGGAAGTGATATTAATGCGTAATTTCTGGCAGTTTAAAAACCTGGCTGACGGTAAGGCAGAGTTATATTTATATGGAAAAATTGTGTCGGAGCAGCCGTGGTATTCGGAAGATTATGTATCTTACAGAGATTTTATAAGCGATTTAAAGGATTTAGGCGATTGTAATAATATTACGGTTTATATCAATAGCGGCGGAGGAGACGTATTTGCGGCAAGCGCTATATATTCTCAGCTAAAAAAACATAAAGCGAATATTACTGTTGAAATTGAGGGAATCTGCGCAAGCGCGGCTACTATAATCGCTATGGCGGGAGATACAATTAAAGCTGAAAAAAATTCTTTGATTATGATACATAATCCAAGTATAGGACTTATGGGATATTTTGACGAGGCAAAGCTTGATAAATGCAAAAATTCAGTAAACGCTGTTAAAAAGTCTATTATTGAGGCATATCTTTCAAGAATTGATAAAACGGAAGATGAATTATCGGAAATGATGGACAATGAAACGTGGTATACAGGTAAAGAAGCGCTTGAAAACGGAATTATTGACGAGATTTTTGAAAACTCCGAAAAAGATGATGTTTTAAATTGTGCGTATGACAAATTTGTTATAGTGAATAATTTTGTTTGCGGCATAGAAAAATTTAAAAATTTTCCTAAGGAGAAAATAAAAAGTGAGAATATTAATAAATTAAGTGAAAAAAAGGCTTTAACAGAGCCTTTTTTTAATATAAAAAATAATAACAAGGAGGAAAAACCAATGACAGAGGAAGAAATCAAGGAGAAATATCCTGATATTTACAATAATATTGGTGAAAAAGCGGCGCGTAAAGAAAGAGAAAGGCTTCAAGGTATTGATGAAATTGCCGGCAATTTACCTAAAGAAATGGTAGACAGCGCAAAATACACGAATTGTATATCGGCTGAAATGCTTGCTTTTAAGGCTTTAAAAGAGAATCAAAATCTTGCTTTGAATACCTTAGAAAATATTATTTCTGATAATTCAGAGTCTAATGTTAAAGATGTTGCTCCGGAGGATTGTTTTTCCGGCGAAGATAATGATAAAAAAGAAAAAATAAACAGACTTGTGTCTTTTATGAATAAAGGGGGAAATAAGTAATGGAGTATTTTAAAAAAGAAAGTGAGTTTACTCCCGATAAATTATTTGCTGGATTGGCAATACCAGCTTTAATGGGTTTTGTGGAGATTGAAAGCGGGCAGGGTATTTTAAAAAGAGGTACACTGATTGGAAAAAGTTCAGATGGTAAATTTTATATTATGGGTTCGTCTGAAGCGTCTGACATTGTGCCTTACGGAATTTTGACTGATGATATTGATACAACAAATGAAAAAATTAACGCGTCCGTTTATTTAACGGGAATATTTAACCGTTCGGCTGTTTATTTGGCGGAAGGAGCGGATATTTCTAATTATGAATACGAATGCAGAAAGCTTTCAATTTATTTTGAAAATGTTATAGAATAAGGAGGTATTTTTTTATGAGCTATGATACAAGAGAAATGCTTGAGGCAATTGAATTAAGAAATCCTATGAAAACATTTTTTGCCGATAAGTTTTTTAAAGTCCACAGAACGCACGTAGCGGAACGAATAGAGGTTGATGTTAAGAAAAGCAGAAGAAGGCTGGCTCCTTTTGTCGCACCCAGACGAGGCGGTAAAGTATTAACAAGAGACGGTTTTTCAACGAATGTAATAACAACGCCTAAACTTGCGCCTGAAAGAATTATGACTATTGATGACATTGTTAAAAAAGGGCTTGGGGAAAACGTCTACAGTAAAAAAACTCCGGCGGAAAGAGCGGATGAGCTTTTAGCCGAGGATTTGAGAGAACTGGAAAAATCAATCGTTGACAGAACAGAGTGGCTTGCGAGAGAGATTTTGTTTAAGGGAAAAATAAATGTGGTGGTTCCAAAGGAAGGCATAGATGTTTCTGTTGATTTTGGATTTGAAAACAAAGAGGTACTTTCAAGTACTTTGCTTTGGTCTAACGCTTCATCAAACCCTATAGTGAATTTAAAAGAATGGAGAAGAACTGTAATTAAACAAACTGGAACCGCACCCGATGTTTGTATTATGGGTTCGGAATCAGCTGACGCTTTTATCGCGAACAGCTTTGTAAGCAAGGCTATGGATATACGTAATTTAAGAAATGTTGTTATTGAGCCGAGAGTAGTTGACCCGGCATTGACTTTTATAGGAAGAATAGCGGAAATTGACCTTGATATTTATTCATATGACGAATGGTTTATTAACGATGAAGGCGCTGAGGAGTCTATGATACCTTACGGTCATGTACTTTTGGCAAATTCGGGAGGTATAGGAAGTATTGAATACGGGGCAGTTACACAAATTGAGGGAGACAGTGACGATTATGTTACTTATGATGCTGAAATAGTGCCGAAACAATGGACGGACAAAAAAGACAATATTAAAATGATTAGACTTACGTCAAGACCTGTTCCGATGCCTTTTGATGTTTCGAGCTGGTATGTTGGTGTTGTTCTGGCGGAGAATAGGGAGGGTGAATAAAATATGTATATTGCTGGTATGAATGTGAGAAGTCACAAGAAATTATATAAAAAAGGCGATATTCTCGGAAATGAGTTTTCGGAAAAAGATATTTTGAGATTTGTGGAAATGGGAGCGGTTTTTTCAAGAGGGGAAATTCCCGCGGCTGATATTTATGAACCTGAAGAATTAGTTTTTCTTGACGAGAATGGTTTGAGGAAAATGAAATCAAAGGGCGAACTTGCCGAATACGGCAAAAGTATAGGTATTGATGTGCCGGAAGAAATGACAAAAGAAGAAATGATTAATTTTCTGCTTAATTATATTGAAGAGGAAAAAGACAATGATGGGATTTGATATTGATATAGGTTTTGATTTTGATAAAGAAGAAATTAAACCTATGACATTTAAAGAAAGTGTTGATATTGACGTAAAAAATACTTTCTTTAATAGAGATGAGTTTTCAGAGCTTCATTCGGTTAATGGCAAAGATTTACCGGTAGTGATTGACGATGATAAAATGAACGAGCTTATAGGAGCCAAGTTTACGCCTCTTGAAAGAGTATATGAAAAAATGATTTTATTTTATGTACAAAAGGAGCTTCTTGAGTTTGCTCCGGAAATAAATGGAAACATTTTTTTTGATGATGAATTGTATCAGGTAGCGGATATTTCTGATGATGGATTTGGAGTTTTGGCGGTTACTATAGGACAAAATACTTGCAGGTGATGTTATGGCTGAATTTATTGATATTGACATTGATTGGGATGAAGTTGAGAAAAAACTTGATAAATTAAAAGAGCCATCTAAAATGAAAAAAGCTTTAAATATGGCATTAAACGAATGTATAAAAGGGGCTAAGACGGACGCGGGAAATGAAATCAAGAAAAATTATACCATTAAAAAGAAGAAGGATATCACGAGAAATCTCAAAACGGTTTTGTCGACAACAAAAACACTCACCGCAAGTGTTGAGACAAAAGGCAGACCCCTTGCGCTTACAAAATCAAAGTTTAGAAAAAATACAAAACGTCTTACTGCTTTCGCTAATCCAAAGACGTCTTCGTCAGGAGGTCGAACCGGAGGATTTGTGGCGGTTATGGATTCAGGGCATAAAGGAATTTTCGTAAGAGATGGGGAATTTGAGCATACAACTAAGTCAAAGAAAAAATATGCTGAAGAAAGAGCAAAAACAAAGAAAGGAATTCAACATATCAGACAGCTTTTTGGACCGGGTACAAGTCAAATGCTTGCGAATGATGATATTACAAAGGAACTTTGTGAAAGTATCAAAGAAAGGTTTGAAAAAAGTCTTGACAGAGCTATAGAACAGATATTAAGAGAGGAGATGAAGAACTAATATGTTTACGCCAATGGATTTTGAGGATGATTTTATCCATTTTCTTGAAGAAAAAATTGCCGCTAAGTTTAAACTTAAAGGCTTTGATAAAAAAAACAAAAAAGAGGTATATAAAAATCCTAAGGTTGTTAAAGGTTTTTTATTGCCTAAAATAAGCAGTGATTTTATAGTGGGTGAACTGCCGTATATCTGTTTTAGAATAATAAGGCTTGAAACAATAAAGGCGAACGGAAAAAACATTCATTGTCTTAAAACAGCTATTATTTTTGGATGTTATTGTTCGGGCATTCAGAATAAGGGCGGGGAAAAGGTTATTGTAGATGATGGAGGCGGATACAGGGATTTGTGGAATATTATGGAACGTACAAGACAATTCTTGTATAACGGAATGTATTTGCCCAAAGTACATCTTTATGAAGATACTTTTTCAATGGAGGTATCGGATGAACAATATTATCCTGTATGGGAAGGTCAGATAAATGTTGATTTTTTAGTTGATATTCCTGAATGGGGAATGAATGATTTACTTTATAAACTGCCTTAAGGAATTTTTTTAATATTATGATTGGAGGGTTATTGCGTGGATAATAAAGAAAATTTAAAAATACAAGGTATTGAAAATATACCAAAAACTATGGAAAATGAGGAAAAAAAGAATTTAAAAAAATCAGTTAAGGAAGTTGCCGGAAAGAAAAAAACGGAAAAACCAAAAGCGGTTATATACGTTGGTCCGTCTGTTCTGAACAATATATTGACAACAGGTAAGGTTTATAAAAATCTGCCGGAATATGCCGCTGATTTTATTTCAAAAAATTCGATTATCGGAAAGCTGATTATTGATGTTGAAAAGCTTCCGAAGTTTAAAAGAAACGTTGAGATTAAAGGTACGGAAGAATACAGAATGTATTATGAATGTGACAGAATTATTAAAGAAGGAGGCTTATTGTGATGGCTTATAAACATGGAGTTTATATTAATGAGGACGCTACAAGTATTGTATCACCTGTAACTGTTGAGTCGGCTATGCCTGTATTTTTTGTTACTGCTCCCGTTCATTTGTCGGAAAACCCTTATGGTGTTACAAATGTTCCTAAGCTTTGTTATAAATATTCAGAGGCAGTTTCCGCTTTTGGATTTAGTATGAAAAAAGAAGTCTGGGATAAATACACAGCTTGCGAGGTCATTCAAAGTACGTTTTCTTTGTATAATGTTTCGCCTTGTGTTATTGTTAATGTTCTTGACCCTGATATACATAAAGAAGATATTACAGAAGAGATTAAATTAACCGGTAACAGCGCTATTATTAAAAGTGATGGAATTTTAAAAGACACCGTAAAAATAAAAAATGGTGATAGCTATTATATTTCGGGAAAGCATTATACGGTTTCTTTTGATGATAACGGATTTGTTGTTATTAATGTTGTTTCTGACGCCGAGGGAGGTATTGTGCCGGACGTTTCTCTGGAGATTTCTTACAGCAGGCTTAAACCTGAGGATGTAGATATGTTTGACATTATAGGCGGTTTTGACAATGAGACAGGGAAAAACAAGGGATTGGAGCTTATTTCGGAAATATTTCCACGGTTTAGAAAAATACCATGTCAGATTGTCGCTCCGGGATTTTCAGGTTCTCCGACTGTAGCGGCTGTTATGGAAACTAAGGCGAAGAATATTAACGGATGTTTTAATGCGATTTCTTTGGCAGATTTGCCTACTGTTGACGATAATGGAAAGTATATAAAATATTCCGATATAGCGAAATGGAAAAACGACAATAACTATGTTGGCGCTAATATGCTTGCCTGTTATCCGGAAACCGAGCTTGACGGATATAAATATCATTTATCTGTCCAGCTTGCGGGCTGTATCGCTTTAACCGATTATGAAAATGATGGAGTTCCTTATACGTCTCCATCAAATCATAATTTAAAAATTAATGGATTGGTTTACGGAAACGGCATGGAATTTATTCTCCCTAAGGAACAAGCAGATTATTTAAACGGAAACGGAATTGTAACGGCTATTAATTTTACGAATGGCTGGACAGCGTGGGGCAATAGAACGGCAGTATATCCATCAAGTACAGATGTTAAGGATTGTTTTATTCCAACAAGAAGAATGTTTAACTGGCTGGGAAATTCTATTGTGACAAATTATTTTTCTAAAGTGGATTATCCGCTTTTATCAAGAACTATTGAAACTATTGTTGACAGTATAGGTATGTGGCTTAACGGTCTTGCGTCAAGAGAATGTATTTTAGGAGGCTCTATTGAGTTTTTAAGTGATGAAAATCCGACAACGGATTTGATTGATGGCATTGTGAGATTCAGAGTTAAATTTGCGCCGCCTTCACCTATGAGGGATATTGAGTTTACGTTGGAATACGACCCCGATTATTTGTCGGCATTATTTTAAAGAAGGAGGCAAGGTTTTATGAAAATACCTGATAAGTTAGTTCAGTTTTATGTTTTTGACAGTGATAATTTAATGGTTGGAGTCGCTGATTTGACGCTTCCTGATTTGAATTATATGTCGGAAACTGTTAAGGGGGCCGGTATAGGAGGAGAAATTGATTTGCCGATAATAGGAAGTTTGCAGTCAATGACAACTACTATTACATGGCGTTCGCTTGTGGAAGAAACAGCTATGTTTCTTGAACCTAAAGGACATACTTTTTACGCTAAAGGCTCTGTGCAGGAATTTGACAGTGATAATCGCGATTACAGACAAATTCCGCTTAAAATTACTGAAAGAGTTATACCGAAAAATTTTAAAATGGGAAAAATGGACCCCGGTACGTCTATAGGTTCTTCAAGTGATTTTGAGGTGCTGTATCTAAAGCTGGAGATTGACGGAAAAACTATGTATGAAATTGATAAGACGAATTCTATATTTCGCATTAATGGAGTTGATTATCTCGCGGCTGTAAGAAGAACAGCGGGATTAGGATATTAATATTTACAGCAATTCCGGTACAAATAGAAAAAATATTTCTTCTTTTCTCTTTATGTTCTGGAATTGCTGCAAAGAACAAATTTTTATTTATTAGGAGGATTTTGTTATGAAAAATTACAAATTGAAAAGACCTATTGATTTTGAGGGAAATAAAATTGAGGATTTAAACTTTGATTTTGAAAGTATGACAAGGAAAGAATATAAAAGATGTGTCAGAGAAGCAAAAATCAGAAATAAAAAAGATATGACAGCAATTCCGATTTTCAGTGAAACTTTTAGACTGGTATTCGCAGGACTTTCCGCGGGGGTTCCTACGGAGGCTATGTTCTGTTTATACCCAAAAGATATTGTTGGAGTAAGCGAGGCGGTATATCATTTCTTTTTTGGGGAGGACAGAGATGATATTGACTTTGATGAGGAAGATGAAGAAGATAATATTTTTAAATTAAAAGACCCTATTGAGTATAATGGAGAAAAAATTACAGAATTTAATTTTGATTTTGACGAAATTAATTATTTGCAGTATAAACAATGTGAAAATGAGGCAAGAAAGCTTAATTCCAAAAAAGAAATTATGCTTACGCCGTCTGAAAATGAGAATTTTCAGCTTTGTTTTGCCGCAAAAGCCGCCGGAGTGGAAAGTAAAGTTATGTTTGATTTATCCCTTAGGGATTCATTTAATATTGGATTAAAGGTGCGTAATTTTTTATCGGATGGGGATTCGGACGAAGAGGAGGAAGCGGGAGCGGAGTCAATTGTGACTACGTTGACGGAGAAGCACAAGAAGAATATCAAGACAGCGGAGAGCTAGAATTTGAGGAAAATATTATGCTTTTGGCAAAAGAAACAAACACGGGAATAGATTATTTTGAAAAATGCAGCCTTAGAGAACTCCAAAGACATATTAAGACTTTTAACAGACTTAATAAAAGAAAATAAAAAATTTTGAATTATAAATATATATTAAAAATAAAAGTATTTTTATTGCAAATATTGCTATTTTTTGATATTATTATAATACTATTATTTTAATATTGAAGGAGTGGTTATTGTGATAAATTCAAAAAATCAAAGATTTATAAATAGCGAATTAGCTAAATATGGAATTTATGAAGTGAAAGAAAAAGTTGATTTTTCAAAATATACTTATATGAATGAAACCTTAGAGGGAATTGATAATGGAAAAAAAGTTATAAATTCAAGAGATACAATAAATATAGATGGTGACGATTTCTTTTTTGAGAAAAGGACTTTAACAGAAGATGATGAATTGTTTCTTAAATTAAAAAATATATCTGCGATAGAGGAAAATACAAAAGTTTTAAGAAAACAGGAAAAAAATATTGATGTTATTAAAAAAATAGTGCTGTTTTTCTTTGTGATTAATATAATTGGAGTCGCTTTATTTGTTTTTAGTTTTGTTTTAGGTATTAGTTATTTGTAAGAAGTATTAAAATATTATGAACGAAATATAGAAGTTGGGGAAGACTTGTAAAATTCATATTTATAATAACTGAAAGAGATAGTCGAAAGGCTATCTCTTTTTGTTGGAATTTTTAAAATGTCCAAATTTTATAACAAAGTTTTTTATAGGGGGTGAAATTGTATGGCAAGCAGGGCTTATGAAATGGCTTTTAAACTTAATGCTAAATTAGGAAACTCATACAGCAGTACATTTGCAAAGGCAGAAAATGTAGCTAAAAAAGCATTTAGTGGTATAGCTAAAATGGGGGCGGCAGTTATGGGCGGAATAGGTATAGCGGATATAGCTAATACCTATAAGGATTTTCAGCAGAGTATGGCAAATACCGGAGCTATTGCGGGAGTTTCAAAAAGTTCAGAGGGATTTAAAGCCTTGGAAAATGCAGCTTTGGAAGCGGGAAGAACTACATCAAAGACCGCAAAAGAAGCGGCGGACGCATTAGGGTATATGTCATTGGCAGGGTGGACAACAGAACAAAGTATAAGTGGCTTAATGCCTGTTTTAAGACTTTCCGAAGCGTCGGGTGCAGACCTTGCCACGACCTCCGACCTTGTGACCGACAGTATGAGTGCTATGGGTATCGCAACTTCAGATTTAAGTAAATATTTAGACATTGCGGCAAACGCAAATAATAAAACAAATCAAACTGCCACTCAGATGCTGGAAACTTTTATAGGTGCCGGCGGTATGTTTAAAGAACTTGGCACATCTATGGAAGAGGCTGCCGCACTTTCAGGAGTTTTGGCAAACAGAGGTATTAAAGGCTCGGAGGGAGCGACATCTTTAAATTCTATACTTATAAATCTTATGGGAAACAGTAAGTCAAGTGCAGAAGCTTTAGAAAAGCTAGGTGTCAGTGCATATGACTCTAATGGAAAATTTCGAGGTGTTACTACGACTCTTAAAGATATAAGCGCTGCTATGAAGAATGCTTCAGATGAGGACAGAGGCTGGTTTCTTTCAAAGCTTGGCGGCAAGACACAGATAGACACTCTTAACGCTTTATTATCAGGTATTGAAACACTGGGAGAAAACGGAAAAAGTGAAGTTGAGAATTTGACAGCGGCATTTAAAGAGTCCGGCGGAGCTTTGGAAGAAATGTCGAAACGTATGAATGATACTTTTAGTGGAGCTTTGGCTATATTGGGGTCGGCAACAGACGATGTGAAAATTCAGATTATGAAGGAACTGGAGCCGACTATTACGCCTATTATCAGAAAAATTGCGGACGCTCTTCCGGGACTTGGTACGAAAATAGCCGGATTTTTTAAATCTATGGTTAGAAAAGGCAAAGCGCTCTGGAACGATTTGAAGCCTGTTTTTAGCTGGATTGTTGAAAATTTTGACAATATCAAAGTGGGAATAGCGGCAATGGGCGGAGCTTTTGCTGGTGCTAAGATTGTTGATAAAATAAAGAACATAGCAAACGCTGTTAAAGGTTTTGCAAGCGCTTGTAAGGCTAATCCTATTCTTTTGGTAGTTGAGGCTGTGGCGGCTTTAGGATTTGCGGCATATGAAGCGCATGAGCAGATGAAAAAAGCAAATCTTGAGGAACATTTTGGAAATATTTCATTGTCGGCAGAACAGCTTCAATCCGTTGCGGAACATATTCTTGGAAGCAAGAGTTTTGATAAGATAGGAGAAGCTCTCAATATAAAGAAAAATCTTGAAAACACTGAAAGTACGTTACAGGGGTATATAGATTCCATTAATAGTATGAATTTCAAAGTTGAAATGGGAATGGAGTTAAGTATTGACGAAAAGGAACAATATAAACAAGATATTGAAAATTATATATCAACAGTTAATAATTATGCTAATGAGCAATGGAGATCTGACCTTATGCTTTTTGACGGGAATATAACAATGACAAATGCTTTAAATACTTTTTATAATAATAATATTGGAGAATTAGAAGCTACAGCAAAAGAGTTAAGAGATGCAATGACAGCGGCTTTTAACGATGGATTGCTAGAACCTCAGGAAGCTAAAATAATAGCGGAAATTCAAGGCAAAATGGCGGATATTCAGGCAAAAATGGCAATAAGTGATTCTTATGGTCAAATGAAAGCCCTTGCACAGGAAAAATTAAAAGGTGGACTGACAAAAGAAAGTTTTAGAGAACTTATAAATGAAATGAACACAATAGCAGATGAGAATAAAGAAGGACTTACAGAGGCTTATGGAAAGCAGTTGTCAAGAATAAATATTATGTATGAAGAAGGCATTTTGACAGAAAATGCACGAGAAGCGGAAGAAACAAAAGTGTATGAAGATTATCGAAAAAATGTATATAATATGTATGAAAATGCTGCAAAATTTTTAAATGACACAATATACAGCAAATATGGCGATTCTATTCAAAAAGGATATGATGAATATGTAAATAATCCGGAAAATTATAGAGAGGTTGGAGCAGGTCGTGTAAAAGTAGGTGATGATGTTGAGATTTATACTGAAGCAGGAAGAACTCTTGAAATAACAGATTATAGCATTAAAGGTGTAAGTCTGACGGAAAAAAATGCTATAGAAGATTTAACAGACTTAGGAAAAGATTTTTTTAAAAATTTACAGGAGTATTCATCGGAATATTCACCATCTGGAGAAATACTTCGATATTATAAAGCAAGAGCAGTATCAAATTCAGCGGATAGGGACGCAAGAGCATACACTTTTAAAGAAGGTCCATTGTCATATATAGGAAAAAGTACATATTATAAATACGAAGAAGGGGAACCTCATTATAATATTGATGGAACAAGAAACAGACCATCAAAAGTTTTTAGCGAGGCTCCTGGAACAAAAGAAGTTTCCGAACAAAGATATAAAGATTTTATGGGTAATATGGAAAAAAATAATATGGAAAGAAAGCTTATTATAGGTCCTATAGATTATGTTGCCAAAGAGCGAATTTCTTCAAATGAAAAATTTATTAATACTTTTATAAAAGATTTTAAGGAAAAATTAACAGCTAAAACAAATAAACAAGAGATAAAAACAACTGTAACAGCAAACGCAGTCACTAAAGCCGGAGTTATAGACACAACAGATTTCAGCAGAGGAGTACATAACGCCGCAAGTACACCGATAGAAACAGATGTCAGGACGAACGTTAATATAAAAGCGGGAAACATAAATACATCGGGTTTTGTGAATCAAGTGCATAATACAGTTAATTCATTATTTTCAGGTATTGGCGTTAAGGTAAGAGTAGGAGCGGATGGAAAAATAGAAAAATTCGCTAAAGGTACAGAATATACTCCCGATACATTTATAGCGGGCGAAAAAGGAGCGGAACTTATTACAGGAGCGAAAGGCAGAAAGGTATTTACGGCTTTAGAAACTTCTAATATTTTTTCTAATATCGGAAGAATTAAAGATATGCTTCTTTCCGCTGTTGGAACAGTAAATATTTTTGACAGAATAAAAGGATATGATATTTCTGAAATTTCGGGAGAAAACGAGGGAATGTTACAGGAAAGAATTGTAAAACCCTCAAATACTACAAATAATAATTCCAATATATCTATAACTATTAATAATGAAATTAAGATTGATGCAAAAGACAGTAAAAGTAATGATAATTTAAAGGCTTTAATTGATGAGGCTATGGAAGAGAACAGTAAGAAAATAGCCGATTTGATTAGAGGTATTATTGAAGATAATAACGTTAGAGAAATGAGGCTGTCAAATGGCTGATAAAACTTATACTACAATTCAGGGGGATATGTGGGATTCCATATCCCTTAAAATTTACGGTGATGAAAAATATATTGACAAACTGATTGAGGCAAATTTTAAGTATCGTGAAGAGGCGGTATTTTCATCGGGAATTATTTTGAATATTCCCGAAATTTCAACTGATTCGGATTATAATTTTGAATTGCCAAGCTGGAGGAAAAATATGTTATGATGTCAAGACGGTGTAAAGTTAAAGTAAGCTTCAGAGAAAACGATATTTCAGAATACATTGAAAGTTTTACATATTCTGATAATACGGATTTTACAGACGATATTTCTGTAGTGTTGTCGGATAAAGACCGATTTTGGTCAAATAAATTTTTTCCTGAAACCGGTGATATTTTGACAGCGGAAATACAGGTTTGTAACTGGAATAAAACAGGTGATAACAGAAGTATTAAGCTTGGGTCTTTTGAAATAGACAATATTAATTACAGTATTACAAAGCTGACTCTAAACGCTGTTGCTGTTCCTATTTTTTCAAGTATAAGAGATGAGAAAAATTATAAGACGTGGGAAAATATCAAGTTGTCTGTTATAGCAAAGGATATTGCTAAAAAAGCTGATTTATCGCTTATTTATGAAAGCGATGATGACCCTGAATATGATAAATCGGAGCAAAGCAATGAAGCTGATTTATTTTTTCTTGAAAAACTTTGCAAAGGTGAGGGAATGTCTATTAAGATAAGCGGTAAGCAGCTTGTTATTTTTGATGAGGCTAAGTATGATACACTCCCGCCTGTTATAACTCTTGAGTCTGGAAAGAGTTATTTTTATGGTTATCCGACATTTAAAAGGAATGCTAAAAATATTTACAGCGGCTGTGAAATTAAATATTTTGACAGCAAGACGGATAAAACTTATACAGGAATATTTAATGCGCCGAATATGAAAAATGTCAAAAAAATCTTAAAACTTCAGGAAAAATTCAACAGTAAAACGGATACTATAGATTATAACAAAAAGGCAAAGGCTAGATTAAGGGAGCAAAATAAAAAAGAATGTACTGCAAGTGTAAAATTAAAAGGAGATGTTATTTATTTTGCGGGAACTAATGTTGAGCTAAAAGGATTTTACAAGTTTGACGGAAAATATAACATACAGTCGTGTAATCATAGTATTTCAAGAAGTGGTTATATTGTATCTCTTAATTTAAGAAAATGTCTGGAGGGATACTGATGGTTAGAATTGGAAAAATTTCTTCTGTTGACGAGAAAAGAGGTACGGCAAGGGTTTTATTTCCGGACAGACAAAACAGTGTTTCGGGGGATTTGCTTATTATAGTACCTTTTACTCTTTCAGGAAATGTTTATTATATGCCGGAAATAAATGAAAGAGTTGTTTGTATTTATGATGAGAATGGCACAGGTTTTATTTTGGGTTCTTTTTACGCTGATAACAGATTGCCGTCACAGGGTGATAAAAATAAAGCTTATATTGATTTTAATGATGGTACTGTTTTGATGTATGATAAAAAAGAAAAGGTACTTGATATTATATGCGGTAACGGTGAGATTAATATTGTCGGAAAAAAGGTTAATATTATTGAAAAATAGGCGGGAAAATCCCGCCTATTCAGAATTAAAACATTTATCGGCATAATTCATCTAATGTAACTTTTAAGGCGTCTGCTAGCTTTATAAAAGTTGATACTCTTCCATCTCCGCGGCGCTCTAAATCTTCTATTGTTCTTTTGGGAACTCCGCTGATTTCGGAAAGAGTTTTTTGAGTAAGTTTTTTTGCTGTTCTGATTTCTTTTAATTTCATAATAAATCTCCTATAATATTAATAAATAAAGATATAGTGGCAAATAGAATAAAACATTCAGCTAAAAGTTTTATAAAGGTTTTAATTAATTTTATTTTCATATTGAAATTATGAAAGATATGTGTTATATTAAAGGCAAGGGAGGTTGTGAGCCTCCCCGTTATTAAATTATTTTATTTGGGATAATAAGTAAATTACAATGGCGATTGTGGAACCTATTTCCCAAACGAGCTTATTAAGTTCTTTTATTAGCTTAGTAAGCTCTTTTATTAATTTTATTGCCTTTTCAATATCTTTCACATATCTCACCTCCTTACAATTATATTATACCACGCAAATACGTGGTTTGTCAAGGTGAAATATGAAAAAAATGAATATTTTTAAAGAATTTTACAGTTTCATAAATATGTGAGACTGTTTTTTTTATTATAAAAGGATTGATATTATATGATTGGAGCAATAGGTTCAAAAGCACTTGACGATGTTATTGTTTTTGAAGTGTCCGACAAAAGAATGCTGACTTTTGATAATTTTAAAAGAAGTAATAAAATAAGTTTTTCTAAGAATAATGTTTTACAGCAAAAACCTGTAAGCGAGTATACAGGACAAGAGCTTGATACTATCAGTTTTACGGTTTCATTTAACGCTCAGCTTGGAGTTGACCCAAGAGAAGAGGTTAATAAACTTATTTACCTGCATAGAGACGGCGCGGTTGTTACTCTTACAATTTGGGGGAAAGCCTTTGGAACATACAGATGGGTTATTACTTCACTTGATATGGACTGGAAAAGAGTTAATAAATTTGGTTATTGCTGTGAAATTGAATGCTCTATAACTCTTGAGGAATATGCAGGGAGGTGGGATTAATGATTATTATTCCTGATTCAAATGACAGTATTACGCTGACTCCTAAAAATATTGCTGAGGAAATTATACAAAATATAAAAGTCATTGTGACAACTGTTATGGGAAATGTTCCTCTTGAAAGGAAATTTGGAATTGACGGAAAAATTATAGACAATCCTATTAAAAGAAAAAGTAAGCTAATAATTTGTATTTTAGAAAGTATACAGGATTTTGAGCCTCGTGCGGAGGTTGCAAATATTGAAATTATTGATGATATTGGAAGTTTTGGTAAAGGAAGATTGATTCCTAAGCTGGAGGTGAGAATAAAAGATGAGTATATCTCTTGAAAATTTACCGAACGTTGATTTTGTTATAAAAGATGCGGAAAAAATAAAAGCTGAAATTATACAGGATTTTGAGGAGGCTTCAGGAAGAACGCTCTACCCGGGAGACCCTTTAAGGCTATTGCTTTTGACGTTTGCAAAATATTTTGTACTTTTACAGAATAATATAGATATGTCGGCAAAACAGAATCTTTTGAAATATGCCGAAGAAGGATTTATTGAAAACATAGGAGCGTTAGTCAGTGCTTTTAGAAAAGAAGCAGAAAACGCAAAAGTATTCATTGAATTTAAGCTGTCCGAAAGTCAGGAAAGTTCTGTTATTGTACCAAAAGGAACAAGGGTAACCTGCGATAATAAAGTTTATTTCCAGACAACAGAAGAAAGAGAAATTAAAGCGGGAGAAAAAGAAATAATTACAGAGGCTGAATGTACAGAACCAGGAATAATAGGAAACGGTTATTATGAAGGGCAGATTAATAAAATTGTTGACCCGTTCGGATATTTGGTTTCTGTCAGAAATACAACGGTTTCAGCAGGCGGTGCTGACAGGGAAAGTATTGAAAATTTTAGAGAAAGAATTTTAATTGCTCCGGAAAGTTTTAGTACGGCAGGTCCTAAAGGGGCTTATGAATATTGGGCTAAAACGGCAAATCAGGATATTTATGATGTATCTGTTGTTTCACCAAATCCGGGAGAAGTTGAAATAATTCCTCTTATGAAAAATGGAGTTTTGCCTGATGAGGAAATTTTAAAAGAAGTGAGACTGGCGTGCAGTGCTGACGATAAAAGACCTTTAACAGATTATGTTTTAGTATCCAAACCGAAAGAAATTGATTATGATATTGATATTAAATATTATATTTCAAAAAATGATTCAACAAGCGGCTTGTCAATTCAGGAAAGTGTTTCAAAGGCTGTTAATGAGTTTATTTTATGGCAAAGAGAAAAACTTGGAAGAGATATTAATCCATCAAAACTTATTCAAAGCGTTATGACAGCAGGAGCTAAAAGAGTTGATGTCTTAAAGCCGGTTTATAAAAAAATTGAATATAACCAAATTGCTGTTTTAAAAAATATAAAAATTATTTACGGGGGTTCTGAGGATGATTAATATTTATGAATTGAGTCTTTTGGATTTACTTCCGCTTAGTATTAAAACAAAAGAAATTGAGGGAGTTTGCAAGGCTCTTGACAGACAGCTTAAAGAAATCAGCGGAAGATTAATTGAGAATATTATATTGCCGCGAATAGATGAGCTTCCTGAAAATACTGTCGATTTGCTTGCGTGGCAGCTTCATGTTGACTTTTATGAACCTTTGAGTTTAAATTTGGATAAAAAACGTGAGTTGGTAAAAAATGCTGTCGTATGGCATAAGAAAAAAGGAACAAGAAGAGCCGTTGAGCAGCTTGTAAAAACTGTTTTCTTTGATGATTTTAAAGTTGAGGAATGGTTTGTTTACAACGGTAAACCTTATTATTTCAGAATTGTCATAGAAGATGGGAGTATTAAAACGAGAGAAGAATATAATCTGCTTATTCAGGCAATTAATTCCGCTAAAAATACAAGAAGTCATTTAGAGAAAATCATTTCTAAAAGTAATGTTTGTAACAAATTATATTTTGGAGCGTCAGTTAAGAAAATGCATAGTATTACTGTTAAATAGGAGGGATTTAGTTGGCTGAATTTGGGAAAATGAAACTTACAGAAAAAGGAAGTCTGCTTTTAAATAAAGTTATTACAAGAGAAATAAGACTTGAAATTGTGAGAATTGCTGTTGGAAGCGGAAAATTTGGCGGAAATATATGGGAACTTACAAATCTTATTTCAGGTGTTTTAGATGCAAATATAGTTAAAAGCGGTGAAGCCGAAGGACAATGGGAAGTTGAGGTTATTTTTACAAATGAGGAAATAACGGAAGATTTTGAATTTAGAGAAATAGGAGTTTTTGCCATAGACCCTGATGATGGTGAGATTTTGTATTCATATTCAAATTCGGGAGAAAATTGTGATTACATTAATTCTTATAATGGCAGTAATTTGGAGGAAGAAAGAATTAATGTAAAAATTTATACAGCCGGAACATCTAATGTTTACGCTGAAATTGTAAAAAGTGAAACAGCTTCACAAATAGAATATGATGATTCAGTTAGTAAAATTAATAGTAATAATGTGCAGACAGCTATTGAGAAAGTTGTTGAAAAAATTAAAGATGTTGAAACAGAGGCGAAAAACAAAGACGGAGGAAACGCCGATACGGTAGACGGAAAACACGCTTCGGATTTGCAGAATTATAATAATCTTACTAATAGACCAAATTCAATGAGTAATCCATATCCTTTAACCGTGAAACTAAGCGGAACAGAGGAAGAGGAAACTTACTATGGAAATAAAGGTACA
>CATLIG010000024.1 GCA_949948985.1 uncultured Clostridia bacterium | reverse complement strand
CTTGTTCAGTCTTTACTGACTTCTTTGTTTTTCAGTGTTTTCTCACCTTGAAGTTTTTCCAACTTCTTTTAATTGATGGGTTTTGAGTTTTTAATTCTTTGGTTATTTAGTTTTCAATGTTCGATTGCCGCTCTCTGCGACTTTACTATCTTACCACACTTTTTATGGCTTGTCAAGAACTTTTTTTATTTTTTTCTTTCCTGACATTTTCTTCCCTGTTTCTCAACAGCTCATTCATTATATCATAGTGTTTTTTATCTGTCAAGAACTTTTTTCATTTTTTTTATCTTTTTTTATTTCTTTTCCTCACCGCTTTTTCACTGCTTCTTGCGGCGACTTGATTATATTACCATATATATTTTTTTTTGTCAATACTTTTTTTGAAATTTTTTTTGGTATAAAATAAATATTTGTAACTATTTGCGGCATTATTATAGTCAATCAACTTGATTAGCCGCAGAACTTACTTATTTTTAAGTTGATTGACTATAAATTAAGTCTGTGTTAAAAAACAAATTAAATATAGACTTTAAAACAAAAATATGATAAAATCCTTTATGTATAAATATACTTATAGCAATTCGCAAAATTTTTAGTACAAAACAATAAAATAGTTTTTCTTTTCTCTATCTATTCCGGAGTTACTATAAATTAAGAAAATTGTATATAGTAAATTCAATTTTAAATTTATACAGGAAGGGGACTAATTTATGATAGATTTCAATAACGGCTCATATATAAAACTAAGTATAACAGATCCAAATAAATTTAACGAACAATTATCTCCCTTGTTAATAGAAGGAGAAAAAACCATAAGTGCGTACAATACAATACGCGACTATGTTGTTTTTACAAATAAGAGAATAATTGCCGTAAATGTTCAGGGTATAACAGGAAAGAAAAAAGATTTCACATCAATACCATATTCAAAGATACAGACCTTTTCCGTTGAAACAGCGGGACATTTTGATCTTGACAGCGAGCTTGAGATATATATAAGCAGTATCGGAAAAATCAAATTTGAGTTTAAAGGTCAGTCAAATATTATAGAAATCGGACAAATGATAAGCTCGTATATTTTATAAAAAAGGGGTAAAAAAAATGGCATATGATTTTCAGATAGTAAGAAAAGGATATAATCCTGATGAAGTTGACGCTTATATAGAAGAACTTCAAAATCAAATTAATGAGTATAAGGATAAATCCTCCACAATAAATAAAGCGATAATAAACGCGCAGATAGCCGCGGACAATATAATAAAAGCGGCTCATTCAGAAACAGAGAAAATTCTTTCACAAGCAAAAAAAGAAGCCTCTGAGTTAAAACAGGCTACTATAAATCAAATAAAATATTTAAAACTTAATATAGCCAATCAAAAAAACCTTATAAATAACTTCCGCAAAGACTATGAGTTTTTAACGGAAAAATATCTGAATCCTTTAGTTACATCGGATACTGATAAAGTTTTCGATAAATTAACTGAAATAGAGGAAAAAATAGATGAAATAGTATCTCCCGCACCTGAAATTATTTCATCATCGTCCCATAATACACATAAACAGGAATCTTCCCGAAGACCTGAAAAAAAGAGGTACAAAAAAGATAATGAATTTCATGAAACAGTAAAGTCATCTGAAAAAACTTACAGACCTCAGAATGAAGATGAAGAATATGACTCCTATGGTGAAAATCAGGACAGTCATATTAAAAAAACACCTTTTGAAGAAATTGAGATGACTAGTTCCTCAACATTGACAGCGGAAGAAAAAAATGAACTTCTGTCTTAGGTATAATAAAAATGAATAAAATAAATTATGATAAAAAACTTAAATCACTTCTTTCCTCATTAGAGAAAGAAAAAAGCAAACCGTCCCTTTTATTGCATAGTTGCTGTGCGCCATGCAGCAGCTATGTACTTGAATATTTATCTGAATATTTTGTAATCACAATATATTACTATAATCCAAATATCTCACCGGAATCCGAATTTATAAAAAGAGCGGAAGAACAAAAAAGACTTATTGGTGAAATGCATTTAGATTCAGAGATATACTTTATAAATGGCATCTATGAAAACAGAGCTTTTGAGAAATTATCTGAAAACCACGAGAATTTTCCCGAGGGCGGAGAGAGATGTTTTCGTTGTTACAGACTCCGCCTTGAGAAAACAGCGATGTTGGCAAAAGAAAGAAACTTCAGTTATTTTGGAACAACCCTTTCTGTAAGTCCGTATAAAAACGCTGAAAAATTAAATTCAATAGGAAAAGAACTTTCCAATAAATACAATATAAATTATTTGTATTCTGATTTTAAGAAAAATAACGGCTATAAAAGGTCAATAGAGTTGTCAAAAATATACAGCCTGTACAGACAAGACTACTGTGGTTGTGTATACTCAAAAAAAGCCAGAGAAATTAAACTTTCAGAAAAAAACATAAATAACAGAAAGGTCAGTAAATAATGGAAAATACTGTTATCGGCAAAATTAATATAATATTAAATGATAAAAACATTGTAGTAGCTGAAAAACCACAAGGCATACCATGTCAGCCTGATAAAACCGCCAATAAGGACTTTATGACACTGTTATCTGAAAGTATCGGAATAAATATGGCAGACCTGTTTTTGGTACATCGTCTTGACAGACCTGTTGGAGGAATAATGGTTTTCGCGAAGAATAAAAATGCCTGTGCTTTTTTGTCTGAGCAGATTCAAAACAGAACGTTTAAAAAAACATATCTTGCCGTAGTGTGCGGTATTCCGAAAGATAAAGCAAAAGAACTTTCCTGCTATATTCTTAAAAACCAAAGATTAAATATGTCAAAAATCGTCAATAAAAACACGCCAAACGCTAAACCTGCGCTACTGTCTTATAGACTTATAAAAACTGTCAATACAAATGACAGAGATAAATTAAGTCTTTTAGAAATAGATTTAAAAACAGGACGGCATCATCAAATACGAGTTCAGCTTTCAGACATAGGTGTTCCCATATGGGGTGACACAAAATACAACAATAATTTTAAAAGAAATGGTAAATATGTAAAAACAGCGCTATTCTCAAACTCAATAGAATTTATAAATCCAACAACAAAACAAATGGAAAAATATCTTGTATATCCTTATAATATTTATCCATTTGATATTTTCAACGAAAATCAGACCTGTTCAAAAACCGATGTATATATAAACTCATAAATTTTTCAGAGAGAAATACGTAGGTTGTTAAACAGGTCTGATAAAAGAATTACTTATTTATCGGTCCCTCATTCTTTTATTGTTTCACTTATATAACATTTCAGCAGTTTTCAGACAGGTCTTTTGCACATTTAAAGACAATTTTATTTTTCCAAAAGTTTCATAACATTATCAAGATAAATAGCGTCTG
Source organism: uncultured Clostridia bacterium (assembly GCA_949948985.1). Taxonomy (GTDB): domain Bacteria; phylum Bacillota; class Clostridia; order Lachnospirales; family CAG-274; genus MGBC114079. The sequence goes on along the minus strand of CATLIG010000024.1, from coordinate 29,983 downwards.
TATTGGCTTTCCAGTTTTTGCAGGCTAAAACAGCCTGTTCTTTGGAAGCGAGAGTCATTTTAATTTCAAGAATAATTTTGTCATTTTCATACGCTCCGCAGCTAACAACATAGTTATTATCTCCTATATCAAAAAAACTCGCTTTTGTTTCAATTTCACGTCTTACCTTGCTCTTCATTGATGAAACATATAAATCAACTTTTTCTTTAATATCCTGTGGAATTCTGTGTAAAAATAAAGAGAGCATTTTTTCTCCTTCGTCCGTATTGATATAAATAAGCTTTTCGGAATCTTTAATTTCTTTTATAAAATTGGTTTCGACCATTTCGGATATATAATTCTGCAAAGAAAAATATTCTATATAGTTTAATTCAAGGACAAATTGACATATCTGACCTTTAGACATAGGTATATTCATCTTATGAAGAAGATACAGTATAGATAATTTACTTTCCGCGAGTTTTTCAACCGATGAATCAAGCATAATCAAACATTCCTTTTTTTAATAGACTTCTTTGGAAACCTTGCGGCAGTTCCGGAAAAGCCGGAAAAAAATATTTTTTCTTTATTTACGAGATTGATGTAATAACGCAGTTTCGAAAGAAGTCCAATACTATTTGTTATAAATATATTATATAACATAATTTAAGTAATAACAAGACTTATTTAAAAAATTCCGCAAAAATCAGATTTTGTATCACGCCAAAGTTTTGTAAAGCACAACTTCCGCTCTTTTTAAAGTTTTTTTCACATCAATAATACGCTGGTTTGACGACCCTCTCCAATATAAAGATGTATCCTTATATTTTTCAATAAATTTTCCATCGACAATCACATCAATTAAAGGAATAAAATCCAAAGAATTGATATTTTCCCATATATATCCTGTATAAAGCCATATTGTCTTTTCAGGGAATTTTTCTTTTACTTCCCGTATAAGTTTCCCAACACAGGCTCTGTTTTTTGGGAAAAGTGGGTCTCCGCCGCTAAAAGTTATTCCGCTTATATAATCTTTTTTAAGTTCGGCAAAAATCTCATTTTTAGCTTTATCATCAAATAAAAGACCGTCATCAGGATTCCATGTAATAGGATTCTGACATCTTTGGCATTTATGTTCGCATCCGGAAACCCATAAAACAACTCTTAATCCACACCCGTTAAGCATATCATCCTTTGTAATATTGTGGTATCTCATTATAAATCCCTTTCCTTAACAGCGAAACAATAAAAGAACACCGTTGTTCCGCTGTTAAAATCTTGCTATTTGCCGTAAATATAGTCAATCAACTTGAAAATGAGAAAAAAGAGGCGAGCTAAAAAATATTTTTGCAAGGCGGCGGAAAGAGAGCATAGCCGACTGCCTATCCGACCGACGGCAACGCGGCAAAAAGGATTTTTAGCCGCCGAACTTACTTATTTTTAAGTTGATTGACTATAAATTTACATACTTTTTCTGTCGTTAATTTCCGCCATCTTAGCGGAATTAAGCCGAGTATCACCATGTACTCTCGAATAGCTTAAATATCCGTTCATTCTGTCTATCTTAGTAAGATTTGTACTTCCACATTTAGGACATATATCCATAGATAATTCCTGATGTCCGCAGTTGTCACAGTATGCTAAAGATAAGTTCACGCCCTCGTAAAAACCCATTTTCATAGCTCGTTTCACAAGAGTTTTAACCGCCTCAGTGTTGTAGCTTATCGGATATTTTACATATTGAATTTTTCCGCCGTTTAAGAGGTTCCAGAATCTTTTTTCAAGGTCTTGTTTCTGAATAGGTGAAATATCCTCGCTTACGTGGCAGTGAAAAGAGTTGCTTACATACTCTCTGTCAGATACATTTGGAATAATTCCATATTTTTTTCTAAATTGAATCACCTGTAGTCCGCATAAACTTTCCGCCGGTGTTCCGTAAATAGCGTATAAGATATTGTCTTCTTTTTTAAATTCATCAGTTTTTTTATTAATATATTCCATAACCTCTAAAGCAAAATTTCCATCCTCGGCAATAGATTTTCTGTTGTATAGCTGCTGTAACTCATTTAAAGCGGTAATACCAAAAGACACTGTAACATATTTCAAAAGCGGTTTAATTTTTTCGTTTGGTTTGAGATGCCCACCGTAGAATCCGCCTTCACAGTAGGCAAGAGGATTTGTGGAGGCTTTCATTTCTCCAAGATACTCAAGTGTACGTATATGTAAATTTCTTATCATTTCAAGATAATAGTCAAGTACCTCATAAAAATCTTTGCTCTCAGCTCTTGCTCTGGCTAAAATCATAGGCAGATGAAGTGAAATAGCGCCGGCGTTCCATCTTCCCACAACAATAGGCTTATCCGTTTCATCAGCAGGTTCTATACCTCCCCGTTCAAACCATAATGATAAAAATGCGCGACAACCCATAGGGCTGATTACAACGCCATACTTTTTATAAGCCTGTGCGGCATAGCTGTCACCGGAAAGACTAAGCCAATCCGGATACATTGTTGTTCTTGAGCATTCTATACCTGCGTTAAACACGTCCTCAAGTTCACAGCCATCTCCGTGAAGATTTTCGTCATAAAGGAAAACAATTTTTGGAAACAGGACAGGTTTTTTACAATCCTTTTTGCCCTGACCGTTTTTATGAACCTCCAGAGCCGTAATAGCTGCCATTTTAGCAAATTTTCCTCTGCCAAGACCCAAAGTAATTGTAACAAAAGGATAATCTCCCCTTGACGAACCAACAGAATTAAGCTTATACTCAAGACCCTGAAAACCTTGTTCAAACTCTCGTCTGACCTTTTTTTCAGCGTATTCCTCAAAATATAAAAAATCTTCCTTAGAAATATCAGAACCTTTAGTGTGTTTCAAAATCCCGTTAATTTCGTCGTAATATTTTTTATAGCTTTTTTCAGCGTAAGGCTCAAGGATTTTATCTATTTCCGGAACAGTAAAACCACCGTACTGCTGAGCCGCCGTAGATAAAATAACATCTCCGATAACGTCAAAAGCGACAGTAAGGCTTTTAGGCTCGTTATACCATAAATTACCCATTTCAAATCCGCCTTTAAGAACATTTTCCATATCGAAAAGACAACAGTTCATAGTATCACGCCTTGATGCCATATCGTGAATATATATATATCCGTCTTTGCAGGCCTGAAGCTCGTCAGTAGTCAGAAAGAACTTTTGATACAGCTCCTTATTAAGGTGATTGTAAATAAGACTTCTTTTTGTAGCCACAAGAGCGCTGTCAGTGTTGCTGTTTTCCTTATCGCCTATGTACATAATAGACTGAGCCTTTTGATATACGTCATCAAGCATATGAACAAAATCTTTTTTGTAGTTTCTGTAATCTTTGTAGCTTTTGGCGACTTTAGGCTCAACGGCCTCTAAAGCGCTTTCAACAAGATTGTGCATAGTTTGTATAGGAACGTCTTTTAAATTGTATTCCTCAATTTTATTTTTGACAAAACCACATATTTGATTAATTTCACTTGTTTTAAATTCATACATAACTCTGGTAGCCGACTTTTTAACAGCGGCGGCGATTTTTCTTTCATCAAAATCCTCCAGAGTACCGTCTTTTTTAATAATTCTAATCAATTAAAAAAACTCCTTTCAAATCAAAAACGCAAGGATTTTTAAAAAATATATCAAATAAAGATTTATCAAGCAATATAGTCAATCAACTTGTTCATTTTTCAATTTAATTGACTATATTGCAGAAGTTATTGAACAGGTCTATTATACCTTACATGCCCCATTTTGTAAACATCATAAAGTAGCATACTGTAAACTACAGTAACCTATAGTAACACAATTACAAAAATTTATTTGTTAGAATTCTTTCGAAACTTCACACCAATACCAGTATCACTCCAAAAAACATTTTCTTCAATGCTTCCTAACACTTTCGGCGTTTAAAAAGCAAAACGCATTTGGATAAAACATTGAATAAAATATTTTTTTATTCTGTTTGTAAAACATAATTTGCAGTTCCGTAAAAATTATTTTTGTAAGCGTTTTCTTTTTTCCATTCACATTTAAACCTGTATACTTTTCCCATCTCAATATATAACAAAGGGTTCTTGTAATAATAAGTTGCTGTTTTTCTTGTGTTTGTATCAATATTGCCTGTATCATCTGTATCCCATTGATATATGGTCAATATATCCGGAGGAATAACCGTATCAAAAGAATACACAACGTTTTCCATGTTGTATCTTGGCAATTTAAGTTTTAACATAGATGTTTCCGGTTCTTCCGGAGGAATTTTTTTCTGAGCTTCTTTGCTTTTTACTTCACCGTTTTCTGTAAAAATCCATAAATAGTTTTCAGATTTTATTTCAAAAGTATTTAATTTACTTGACAAAATATCTCTGAGATTAAAAGACGGAGCGTCAGTCAAAAAGACGTCATATTTACCCAAATCGTCTTTTCTGTCTATGACAACAGTATTTTTTTCAAGATATTCAGGTAAATCATTATCCGTCTTCTTTTTCATATCTTCCATAAAAATGTTGACATAATCACCTTTTTTAACATCTGTAATTGCTGTTTCCAATGGTCTTTTCACGCTGAAATTACCGGAAAAATTCTCCTCATCAGAACCAACAATAATAAAATCGTTGCCGACTTCTTTTATATAAGCGCCTATACCAACATAATCAGGCTTTTCCGTATTCCCGCTTAATCGCTTAAATCTTATCCAATTATTTTCACCATTTTCCCCATCCGGCATATACACATCAATATCAGTGCCTATATACTGATATCCGTATCCGGTTCCAAAATTAGACTGTTCATTCATTTCCGGCTTTTGGTCAGATGATACTTCTGATAAAATTTCGCCGTCCATAACACCGCATCTGCCATTAACATCCGACTTTTCACCTGTAGAAATATAAATCACATCATCAATCATTACCATAGGCTTGTAATCTTTTACAGAAACCTCATTTTCATCATCTGATATAAATCTTTCCGTCAAAAATGAGGACTCTTCCGTACTTTCATTTATTTCATCAATTATATTAGAAATATTGTCGCATCCTGATATAAAAATTGAGAATATTGCCATAGCGGCTATACATTTTAAATTTAATCCCATTATTGTATTCCCCTTTCAGAGTCATCACAAAAACAACTTATGAAAAATTTAAGGAAACACCGACTAATCAGCGTTTCCTTAAAAATCAAAATTTTTGAGATAATTTCTTTTCTCCGTCTATTTTTAAATTGCTGTAATTTTCTCAACGGACAATGTAACCTTTTCACCGTTGATATTCCATTCTTTGCTAAACTTGCCTATACCCTCTGAAATATCGTCCGCAAGCACGTCAGCTTTGATACTCTCACCGTTTCTCTCAAACACTCCGGCTATTTTCTCGTTTCCTTGGCAGAATACCTTAATTCTGTCAAGGACCTCAAATCCTGAATCTTTTCTCATAGTCTGAATTTTGCTTATAATTTCACGGACAAAACCTTCTTCAATAAGTTCTTCCGATAAAACCGTATCCAAAACAACAGTAACGTTTCTATCGCTTTCAGCGGCAAAGCCCTCCGCCTGAGCGTTTTCAATAAGGACGTCATCTTCAGAAAGCTCAATTTCATCGCCGTCCACATTAAATTTAATAATATTGTTTTCTTTAAGCTCTTTCATAAGTTCTGAGCCATTAGAAGATTTAAGATATTCTCCGATTTTCGGAACAAGCTTTCCGTATTTTTTACCAAGGGTACGGAGCTGAGGCTTAAATGAGTAGCTTGTAAATTCAGACACATCGTCTTTAAACTCAATTGTTTTAATATTAAGTTCTTCGGTAACAATATCACGATACATTTCGGGAAGTTCTTTTTCAGCCTTTACAAACATTCTTCCGATAGGCTGACGGTTTTTAATACCTGATGTATTTCTGGCGGCGCGTCCTGCCACAACTATACTTAAAACAAGTTCCATATTTTTCTCAAGCTCGGAATTTACAAATTCCTTATGATATTCAGGAAAATCGCATAAATGAACACTTTCACAAGCGTTTTCGGAAACATTTCTCACAAGATTTTGATAAATACTCTCCGCCATAAAAGGAACATAAGGAGCGGAAAGTTTAGCAAGTTCTGTTAAAACAGTGTATAAAGTCATATAAGCGTTAATCTTGTCCTGAGGCATATCTTTTCCCCAAAATCTTTCCCGGGAGCGTCTTACATACCAGTTGCTGAGTTCGTCAACAAATTCACTCATAGCTCTTGACGATTCTGTAAGTTTGTACTTTTCAAGACACTCGTCAACATATTTTATAAGAGAATTAAGCTTTGACAATACCCACTTATCCATAGGAGAAAGCTTGTCATACTCAAGTTTATAATCGTTAGGATTAAAATTATCAATATTAGCGTAAAGAACAAAGAAAGCATAAGTATTCCAGAAAGTACCCATAAACTTTCTCTGTCCTTCGTTTACAGCTTCCTCATAAAATCTGCTTGGAAGCCACGGTGCGCTGTTTGTATAAAAATACCACCTTACAGCGTCGGCGCCCTGTTTATTTAGTATAGACCACGGATCGACAACATTTCCTTTATGCTTGCTCATTTTCTGACCGTCCTTGTCCTGAACATGACCAAGTACGACCACATTTTCATAAGGAGCTTTGTCAAAGAGTAAAGTAGAAATAGCCATAAGAGTGTAAAACCAGCCTCTTGTCTGGTCAATAGCTTCCGATATAAAATCAGCAGGAAAACTTTTCTCAAATTCCTCTTTATTTTCAAAAGGATAATGAAGCTGAGCGAAAGGCATAGAACCTGAATCAAACCAACAGTCAATAACTTCTGAAACACGTTTCATTTTTCCCCCGCACTTAGGGCAGTTCAGTAAAACACTGTCAATATAAGGCTTATGAAGTTCAATATCATCAGGACAATTATCGCTCATGGCTTTGAGTTCCTCAATACTTCCTATAGCATGTCTGTGACCGCATTCACACTCCCATATAGGTAATGGAGTCCCCCAATATCTTTCACGGCTTAATCCCCAGTCAATTACATTTTCAAGGAAGTTTCCAAATCTTCCGTGTTTTATGTTTTCAGGCATCCATTTAACAGTTTCGTTGTTTTTGACAAGCCTGTCACGAACTTCAGTCATTTTTATAAACCATGTATCTCTTGCGTAATAAAGAAGAGGAGTATCACATCTCCAGCAGAAAGGATAGCTGTGTTCAAAAGGAAGAGCGGCGAAAAGCTTTCCTGACTTTTCAAGTTCTTTAATAATAAGCTTGTCAGCATCTTTGACAAACATACCTTTCCAGTTCGTAACACACTCAATAAATTTACCTTGTTCATCAACAAGCTGAACAAAAGGCAAATCATAATTTTTGCCAACCTTAGCATCGTCCTCTCCAAAAGCTGGAGCAATATGAACAATACCCGTACCGTCTGTTAAAGTGACATAAGAATCACAAGTCACAAAGTAAGCTTTTTTATCTGTAGAAGCAAAATCAAAAAGCGGTTCATATTCCGTGTATTCAAGGTCTTTGCCTTTCATTGTTTCAATAACGTCAAATTTCTTGTCAGAAAGAATAGTTGATGTAAGAGCGTCCGCGAGAATATAAATCTCACTGTCACATTTCACTTTTACATAATCCTCCGCTGCATTCACACAAAGAGCAACGTTTGATGGCAAAGTCCATGGAGTAGTCGTCCACGCTAAAAAGAATTCGTTGTCTTTTCCTTTTATCTTAAATTTAGCTATGGCTGAAACTTCTTTTACGTCCTTATAACCCTGAGCCACCTCGTGACTTGATAGAGCGGTACCGCATCTTGGACAGTAAGGAACAATTTTATGACCCTTGTATAAAAGTTTTTTCTCCCATATTTGTTTTAAGGCCCACCATACAGATTCTATATAATCGTTGTGATAAGTAACATAAGGCTTGTCCATATCCGCCCAAAAGCCAACCCTGTCGCTCATCTCGCGCCATTCAGTTTCATATTTGAAAACACTTTCCTTGCATTTTTTAATAAAAGGCTCAACCCCATAATTTTCAATTTGAGGCTTTCCGCTTATGCCAAGCTGTTTTTCAATTTCAAGTTCAACAGGAAGACCGTGAGTATCCCAGCCTGCCTTTCTTAATACCTTGTAGCCCTTCATAGTTTTGTATCTTGGAATAATGTCTTTAACAACACGTGTAATTATATGCCCTATATGAGGCTTGCCGTTAGCGGTAGGCGGTCCATCGTAAAAAGTAAACCTTGGACAGCCTTCTCTTGTTTCTATACTTTTCTCAAATATATTATTTTTTTTCCAAAAAGATAAAATTTCTTTTTCTCTTTCAACAAAATCCAAATTTGTTGTTACTTTGTCATACACCTTAAAAACCTCCCTTTATTGTGTACATACTTATAATTATTATACAAGGTTTACCCGCAATATGTAAAGGCTTTTTTTTAAATTTAAACATAATTTCTATTTTGCGGTTACATAATTGATAAAACATTAAGCCTGTCCAAAAAAATAAACAAAAATAAAATCATATTAAATAATAATGATACTATTTTTGTTTATTTTTTAACACTATATATCAATTCACAAATTTTTTAGTACGAAACAATAAAAAAATATAGTCAATCAACTTGAAAATGAGCAAAAAGATTTTTATCCGCTGAACTTGTTCAATTTTTAAGTTGATTGACTATAACCCAGCAAATTTTAATACCCCTGATATAATCAGTTATGTGTTTAACAAATCACTTAAATCAATAGACTTAAAAGCTTTATCCTCTTATATGAATATCCACCGCCATATTAACACAGCTGAGTTTTCCTTTATCATTCACATTGTCCAGTATATGATAAACTACCATACAATTATAATTACCGGGTGCTAAACTTTTGTCAAGCTTAAATCCTCTGTCTTCCTCTCCTACCGCTAAAACTTTGGATTTATATATAATAGTCCCGTCAGAAAGAGCCACGTCAAAATATATGGGAGATGTATTTCTTTCATTATTTCGTACATAAGCGTTATATGAATTTTCAGTAGGTGAAGGAAACTCCCATAAAGAGCTTTGCTCCGGGGCAAAACTGTCACCTTCTCCCTGTCCGCTTATCACGCCGTCGGACTCTTTGCTGTTTTCGTTTCCGGACACAATAGCTCCCGCGCCTTCAACAGATGAATTTTGGGCTGCCTGTGACGGCTCTTCTCTTTCCATATCAAAAGAATTATCTTCAGCAACTCCCGGCTTTTCGTTTTTTGTTATTTTTGTTGAAGATAATCTTTCCGGTTCTTTACTTTCCGTTTCAGAAAGAAGCGGACGTGTTTTTTTGATTTTATTATCATCATTTTCCCCGCATCCGCAGGCAAACACAACCACCGTACAAAAAAGAATAACAGCGTATAATTTTCTCACAAAACCGCCCCTTTTTATTAAAATTAATATCAAATTATTGTTATTATTATGTAGTTATAAGACAAACAAGTTTTAATAAATTCGATATAACAAAGAATTATTTTTTGTTTTGCACTAAAAATTTTGTGAATTGCTGTAAATGGTAACTATCGACAAAAGATTTTATTCAATTAAAGTTTAATTTTCACAAGAACTTTCTAAATATTTCAAAAAAGTCATCCAAAATATGGTGAAAAAAGATTTGTCAGGCATTATTACGAAAGTTATTGAACAGGTCTATTATAGCTTTAAACAAATTCAATTATATCACAGTCAAAATTTTATGTCAAATTATGAGATAACATAAAAACTGCCTTTTATAGTTAATCAACTTGAAAATGAGAAAGGATTTTTAGCTGCCAAACTTATTTATTTTTAAGTTGATTGACTATAAGGAATTTGCGTATAAATTTTCAATAAGAGTATTCAAAATTAATTCTAATATATTTGACAATTTATAATAATAAAAGTATAATTAAATAAATACTGAATGGAATATAACAAAAATATTTATGTAAATATTATTTTATTTTAATGCGTTAAATTCATTTTATCCTTTGCCGTAATATTGTTTTTATAAATAAGAAAGGGGAAAACCGAATGAATAATTTCACAATTGAATTTGATTATAATTGTAATATTCCCTTGTATCGTCAACTATATGATTACTTGCTAAAAGAAATACGAAGAGGAAATTTAAAAGAAAATGAAAAACTTCCTTCAAGGAGAGCATTGTGCAGTCACTTAAAAATAAATAAAAACACCGTTGAGTCTGCCTATCAGAAATTAGCGGCGGACGGATATATTATATCAGAACCCCGAAGTGGCTTTTACGTACGAAACCGAAATGGTTTTTTTATTGAGAAAGAGGAAGAAAACTTTCCTGATTATATATATAATTTCAGTATAAACGCGAATGACATATTAAAAATGCCTTATGAAACATGGGTAAAACTTTACAAAAATACAATTTATGAAAATCCAAGTCTTTTTGGTCATGGAGAGAATTTTGGCGAGAGAATTTTGCAAAAAGCGATAAAAAAATATCTTCATGAATTCAGGGGCATAAACTGTAATTACAATCAAGTTGTAATAGGCGCCGGTTTTGACTATCTTCTTCTTATGCTTATGCTTATAATGGATAAAAATGCTGTTTATGGTCTTGAAAATCCATGTATGAAAAGAATGTATTCCACAGTTAATATGTGTAATAAGAGAATATGCCTTCTTGACGTTACAAAAAACGGTTTTTCAATAGACGCTCTGAATGGCTCAAATATAAATATTCTGCTTGTTATGCCTTCTCACCAATATCCCGCAGGCTATACTATGCCTTTAAAACAGCGTTATGAACTTATTGAATGGGTAAATGCCCGTAAAAACCGTTATATAGTCGAATTTCATCATGACAGTGAGTTTATTTATGAAAAACCGATTATGTCAATACAAGGACTTGACACAAATGAAAAAGTAATATATATAGGCGACTTTGTAAAAACAATAGGACCTTCAATAAAAACATCTTATATAGTATTGCCAAACCATCTTCTGAAAAAATGGAAAAGTTACATAAACAGTTATTACACTCCTGTAAATCTTTTCGAACAGTGGGTTTTGGCAGAATTTATACAGGAAGGTTATTTTATGAAGCACGTTAAACAAATGAAAACCATTTATATTAAGAAAAGGGATTATTTGCTCTCAGAACTTGAAAAATGCTCTTTCAGAAATAAAATAGAAATATCTGATAATCTAAACGGAACACACTTCATAGCAAAATTCAATACAGATATTCCCGAAAATCAAATAGAGCATGCGGCAAGAGAACAAGGAGTAAAAATAGTTCCAATGACTCGTTCATTTTACAGAGAAAGCGGAATGTATAATGATAAATATTTTGTATTTGGTTTCGGCGGACTTGAGCATTTTGAGATAAGAGAAGCACTGACTCTTCTGGAAAAGGCATGGGGAACTCTATAATCACAATCTTCTTATAGTCAATCAATTTAAAAATAAACAAGTTTGGCGACTGAAAATCATTTTTGCTGTGTTGCCGTCGGTCAGCATAGGCAGTCAGCTATGCTCTCCCCTCCCACCGCCTTGTAAAAATAATTTTTAGCTCGCCTCCTTTTTCTCATTTTTAAGTTGAGTGACTATATGTTTTTGCGTAACAATTGATAAAATATTTTTTTATCAAGCAAAGTATATGGCGGAAAAACATTTGTCAAATGGTGTTATGGTAGTTTAAAATAGGTTAATATAAAAAAACAGTGAAAATAAATTATTGTAATTGAATTTATTTTCACTGTTTTTTATAGATAAACATTAAGCAGACTTCTTTTGAAACCTTATAGCAATTCCATATGAAAAAACCTAACCTGTCTGCTAATTAACAACTTATTTCATAAAATATGTTTAATATTTATCAGAGCCATTGTCATTATAATTTTTCACAAGATTTATTTCCGGAACATAAGCGTCTTCAGCATTTTCAGTAAGGACAATCTGCGGTGGGTCATCATACATTTCGTTCTGAGCATCAAAGTCATTGTTCTCATAGCTCGCATCAAATCCTGAACTATTATCATCATAGTTCATATCAAATCCTGAATCAGTGCCGCTGTAATCCATACTAAAAGCTGAATTATCAACCGCCCCGTAATTCATACTAAAATCCATATTATTATCAGCAGGAATGGCATTAAATGATTCTGTCGGTTCAAGTCTGATTTCAGGAACATCAGAAGACTTAAAATCAGCATAACCGTTATCATTATCATCATAATCCATATACTCTTTTTTAAAATTAAACTTTCCGACAAGGTCTTTAAGATTTTCCGCCTGATTGCTTAACTGCGTACTTACTGAAACAGATTCTTCCACAATAGCTGAATTATTCTGGACGATATTTGAAATCTGCTCAACACTTCCTCTTATTTGCTCAACAGCCTCCAGCTGGCTTTCTCCTGCTTTAGAAATAGAACTCATAGTATCAATAAGCTTTTGGGTTTCCTCAACAGCTGAATTAAGAATTTCAGCCGTATCATCAGCGATTTTGGTACCATTATCAACAGCTTTAATAGAATTTTTAATAAGTTCGGCTGTATTTTTCGCCGCCTCCGCACTTTTTGTAGCTAAGTTTCTTACCTCATCCGCAACAACAGCAAAACCTTTCCCCGCCGTACCGGCTCTTGCCGCCTCAACAGCGGCATTAAGAGATAAAATATTTGTTTGGAAAGCGATATCGTCAATAAGCTTGATAATTTTGCTTATTTCTCCGGAAGTATCTGTTATTTCTTCCATAGATTTGGTCATATCTTCCATACGCTTATTGCTTTGTTCTATTATTTTTCCAAAAGAATTAGCTAGCTGTCCGGCTTCCTTTATATTTTCGGCGCTCAGACTTACTGTATTTGATATATTGTCTATTGACAATACAAGATTTTCAACAAAATCCGCCTGCTCCATAGTACCTCTGGCAAACTCCTGCATACTTCCGGAAACCTGCTCCGCTCCGTCAGAAACCTGGTTTGAACTTTGGGTTATACTGCCCATAGCTCCGTTAAGCACCTCTGAAAGATTTTCAAAGGAATTTTTAATTTTTCCAAATTCACCTGTATACTCTTGTTTAAGTTCATAGTTTAAATTTCCGTTGGCAATTCCGTCTAAAATAACGGTAATTTCATTTATGTATTTAATATATTCATTAAGTCGTAAAACTGTTTTGTTGAAATCTCTGGAAAGTTCGCTCAGCTCATCTTTTCCGTCAATGTCAATTTTTACGTCCATACCGCCTTCTGAAATATTTTTAACGGCAGAACGTAGATTTTTTATTGAAAAATTAATAGACCGCATAATTACAAAACTTGCCGCAAAAATAATCACAATAAAAACAACCACAATAACAACTGAAGTGCCAGTACTTCCCGTGTGTATTTCGTGTGCTTTCTCTTGAGCTTCTCTCGCTGTTTTTTCTTTAGAGGAAATAAGCTTACCTACAGCGTCTTTAGCCGCCGTATACTCCTGTTCCGAGTCTTCCGTCAATATTCTGGAGGCCTCGGCGTTTTTTCTTTCAGCACTTAAATCCATTGCTTTCTGGGACTGTTTTATATAATTATTCCACGAGTTTTTAAAACTGTTTATATACTCTCTTTCCGAAGATGTCATATCATATTTCTCAACATTTGATATTTCCTGCTGAACTAAATTGTAATATTCGTTAATCAGCTTGGAAGCCTCTTTTTTTTCATCAGCGTTATCAATAATAACATAATTGTACTCGCTTATTCTGTAATTTTCCAAATAATTATTGATATTGTCGGCTGAAGCCGCGGCCGGCATACATGAGTCGGCAAATATCTCAAACTGGTCGGTTATTCTGTTTATGGCACTGAAAAAATAAACAGACAGCGCCAACACACAAATAACACAAAAAGACAATAATATAGTCAAACGAACGCTTATTTTTATATTTTTCATGTTCTTAGCTCCTTTATTTTTTCTAAAATATTTATTTTACAGCAAAACAACAAAATGCTGACAGTTATAACTACGACGTTTTATACTAAATTTCGTGAAAACACTGATTTAAAATTTAAAAATAATTTCTCGTAAAATTTCCGCTTTCATAATTATTTTTTAATAAAAAAATTCCTAATAAAAAAATAATACTCTCGCTCAAACTTTATCCGCTGTAACTATTTTTAATAAATGAAGAGTTTTCTTTGTTGTTTTGCTGTCATAAATTCTGCGTATTGCCATTAAATATATTTTATCATAAAAATATATTTTTGTAAATAAAATTATATTTTTCCTTACATAAAATTTTTTCAAAAAAAATTTGCTATTTTCAAAAAAAAAGTATATAATAAAAAGTGTATATCAATCCATTTGCAAATTTTTATAGTCAGGCAACTTAGATTAGTTATAAAAACAATAAAATAATTCACCTGAAATATAATTCAATAAATTATATTCAGTGACATAAATTTTCTGAATTAACAATTTTTTATGAGAAGGAGTGAGAGTATTGGATTCTTTGCAGGAAACAAAAAAAATAGCTGTATCTGAATTATGTCCTAATATGATTCTTTCAAAGGACGCCGTATCAAAAAGCGGAGTTGTAATTCTCGCTAAAAATACAAGACTTGATAATATGAATTTCAAAAAACTGGAGAAAAATAAAGATATCACAACAGTTGAAATATGGATTTACTCAATTGATAAAAGAAATAAGCCTTTTTCAGACACTAATGACATAACGCCGGAAAAAGAACCCGAAATGTCAAATCCTGATATTAAAAAACCTGAGTTTAAACGTTTTCAGGAAAACTATGATAAAAAAATAGATGAGCTTAAAGGCTGTATAGACGCTTTGAAAAAAGGAGAAGAAACAAATCAGGAAGAACTCTATGGTATTGTTGACAGTATTATGGGAACCGCGAAATGTTCAAGCGAGCTTGTGCAGTACATAAATTATCTTGATAATATGGATGACTGTACATACTCCCACAGTATAAATGTCGCCGTTTTGTCCCATATATGCGCTACATGGATGAAACTTGATAAAGAAGATGTTGAAAAAGCCGCTGTTGCGGGACTTCTTCACGATATAGGAAAAGCGTCGCTTAATCTTACGACAGACGAAATTTTAAATGAAGAACTTCTTATAGATGAAAAGCTTGTGCAGTTTAAAAAACATCCGGAAATAGGTTATGAAATGCTTCTTTTTCAGGACTTTGACGATGAAATTAAACAAGCTGTGCTTTCACATCACGAAAAAATTGACGGCTCAGGCTATCCAAAAGGTTTAAAAGACAATGAAATCAACATAATAACAAAAATTGTTTCTGTATGCAATGCCTACGACAATCTTGTTTCAATTAAAAAACGTTGTCCTTTCGATATAATAAATGATTTTGAATCTATGAACATAGGACTTTTAGACACAAAAATACTGTTTCAGTTTACCAAAAATATAGCTCATACATATATAAGTTCATATGTTCAGCTTTCAAATAATAAAACCGCGCAGGTAGTATTTATAAATCAGAATTTTCTTTCTCGTCCCATAGTGGCAGTACTTGATGGAACCGTAATTGATTTGGCGTACGATAAAAGTATAAAAATCATAGGTATGGCATAAAAAAAAGTTCGGTATGAATATAAATTCATAACCGAACTTTTTTACTTAACAAAAACTTAAACAGTACCTTTCTTTTTTCCATTATTATAGTCATTCGCAGAACTTTTAGCGTAAATCAACAGACTTCTTAGACCTTATTCATTCTTTTATTATTTTGCTATAGCAAAACATATCTCTTTGAGCATCACTTGGCATTCTCCAGTCGCCTCTTGGGGATAATGAAACAGAACCGACTTTAGGTCCGTCAGGAATACAGGATCTTTTATACTGCTGGGCAAAAAATCTTTTAATAAATATATTAAACCATTTTTCAATAGTTTCCGTGTCATAAAAATCTTTAAAAGCAATTTTAGCAATGTATATAATTTTATCCGCTGAAAATCCCATTCTCATAAAATTGTATAAGAAGAAATCGTGAAGTTCATAAGGACCTACAATATTTTCCGTAACCTGAGAAATAGCTCCGTTTTCATCAGGCGGCAAAAGCTCAGGAGAAACTGGAGTATCTAAAATGTCTTTAAGAATTTCAGATACCTTTGGATTTTTAAAACTATTGTTGTCAGCGATATACTCAATAAGATACCTTATAAGAGTTTTAGGAACAGAGCCGTTTACTCCATACATAGACATATGGTCACCGTTGTATGTGGCAAATCCTAAAGCAAGTTCTGATAAATCTCCAGTTCCAACGACAAAACCGTTGTATTTTGATGAAATATCCATAAGGATTTGAGTTCTTTCTCTCGCCTGACTGTTTTCATAAGTAAGGTCACGTATATCCGGATTATGACCTATATCCTCAAAATGTTTTAATACAGCGTCTTTTATATTAATCTCAATTAAAGTTGTATTAAGGGCCTCGCATAGTTGTACAGCATTGCCGTAAGTTCTGTCTGTAGTACCGAAACAAGGCATAGTCACAGCTATAATATTTTTGCTGTCAAGTCCCAGCATTTCAAATGCCCTGTATACGACAATTAAAGCCTGAGTCGAGTCAAGACCTCCCGATATTCCGATAACAACATTTTTACAGCCTATATGAGAGATTCTTTTTTTAAGACCAAGAGCCTGAATATTTATAATTTCTTCACATCTTTTATCTCTTTCCTTGGTATCTGAGGGAACAAAAGGAGTTCTGTCAATAGACCTGTCAAGCTTTTCCTCGCCATACTCAAGTGAGAAAAACACATTTTCATACCCGTTGGACGCAACTGAAAAACTTGTATTTTTTCTTCGTTCGTTTTTTAAATAATTAAGGTCAATATCCGAAAATATAATATTGTTTTCAAAACGTCTGCTTTCTTTTAAAACCCTGCCGTTTTCAGCTATAATATTATGACCCGAGAAAACAACGTCTGTTGTAGACTCCCCCTCTCCGGCGCATACATACACATATCCGCATAAGAGTCTTGCCGACTGTCCTTTTACCAAATCTCTTCTGTATATATCTTTTCCCGTAATCTCGTTGCCAGCCGATAAATTAAAAATAACATCTGCACCCGCCTGAGCGTGATAGGACGATGGCGGTATTACAGACCATAAATCCTCACATATCTCCACTGAAAAAGCAAAATCCAAATCTTTTTTGTTTCTAAAAATAAGTTTTGTTCCAAAAGGAACTTCTTTCCCAAAGAGAAATACCTTTTTATTTTCCGTCAGAGCCTCTGAAAACCACCTTTTTTCATAAAACTCGTTATAATTAGGCAAATTGGATTTAGGAACAATCCCAATAACCGAACCTTTGTGTATTATAGCACAGCAGTTAAATAATTTTCCCTCATAATCAAAAGGCATACCCACACAAATAATTATATCTGTTTCCGATGTTTTCTGGCATATAATTTCAAGGGCCTTTTTAGCTCCGTCAATTACAGTTGATTGCAAAAATAAATCCCCGCAGGTATACCCTGTAATTGATAGTTCGGGAAAAACAACCGCCACCGCTCCTTTTTCCTTTGCCATAAAAATATATTTTATAATCTCTTCAGAATTTTTAAAACAATCTGAAACAAAAACTCTTGGCGTAACCGCCGCCACCTTTATAAATCCAAATCTCATAAATCATATCTCCTATGCTCTATATTATAGTCAATCAACTTAAAAATTGAACAAGTTCAGCGGATAAAAATCCTTTTCGCTTTGTTAGTGGCTGGTCGCAAAGCTACGCTCTCCTTCCACTGCCTTACAAAAATAATTTTTATCTCGCTTCCTTTTGCTCATTTTCAAGTTGATTGACTACAGACCTGTTTAAATTGCTGTAAAATCATCTGCTATTCTTTTTTGCTTTGGGAAATCCAAGAATCATCTCGGTACCTTTTCCTACGGAGCTTTTAACTTCAATTTTACCTTTGTGACCTTCCATAATCTCCTTAGCGATAGAAAGACCAAGACCGTTTCCGCCCATAGCCCGTGACCTTGCCTTGTCCACTCTGTAAAACCTCTCAAAAATTCTTTCAACATCCTCTTGGGGAATACCAATACCGTTATCCTTTATATGGACGAAATAATATTTTTCATCTCTGTCCACAAAAATCTCAATATCAGTATTTTCCGGGCTATATTTCATAGCGTTTGAAATAACATTATTAAAAACCTGTGTAATTCTTCCCACATCAACATTTACCGTATATTCTTCATAATCTTCTGGCTCAAATAAAATATTCTGATTTTTATTCTGTGCCGCAATATAATTTTGAGTAACACAATCTCTTATTATACCGATAATATTTACATTTTCAAAATTAAATTTCATCTGTTTATTGTCAAGGTGTGATAAATCAAGTAAATCCTTAGCCAGAAAAGCGACTCTGTCCGCGGCAGAATTGATAATCTTCAAAAATTCCACCGCTGTTTCTTTTTCATCAATAGCGCCGTCGATAAGGGTTTCCGCATAACTTTTTATTGTCGTTAAAGGCGTTCTTATTTCGTGGGAAACATTTGCGACAAATTCTCTTCTCATTTCGTCAAGGCGTCTGTGTTTTGTAATATCCTGTAAAACAATAACGACCCCCTCAAAACTGTCCTTAGAGGAAAAACTTTTAAGAACATTAATTTTTTCTTCTTTCTGTCCATAAGGAATAAAAGATATGCTAAGATATATATTATCTCTCTTTATAATTGTTTCCGAAATAATATTAGGTACAAGAGAAATATCCGTCATATTTGTTTCCGCGAGAAATTTTCTTAATGTAAGGGCTTCTGTAGAATATCCAAGGAGTTCCCTGCATACGTGATTGGCATGAATAAGCTTGCCATGATAATCAAATGCCAAAATTCCGTCTGTCATGTTGTTTACAACAATTTCAAGCTTATTGTTTTCATTTTGGAGGTCAGACATAGTCTTTCTTAGTTCCGACGCCATATAATTAAAACTTCTTGTAAGCTGACCTATTTCATCATTAGAGCGTACAGGCACTCTTTCAAATTTTCTTCCGTGAGCAAGCTGATTTGCCTTTTTTGTAAGAAGAGCGATAGGTCTTGTAATTGTGGTTGAAAAAATAATGCCGAGTATGCCTGTCATAACAAGAGCGATAACAACTGAAACTGCTATAGTTCCCGCAATAGTCAAAATATTGTTTTTTATGCTTTCACCATCAATCTGTACATAAATTACATACTTGACCTGACCTGTATCGTCAAAAACGGGATAACCGTAAGTAATCCAGTCCTTGACCTGAGAATTAAAATCCATATACTTTTTATTTGACTCAAAGCTTTCCTTTCCGGAAAGAGCTGATATAACGGCGGAATTACTGTAATTTATAAATAAAGACTTATCCGAGGATACACTTGAGGCAATAGTCTTGCCGTCTTTGTCCAGTATATTAGCCTGAATATTTCTCATAGACGACCTTACAATAAAAAAATTATCAAACCCTCTTTGAAAATCCTGCGGATTTTCGTATTCGTCAACAATCTGCTCTTTAACATAAACAGCGCATTGTTTAAGTTCTTCCTCTGCGTTTCTTGTTTCCTGAGAATCAGTCATAATAATTATATAAGTACCGCTTATAATCATAACTATAAAAACAAGAGTAAAATAAATAAAAACCATTTTCCATCTGATACTATTCATAAAAAAACCTCTGATATTCTCAAACAGCCGTATAGTTGTAGTCAATCAACTTGAAAATGAGCAAAAAGAAACAAATAATATAAAACTATTTCAGCCGCCAAACTTATTCATTTTTCAAGTTGATTGACTACAAAGAAACAAAAGTATTTTAAACCCCTGAATTTGATTTCTTTTTATAGCAAACCAAAAATTATTTAAAACTATACAGTAAAATAATAGCCAAATCCTCTTTTTGTAATTATATATCGAGGCTTTCCCGGGTCATCCTCGACTTTTTCACGAAGCCTTCTTATTGTCACGTCAACCGCCCTTACATCGCCGAAATATTCATACCCCCATACTTTTTCAAGGAGAGCCTCTCTTGAGAATATCTGATTTTTTTGAGTAGCGAGAAATTTAAGAAGCTCAAATTCTCTTACTGTAAGATAAATAGCATCGCCTCTTTTGTACACTTCATATCTTTCAAAATCTATGATAATATCGCCAAACTTTCCTGAATTTTCTGATGTTTCAGCTTCTTCTTTTTTTACATTGTTTCTTCTTAAATGAGCTTTTACACGTGCCATAAGCTCGCGGTTTCCAAAAGGCTTTGTAACATAATCATCCGCCCCAAGTTCAAGTCCGACAACTTTGTCTACTTCCTCGGCTCTAGCCGTAAGCATAATAATAGGCACATTGCTTTTTTCCCTTACTTTTTTGCATACTTCGTACCCGTCCATTTTCGGCATCATTATGTCAAGAAGAATAAGGTCCGGATTTTCTTCTTTAGCGAGCCTGCAACCCGTTTCTCCGTCACTTGCGCAAATCACATCATAACCTTCTTTTTTCAAATTATATTCAATTATTTTTACAATGCTCTCCTCATCGTCAACAACAAGAATTTTACGAGCCATATATTTCACTCCAATCTTTCATCATTCATATTATCATCAGCCAATTTTACAAAGTTATAATCCCCAAATAATATAAAATTTACTACGGCAATTACAAAATAGACAAAGGGGATAAAACTGCTGTAAACTTTAAATTTCATTCAATTTTTTAAAAACCGACAAGTAAAAAAATTTTTATATAAATTTTTCAAAAATTGATTTCCGTGTTTACAGACAATGAAATATTGACTATACCTTAATTTTAAAGTATACTATACATATAAATGTAATATATTTCTTATATATTTCAGCAAACTTTATTTTACGGATAAAAAGACGCTTTTATATATTATACCATATTTATTTTATATTGTAACTACTTTTTTATTTAATATAACGAAAATCAGTTTTTAATCTATAAACTCTGATAAACTAATACATTACAGCAATTCTTTTACTGTTTCCCTCTGAAAATTATGTAAACTGCTGTATATTGATTCTTATCTGATTTTCGCGGTTTTACATCGGAGGAACAAATGCGGAAAAATAAACACACTATTTATGAATGGATATTTCTTGTTTTTCTGGCTGTTATATTATGCGCCGCAGGAACACATATATATTCATCTGACGCTAAAACAGTTTTCAAAGCAAAAAAATATACTGTTTTGTATACTGATAAAGGACCTCACGAAGAAACATTCAGGCCTGCCTTAAAACCAATTCCGACAATACCAAACATTTACTTGTTCAGAAGCGGAAATATCAGTGCTTTAAAAGAATATTTATCAAATAAAAATTCTCTTCTTTCCGAAGAACCATATTTCAATGAGATTTTCAAGCAAGCGAAAATACATAATATAAATCCATGCCTGCTTTTCGCTATAACCGGAAAAGAGCAAAGTTTTGTTCCAAAAGACCATAGACTTGCTTATAAAATTTCCAACAATCCTTTTAACGTTTTCGGAAGTTGGGAAACATATAACACTACAATAAGCGACTCCGCTGAAATAGCCTGTAAAACAATAATAAAGCTATCAAAAGGACGTCCGCCAAATATTGACTTTATAAAATGGATAAATACAAGAAACGGCGAGGGAGGATATGCCGACGACACCGAATGGTATATAGACGTAACTACATTTTTTGAAATATTAAATACAAAAATTTATTAAATATATAATAAAAGAGGAATTAAAAATGAAATTGCCCAAACAAGTATCATATATAATAAAAACTCTTGAAAAAGCAGGCTTTGAGGCATATGCCGTAGGCGGATGCGTAAGGGATTATCTTTTAGAAAAAACGCCTAAAGACTGGGACATAACAACATCGGCTGTTCCCTCTGAGATAAAAAAGCTTTTTCCTCATACCTACGATACAGGCATACAGCATGGAACAATAACGGTTGTAATAGACAAAGAAAACTACGAGATAACAACATACCGTATAGACGGGAACTATTCAGACTTCCGTCATCCTCTTGATGTAACATTCACAAAAAAGATAGATGAGGATTTAAGCCGCCGTGACTTTACAATAAATGCCATAGCCTATAATGAGGAAAAAGGGTTTTGCGACCCGTATAACGGCAGAGATGATTTAAAAAAGAAAATTATAAAAGGTGTTGGCGCTCCTGACAAGAGATTTAATGAAGACGCTCTCAGAATGCTTAGATGTATACGATTTTCAGCTCAGTTAAATTTCAAGATAGAAAAGAATACCTATGACTCCGTTGTGCAAAACTCAGGGTTAATAAAAAATATAAGTATTGAGAGAATACGTGATGAGTTTACAAAAATTATTACATCTCCAAACCCCGAAAAAATAATAGAATTAAAAAATACAGGTTTATTAAAAGAATTTATGCCTGTAATAAATGAAAAAATTTATGACGGCTGTAAAGAAACAAATATATTAAAAAACCTTGTCAAAAATAATATACAGGATATTTCTCTTTTTTATTGTACACTGTTTGCGGATTTAACAGAAAAAGAAACAATCAATATTATGAAAACTTTGAAATTCGATACCAAAACCGTAAAAGAAACATCTTCTCTTGTAAAATATTTGTGTTTGCCTGATGAAAAAACAAAATATGATATTAGAAAAAACCTATCAAAAACAAATGAAATTTTTTATGAAAAACTTTTAAAAATGAAAAAATCTTTTTTTTATGACGACAGCAACAAACTTTTATATTTAAAACAATCAGAAAATATGTTTAATGAAATAATCTCAGATAAAGATTGTTATTCTTTGAAAAACCTTAAAATAAATGGAAACATATTAAAAAATATAGGAATAAAAAATGGCAAAAATATAGGTATTATTCTAAACGCTTGCCTTGATGAGGTTTTAAAAGATCCGTCTTTAAATAAAGAGGAATACCTGAAAAAATTCAGTTCTTCCATAATTCAAAATTAATAAGCTTTTTAACTCCAAGTATACACATAGTAATCAATAGATTTCTTTTGAAACTACGAAATTACATCAATTAAACAAAAAAATATTTCATTCAATGTTTCAGCAAAAGGCGTTTAAAAAGTCAAACCGCTTTTCGCTGAAACAATAAACCTGTTTAATAACCTAAGTAATATAGTCAATCAACTTAAAAATAAGTAAGTTCAGCGGCTAAAAATCCTTTTTCTCATTTTCAAGTTGATTGTCTATAACGGCTGATAAAAAATTTTTTGTCAGGCAAAGTATAGCGAGCGAAAAAAGAAATCTGTTTATTTCCCGCTGCTGCCAAGCCTACCCTCTCCTCTTTGAGAAGAGATTTGTTTAAGTTCGTCAAAACTTATCTCACTTGTTTCAAACTCATTATGAACAGAATGAATAATCCCCTGAAACAATGCCTTTGAATAAGGATAAACAATATAGCCCTCATTTATTATGTTCTTTGACAGTATATCAAAATCATCAATATTCTTTTTTAATATAATGACAGGCTTTTTGTTGGTGTTTGTCGTTGCCAGAAACCATTCTCCCCTATAGCTTGAATCAATGACTCCGGCACTGTATTTTATTCCTTTTCCACCGCTTGAGCCTCTTTCCTGAATTTGTATATAATATCCTTCGTCTATGGAACTTGCTATACCTGTAGGTATAAGAACTGTCTCAAATGGTTTAATAATCATATATTCCTCATCAAAACAAGGATAAATATCAAATCCGGCATTCCACTTTTCTTTTGAAGGTATAACAGCGTTTTCTTTTACTTTAGCAAAAAATAAATTTTTTAAATCCATAATAAAAACTCCTTATAAAAACAAAAAACTATACTATAAAAAAATCCTTGAAATATTTATTTTATCAACTATATATAGTCAAACAACCTAAAAATAACATTGAACAGGTCCATCCGACTTCTTCGAAACTTTACACTTGCACAGATATCACCCAAAAAAATATTTAATTTAATGCTTTCGGTGTTTATAGTCAATCAATTTAAAAATAAGTAAGTTTGGCGGCTAAAAATCCTTTTTTCCGTATTGCCGTCGGTCGGCATAGGCATTCGGCTATGCTCTCCCTCCGCCGCCTTGCAAAAATAATTTTTTAGCTCGCCTCCTTTTTCTCATTTTCGAGTTGATTGACTATAAAAAAACAAAACGCATTTCGCTGAAACATTAAATAAAATATTTTTTTATTTGATTGATGTAATTTAGTAGTTTCGAGAAAAATCTATTTTTGCTGCCTAATTACTTGACTATAAAATACTTTTTCTGGTCATTCCGTTTTTTTACCTGTGTACAAATAGACGGCGATATTTAATCGCCGTCTATTTATTAAATCTGTTCAACAATCTCAAAATGGCATACTCGTAAAAACAGTATAAAATATGTATAAATATTTTTATTTTAATTTATCATATATACTTGTATTAATATTTTCCAAAATCTGTAGTTTTATCAAAATCAATTACAGGTATTTCCGAACCTAACGGAGCTGCCACTTTTGGAACAGCTGACGTAATTGCTTCAATACTTTCACTGATATTTTTACCGTTTATATTATCAAAATGTTTTACCCCGTCTTGAGAGTTCACATTTCCAATTTCCGTATTACTCATATTTGTAGCCATATGATAATTATGACTTTTAGCCATATTTACCGGCTCAGTCTTCCCAATATGCTCTATTTTATCAGGTTTGTTCATTGAAAAAGGATTACCGCTTTGTGATTTGTTTGATTTCACATTATCAAAAGAATTTATTGGCTCCCTTTTCCTGTTGTCCGTTTTATTTTCTTTGGGTTTGACTTTCGGTTCCTTATTTTTTTCTTCTATAGATTTTTTAATATTACTCTCTAAAGTTTTTTTTCTTTTTTCAATAGCATCTTTAGATTTAATCTTAAACTTTGAAATCATAGAATTAAGACTTCCCGCGTTTCTTTCAAGAGAATTTGACAAAAGAGCAGATTCGCTAACAGAGGATATATCCCTGGCAATAGAATCTATTTCGCTTACACGCTCGCTCAAATGCTTTATTTCCTCTGCCTGTTCACTTGAAATTTTTGACGCTTTTCCTATAATGGAAGAAATATCATTAATCTTTTCAATTATATCAGCAAGAGATTCGGCAGTATTATGAGCTATAGAGGACCCATCGGCGATTTTTTCAATAGAAGTTTCAATAAGCTCTGTAGTTTCTTTAGCCGCCTGCTGACTTCTTGAAGCCAATGTTCTTACCTCGTCTGCGACAACCGCGAAACCTTTGCCGTGTTCACCAGCTCTTGCCGCCTCAACCGCCGCATTAAGAGCAAGTAAATTTGTTTGGAAGGCAATATCCTCAATCACTTTAATGATATTTGATATACTGTTTGAAGCATCGTTAATTGTATTCATAGCTGAAAGCATATCATTCATCTGTTCATTTCCGACAGAGGCTTTTTCCTTTGCCGTAATAGCTATTTTATTAGCCTCCAATGTCCTTTTCTCATTTTCGACAGATTGCTGTGAAAGCTTTGATATTCCTATATTAAGCCTGTTTATGGCCTCTGCCTGCATAGACGCTTTGTTTGAAAGCTTGTTGCTTACATCGGCAATATTAATTGATTCTGATGAAATTTTCTTTGCTGTTTTGTCAATATCAATAAAAGTCGAATTAAAATTACTTATTGTAAGTTCAATATAATTTTTCATACCCTCAAAATCGCCTTTATAGTTTCCGGTTAATTCCACATCAAGATTTTGCTTTGATATTTCAATAAATATGTTTACAATTTCCTCAAAGCATCTTCTTATTATATCAACAGAACTGTTTACCTCATACTTAATATCAGAAAAAATCCCCTTATAATCATTTACAATACTTGTTGCTGTAAAATTATTAGAGTGAGCAAGTTCATAAAATACATCTAAAAGCTCTTTTGTTGGAATATCCACAGACTCCAAAAGCTTATTTGTCTTTATAACAAACTCTTTTAATTTTCCTGAATATCCGCTCTCATCAATACGTTTTGAGTAATCCCCCTCACAAGCAGCTTCAACAACCCTGTCAATATCGTCAAAAAACTTGCTTTCACGATTTTCTGTTTCCTTAATCTCGTTATATACAGCCTTTTGCCCTTTAAATTTAAGAACGCTTTCATTTTCTCCTTTTAAAACGTCAATAACGTTTTTTGTTTCATTTGAAAGCTCTTCCACAATAAAATTAATATTCTCCGCCGTTTTTTTAAAAGAACCGGAATAAATGCCCGAATTAACCGAAATATCCATATCCCCGTTTTCAACTTTCTTGGAAACATCAGCAATATCATAAATAACATTGTTTAAAACTTCCGTAATATCGGCAATATTATTTGAAAGTATGCCTATATCTGACGAATCGTTTGTTCTAAAAGAAATATCTGTATTTCCCTTAGCGAATAAAGAAACTTTACGTGAAATCTCGTTAATTTCCCTGAATGCGCCTTTCGGAACAATCACAGCGGATACAATCGAAAAAACGACTGTCAATACACTGATTAGAGAAACCGTAATGACAGTCAATACTTTTGCTCCTGCCGAAATAAGCGTCAGGACGGAAACAACTCCAATAATCAGAGATAATACGGCAATAATAATAAAAGCCGCCGTAATTTTCGAACCTGATGACTTGCCATTTTGATTTGTCATTTTTATACCTTCTTTCATTATTAATTTTAGGAACATTTCCCGACCCCTGAATATGATTTTTGCCATTAACCCTATTTTCAAACCCGTCGCAAAAGACCGGAAAAAATAAAACTCCTGCTTATTTTATTATAAAACAATTTGGATTTTATTGCAATAAGCAATTAAAAATTTATGTGTAAAAATTTTCATATCATTATTAATTTTTTAAAGCAAGCGTCCGATATATAAGTATAAGGAATTGTTAATAAATATCTTGTTTAAGACAAAGCCTTTTAGGCAATACCTAAAAGACATCCGTGCAGACGGACGTCTATACCGTCCTTGTTTTATACGGATGTTTTTCGGACTATATATAATGATATTATAAGGAGGAATAATTATGTCAGTAAATTCAGTTAATTACGCAAATACCGCTGTACAAACAGCTTATGACACAACAGCTCAGACTACAGATACTTCAAAAAATAAAGCTTCTGATTCTTCTAAAGAAACTACAAAATATGATACTTATGAAAAAGGAAAAGAAACTACATTTGACCGTGCTGACGCTCAAAAAGCAATTAAAGCCGCTGAAAGCGCTAAAGCTGAAAGTATGAAAATGCTTTTAAACAGTATGCTCCAGACACAATACGGAAAATATGTAAAAGCTATGCCTTCTAAAAACTTAGGTAGCTATTTTGCTAATCTTGAGGTTGACGAGGCAACAAGACTTCAGGCTCAGAAGGATATTTCCGAGGACGGATACTGGGGAGTTAATCAAACTGCCGGAAGAATTCTTGATTTTGCTAAAGCTCTTGCCGGAGATGACCCTGACAAGCTTGAGGAAATGAAAAAAGCGGTAGAAAAAGGATTCAAACTTGCTGAGGATATGTGGGGAGGTACACTTCCTTCAATTTCACAGCAGACTCATGAAAAAGTACTTCAAGGTTTTGATGAATGGGAAAAAGAAATCAACAGTAAAAAAACCGGCGCTGCTGCCGCTGTTGAAGAATAATCATATTTTTCCAAAATACCTAATAGTTTTTTAAGATAAAAAAAGGTGTGCCGATAAATTTATCGGCGCATTTTTTTATTTTTGCCATATAACAGCAATTTCATCTGATTATAGTCAATCAAATTGAAAATGAGCAAAAGGAAGCGAGATAAAAAATATTTTTTTATTAGTACAGTTCTTCCGAAACCACTGTAAATAATAGACCTCACCGGAAACTGGAAAATTGACAGATGAGTATGGATTTTTTCGATAGGCGAAATTAAATTTTCGCGGTAATACTCGTTCGTAGTTGTATTTCAAGAAAATTTAATAAAGCATATTGTAAAAAGATGTGCTTAGATGGCATTTTTATCTGTTTCCGAGGAGGTCTAATCATTTCATCAATAGACTTCTTTCAAAACCACAAAGTTTCTGTAGGTTTTCGAAAGAAGTCTAATTTTTTCTTTATCTGTTATAAAGGTCTGTAAGATACGCAAGTCCGGAAGATTTTTCATAAGTAAGACTTCCGTCTGTAAAGCGGAATTGCCAGTTGCCTCCCGACACTCCGGGAGTATTCATTCTTGCTGAAGAATCAAGACAAAGTACGTCCTGAAGAGGTATTATAACTATATCAGCCGTTGTTGAATAGGCAAAACGTATTAAATCCCACGCTATATCGGCACCCGATATATTAAGCATACGACGTACATGGTCTTTTGTCTTGTTATCGGAGTGAGTATACCAGCCGATTGTCGTATCATTGTCGTGAGTACCTGTATATACAATACAATTTGTTGTATTATAATTATGTGGAAGATAAGAATTTTCCGCACCGCTTCCAAAAGCAAACTGGAGAATTTTCATTCCCGGAAGTCCAAGCTTGTCACGAAGTTCAAGAACTTCCTCGTTTAAATCTCCTAAATCCTCGGCTATTATTGATGGATTGGGCAAAGCTTTTTTTATAGTGTCAAAAAACTCTTCGCCCGGTCCCTTTTTCCACTCTCCTGTCACAGCCGTTTCAGAGCCGTAAGGAATTGACCAGTATGACTCAAAAGCCCTAAAATGGTCTATACGCACCGTATCAACAAGTTCTAAAACGTTTGATATTCTTTCTGTCCACCATTTATAATTTGTTTTTTTATGATAATCCCAGTCATAAAGAGGATTTCCCCATAATTGTCCCGTTTCGCTGAAATAATCCGGAGGCACTCCGGCCACTTCTGTGGGAAACCCTTTTGAATCCATTTTAAACAATGTGGGATTGCTCCATGTATCGGCGCTGTCGGCAGCTACAAATATAGGAATATCTCCTATTATCTCTATATTGTTTTCAGCGGCATAATCCTTTAAGAAATGCCACTGACGATTAAACTCATATTGCAGAAACTTGTAAAAGTTTATTTCATTTTTAAGCTGTTTAGTCCATTTATCCATAGCGGATTTTTTTCTATGGGCTATATCAGAAGGCCATGAGTTCCAGCTTGCGCCATAATAGCAGTCATTTATTGTATTTTCTTCCATAGTTTTCTCATTGGCCTTTTTATATGCTTTATATTCAGGAGTTTCCCATGTATTAGCTCTTTTTTCAATAAAATAATTTTTCAATGATATGAAAAGGCAGTAATCATCAAGCCATTTTTGATTTTTCTTACAAAACGCGCTATAATCGGACAATATTTTTTTATTTTTTATTTTTTTGAAATTCTCATAAGCTTTTCTGTATAAGGAGTATTTATAATCTATTACTTTTCCATATTCAACATTTGTTGTCGAAAACCATGGAGGATTTTTAAGGTCTTCTTCTTTAAGCAGATTTTCTTCTTTTAATTTATCGGGGCTTATAAGTAAAGGATTTCCCGCAAAGGTTGAAAAACTCTGATAAGGAGAATCTCCAAAACAGGTATGCCCTAGTGGAAGTATTTGCCAGATTTTTTGCTTAGAATTTTTCAGAAAATCAATAAATTCGATAGCTTTTTCGCCTAAATCGCCTATTCCATAAGGCGATGGAAAACTTGTTGGGTGGAGCAATATACCGCTTTTTCTTTTACTCACTTTTAATCACTTCTTTCTTTATATAATTTTAACAAAGTCGGAGTTTTCGTATAAAGCAAAAAATCAATAATCTCCTTATATTTAGTATAAATGTTATTTTAAAATATTACAAGGAAAACTTTAGGTAAAAATATTTTTTAGTTTCCGGACTTGTTCTCTTTCACTGTTGATTTTCTTAAAATACGGGCATTATCCTCACGGAAATCAATTTTATGAATATTTATTCATTTTTTGCATAATATTATTTATTTAAACTATTTTTTTAAGAGATTTTAAGTAAATTTCTTTAAAAGATTATATGTTTTGCATATTTATACACAAA
>CATLIG010000023.1 GCA_949948985.1 uncultured Clostridia bacterium | reverse complement strand
AACTATGCTTTTTTTGAAATCTTCGTCATATTTTATCTGGGGCATATATAATAACTCCTTTCTTCTGTTTATTTTATTATATTATATGAATTGTTTTTCTGTCCACTTTTTTAGTATAGCACCAATGGAAGTGACGGCTAAAATTATAGAGGATAAAGAACGGTCATGGAGCAGTTTTCAGCATGCTGTATTAGAATTGGCGGTAGAAGAGGAAGACCAGCAGGATAGATTAAATTTTAGTCTCCGGTTAAGCAGATGGAAAAGTGATAGACATAAAGGTTATGATATCTCATATGATGTGGCACAATCAGTAAGAGGTTTGAGGAATTTAAGCGATTTTGAAATCTATATTCTTAGATTGGCTAGGGTAGGAGTTAAATTTTTAGATGATGTAAAAGAGGATTATGATTCTGTAGTTGCGGATAATGAACCGGAACTAACATATGAATAGAACTTTATGCAATAAGGCAAAAAAAATAATGAACAGGAGGAAAAATAAAATTGACAATTAAAGATTTTAAAGTCGGACAGGAAGTATTAATTATGTTGCCAAGAACGCAGGCAACTTGAGGAAAAAGATTTGATTAAATGCGTGGTGGAAAAAGTTGGAAGTAAATACATTTATGTGAAACTTGATAACAGATGTTATCAGAAACAATTTTTTCATCATAATGAAAAAGATGATTTTCTTATGATACGTAAAGACTATGGTGACAGAGAGTTATTGTTTCTGACAAAAGAGGCGGCTTTTAGGTATATTGAGAGACGAAGAATATTTGACGGATTACAATACACGTTTTACTATTCAAGCGACTACGATAGATTTACCCTTGAACAGCTTAGGGAGGTTCAAAAAATTTTAAATACTTAATTATAAATGAATATCGAATAAAGAAAAAGGAGCTTGCGCCCCTTTCTGAAAAAAATATGCGATAATAATATGAACACAGTTATTATAGCATATTTTCAGGAGGGGCACAAGTATGAGTTTTACATATAAAGAAACGGAAGAGAAAATAAAAAAATATTACGAGAGCCTCAAAGTAATAGGACGGCTTAAACATAGATTAGAAGTTTACAGAAAAAGAAAAGCAGATATTGAAAGAAAAATAGAGAACTCTGTTATAAAACTAAATAATGATTTTAAAGCGGTGAAATATGACGGAATCGGAGGAAGAGGTAGTATAAAGACATCACCGCAGGAAAAGGCGGTAGATAAAGCGTTTAGTTTATTGGAGAAAAATTTGGAAGAAGTAAAAAGGGAAATACTTTTTATTGAGGAAGAAATAAGCGGTATTGAGGCGAAAAACGCTGATATTGAATATATATTGAAAGAGATAAAATCTGAATATATAGAAATCATTGAAGCGTTATATAAATATGAAAAAGGGACCTTGAAAATATCTATAGATTGCAATATGGATAGGGTAACGGTATATCGTAAAAAAGATAAAGTTATAGGGGAAGTTATGAAGTGGTTGAATTTTTATAGTTAAAAACGTGCAAAAATAATGCAAATATTATGCAAAAAACGTGCAAAAATAATGCAAATATTATGGGCAAAAATTATGTTAAGATATTATTGTCGATAAGTAAAAGAAATCGGCAAATTGCTTCTTCCGTTTCCCTGAAAGATATGTTTGACCGAATTAAATCAATAATTCGGTCAATTAATTTGAAAAGTCTTTCCAATAAGGGCGTAATGGCTTAGATTGGGTTCGATTCCCAATGCGCTGGAACAGATGGAATTATTCATAATTACTTGCTCCTTTATCAAGCAGGAAAGACCGGCTTTAATTAGTTGGTCTTTTTTGTTTTGTAAGTTAGCAGAAAAGATATAGGGATTTTTAAATAAAAGTTAGTATGTAAAATAAATGGGGTGAGGTGATGAAAAGACTTACCGAAAAGCAAAAGAGATTTTGTGAGGAATATATAATTGATTTAAATGCTACAAGAGCGTACAAGGCGGTTTATAAAAATTGTAAGAAAGATGAATCGGCAAGAGCAAATGGAAGTAAATTACTAACAAATACTAACATTAAATCGTACATTGACAGCCTGATAGAGGAAATCCATACCAAAAATACAGCAGACGCAAGGGAAGTCATAGAATATCTTACCTCTGTAATGCGAGGAAAGAGTTCGGCGGAGATTGTAGTTGTTGAGGGAACAGGAGACGGGTGTTCACAGGCGGTTAAAGTAAATAAATCACCTGATGAAAAGGAAAGACTGAAAGCAGCTGAATTATTAGGCAAACGGTTTGGGCTGTTTATTGATAAACAACAAAATGTACAGACTATAGAGATTAAAGAAAATTGGTTTGATGTTGAAAAAGGTGATAAAGATGAATGATTTCAGGATTATTAAAAAAAGTATTTTGAGTCCAAAGTATTTTAATGATTGGGTTCTTGATGATATTAATGATTACGGAAAGAGATACAATATTTATTACGGCGGAGGCGGTTCAGGAAAGTCATACGGAGCCGTTCAGAAAATGATTCTGAAAGCTTTGTTTAATAAACGTAAAGTCCTTGTCATAAGAAAAGTTGGTAATACATTAAGACACTCTGTATATGCTGTTTTTAAGGGAATACTAGATAAAACAGGAATAGGCTATAAAGAGAATAAAACAGATATGACGCTCTCTATGTATAACGGGAGTGTTTTTTTATTTAAAGGACTTGATGACAGCGAAAAAATTAAGTCGATAGCTGATATTACGGATATTATGATTGAGGAAGCTTCAGAAATTACCGAAGATGATTTTACTCAGCTTGATATAAGACTTAGACCGCTTAATGAAAAGTATCCTCAAATCTTTATTATGTTCAATCCCGTAAGTAAAGTTAATTGGGTTTATAATCACTGGTTTATGAATAAAAACGATAAAGCTAAGATAATTCAGTTATCATATAAAGATAATAAGTTTCTTAATTCTGATTACAAAGAAATGCTTGAAAATTTGAAAAATACAAATCCCGCTTATTATAAAATTTATTGCCTTGGAGAATTTGCCACCCTTGATAAACTTGTATTCCCGATTATATACAAACAGCTTATAAATACCGAGCAAATTAAAAATTTTCCTGTTTTTGTTGGTATGGATTTCGGATATACAAACGACCCGACAGCTATTATATGGGGCAGATATGACAAATGGAATAAAACAATTTATATAACAGGTGAATATTTTAAAAAAGGTATGTTGAATGATGAAATAGCAATAACACTTAAAAATCTTGGTTTAAGCAAAGAGATTATTACAGCGGATTCAGCGGAACAGAAATCTATTACGGAAATACGCAAAAACGGTATACTTAGAATTAGAGCCTCCGTAAAAGGACCTGACAGCGTTATACACGGTATAGGCTGGCTTTTGCAAAATAAAATAGTCGTTGATGAAAGATGTACAGGATTAATTGAGGAATTTGAAAATTATACATGGGAAAAAGATAAGAAAACAAACGAATACATAAACAAACCTATAGATTCATTTAATCACGGAATAGACGCTTTGCGCTATGGTCTTGAAGCAATGATGAAAGGACCGGGAATAAGAATTTTGAAGTAAGGAGTTTTCGGAATGGAAATAAAAGTTATTAAAAAGCTTATAAAAAAACACTTTGCCGGACATATAGAATTTATGCGTAAAGCAGAAACTGCAAAAAGATATTATGAAAACAAAAATGATATTTTGCGTAAAAAGAAAACGTATGATAAAGATGATAATGGAGAAAACCCTTTGAGAAATGCTTATAACAGAATATCCACAAATTTTTATGGACTTCTGGTAAATCAGAAAGCCGGATATATGTTTACAGCGCCGCCGTTATTTGATGCAGGCAGTGATAGCGTAAATAAAAGAATTGCTGATTTTTTGGGAGACAAGTACGCAAAGACGTGCAAAGATTTATAATGCACGTATTCAAAAATCTTTCTTTGAGAGAGATTGCGAAAATAGAAAAAGTGCATTTTACATCTGTACAGGAGAGTGTTAATTCCGCAAAAAGAAAATTAAAAAAATTTTTTGAGAAATTTTAAATTTATACCCCTACAACACCCCTTTTTCAGCGCGTTAAGTGAAAGGATTTTTTTACAGTAATTCCATTATAAGTAAATAAATGAATAATGTGATTTTATTAATAATATTGTCGCTTTTTAAATTTATTATGCTTTGTTTTTGTTGGAACTGCTGTACGCACTTTGAAAATTTAATACACAATAATTCAGGTACGTTGCCTGTATAACGAGCAGCTTTAACAGCGGCGCGAAGATGATAACTCCAATAAAGGAGGATAGATTGGAGCCGGAGCGATAAACGTCTGTTATAAAATTTGATTTGGCAGTCAAAATGCGATGACTTATACAGGTTATAATGATACTTTCTCACGACCTCGCACAGACTTGACGGGGAGTTTCTGAGGTATACGTTAAATGACATAAGGTATGCGTTAAACGGTACTTTGGAACTATGATACGGCAGCCGACCGCAGCCTGAATTATTCCTTTAGCCGGGGCGCATGGCAAATATGGCTGGTTAAAAAAATTGTAAAAAGAAACGGACTGCTTTTATATTATATAAGGGCAGTCTGTTTTAAAACAAAACAGACAAAAGGAGGATTAAATTTATGTATTCGACACAAAGAGGAGATATTTATTACGCTGACTTAAATCCTGTTAAAGGCTCAGAACAGGGAGGAGATATAAGACCTGTTCTTATTATACAAAACGATATTGGAAATCAATTTAGTCCTACGCTTGTTATCGCGGCAATAACTAACAGAAAAAAATCAAATCTTCCGACTCACGTAACAGTCAAAGGAAAAAATTGCTTAAAAGAAAACTCAATAATTCTTCTTGAACAGATAAGAACGATTGACAGGATAAGATTAAGAGAGTACATAGGCTGTCTTGATTCTTATTATATGCGTAAAGTTGACAAAGCGTTAGCCATAAGCATAGGATTAAACAAAAAATTCTGCGGAAAAGGGGAATATAAATATGTATAATTTTGATTATATGAAAGATGTTGATATAAACGATGTTGATATTGAAAATCTTGTTGACATAAAAGATATATCGGTTGATAAAACTTTGCCGAGAGATAAGCGAATTGAGGAATATATAAAACAAATTAAAAATCCTTACTGCTACCGCTGCGGAAAATTTATTGTAAAAGCGAGTTTTTCCGATAATGGGGTTTCTATGGAAGAATGTCTTAAAAGTATATTATTGTTATAAAATAAAAAAAATAAAAAAATAAAAATTAGGTCTCGACATTTCAAGAGGAGCGCACTATAATTAATCTTGGAAAAAATAGTGAACTGAATATATAAAAATATTGATAGATTAAAAAATAATTTTTTATACATACCTAAATAATTAAAACATATTTTTGTTTTTATGAAAATTTGTTTCAATTGTGGTATCTAAAATTTATTTAAAAAATGTATTAATGTTTTTTAAAGATAACTTTATCACTCTTGAAAGGGCTGAGTCCATTAATTTTAAGGAGTGATTTTTTTATGCGGAAATATGATTCGGCAAACCAGCCTGACAGTAAAGTTTTAAAATACAAAGCTACAAAATACGTCAGGCTCTCTTATACCGATGACAAAGAAAAAGAAAGCGACAGTATAATAAACCAAAGCCGTCTTATTGATGATTTTGTAAAAGATAAAGCTGATATTGAAATTGTGTCAGAAAAAATTGACGATGGTTATAGCGGAATTATTTTAGCTGAGGTAAGATAGCGTAACTTTTTACATATTTTGAATTTAGCTATCTCATCTCAACTCCCCTGTCTTAAATAGCAACGCTCTTTATATCAGTGCCTGTTTGTCTGAAATATGAAACATTTTCTGTAAGCTTTTCGCCACTGTCCACTTTACCTACAAAACTGTAGAATATTTCAATTTTTCGTGTATTTGTTTCTTTGTCAAGTTCGTGAATAAGAATACGGTCAATAAATTCGTGAACATTTTCATAAGTCAATTCATTAATTGCTGTGTATTTACGAACAAGCGCGATAAACTTTTTTATATCAGAATTACGCTCTACAGTTGTGTTAATTATTGTTGTCAAGTCCTTAATTTTTTGATTCAATGACTTTTTTTCTTCTTCATATCCGGAAGTCAGGAAAATAAACTGCTCATTTGACAGCTTACCTAAAGCGTTATCCTCATACAATTTGCGGAACAGTATATTAAGTTCATCAATACGTTTTTCCGCTTTTTCAAGTTCTTTTTTTTGTTGAGCCATAGCTTTTTTTGTTTTTAAAGCGTTATACTCGCTGGCGGCAGTAATAAAATCTTTCTCACGGTCTTTTACAAAAGATATAACACGCTGTAAATCCGAAAGAACAATTTCTTTAACAACACTTTTACGGATATAGTGACCTGTACAAATTTCACCTGTTCTCTTGCGGTTACGGTATCTGCCGCATGTATAGCCATGTTTACGTTCAGGCGTTCCCGTGCCTTGCTGAAGGTACATCTTATAACCACATTCACCGCAGAAAAGAAGTCCTGAAAATATATCTATCTCATTTGATTTTGCCGGACGGTGTTTTGTAGCCGCTCGTTTCTGAGCAAGTTCAAAAGTTTCATTATCAATTAACGGTTCGTGGGTATTTGTGAAAAAGTATTGTTTTTCTTCAGGATTTTTCTTTGTTTTTTTAGACTTGTAAGAAACTTTATATGTTTTTCCTGTAATCGTATGACCTAAATATTCTTTGCGGCTAAGAATATCGTATAAAGTTTTATCTGACCAATTATAAATACAGCTTGGGTGCGGACGTGGATGCTGACTTTTTCCTGTACGGCGGTAACGCAGTTCTGAGGGAGTGAAAATTTTATTATCGCTGAGCCATTTTTGAATTTCACAAATTCGGTCGCCTTTGATATACATAGAAAATATCTGTTTAACAACATACGCTGTTTCGATGTCGGGTATGAGGTGATTGCGGTCGTTTGGGTCCGCAATATAACCATAAGGCACTTCCCCATTAACCCGCTCGCCTTTTTGTGCTTTTGCCTGTTTTACCGCTCTTATTTTCTTTGAGGTGTCACGAGCGTAAAATTCATTAAACCAATTACGCAGAGGAGTAAACTCATTATCGTCTTTTGCGGTGTCCACTCCGTCATTTATAGCAATATAGCGAACATTATTCTCCGGAAAAACTATTTCTATAAGTTCTCCTGTTTTCAAATAGTTTCTGCCTAATCGGGATAAGTCTTTTGTTATAACTGTTCCTACATTTCCGGCTTCCACTTCTTTTAACATAGTCTGAAGTCCCTCACGTTCAAAGCTGACTCCCGAAAATCCATCGTCAACAAAAAAACGTGTATTAAAAAAGTGGTGTTGGTCTGCGTATTTCTGCAAAATAAGTTTTTGGTTCTGAATGCTTTCGCTTTCTCCGTTCTGCATATCTTCCTGACTTAATCTGCAATATAGAGCGGTTATCTTATCTGCCTGTATCATTTTATTCTCCTTTCCGGCAGCAGATAAGCAAGGTATTTATACTGATGATATTATACCATAAACCGCCGCCTTTGTCAGCGCAAAATTTTTAAAAAATTATATTTTCAGACATTTGTTCTACATCTTTTTTAATGAGCTTTTTGATTTTCTTGCAGATATTTTCCGTTGCTTTTTCACAGGCTGATGAGTGTACGACATAATTTGTCTTTCCTATTTTATATTCTGTTGTTGTGACATTTGATTGAGTTCGAAACAAAAAAATTCCCTCCTTTTAGCAAATCTTATATATAAAACATAAATGTATAATTTTATTTTTTGCTGTTGTTAATTTAGTCTGTTTGCCACGCCCCCGACTAAAGGAATATTCAAGCTACAGCTTAGCTAAAGCCATATCATAACTCCGCATATACCGATTTATTACGAATATCGCAGAGTTCCCCGTCAAGTCTATGCGAGGCCGTGAGGAAGTATCATTATGACCTATGTGAGTTATCGCATTTTGATTGCCGAATCAAATTTTATAACGCCGTTTATCGCTCCGGTTTTGTTTTATTACCATCTTCGCGCCGTAGTTATGACTGCTCGTCACATAGGAAACGTACTTGAATATTGTATATTAAGTTTTATTATTAACTGCTTTAAGTTTACTCTTTTTTGAAGCTCTGTGCCATATATCCTAAAAACAGGAAAAAATATTAAAAAGAAAATATTTCCTATATATTGGAAATTATGGTATAATATAGAGTATAAATTTTTAAAACTGCGGATTAATTAATACTATACTAAAAAAGGCGGGGATAATATGGCTTTGACAATACAAGGCGGATAAGTATTTGAATAAAGAATATAAGCTGACTGCAAGTATGATAGAGAGATTAAGCGGAAGGATTAACAGAGCAAACGATGAAAATGAGCGAAACGACTTAATTGGTCTTTATCGTGAATATCGAAAAAAAATGTTGAAACTTCCGTGCAAATCTCAAACTGATAAAAAGCTGAAATATATACGATATGCGGATGATTTCCTGATAGGTGTAAACGGTTCCAAAAAGGACTGTGAACAGATAAAAGAACAAATTAAAGAATTTATCAGAAATGATTTAAAAATGGAATTAAGCGATGAAAAAACGCTTATAACTCACAGTAGCGCCACCGCAAAATTTTTGGGATATTATATATCCGTTAGAAGAAATTACAGTATAAAGCCTGATAAAAATGGAATACGTAAAAGAAGTCTTAGTAATACAGTGCAATTAACAATACCTTTTCAAGAGAAAATTGAGAAATTCCTATTTCAAAAAGATGCAGTAAGAATTAAGGAAACACCGCACAAAGGATATTAAAAATAATTTTTTAAAGTTAAAATTTTCGTTATCGTGTCATTTTTCAAGAAAAATAACACTACCACTTCAATTTTTTTAAAAAATTATTTTTATTTTTTGAATTATGCGGTATTTCCTTAAAAACGGAAAACTGTTTCCCAAAAAGAGGGATTATTTACTAAATCTTTCAGATTTAGAAATAGTCAGCACATACAGCGCTGAAATGAGAGGTATATTCAATTACTATAGTATGGCGGTTGATTACTATAAATTGAGTTACTTTTCATATTTAATGGAATATAGCTGTCTTATGACATTAGCAAGGAAACATAAAAGTTCTATAGGTGAAGTAATAGAACAATACAGAATGGAAAAGACGTGGGGTATTCCATATGAAACGAAAAAAGGAAAGAAAAGATTGTGTTTGCCAAATAAAAATGATTGTAAAATTACTAAAATTAAAGATGAGTTCTCAAATAATATGTTCAGTCACTCTTATAGTACAACAACATTTGAAAAGAGATTAGCCGCAAAAGAATGTGAATTATGCGGCACCAGGGGAAACATAAAATTTGAAATTCATCATATAAACAAAGTAAAAAACTTAAAAGGCAAGACAAACTGGGAAAAGGTTATGATTGCTAAAAGGCGAAAAACTTTAGTAGTGTGTGAAGATTGCCACAAAAGGATTCACAATTAAATGGAGTTTGAATGAAAGAAAACTAATGGAAAGCTGTATACATCGAGAGGTGTACGTACAGTTTGGGGAGAGGACTGCACGAATTGCTATTATTTATATAGTATGCGGTGCTTTCCTACTCCACTTAAGAAAATAGCCGAATACAAACAGACCGCAGGAGATTCCGAAACCTGCCGCCGCTGTTTTTGGTCAGTATTGGCTTGGCGAAAACAGACTGTCGGTAGCACTTGCTTACAGACTGACAGAGGAATGGGCAAAAACCAAAAGACCAGATTTACTGCCGCTTCCGCATGTGAGAACTTTTTACCGAATGGCTGAAAAATACCCTGAACATATAGTAAAATATTTCAGATTCGGGCAAAAGGTTTTTGAGGATGAATGTATGCCTTACATAGTAAGAAAATACGAAAACTTTGGAGTAAACGAAGTATGGAGTGCCGATTATCATACCCTTGACGTAATGGTAAAGGACGATACAACAGGCGAATTGTTCAGACCTCATTTAATATACTGGATTGACGTGCGAAGCCGAAAAGTATTGTCATTCTATTTGGCGAAAACTTCAAACAGTGACGGAACATTTATATCGTTCAGAAACGCTGTTTTGAAATACGGAGTTCCTGAAAATGTTTATCTTGACAACGGCAGAGAGTTTTTAGTAAGTGATATAGGCGGCAGATGCAGACGAAAAACAGACCAGACCGCCGACTATGGTACAACTTTGTTCAAGCGTTTGGGAATTAAAATGACCAATGCCGTTGTTAAAAACGGCAAAGCAAAAATAATAGAAAGAATGTTTTTAAATGTTAAAAACGATTTCAGCAAGCTTATAGATACATATACAGGCGTGAAGCCAGAAGAAAGACCCGAAAGCTATAAAACAATAATAAAAAACGAGGACGGTATAAAAACATTTTCGGGGATAAAAGAGGCTTTAGAGCTTTATGTCAGCGGTATTTACAACAAAAAAGCTTCAATGGCTAAAGGTTTGAACGGCTTATGTCCTGATGAATTTTACCCCCAAAATTTTATAAAGAAAAAATCATTGACCCATGAGCAGGAAGAACTTCTTCTGTTAAGAATACAAAAGCTTCAGACGGTAAAAATATTTATCTGCCAAAACCGCAGGCTGTATTAAAAAATCTTATCAGACACAAAATATCGGAGGATTATAAAACAGGCTTGTATACAGTTAAAGAATTGTCTGATAAATACGAGATAAGCTTTAAAACAGTTATAAAATACATACATGAATAAAAAGGCTGTGGCTGACGTAAAAGTCGGTCACAGCCTTTTTATTCATATGGGCTATAAATACACTAGATGGGCTTTATTAATAATATAATAAAATTTTCTTACATTCAAGCTATTGTGTAAAACTAATATAAAATTACAGTATATTTTGGAAGCGCAGTTATATTAAAATATTACTGTAAGCCTTTCCACACCATAAGCCTGCCGTATAAGAGGTGAATTGAATGGATTATGAAAAAATTTCATTTGATACCGAAGATGTAAAAGAACCCTATTACAGTATTATAAATCTTATAGGTTTAGAAGATACTGTTAAACTGTCACAAAAAATTAAAAGAACACAAATAA
The DNA here is from genome assembly GCA_949948985.1 of uncultured Clostridia bacterium. Taxonomy (GTDB): domain Bacteria; phylum Bacillota; class Clostridia; order Lachnospirales; family CAG-274; genus MGBC114079. The sequence goes on along the minus strand of CATLIG010000023.1, from coordinate 27,289 downwards.
ACTTTAAAAAAAGCTATGACATTACAAAAGACTTTTTACAGATTTCCGAGTGTGTAGGCAAAGAAAAAACTGAATCAATAATTAAACATTTTATCAATGAAACTGTTTATTTTTGTGATTTTAAAAAGTGTCTTGATATAAAAAAGATGATTTTAAAAGAATTCAACGGCTTTAATTATAAGGAGTTAGCCTGTAAATTCGGATATTCGGAAAGAAGCATAAGAAGAATAACTAAAAATAAAAAATAAACATTAAGGAGACTAAAAAATTATGAATGCTGAAAATATTAACGAAAGCGCCGTTGTTCAAGAAGCTGTAAATACTGATGACACTAGTGTTGTTCAAGAAGCTGTAAACATTTACGACGATGGCGTTGCTCAAGAAACTAAAACAGAAAAAAATATCACAAAAGTTCTTAGGCAATACCGCACAATTAATATTTCACAGCTTTGGTTGATATTTTCCACTGCTGTGTCAAAGTCTCTTAACATAGGCTTCGACTATGATTGCAAGTTTTTTCTTTGAATTGAAAAATATCATCTCAAATCTGTTTTATTGAATTATGCGGTATTGCCCTTAATCATGTTTGTCAAAAGTTTCATGACGAACGTTCAGAATTTAAACAGAAACTGGAAGAAAAAGACGAAGAGATAAAAAAACTTCAGTTTGAAAATACGTCAAGAGAAATTTTTTTCAATAATGGAGTGCCGTTCTCAATTTTTAAACATTTAAACTGTTATAATGAAGAAAGCTTAAATTCCGCTTTAGAGGAAATTTTATGCTTGGTGCTATGATATAACTATAGACAAGAAATGTTGAACGATTTATAATTATAAAAAAAAGGAGTTCAATACTATGGCAAAAAATCAAAAATCTTATATGCCAGAATTCAAGCAGCAGATTGTCGATTTGCATTTTAAAGCTGGCAAAGGTATAACAGAATTAAGTAACGAATATGGCATTCCTAAAGGCACAATTTCTACTTGGATTAAGAACCTGTCACCAGTACAGATATCTGAAACAGAAACTATTTCTTTGAAAGAATACAAGCTGCTTCAGAAAAAGATGAAGGAATTAGAAATTGAAAATGAAATATTAAAAAAAGCTACTGCCATATTCGCCAGAAATCAATAACTGAATATGTGTCCTTTATTCAGTCTAACCTTAATAAATATACAGTAAAGCAGATGTGTAAGGCTCTTGGATTTGCGAGGAGTACATATTATGCAGCAATTAATCATGTTCCTTCTAAAAAAGAACAAGAATATGCTGAATTCAGTAATCAAGTACTTTCAGTATATTTAGAATTCAAGAAACGTTATGGAGCCGTTAAAATTCAAAGAGAACTTAATGACCGAAATATTCCTTGTTCTGTCAGAAGAGTACAGCGCCATATGCAATGCCTTGGAATAAAAAGTATTGTTGTAAGAAAATATCAATACCAGAAAAATCAAGGCAAAGTTCCAGATGATAAAAAAAATATTTTTAATCAAGACTTCAAGTCTGATACTATATTTAAAAAGCTGGTAACAGATATAACTTATATTTATGTACAGAGTGAAGGCTGGACTTATCTCGCATCAGTTATGGATTTATTTGACCGTAAAATAATAGGCTGGGCATATGGCAAAAACATTACTGCTGACCTTGCCACACAAGCTGTGAAGAACGCATGCTTAAATATACCTAATACTAATGGAATAATTCTGCATAGTGATTTAGGAAGTCAGTATACCAGTGACACATTTGAAAAATATCTGCGAACACAAGGTATACAACACTCTTTTAGCAGAAAAGGCAATCCATATGATAACGCATGTATATAATCTTTTCATTCTATATTAAAAAAGGAAGAAGTCTATACTACAACTTACAAGACATTTGAAGAGGCTAAAATGGCACTCTTTGAATATATAGAGTCATTCTACAATCGCAAACGCCGTCACAGCGCTCTTGGATATAAGACACCACAACAGGTTGAAGATGAGGCTCTAGCAGTCTAAGGTATATATCTCTCTTTGCCATTAGGCAGGAAGATAGAAGTTCAACTTTTTGTGTCCAAAGTATTGACTATAGTCCAGCTTTACGGAAAGCAGAACTGACAGAAATGCTGTTCTGCAAAGCGCAAAGCCTGTTGGAACAAACACTGCCGATATGCCGAAAGCAAATGAACAGCCGCTCTCAAATATACGAAAAGCAATGGGACTAAAACAAAAATAAAAAGGAGATTTTAAACTATGGCAATAGAATTAACAACCCGATTCGAACCTTATGTAGATGAAATTTTTACAATAGAAAGCAAAAAATCATTATTGACAAATCAAAATTTCAAATGGTACGGCGCAAACTATATAAAAGTTTATAAAATTTCAACCGCTTCTATGAACAATTATATAAGAAATGATTTCGTTGAAAGCGGAACAAGGTATGGAGTTATTGAACAATTAAGCGCTCATACAGAACGTTTTGAATTGGGAAGAGACCGTTCTTTTATCTTTGAAATAGATAAACTTGATTCGGACGAAACAATGAGACAGCTTGAAGCAAGCACGGCGCTTGCAAGGCAAATCAGAAATGTGGTAATTCCCGAAATAGATACATATGTACTTAAAATACAGTGTGCGGAAGCCGGAACCATTCCTCCTGCAGTAAAATTAACGAAAGACAATATTTATGCCGAAATTATAAAAGCTACCAAAATGCTTGATGAAGCGGAAGTCCCTGAAACAGGCAGAATAATTGTTGTAAATCCCGACACTTATATGCTGATGAAGCAGAACAAAGAAATAATGATGCAGACCAATATAAGCAGCGATATGCTTATTAAAGGAATTATTTCAAATCTTGACGGCTGTTATGTTATGAAAGTGCCTTCTAAAAGACTTCCAAATGATTTTGGTTTTATGATGGTACATCCTGAAGCAACAACAGCACCAGTAAAATTAGAAGATTATAAAATACATGAAAACCCTGTTGGTTACAGCGGCTCAATCGTTCAGGGAAGAATCTGCTATGACGCTTTTGTTCCTGAAAACAAGAAAAACGCTATTTATTATCAGTCTATAATATAGAAAAGGCAGTTGTACAAAGAGGTTTTGTGATTACTACAAAACCTCTTTGTTATAACAAAATCTTTGATATAATTTTAACAATGTTTTACTGTTTTGAACTTATTTATTGAATAAAATAAATATATCCAATTTCTTAATATGAAAAATTTATTAATTATATTAAATATTGTAATATAATGTTGGGACAAAAAACCTTTGGTATTAAAGCAAAACTCATTTTTACCCCCAGATACCCCTAGTTAGGCACTATTAAATTTTATTATGCCATCGTTTTTCTATTAATTCTGCCAAGCGGTTTGTCAATTCACATCGTTTCCGTCTTTAACAGGATTTTCTCTTAAATATCCTTCCATAAATTCTCGTAATGCTTGTCTTTCCGAACTTTCGTTTCTCCTTCGTTTTATAACAAAAAACCTCCAAACTGATTATATTTATTATACATCAGTTTAGAGGTTTACACAAACTTTGAAACAGACTCCCGATAAACTGGGAGTTAGTGTCCCTCTATATTATCTGCAAATGGAGCTGATGTATTGATATAAATGATGTAATACCCATCATCTTTTTTATTCACATAACAATTCCATTCATCAAACACATAATATTTCGATAGACAATCTTCTATTTCAGTTTTTTGCATTTCTGTTGAAAATATTATAGAGGACAGGCAATCAACATGGTTTCCAGTTCCTGATGTATTCCCAGTTTCTGAATAAACACTTACAATCTCAATATCAGAAATTTCATTTTCTAAGTTCATCTGTAATGTATCGGTTTGTTCTTTGGTTGCAATATGATTTATGAACATACCAAAGACTTCATACAACCCACAAATTGCTAATAGGGTAATCAGCAAAGTTAAAATCACTATCCCAAATCTTTTTATCCACTTCATAAACTATCCCCTCGAGTTCAGTTTTCATTAGCAACACCAATTTTGAACAAAAACAATTTTTCTGACAAACTGGAATATGTCTATAACTTATTCTCCGTCAGTATAATACTTATCCCATTTGAAATTTTTAATTGCAATTTTTGTTTCAGCAGTTCCGTCCCATTGAACACAAAATCCAATAGCCTTTAACTCATCAACGATTATTTGCCCGACTTCTTCAGCGGTTGATTTTTCAAAGTAATTACCAAAGGAGAAATAAAGCAGAGTGCTCTCCTCATGTAAGATATGTTCTAAATCTTGTTTTGTATAAAAGCAACAACCAACAATCTTTTCTCCTTTTTTATCTAACCACGCAGCCACTTCATTACAATCCTCAAATCCGTCTGATTGAGTATATCCAGCATAATGTAATGCAACAATCCCATGTTTTTTAAGAGAGTTGAAAACTAACTCTAATTTTAAAAAATTTTTTTGATTACACGTATTTTGAAACTCTTTGCGAAATGTATCGATTATTTTAAGCAAGTCGTCTTTCGTTATATTATCACATTCATTACGGTAAAAATCTTTAATGTATTGCTCACATTCTATTAAAATTTCATCATTTGACCTAAAACCGGCTTTAATATAATCGATTATTATTTCTTCTAATTCGTCTGCACAACATTTATCTTTTATTTTACTTTTCCATTCCATAAAAACATTTCCTCTTCGCATAAAAATTCCGATTTGTCTATTAGAGCCTGTCTAAAAACTATTAAAATATCCAAAAAATTATTAAAAAATAAACGAAAACGATTCAATTTCGTTTTATTTTTTATAATTTTTTGTGCATATTTTAGTTTTAAGATACGCTCTAGCCATACAAAGTGTTTTTTGACACTCCAAGTTCTTCAGATGCGTTTACAGCTCACGTTGGATGTATCAATTTTTATTATACAACACTATTGTTTTACTGTAAATTTGAATTTTCAAATCTTCTCAATAAAATTTCATGATTATAAATTTGGTTTTGAATATCAGCCTCTAGTTTTTTTATACTGTATTTATAATTTTCCAATTCAATAGGTGTAATTTTACCAAGATTTAGTTGTATTTCTTTAATATCAAGTTGTTTTTTCATATTTTCTAGTTCGGATAAATTAGTCTTATACGCATTTTCCAGTTTTATAATGCTGTTATATGTATTGATAACCTTTTCCTTAATACTTATTTTTTCATCTTCAAGGCTTCTGACACTGCTATTATAAGAATTTTGTTTTGTAAGCTTGGTGTTATTATCTGTCATAGACGTATATGAATCCAGACCATACTTTGCAATTTCAACAGCACTTTTCTTCTCGGAAACACTTATATTAGAATCAACAGCCCTTAAAACAGCGTAATCCAATCCAACGTTGCCAAGTTCTCTATATTCAATGTCCAAAACTAAATTATATTTTTTATCTAGTTCATTTCCAAGAACTTTATTGAGTGAAACATATGCCTCATCAATGGAAATCTGCAAAGAATCTCTTTCTTTAAGCTTTTTATTATATTCAATTTTTTGATTCTCAAAATCATTCTTGCTTAAAAGTCCAAGATTTGTTTTTACTTCATCCGCCTTTAATTCTTTTTCCGCAATTGCAATTTCATCTTCAAAAAGTTCAATATTTCTTTCCGCATTCAAAACAGATGCAAAAAAACTTATAACAGAAAGTTCAATATTCTGTTTTTCGGCTTCCGCATTCAGCTTATTGTTTTCGATAGTGTTCCGTGCCTCTTTAAGCTGAATTGCAAAATTAACTATTTGAGCCGGTTCGTTTGAACTTATAAGATTAGATGTGATACTTTTAATATTTTCATCAGTAATCTCACTGTTTTCACTTAAATTTTTAATAGTTTTACTGTATTTTACAGCTTTTTCTACAGCATCTTCAACAGTAAGGCTTTCTCTATCCAAATCGGCACCCAAAACAGCCTTATTAAAGCATAGCAAAACAGACAAAATAAAATAAATAATAAATAATCTTTTCATAAATATATTCATTCCTTTCGTATTATCTCAAGGTGCAAAACATTATAAAAAGTATTGCTGCTTTGAGATTTTTAATATAATCTTATTTACATAAAACTCGGTATGCTACAAATTATAAGGAGATAAGGGGGATTCTAAATAATGTCAATACCATAATTTTCTAAGAGTTAACCGAAAAATAGTTTATTTGCCTCGCAATTTTTAGCATTACATGATGTCTGGCTTAATTTTCAATCTTAGCCCTCTTTCTCTAAATAATATATTATTAATTATACATAATAATATTTTTATATAATTAAAGAAAGATTAAAATCAGATTAAAAAAAATACTGATTAATTCAAGCCTTTCTTATTATTTTGTATATTGTTTGTACATTATAATTACAAGAAAAAAACAACGTAAATTCAATATTATTTCTGCAAATAATAGTTTATAAAATAACGTGAGTTCGATGAGAAATAACAGTAAAATCAGCGAAACGTAGTTTCGCACAAAGATTTTTGTCAAACTTTTTTCAAAAAGTTTGTGGAGTTTGAGGTGAAACCTCAAGGTTTTTAATGCTTCAAGAGCATTTTTGGAGGTTTGGAACCTTTTTGCGATAGAAAAAGGTTCCATTAATCATAAATTTTCATCGAACTCACGTTAAAATAAAAAACAGAAGCTTCTGTTTAGAGCGTATCTGGAAATAAAAATATTCAATTTCTTTAGAGGCTGTCTTAAAACTCATTTGGCTATACAAAATGCCCAAATCTGCCATAACTGCGTCAAGGAAATCTTGACTTAGGCTCCGACTAAGCCTTCGATTTCCTTTCCTTGCTCTGACAAATTTGTTCAATTTGTATATCTCAAAGCAGTTTTAAGACAGCCCCTAAACAGTTAAAATTTTAGGCGGTATTTTATTTTGCTTATATGGTTTTAATTTTAAAAATGAAATAGTAATATTTTATTATAATAAGTATAACTATTGTAATTTGTCCATAAATATTGTTCATCATAAAAAATGCAATGAGCAAAAGAATTGTTACTGGAATAAGAATACAAAGTTTTGTTTTCATTGTCATACTTTTATTTTTTTCAAAACTTTCAAGATTATTTTTATAAAGTTTTGTTGCTTTAAACCAATTATTAAATCTAACGCTTCCTTTCGTAAAGCAAAAAGATGCAAGCAATAAAAACGGAGTTGTGGGAAGTATAGGTAGAATAACCCCTACAGTTCCTATGGCGACAAAAATTAATCCCAAAATTATGAATATGTACTTCAAATTATAGCCTCCTTATTCTTTTAAAATTTTGCCATTTTCAATATTATAAATTTTATTGGCAATACCTAAAGTTGATTTTCTATGCGAAATAAGTATAATTGTTTTATCCTTTGTTTTATAGAGAGATTTTAAAATTATGCCTTCGTTAAGACTGTCAAGATTACTTGTAGGTTCGTCAAGGAGCATAATGTTCGCATCTGATAAAAAAGCTCTTGCAAGACCTATCCTTTGTTTTTCACCTCCGGAAAGCCTGTCGCCAAGTTCCCCTATAGGAGTGTCATAGCCTAAAGGAAGTTCAGATATAAAATTGTGAATTGAAGCTTTTTTTGCCGCTGTTTCTATCTCGTCATCATTTGCGTTTAGTTTTGCAATTCTTATGTTATTTCCTATAGTATCGTTAAACAAAATAGTTTCTTGTGTACAATAACTTTCATTTTGTCTTAATGAATGAGTATTTATGTTTTTTATTTCTATATTTGACAGCTTTATTTTTCCGCTGTCTTTGTCCCAAAACCTCATAATAAGTTTTAAAAGTGTGGATTTCCCACAACCGCTTTTGCCTAAAATACCAATTATTTTTCCTTCTTCAGCCGTGATTGAAACATCGTTTAAAATTTTCTTTTCATTATATCCAAATTTTACTTTTTCACATATAATATTCTTTGCGTTAATATCAATACCGTTTGTTTTTTCTTCTGTTTGTGGTTTTTCCTCTAAAAGATTAAGAATTCTTTCGCCGCTTGCGAGGGTTTGCGCAAGATTGTTTGAAAGATTGCTTAAGGCAATAACGGAGCCATAGGAACTCATTAGAGTTACAGAGGAAATTAAAGCGTTCTCAAATGAGATTATATTTTTAGAGTAAAGATAGAATGCTGTAAATATCATTATAGTATTGAAAAACATTATTGAGGCTTCAGTTAAATTTTTGACTTTAATTTCCTGTTTTTTTAAATTATTTTGAAGTTCAGCAATATTTTTTGTTTGCTTTAAGATATTGCCTTTTGCCGTTTTGACTGAGTTATATTGTATAAGCTCAGTTAATCCTCTCAAATTGTCAAGAAAAATGCTGTTAAGTTCACCGGATTTGTTTCTATAGTCAACCCCCAATTGTTTAACCTTTTTTTCATTTACAATTGGAACAATCATACCAATAAATATATAAGCAACGGCTGATATTATACCTAAAACAGTAGATATTGAACTTATAAATACAATAAAGATAAGAGATGTTATAATGCCTATTGCCATAGGGGATATTGTGTGAGCATAAAAAACCTCCAAAAGCTCAACGTCGCTTGTAATAATCGCTATAAGATTTCCCTTATCATTTCCCTCTAATTTTGCAGGACAAAGATTTCTTAAAGCTCTGAAAACCTTACTTCTTATTATGGCAAGAAGTTTAAATGCTATATAATGATTTGAAGCCTGCTCTCCATAATGCAGAATACCTCTTAAAATTGCGGATAAAACCATGAATGAGCAAATTTCATTTAAAGAAAAAATGTATTTATTGGTTTCTGTTAAATTTATAATTCCCAAAGCGCCTAAAACAGGAATTGAGGCGGCGCATAAAAAACCAAGCACACCTAATATAACGGCAGCAACAATTATAAAGAGCATTGGTTTAACAAGTATAATAAGCTGTGTCATAATTTTTAAGCTGCTTTTTTTACTTTTCATCTTTGAAACCTCCTTTGCCGAAATTTTCAAATTCTATCTGTTTATTATAAAGATTTGAGTATAAACCATTATTATTAATCAAGTCTTTGTGAGTGCCGCTTTCTGTAATAATTCCGTTTTCAAAAACAAAAATGTTATTTGATTTTACAGCGTTTGCAAGGCGATGAGAAATAAGAATTACAAGTTTGTTTTTTGAAAGAACTGTTATAGCTTTCATTATCGTTTCTTCACTTTCGGCGTCAATATTTGATGTGGCTTCATCAAATATATAAATAGGCGTGTCGTGAAGTAACGCTCTTGCAAGAGCAAGTCTTTGTCTTTGACCTCCTGAAAGATTCGCTCCCTGCTCAAGAATGATAGAGTTAAGAGAAAGTTCTGTTAAATCCGCTGTCTTTAAAACTTTAAGCATTTCTTCTTTTGAAACATTTGGTTTGCTGATTTTTAAATTGTTTTCAACAGTGCCTTTGAATATATGACTGTTATGATTTATAAGTGTAATTGTATTCATAAGACAGTTTTCGGATAAGTTTCGTATTTCTTGTTCACCTATAAATATATTTCCGTCAAAGTTATTAAGTTTTCCTGTCAGAAGCGACGCTATTGTAGATTTTCCGCATCCGCTTTTTCCTACGAATGCAAAAAGACCTTTTTCTCCTGTTTGTAAATTTATATGTTTTAGTACCTGTTTTTTATTATCGTATGAAAAAGAAAGATTATTGATATAAATATTTGTATTTTTACAATAACCGCATCTTCCTTTTAAAGGTATTTTGGTATCAATTATTTTGAATATCTTATTTGCCGCAGTAACTCCGTTCATAGCAATATGAAAAAATGAACCAAGTTGTCTCATTGGTATGAAGAACTCGGCTGACAGAAGAATAATTATAATACCATCTAAAAATGTTACAATACCGTTTTTCATACAAAACAGCATTACGGAAATCCCTGCCGCCGCACCGCCGTAAGCCACAATATCCATTACAGAAATAGAATTAAGCTGCATAATTAAAACCCGCATTGTCGCTTTTCTAAAGCTCTCAGCTTTTTCATTCATTTCTATATGTTTTGCTTTATCGGCCTGATAAATTTTAAGTGTAGTAAGTCCTTGTATATTTTCAAGAAAACTATCTCCAAGACTCGTATATTCATTCCAATATTTACTTAAAAGTTTTTTCGCAAGTTTCTGTACAATAATAATAGATAAAGGTATAAGGGGTACACATATTAAAAATACTGCCGCCGCCTGAATACACAAAAAAGAAATTACAATAAAAAGTGTAATAGGAGCAATGACGGAATAAAAAAGCTGAGGAAGATAAGCACCGAAATAGCTTTCAAGTTGTTCTATGCCCTCAACGCTTACTTGTACTGTTTCCGCTGTTGATATAAAACTGTTATATGAACAGCCGATTTCTGAAATATGAGAAAAAACAGAGTCTCGAAGTATTGATTTTGCCTTTTGTGATAAATCAGTTGTTGTTTTTATATGTATTTTTGTAAAAATAGATTTTAAAATTATAGTGATAAAAACAATTACAGCTGTGATTAATACGGATTTTAAGCTAATATGATTATTTAAAATATATTGATTTATAAATGAACAAAGGGATATTGTTATAAAAATATTGCATAAAAGACAAAGCCATTGAAAAAAAACAGCTTTTGAAGTATATTGCCAAACGTTTGGAACAAGAGATAACAGACGTTTATTAAGCATAAAAATAACCCTCCTAAATGATTTTAGAATAAAACAAATAGCCTTGCTGATTGCAGGCGGAATAACTTGCCTTATAATATAATCTTTAAGATGGGCATCTTTTAGAAATTATATATTAAAAAAAATGTTTTGTCAAATTCTTTATTTACAGTAAGAGCCTGTCTAAAAACTATTAAAATATCCAAAAAATCAATGAAAATAATATCATTACGCTTCAAGATGATATTATTTTCGCTGATTTTTTGTGTATATTTTGTTTTTAGACAGGCTTTTTAAAGATTTTAGCCAGGTTCTAAAACAATAAAAAAGTTACAGATTGACAATTAAAAGAAAATTAGTTATTATATATCAAAAAGTTACTTTAGGCTAACTATGGAGGAAAAAAGATGGAAGTTACAAAATCTCAATTAAATTATATTTGGACAATAAATCAATTATCCGGAAGTAAAACAGCGCAGAAGGACATATGTGAATATCTTGATGTAAAAAAATCCTCGGCAAGTGTCGCTCTTAAAAGTCTTGAAGAAAATCAATATATATCAAAAATTAATGTTAATGGTGAAAACAGATATATTCTCGACAAGAAAGGCCGGAAAATTATTGAGGAAATTGAAAAAGAGAGATTTGAATTTATGTCAGTATTCAGAGATTTGATTGGAATGGACTCGTATTTATGCGAGGAAGAGTACAATACAGTATATGGTTGTTTCAGCAAAAAGTTTATAAACAAGTTGGCTCAGTTACATAAAAATAATTATAACAATAGTATATGTAAAAATAATACTGTAAAATTACATATATTTGAAAATGGAGTTTATGAACTTCCATTTGAGGTTATACAACATTATGACGGGAAATATGTAACTGTACCTTCTATGGGGGATAAAGGTCTTGAACATCCGGCTTTTTTAATTGTTGACAACAGTAGGGCAGATATTTTACTGAAAGCGAAAGAAATACAATATGTCTCAAAAAAAGGAAATAGACTTAAAGGAAAATTGAATGAATTATATTACGTTGACAATGTAACGGAGTGGATTAATTGTCAAAAGGAGAGTGAGGATATATGGATTATTCCTTTTAGTAAAATACTTTATCAAAAAGATGAAACAGGGAAAATATCTATTGGAGCTGTAAAAATAAAAGCTATTGCTACTACTATTAAAATGCCGGAATCTACAGCTGAAATTACATTTAATTTTAAGCTATTGAAAAAAATAAATTGTAATAATTCGCAAAATTTTTAGCTTTATAAAGATATTTAATTTTTTTAAACTGTTAAGGCAAATTTAGCAGTGGAAACAGAGTTTTAAGACAACCCATAGTACAAAAAAATAAAAAAACTCTTGACAAGTAAAAATAAGTATGTTATTTTTATTTTGCGATGGTTAGCAATATCTAACTTGTTTTTATAATATACTTTTTGTGGGCATATTTTGTTTTTCTTTATAATTATGTATAAGTAAATATATTTATTAGGGAATGGCTTTTAGCTGTTCCTTAAATACTTTAAAGGAGGATTACTGCACTTTGGTTAGTTCATGCTAACTAGATTTAATATTATACTTATATTAAATTTATAAGAATAACAAAAACAAAAGTAAATTATTTTTGTTGCATATAAGTTAGCTTTGTCTAACTAAAAATGAAAGGAGAATAGTTAATGAAGTGTAAAAAATATTTATCATTATTTCTGGCTGTTTCTTTGGCAATATCTGCTTTACCTGTAAATGCGGAAAATATGGCAGAAACGAAAAGCGAAAAAGTTATAGATGATACAGTAACATCTGGGAGCGCGATAAATAGCGGAAATAAAATAACTTTTGGTGAAAATCATATAGAACTTACTCCGGGTGAGTATGATATTCCTATATCAATGATGAAGTCGACGGATATAACATCAGCGTCAATGGCGGGAAGTTGTATAAAAGGAGGAAAAATTAAAGTTGAGGAAGATGGAAAAGCAACAATAACGGTAGCTTTGCAAGAAGTATCAGTATTTGGTATAACTGATTGGGCAAAAGATTGGAAAATTTATCAAAGTAACAGTATCAACGGTACTCCTGTTGACGCAAATTATACCCAAAATGAAGATGGAAATGTAGACAGTATTACATTTGAATTGCCTGATAACAGTTTTAACGGTATATATGTAAATATGTTTATAAGCGCAATGAATGTAGCGCAAGATGCGTATCTTGCTTTTGATTTTGAAGCTGTCGGAAATAGAGATGATATAAAAGTTTATGAGGGTACGGCTCACGTTGACCAATTTGGAGAGTATGATGTAAATGTTAAGATTACAGTTGAAGACGGAAAAATTATAGGTATTGAGGTTACAGGTGAAAATTTTGGAGGTACTTACGCCGATGTTAATAAAACTAAACTTGATACAGCAGCGGAGGGTATGAAAAATAATTTTATAGGAAAAGACGCTTCAAACGCTGATGATATTTATGAAGTAGATATGGTTTCGAGTGCTACGATTTCAAGCAATGCCATACGTGACGCAGTAATGAACGCTCTTTCTTTAGCGATAGAAGAGGAAATTATAAATATACCAACAGAACAGCTTGCAGCGGGAGAATATACGGTTGATATTGCTTTTTACAGTGATAAAGTAAAACACAGCCTTGTTGAGAATGAAAAAGCAAAAGCAGTAATAAAAGTTGATAAAAGCGGTGAAGATACAATTTCTGTTGATATTATTAACGGTACTGCAAAAGAACCTTTATATGTTCTTGATTTTAATGGATATTATGAAAATAATGACATTAAAAGTGAACTTAAAAAAGATGCTGTTATTACAAAAGAAACAGTCGATTATAATGATGATGTTTTTGAGAAAAATACACTTGTTGTAACAAAGGTTCAATTTCCTCTTGAGGGTGAATATTCTAAAATTTATAATACAAATACAAAAATGTATGTTCCTGCAATGAAAAATCTTACAGGAGAGCAGGCGGGAATATTATTTGATAAAGGTATTTTTGATACAGATTGTTTCCTTAAAATATATTGGGATACTCTTGAATTAATATCAGATATTAAAGGCTTTGGCTCAGGTAAGACAGAACTTGCGGCGGGAGAATACATACTTCCTGTAACAATGATGAACGCAGGGGATATAACATCGCCGTCAATGGCTGGAAGTTGTGTAAAGGACGCAGTTCTTACAGTTAATGAGGACAATACAGCGAAAGTTAAAATAAATCTCCAGCCTGTAACTGTAGGAACGATAAGCGATTGGGCTTCGGAATGGAAAATATATCAAAGCAATAGTATTGAGGGAGAAAAAATAAACGCTGAAGAGAATTTAAACACAGACGGAAAAGTTGAGAGTATAGAGTTTGATATATTTGATAATAGTCTTGACGGTATTTACGTGAATATGTTTGTGTCGGCAATGAATTTTTCGCCCGATGCATACCTTGCTTTTGATTACGCAAACGCGAAATCTTTAGAAGAGGAAATTAAAAAGACAGTTGTTGACGACGGAGCTTATACAGCCGACATATCAATATTGAAAATTGATTCTGACGATATATCCTCCGCACAGAGAAATTTCAATACAGAAGATGTTTCCATTAATGTTGAAAACGGTAAAATGAAAGCAGAGCTTGTGTTTTCAAGCGGTATGATTGAAAAAATCGAACAGCTTAAAAACGGTGAATATGTAGATTTGCCTATTACAGTTGTAAATGAGGGAACAGAAAATCAAAGTTATCGTGCAGAGGTTGAACTTGAATATCTTGAGGATATAGCCACAGTACAGTTTACTATAAATACAGGAATATCTTACGGGAAAATGGTTAATCAGGCGAGAGTGAAAATAAATGAGGATTCTCTTAAACCATATGAGGAAAAAGATGATAAAAAAGAAACTGTTATTTATAGTGTGCCTGTAAAAATGGTACAGGCAAATAATCCATCGGTTGAATCTATGGGAAATTCAGCGCTTGATGGTAATGCTATTGTTACTGTAAAAGACGGCAAGAGTATGGTTGAGTTAAATTTTAAAGCTGTTACTATAAGCGGTCTTTATGGACATTTGTTAAATCTTTGGAGTTATCCTGCTGCCGATACTATGAATTATGATTGGTGGGATAATGAAGAATATGAAATTTCCGCTGAAATTGTTGAAAAATATATGGACTATGGTATGGATTATAATAAAGGTGACACATCCAAGTCAGAATTTATAAAAACAATAAAATTCGAAAGAAACATTGAAAAAGAAGAGAACATTTATATTCGTATAAGTGTTGATGCGATGGCAGGTTTTGACCAAGCTGCAAGACTTGATTTTGACTGGAGCAATGCTATTGAGATTAATAATAAACCAAATATTATTTATGGTGATATAGATAATAATGGGTTGCTTACGGCAAGCGATGCCGCTTATGCTTTGGCAAAGGCTCTTAATAACGACAATTTTACAACTCCTATTGAGATTGCGTATCCGGATTACGCTCTTGAATATTCAGATGTTGATAAAAACGGTTCTGTAACAGTAAACGATGCTTCACTTATATTGCAGAAAGTTTTAAATTCTTCTGTAAAATTCCCTGCTGAAGAATAAAAATGTGATTAAAAAATTAAAGAAACGTTGGTTAATATATAAAATAATATTATTATTTAGAGCGTATCTGAAAACTCTGTTTCTGTTGTTAAACTTGCACAAAGCTTTAACGGTAAAAAAACCAAGTACCTTTATAAAGCTAAAATTTCCAAAAAATTATGAAAAATAAAACAAACACGCTTCAGGTTTGTTTTACTTTTTTATAATTTTTGTACATATTTTAGTTTTCAGATATGCTCTAATCAGCGTTTCTTTAAGGCAATGCTACATAATTCAATAAAACAGGTTTGCCTTAATAAAAATATTTGAGTAAAGAGTGGATGATAATGAAATATAAAAAGTATATTTCCGCTGTTCTGACAGGTACTATTGTATTTGCGGGAGTACCTGTCAAAGGTTCGGAAAATATAAATAATGAATATATTAAAACTATTGAGGATTATGCAAATATAAATGAAACAGTAACTTCGGGAGGAGCGATTAATGTTTATGAAAAAACTCCCGTTGAAACAGTTTGCTACAGTGTACCTGTTAAAATGGTACAGGCGGCTAATCCAAAGCTTGAGTCTATGGGCAACGCGGCACTTGACGGAAACGCCTTTGTTACTGTAAAAGGAGGTAAATCAATAATTGATATTAACTTTAAATCAGTAATGTATACGGGTCTTTATGGGCATTTATTAAAATTTTGGACTTATCCAATAGCAAACTCTATGAATTACAACTGGTGGAACGACAGCACTAATGAAATCCCCGCAGAAGTAATAAAAACATATATGGACTATGGTATGGAGTATACAAACGGTAATACTTCTCAATATGAATTTATTAAAACAATAAGATTTGAACGCAATATAGAGAGGGAAAACAGTATTTTTGTTCGTATTAGTGTTGATGCAATGGCAGGATTTGACCAGGCGGCGAGAATTGATTTTGATTGGGATAACGCACTGATTCTTGAAGATGCTGTAACAAAGCCGTCAATTATCGTGGAAAAAAATTTTGCTGTAAATAGTGAAGAAATTGAAGTTAAGATTAATTCAGGTTACAGTGATTCTTCAACATACTATACGACAGACGGAACAGAGCCGACAATATCTTCAAATAAATATACAAAGCCTTTTAAAATAAGCGGTAATGACGAAAAAGTTATTATAAAAGCAATAACAGCAAGAGGGAATAATTTATCGGAGATAAGCAAGGCGGAGATTGAATTTTCACAAACAAAAAAAATAAATGTTCCTACTATTATTCCGGAAAAAACAGAGGCAAAAAACGGTGAAAAAGTAAAAATAAATATTGAAATACAAGATAAAGACGCTAAGATTTATTATACGACAGACGGAACAATACCAGATGAAAAATCAGAGGAATATATGGGTACGTTTAATGTTACCGGTAATAATTCAACTGTTATCGTTAATGCTGTCGCAATAGATAATAATATCAAATCAGAAACTGGAACAGCAAAAATTAAATTTGTGTCAGGTTCAGGAAGTTCAAGTTCAGGCTCTATAAGCGATACAAACGATATAGAGGACGGAAAATATTGGATGAATTTTAATCTTTGGAACGCCAATATTGACCAAGCGTCTATGGGAGATTGTGCCTTTAACAATAACAGAAAAGCTCTTGTAACAGTAAGAGGAAATACGGCAAAAATTGAAATGGCGGCAAATCCTGTTTCTGTAAGTGGTTATACCTCCGCTATCCAGAATATCAAAAGCAGTGAGGTTGGTATTGAGGTTGAGAGTAAATCAAATTTTATCACTAACACAAGATATGACGGTACAGAACATAAAATTGATTATATTACAAAGTTTAGTTTTAATTTATCTGAACTTAATAAAGAATATGTTAATGTTGAAATAGAAGTTCCTTATACGCCTATGGACGGTATTTCCGCAGGCGCGGAAGGATATATTTCAGCAAGACTTAAACTTGACTGGTCAACTCTTGAAAGAGCGGAAACTAATGATAAATTAAATGTCGATTCAACAATGGTGTCGGGGTCTTCAAGTTCAGAAAACAGTTCCGGAAGTCCTGTAAATTATATAAATGAAGATATGGGAATTAAAATTAACGCTGATTCTTATATATTGCCTGATGATATAGATTTTGATATAAAAGTTATTAAAAGCGGTACGACGTATGACTTGGCTGATGGACTCATTGATGGAAACTTTATATTTTACAGTATCACAGCTAAAAATGAAACAAATGGAGATAATATTTCTCCTAACGGAACGGTTGATATTTATTTTCCAATGTTAAATGGCGATGCAGATGTACATATATATAGAGTTACTGAGGGTGATAAAAATATTGATGGCGGTATTACAGAACTTGAATATAGGATTTCAGATGATAAGGAATACTATATTGTTACTGTTAAAGAATTTGGATTATTTGTGATTGCGGAAAAACAGAAGGGTGCGGAAAATTTTGCCTATAAAACAATTAATAATGAAGAAAATATTATTATAAATGATAAAGTACAGGCATCTGATTTTAATGATATAAAAGGTCATTGGGCTGAAGAATATATTATTAAAGCAACAGAGCTTGGATTATTTAAAGGTGTTTCAAAAAATGAATTCGCTCCGAATGCTCCTGTAACAAAAGCTATGCTTATAACAGTTTTAGGCAGACTTAGAGAAAAAACTGAAAGCAATTCCGAAAACTCAAAATTTAAAGACGTAAACAAGAGTGATTATTTTTTCCCTTTTGTTGCGTGGGCGATTGAAAATAACATTGTAAAAAGTACAAATGATGCAATATTTAATCCTGATAAAAATATTACAAGAGAAGAACTTGCGATAATACTTCATAATTTCATCAAAAATGAAAAAATTGAAATTAAAAGATATTACAGAATTGAGTTTTCTGACAAAGAGAGCGTAAATTTCTTGGCGGAAAACAGTGTTATGACTTTGGCGGAAGCCGGAATTATAAGAGGAAGAAAAAACCGTGTTTTCGCTCCAAAAAGTATTGCCACAAGAGCGGATACAGCAACTATGCTTATAAGATTTATAAATGAATATATGTCTTAAAGAGATTTAAGGCAACACCGCACAATTATAATTTCACAGATTTTGCTGATATTTTCCATTACTTTTTCAAAACCTCTTAACATAGACTCCGGCTATGTGTGCATCGCAAAGATAAATGCGGACGCCGAAGGCGGCTTTCGCTTTAGCGAAAGTGCTGATTTACGAGCTTTTTCCCTGTACTGAAAAATATCATCTAAAATCTGTTTTATTGAATTATGAGGTATTGCCTTAAAAAAGAAAAAAATATATAAGCCTCCAGCAGATGCGCGCTTGTACGAAAAGGTATATGTCGCCAAAGCGACTGTACTCGGTGCGGACGGTAATATTTAATCACCGTCTATATAGTTATGAAAGGAGTTTTACTATGATTAAATTTTTTAATAAAGCAGTTTCACATATACTTATTTTAAGCGTTTTACTAACGATTTTTACCGTTAATATTTTTGCGGTTGAAAATGGGACATATACAATGGATACAATTACTTATTATGTTAATCCCGATACAGGTGCAACCGATGATGGAGGTACTGGAAATATCGAACTTGGAGAAGGTATGTGCAGAAGCGCTGTTTATGAAAAAGCTGTTGTTGAACAAACTGATGAAGGGGCTGTAATTACTGTACGTATGCTTTTATATAGTAACCTTTCGGATATTAAATTATCTGTTCAGGAAAAAACAAAAGGCGAATATAGCAATATTAAATATAGCGTGATAAAAGAAAGTGCCTCAAACGACAGCGCTGATATTAAGTTTAAAGCGCCAAGCGCTGATAGTCTTATACGAGTTAAAATGTATGTTGTACCAATGAGCAGAGAAGTGTGCTTTTATATGAAGTGTGATGCTGATACAGCGGTAAAATCAACTGATGATGTTGTTGTACAAGAACAAAAAGAAGAAAAATTATCCGAAAATACAAAAACAAGTTTTACGGATATTAACAATCATTGGGCTGAAAAAGAAATTGAGGAAGTAGTAAATAAAGGACTTTTCAGCGGGATAACAGAAACTACTTTTGAACCAGATAAGGAAATGACAAGAGGAATGTTTGTTACGGTTCTCGGCAGAATGAGCGGTGAGAAAATATCAAATATGACCACAAATTTTAAAGATGTTGATAATGGAAAATATTATGCGCCATATATTGCGTGGGCAAATAAAAATGGTATTATAAGCGGTATAAGCGAAACGGAGTTTACTCCAGATGTTTCTGTAACTTGTGAGCAGGCGGCAGTTATTCTTTCAAAATATGCTGATTACAAGAATATTGTTTTTGAAAACAGGAGTATTTCACCAAGTATAACAGGTGTAAGCGAGTGGGCAAAGGAAAATGTTATAAGGGCAGGTAAAGCCGGTATTATTACAAAACAGAATACAAATGGATATAATTATAATTCATCTGCCACAAGAGCAGACGTAGCTTCAATGTTAAGTAATTTTACGGAGTATTATGGAAATTAACAGGAGGTAGGAAATATTGAAAAAATGTAAACAGTTTTTAGCTTTTTTAATCGCTATAGGGCTTATGGCAGGCTGTGCTTCAGATTCTGAAAATGCTCCTAAAGAAGAAGCAGAAGTTATAACTGAAACTGCTTTGGAAACGGTATATGAGCGGGAGGAAACAGAATATTTTTCTGAGGCAATTTCAGTTGAATCAACAGAAACAGAATCAGTTATGAACGAAACAACAGAAGAAGCAGAAAATATAACAGATACTGAAGCTTCTAACGGAGAAAAAGTAAATTCTGAAATAGTGGTAGCAAATGTGAATTCAGATATAAAACAGCAAACAAATCATAATACAACTCCTAATGAGGAAACGAACGTACCGAAAGAAATAAGAATTATTGCCACATCTGCGTCAATATGTGATATTATGGACAGACTTGGAATCAGTCTTGTTGGGGTTCCTGAAACAACGGTTTCCGAACTTGCTTCGAGATATAATGGAGTAACGACAGTAGGTTCTCCTATGTCTCCTGACATGGAAATTATAAAAAGTATTAAACCTACTGATGTAATAAGTCCAGATACTCTTAAAAACGAGTTACAGATGAAATATGACAATATTGGAGTAAATTCAACATTTGTCAATTTAAGAAGTGTAAAAGGTCTATATGACAGTGTTGAATTAATCGGAGATAAATATGGAAAATCAGCTGAGGCTGATGAAATAGTTAAAGAATATAACGAATTTATATCAAATTATAATAGCAAACATAATGGCAGCAAGCCAAAAGTTCTGGTACTTATGGGATTGCCCGGAAGTTATCTTGTGGCTACAAATAATTCTTATGCGGGTTCTCTTGTGGAACTTGCGGGAGGCGAAAATATTTTCCATGATTCCTCAAAAGATTTTCTCACAATCAGTCCTGAGGAAATGCTTGCTAAAGACCCGGATATTATTATAAGAACCGCTCATGGACTTCCAAAAGAGGCTCTTGAGATGTTTGAAAAAGAGTTTTCATCAAATGATATATGGAAACATTTTAAAGCTGTAAAAAATAATAAGGTTTATGACGTTGATTATATACTTTTTGGAATGAGCGCTACTTTTGATTATCCTCAGGCTCTTGCGGCACTGGAGCCTATACTTTATGGTGATTGATTATGAGTAAAAGAGTATTAATTAGTTTTATAATTGTTATAATAATGCTTGGAAGTCTTTTTATTGTATCTGTAAATACCGGAAGTTTAAAAGTTACATACGAAGAACTTTTTAGTGGTTTATTTATTGAATATAATGAGAATGTAGCCATAATTTATGATTTAAGATTTCCCAGAATAATTGTAGCCGCACTTGCGGGAGCTGCGCTTTCCGTAAGCGGAGTGCTTTTTCAGGCTGTGCTTAAAAATCCTCTCTCCGACCCGGGAATTATCGGTATATCTTCAGGAGCCGTTTTTGTAAGCGCTGTAATAGTTACTTTTTTTCCAACTTTGTTTTTTTTAACTCCTATATTTTCATTTGTCGGAGGTATGCTTGCCTGTATACTTGTTTACGGTTTATCATATAAAAACGGTTTTTCGCCACTTAGAATTATACTTGTGGGAATCGCCGTAAATTCTGTTTTTACAGGTTTTTCAAGCGCGTTTAATTCAATGGGCGGACAAAACTATCAAAGCGCTTCTGAATTGATAAACTCGAATATTTCAATGAAAACATGGGAAGATGTAAAGCTTTTGGCTATTTACGCTATTATTGGTCTTTTATTTGCTTTTATGATTTCAAAAAGATGTAATCTTCTTGCTCTTGAAGATAAAACTGTAAGAAGTCTGGGTGTAAATGTAAATATATTAAGAATTATTATATCTGCCGTTGCAGTTTTGCTTGCCTCAATAACAACCGCTGTTGTAGGAACAATAAGTTTTGTAGGTCTTATTGTTCCTCATATGGGCAGACTTATTGTAGGAAGCGAGCATAAGTTTTTAATACCTTTTTCAGCGTTGCTTGGCGCTTTTATAATGCTTCTTGCGGACACGGCGGGTCGCGTAATAGCGTATCCATATGAAATTTCACCCGCTGTAATAATGTCTGTTATAGGAGGCCCTGTCTTTATTATTCTTTTGAAAAGGAGTGACAAGACTTATGGAAGTTGAAAGTATTGAATTTTCCTATGGAAAACACAAAGTACTTGACAATGTGTCTTTTAAAATTATTAAAGGCAAAATTACAACTGTTATAGGCGCAAACGGTTGCGGGAAATCAACATTATTTAATGTAATGACAAAAAATTTAAAACCTGAAAAAGGCAGAGTTATATTAAATGAAAAAAATATAGTGAATATTTCTTTAAAAAATTTTGCTAAACAAGTTGCTATTGTTCATCAGCATAATACCGCACCTAATGATATAATTGTTGAAAAACTTGTAGAATATGGAAGAATCGCTTACGGTGGATTAAAAAAAAGTAATAGTGATGATGAAAAATATATTAAGTTTGCTATGGATGTAACAGGAGTTTCAAAATTTTCAAAAAAACAGCTTTCAGCTTTATCAGGAGGAGAAAGGCAAAGAGTTTGGATTGCTGTCGCTCTTGCGCAAAATACGAAAATACTTTTTTTAGACGAGCCTACTACTTATCTTGATATAAGATATCAGATTGAGATTTTAAGACTTGTAAGAAAACTTAATACAGAATATGGAATGACAATTATAATGGTACTTCACGATATTAACCAATCAATAGCATATAGTAATCATATTATCGCTATGAAAAACGGCAGAATTGTCGCTGAGGGAAATCCTGATGAAGTTATAACTGAAGGACTTATTAAAGATATATATGGCATAGACCTTTGTGTCAAAAATTTTGAAAACAATAAATTTGTTCTGAATATATAGGAATTATAAATACTTAAAAATTATTAAAATATAAAAAATCAGCATAAATAATATTATAGCAATTCACAAAATTTCTGTTGTTTTGCTATAGATAATTTTATTTTTGCTGATTTTTTATTATCAAAGAGTTATTATAGAGTGTCTACATAATCACAAATTATTTTGCAGCATTGTTCAATACCTATTGAACTGTCAATTAATAGATTGTAATTATGTGAGTTACCCCATTGGGAACCGGAAATACTATGATAATAAGCGGCACGCGCTTCATCAGAATGCTGAATGTTTTTAACGGCTTCCGAATAGGTATCTCCATACACTTTCATAATATTTTTTATTTTATATTCTTCTGGTGCGTATATAAAAATTTTTATAATATTTTCATATTCACTTAAAATATAATCAGCAGCCCTGCCAACAATTACACAGGAACCTTGGTCAGCTATTTTGCGAATTATTTGCTCCTGCGCTTTTATTGCCTGCTGAACTACCGTTGTACTGAGATACAAGTCGTGTAATATTTTTGGCGAGTTTATATTTATATCTGAAATAAATTCTTTATGCAAACCGCTTTCCTGTGCTGCTAAAGCGGCAACTTCCTTATAATAAAAGGGAATGTTTAATTTTTCGGCAACAATCTTTCCGATTTGCTTTCCTGAAGAACCATGTTCTCTTGCAATAGTAACAATAACACCTTTTTTTGATTTTTTTAAAATTGGCGTATTTGTAACAATGCTGTTTTTTTCAGCAGACACTTTCATAAATCGTATTGTCATAACAGAAGCTATTATCATAGCGATTAAATCTGCAATAGGTGCCGTGTATAAAATTCCCTCAATTCCAAAAATCGCCGGAAGAATAATAACTAACGGTACAAAACATATAATATCTCTTGTTAATGATGAGATAATAGCATTAACAGGTTTTCCGACAGCCTGAAAGAAAATAGAAGTCATTTTTATTATACACGTAAATACTACTAACGCTAAAAAAATACGGAAAGTTAATGAGGCAAATAGCCAATAATCATCAGGATTAGGTATATTTGTAGGATTTCCAAACATTCCAACAATTTGAGTTGGAAATAATTCAAATAAAATTGTTGATACAAGCCCAATTATAATTGTTGATATTAAAATATAACGATAAGTTAATTTTACTCGTGTATAATTTTTAGCGCCATAATTATAGCTTATGATAGGCTGACAGCCTAAAATGATACCAACAACAATATTAATTACTACAGTAAAAACTTTACTTTCAATTCCTATAATCGCAATAGGAATATCAATGCCATATGAAGAAACGGCTCCGTATTTTGCCAGCATGATATTACATACTAATGAAATAATTACAATTGTCATTTGTGTAATAAATGAGGATAATCCTAAGCTTAATGCCGATGAAAAAATTTTAAATTTGGGAATAAAGTGCCGCAAAGTAAGGCGGAATGTTTTTGTATTAAAAAAATATACAAGACTGATTATAAATGATATAACCTGACCTATTACCGTTGCCAGAGCAGCTCCTGTCATTCCCCATTTAAATCCAAAAATAAATACAGGGTCAAGAATGATGTTTACAATAGCACCTGTTAACATAGACGCCATGGAACATTTTGGACTTCCGTCTGCGCGGATAACTGCATTCATCATATTCATAAGCATGTAAACAGGAAAAAAAGCAAGAATAATGTTAAAATATTCAATTGCCATATCAATACTGTTTTCCGAAGCGCCGAATAATGTTAAAATTTGCGTTTTTAAAGGAAAAAATACAGCTAATAAAATAATACTTGTCAAAAGAGTAATTGTTATGCCGCTGCCAATACATATAGGTGCGTTTTTTGTATCTTTTTTACCCTGACATATACTGAGATATGCCGCACATCCATCACCAAAACACCACGCAAAAGCCTGTGCAATAATAAAAATAGGAAAAACAACGCCTGTTGCCGCATTACCTAAAGCGCTTAATTCACTGTTCCCTATAAATATTTGGTCTACGATGTTGTAAAGCGCGCTGACTAAAAGAGAAAGAATACAGGGAATTGAAAATTTGAGCATCAACTTTGGAATCTTTTCTTCACCAAGATAGTTGATTTGTTTAATTGATTGCATTTTGTAACCTCCATTTAAAATAAATATGTAATTGGAGTCTTTATTAGAGAAAAGCTGCCTAAAAACTACGTACAAACAAAAAAATGGCGCAGAACCCGTCAAAGATTCTACGCCATTTGCTGTTTGACATTAATATTGTAACAGATTAAAATTCGAATTGTCAAGTGAAAATTTTTTAAACTTTGTTAAAGTGTTGTTAAAGTGTCAATGATGGGTTACACTTTATGAGAGAATAAAGTTGTCAAGGGTGCAGTTTCGGTTTTGTAGCATGAAGCACAGATGATGTCAAGACACCGGCTCCGCCTTGCCTGCGGCGGTCTTGACATCATCTGTGCCTCATGCTATGAAGTGGTTAAGGGGGAACAAAGTACCCCCATTGCATTAAAAATGCCAATGGGGGTATTCTGAAAAAATCAAAATTGGGGATTGACAGGAATTAAAAAATAGCTTATTATTGACAGTAAGAAATGGGTTTTCACCGTACATCTTGCTACGGCTTGCTCGTTTCTTTTTTTTATTGCCAAGATATCATACAGATATTTCCTGCCATTTTCAGCATGGTTAATCAAAAGCCGGGCATGGAAGATATTGTATCTTACAAGCGTATTTTCTTCATAGACCGGGAGGGCAAAACGGACATCATACCTGTACCAGCCGTATTTTGCGTTTTTATTGTGCTTTTCCTTGCGGTTTTCTTCAAAAGCCGGGTTAGATGCTATCTGGATCAGTTCCGGTATCGCAGTAGCGGCATTTGCCTTCGCTTTTGCATTTGCACCCATAAGGCTTTTACGGCTTTCTGATTCCGCATATTCTTCAGGAAGTTCATTTCCGATATAAATACGTTCCGCATTTTCCTCAATCTCGTAATAGTCCCCGACATATCCTTCGAGATACTGCTTTACATCATTCCAGTCAATCTGACGTTTGCCCTTGAAACGGATATCGTTAATCAAGACCAGCTTTTGAAAGACCGCAGTTTAAGCGTATGATAAGCGACATAGAAAATAAAAAAATAAACTGTGTAATGGTGAAAGACTTATCAAGGCTTGGCAGAAATGCTATTGATACAGGTTTTTATATTGAAAAATATTTTCCTTTGCACAATGTCAGATTTATTTCTGTTAATGATGATTTTGATACAAATAAGGAAAACGGAAATAACGGAATTATGCTCCCATTAAAAAATATGATTAATGAAGCCTATTCTATTGACATAGGCAGGAAAATTAAAGCACAGGCTCGTCAGAGTATGAAAGCCGGAGAATATATTGGAGCAAGACCGCCGTATGGTTATAAAAAAGCACCTGATAACTGTCATAAACTTATTGTCGATGATGAAGCGGCGGAGGTTGTTAAACAGATATTTAAGTGGAAATATGAGGGCGTAAGCTATAATCAGATTGCAAAAAATCTGAATGAAGCAAATGTTATGACTCCGAATCGATATGCTCAAAGTAAAGGTATTATAAATCATAAAACTTTAATGGGCAGCGGATACTGGCAGACAAGAACAGTACAGAAGATTTTGTCAAATGAATGTTATACGGGCGATATGGTGCAGGGCAAAGCACAGTATATCAATCATAAGAAAATTGACATACCAAAAGAACAATGGATAAGAGTAAAAAATACCCACGAACCTATTATAAGTCACGGAATGTTTGACGCTGTTAATGAGAAATGCAGACAAATAGCTGAAAAGTACAAAAATATTTCAGTAGACCGCTATAATAAAAACATATTAAAGGGTAAAATATTCTGCGGTCATTGCGGAAGAAATCTTAACAGAAATAAAAACCACAAAGGCGAATATGTTTTCCATTGTCTTGCTAATGAGAGAATTGCTGAAAATACTTGTTTTACTTTTTATGTAAGTGAAAAATATATTGTTAAAAGTATTTTGGAGGATATATATAAACAGTCTGATACTATTTTATCTAAAAAGCTAGAACTTGAAAAATATACGTTATCGAAAACCGATAAATCGGGTTATGCCTATGAAATATCAGAATTAAAGAAAAGTATAGAAAAAAACAGAATATTTTTAAAAGGTTTATACGAAAGTCTGGTAAATAAAATAATTACCGATGATGAGTATTTTGAGATGAAGCGGGAATATGAGAATAAAATTTCTTCTGATTTTAACAAAATCTCAGATTTGGAAAAAAGTCAAAATGATTTAAAGAAAAAAATTAAAAATTATGACAAAGCCGAAAAACATATATCTGTGATTAATAAAGCTGAAACATTGACTGCGGAAATAGCTGAACAATTAATTGATAAAGTATTGGTTTACTCCGACAAGAAAGTTGAAGTGTTTTTCAGTTTTGACAGCAGCAAAGAAATGAGGTGATAATATGCAGGAGAAATACACGGTTGCGTTATATATTCGTTTATCAATAGAGGACGCTAAAACAGAAAGTCTTAGAGCCTGTCTAAAATCTTCTAATAAGCACAGAAATAAAAGCCAAAACAGTCATTTGTAAAGAAGTATGGAGTTTTCTTTCACAATTTTTCCAAAGCCGACGATATTTTTCAAGCCATCCAA
>CATLIG010000022.1 GCA_949948985.1 uncultured Clostridia bacterium | reverse complement strand
ATTTTTACTGATTTGTCAAGTGTTTTTTTTATTTTTCCGATTTTTTTATAAAAAAGAGTGGGGTTCTTTTAATAAGCCTCACTCTTATAAATTTTATCATTTAATTTTTCTTAACTTAATGACATTGCGTTACAGTCGATTATAAGCGTTCTTACAATCACAGCGGTTATATATTTATCAGATTTAATTGATATAAAGCAATTTTTAAATATAAATACGATTTTTCTAACTATCATAATTATTTTTACAGAAATAGCGTCAAGAGTATTTTACACGAAGAAAAACAAGTATTAATGGAGGAATTTATATGAAAAAGGATATAACAAACAACATTAAAGTCAAAATAACTGTTCCTGAAAATGTTTCGGAGAATATTAAAAGACTCAAAATTAACAGAATTTACGACATTTTAAAACCTAAATCAAAAAATATCGAATAAATTTTTCTGTATGATTGAAATTAAAAGCCGATTATGCTATACTTTATTCAAGAGTAACGTAAAATCGGCTTGTTAAATATTTTTTGGAGGTCGATTTTATGAAAAATAAAGTAAATAAAAACGGAATTACAGCGATTTACGTTCGCCGTTCAGTCAGTGACAAGGACAAAGACAATAACTCTCTTTCCATAGACGCACAAAAAGCAGAATGTATCAAGTATGTAGGTGAAAATGAGAATTACCGCATATACTGCGATGATGGCAAAAGCGGAAAAGATATTGCTCACAGACCCGCCTTTCAGCAGATGATGTCAGACGCAAAAGACGGAGAGATAAGCAGAATAGTCGTTAAAAAATACGACAGGTTCAGCCGTAATATGCGTGAATATCTCAATATTACAAACGAACTTGACAACCTTGGAATAAGCGTTTATTCTCTTTCGGAGCCTTTTAATACAGCGACCAAAGAGGGAAGAATGATGAGAAATAATCTTCTTAATTTTGCCGAGTTTGAGAGAGAAACAATAGCGGCGAGAGTTGCGGACGCTTACAACACAAAAGCGAGAGAAACAGGCTTTTATCAGGGCGGTAAAATTTATTACGGCTACGTTCCCGAAAGAAGAACAATAAACGGCATAACAGGTTCGGTACTTGTTCCGTCAGACAAAGCGGAAGTTATTATAAAGGCTTATGATTTATATAAGAAAAATGATGTTTCACTTGCTGATGTAATTGATTATTTCAAGAAAAATAATATTGATATTACACAGCCGTCAAAGCGTTCAAAAACAGGCAGGACAAATATGGACAGAAGCCATTTTTCAAGACTTCTGCAAAGTCCGCTGTATGTTCGTGCTGATAAAGAAGTATATAGTTATCTTTCCTCAAAAGGCTATGAAATAATTGATGATGTGTCGGCTTTTAACGGTGTAAACGGTCTGTTCAGACACACCGGAACGGACGGATGTGACTACATAAAAGTCGGCTATCACGAGGGACTTGTTGATTCTGAAACCTGGCTTGCGGTGCAGGATAAAAAATCTCACAACAGTAAATTCAGCAACAACTTAACAGCAAAAAACTCCTGGCTTGTAGGCTTAGTCAAATGTGCTTACTGCGGATATGCTTTAAATATTGTCTATAACTGGAATGTCAGTCATACAATCTGCTGGAGGTATTACATTGATTCCGGTTATTACAGAACAAATAGCTGTATAAAGAAAATGCTTAAATTAAGACCTGACGATGTCGATAAAGCGGTTTTTGAGGCTATGAAAGAAAGGCTTGAAAGTATTAAAATCGCCAAAAAGAAAAGCGAAAAACCTGATAAAGAAACAGAAAATATCAAAGCTGAAATAATTCGTATTGATGATGAAATAAAAAAACTTATGGACAAACTCGCTAATGCCGACAGTGTGCTTTTTGACTACATCAACGAAAGAGTAAAAATTTTGCACAGCAAAAAAATCTCTCTTGAAGAAAAATTACAGACCAAAAGCAGAAAGCACAAACAGATAGATACAAAACCGCTTGAAAAGCCCATGAACCGCTGGGAAGAATTGACTGTTGATGAAAAGCACGATATTGCTATTACAATGATTGATGTTGTCTACGTTTCGGACGAGAGTGGTATTGATATTAAATTTAGTATATAACCATAGTTATGGTGCGCTTATGGGCGTACCTGTTGCGAATGTGATGCCCTTCCCTCCGGTCAGTTCATCCATATACTGGCACTTGGCAAACATATCCGAAGATTTCTGCGCTTCCGTCTGTGCGATGCCCGCCACGTTCCGCATTTTTGTGTATAAAAAGAGGTTCTTATAATTATGGCTCTCGTCCACAAACAGCCGATCCACGCCCAACTGCTCAAACCCGTCTGTCAAGTAAAATCTAAAAATTTTTCAAAAAAACAAAACATCTCGAAAAGCTGATATTCAGCCGTATTCAAGATGTTTATTTATTACTTTGACAAAAAATATTTATTTTTGATTGAAAATATCAGGAAGATTCCACACTATCTCAAATCTATCCTTTGAGAAAATTTTAACCTCTTTAAGATACTTTTGAATTATGTCCTCAATCGCTACCGATTTATCCTTATAGCTATTAATAATATTTTCTGCCGTTTCAATATCAGGTGGTAACTGTACCGCTGACATTAAACTATCTAATTTTGCTTGCAAACTGTTTATTAATTTTATAATTTCTTCTCTTTTCTGTAAATACTTCTCAATCGAAAGAATACCACTTTTATAGTCTGTATATAACAGCAATTTGCAATTATTAGCCGTTTCAATCTGCTTTTCAAGTTCCTTTACGGTCTTATCGCTGCTGATTTCTTTATATTCGGATTTTACTGCACTTAAATTTATATCTGCAAACTGCATAAGTGTTTGAAGCTGCTTAACAATTACTTCTTTTATATCAATTATGTCCACTTTTTCATTAAGACAATCTTCAAATAATTGTGTTCCACAAACACAATAAATGCGTTTAAGGGAACTGTCTTTAACTCTGTATTTATTCATTCTGCTGACTGTTCTGCCGCAAGCACTGCATTTAATTTTTCCTTTAAGTTCGGGATAATAATTACCGCCCCTGTTTCCGTTCTTTTTATTGGTGAACATTTTCTGAACCTTTTCAAAAGTTTCTTTTGATATAATCGGCTGATGTGAATTTTCAAACACAAGCCATTCAGATTTATCATTACTGACTTCTGTTCTTGGTCTTATATTTGTATTTTTGTTTCTTGTAACAGTTCCAATATATACAGTGTTCTGCAATACTCTTTTTACGGTATCTCTTACCCATAATGTATTTTTACTGTAACCGAAATATTCTGATGTTGTCGGAATTTTTTCTTTATTCAGCTTCTTTATGATTTCAGTAATTGTCATACCGTTTTCGGCAAGGCTGAAAATATATCTGACGTATTCGGCAGATTTTTCATCAATGTAGAGTTTATGGTCTTTCAATATATATCCCAAAGGCGGTTTGCCGCTGAAATATCCTTTTTCTTTATGTATTTTCAACGTTGACTTTATCTTTTTTGATATATCGGCACTGTACATTTCATTCATAAGATTTTTCAGAGGTACTGACATTTCCATAACCTGACTTTTGTAACTGTCATAATTATCTGTTACAGCGATAAAACGTACATTCAAAAGAGGAAATATCTGTTCAATATATTCTCCCGTTTCAACAAAATTTCTTCCAAAACGTGATAAATCCTTGACTATAATACAGCCTATAACACCTTTACGCAAGTCTTCAAGGAGTTCTGTAATTGCCGGTCTATTGAAGCCGCACCCGCTATAACCATCGTCAACATATTCTTTTGTTTCAGTATGGCTCAATTCTGAATTATTATTTATAAAGCTGCGTATTATATTTCTCTGTCCCTCAATACTTGTGCTTTCGGTTTTGATGCCACCAATATCGTCATCATCGGAAGATAATCTTAAATAAATTGCCGTATATTTCATAATTCTGTCACCTCCGAAATTTCATCGTATTCAAGAAGCTTTTCAAAGCCGTCAAGAAAATTGAAATGTATTTTTATTTTCTCTTTAGAAAAAACCTCAATTTTATCAACAAGTGATATAAGCCTATAATCATCATCAAGGCAATTATTTAAATCTTCCACTTTCTGTTTATATGCGGCACAAACATTATCAGTGTTATAACATCTTTTTATTTCTTCTTCAAGGTTTTTAAGCTCTGTATCTATTTTAGCGTTATCAGCTTTATATTTTTCTCTGAATACTACAAAATTTTCCATACAAATTAAACCTCTTTTGAAATTTCCATACAAATTGGCTATACACCTTTCATTTTCAGATTGTTTGTATTTCAATTTTTCTTCTTCATTCCTTAGTTCTTTAATTTTTGCTGACAACTGTCCAGATTTTGTAAACTTCTTTAAATATGCTGTTTTATCTGTAAAAACTTCTGCATATTTACTTACAGTTTCCCTTACAACTGTCAAAACCTCAGTATCACGAACACATATATTGCAATTTTCCTTTATTTTGGTATAATGAGTCTGGCAGGAAAGGCTTTTATAATAGTTTCTTTTCAGATGATAACCACATTTACCACAATAAACTTTACCTTTTAACGGATATTTCGGCGTTGGCTTGTTTGGTTTAGGATTTTCAAGCGTTTGTACTTTTTCAAACATTTCTTTTGTAATAATAGCTATATGTGCGTTTTCTATGATTATCCATTCGCTTACGTCATTTTTATGCTCTCTTTTCTTTCTGAATATGCTGTATGTTGCTTTGTTACGCACTAAATCTCCCATATAAACCCTGTTTCTTAAAATATCGGTTATGTTCTGATAAATCCATTTTGAATTTTCCTGCCTTTTAAATTTTTTGCCGTCTGACTTCAAAAAACGATATCTTCCGGGCAATATAATCGCAAGTTCATTAAAAAATCTTGCTATTTCACATTTTGCCTTTCCTAATAATCTCCACTCAAAAATTTTACGCACAATAGGTGCAGTTTCTGGATTTAAAACAAGACTTTTCCCGTCTGCCGAAACATCATAACCATATGGAACGCTGCCAACGGCAATATAACCCATAGCTTTTCTTGTATCAAGATTTGTCTTGATTTTCTTAGCGATATCTCTGACAAACAGTTCATTCATAAGATTTTTGAACGATACTTCAAGCATAGAACGGCTGAAAACAGTATTCTCGCTGTCATAATTATCATTTACAGATATAAAACGAACATTCATAAACGGAAATACTTTTTCAAGAAGATTACCTGTTTCAAGGAAATTTCTGCCTAATCTCGAAAAGTCCTTTACCGCAATACAGTTTATTTTTTTACTGTAAAGGTCGCTCATCAATTCTTCCCAGCCATCACGATTGAAATTCGTTCCGCTGAAACCGTTATCTTTATATGTTTTTACAACATTTATTCCGCTGATTTTTTCCAAATATTTGCGTATATATATTTCCTGATTGTCTATTGTATCCCCATTGTTTTCAGCCGATAATCTCAAATAAATAGCTGTCTTGTTTTCCGTAACAGTATTTTTAGCTGTCTCATTCGCTATACCGTTGTTTGATATTTTTCTGCTTTTTCTCGCCATATCAGCATACCCCCGTTTCTTTTGGAAGTTTGCTGATATAATTTTCCATAAGCCTTGCGTCTTCGTCAAACTTGAATACTATACTTATGTCATTTTTGCCGTTAAGATATATTTTGTCTATGAGTGAAACAATTATTTTTCGTGATAATTCTGTAAAACCACCGTTATTTGCGATACTTTCATAAATACTAAACGAATTTTTATTTCCTGATGAGATAATATCTATTTCTTTTTTCAGATTTTTAACAGCCTTTTCTGATGTTTCAATTCTGTCTGCATATATTTGTTTTATTGATTTATAGTCTTTTTCGTCAATAAGGTTCTTTTTCAAATCCTCATATAAATCAACAAGCATAGCATTATCATTTTCTATACTGTTTTTATATTTTTCTATCTGATTTTCAATTTTCTTAACTTCCGCAGTATGAAACGGAAGTGACCTCACATAATCAATCATACCCTGCATATCCAAAAAAGCTTTATATCTTAAATTTAAAGTTTTTAAGACCGCCCTTTCAAGACTCTGCTCCTTAAAATTCATTTTGTTGGTGCAGTTACAGTTGTTTTTATAATTTAAGCAAATAAAATATGTATATCTCCTGCCTTTTATAGGAACGGTTTTTCTTGTAATATTGCCGCCGCAGACACCGCATTTTAAAAACCCCGAAAACAGATAAAGCTGTTCATTTTGTGGCGCTACTCTTGTATCTTCACACATAAGTTTCTGAACATCATTAAATGTTTTTTCGTCAATAATAGGTTCGTGGTTATTCTTCGTAACTACCCATTCATCGGGATTTTTGTATATCCTTGTTTTGATTTTATAATTAGGTGTTGTTGTCTTGCTTTGTTCAAGAACACCTGTATAAATACGGTTTTGGAGTATTCTAAGTACAGAATTAGCGTTCCATTCAGCTTTTATCTTTTTACGCAAAGGCGAATTATAATTTATGCCAAGTTCTTTTTTGTGTTCCATAGGCGGTGTTATGCCAAGAGAATTAAGTTTTTCGGCTATTCTTAACGCACTCATTCCGTTTATTTTCCATAAAAAAATGTCTTTTATTACATTTCTGACACTTTCATCAATAATCAGTTTGTTTTTATTTTCGGGTGACTTCAAATAGCCATAACAGGTATATGCCCCTATAAAATCTCCGTTTTTACGCTTGATATCAAGCTGACTTCTTGTTTTAACAGAAATATCAGCACAATAAGCATCATTAATTAAATTTTTGAAATGGAAAAATATAAGTTCAGATGAATTGTTAATATCAGCTGTATCAAAGTTATCATTTATCGCGATAAATCTCACGTCAAGGAACGGAAATATATTTGTGATATATTTGCCTGCTTCAATATAATTTCTCCCGAAACGTGACAAATCTTTTACTACAATGCAATTGACCTTGCCCGCCTTAATATCCGCCAGCATCTCTGTAAAAGCGGGGCGCTGAAAATTAACTCCCGTAAAACCGTCATCAATCCTTATCTGATGAAGTTTAAATTCGGGCTTGTCTTTAAGAAAATTTTTGATAAGTTCTTTTTGATTTACAATACTGTCGCTTTCGATTTTATCGCCGTCTTCACGAGATAAACGTACATAAATATCAGTATTGTAAGTTTTGATAGATTCATTTTTCATAAAGAAAACCTCCTTGAATATATTAACAGGCAAACCGTAATACATCAAAGAGTGTTTCTGCTTAGTCTGACTCTATGATAGCATTAAGGTTTGCTCTTGTCAACATATTTTTTCTTTTGTTGTACGAAATTTAATTTTTTAAAAATTGAATAAATTTTAACTATTTGACTCACAGGCAACTATTTTTCCGCAGGCAATTTTTTCTCCTGAATTGCCTGAAGGCTGCGTTGTAAAATCATCCGGATTCCTGTGAATAATAACCACATGATTTATTATTTCCTTAATTGTAAATCTATCGGTTATAACCGACATATAGGCTGAACCCTTATTGCCGAACAAAGGAGGCAAATCACCCGCATGATATGGGTGAGGACAATTTTGTGGATTATAGTGTCCGTTAGCATCCACAAAAGGGTCTGTACTATTTCCCGTACAACTTGTGCCATTGTGAATGTGAAAACCGAATATGCCCGATTCACAGTCATTACCATAAGGCAGTCCGTGAACTGCTGCTGTAACCATAACCCCTTTGTCCGTTTCATCAAAGCTTACATATCCATGTATTTCGGGATACTCAACGTTTCCGTTTACTTCAGCTATGGCTGAATTTTTATTGTATATCATTTTTGCACACTCCTGGATTTTCTTATCTGTATAATATGTACAGACAATCAAATTTGTTCATTTTTTGAGTAAATCAATTTTGAAAAATTATATAGCATTTATTGGAAATATAGAAATTATGACATTTCTGATTTTAAAAAGTATTTTAATGTATCTTCAAAACTTTTTCCGTTTTTTGTAAACATAACATTCACAATTACATCTCCGCATAAAAAGTGATAAGGATTTTTTATTTGCCTGTAAAACTCCTCTATGCGTTCTTCTTTACTTTTGTTTTCATCAATCACTATATCCTCAATATTCACAAGTTGTGATTTATCTGGTGTATTTCTCTTTTTCATATAATCACCGGCTTTCCTTGTTATTCTTCATCTGAAAAATACTTTATAATCCTGTAAATTACAATGATATTCCAAACAAAAAATATAGGTACAGGGATATACGCAAACGCAAATATATCAAAATGTCTTATAAGCGCAATTACTGATATAATAACAACATATAAAATTAAAATAAAAATATTGATTATAAGAATTTTTAATGCTTGTTCGGAATATTCAATATCCTCGTTTTTATCCTCAGCTTCCTTTTTCAGCTTTGCCTTTAAATTTATTGCGGCATTAAGCAGCTTGTTATAGTTTTGTTCTTTTTCCTCAAATTTTGCTTTGTATTTTTTGACTTGATTTTGGATATTAAATGCTGTTTCCTTTAACTCGTCATACTCATTTTTCAAATTTTTGTATTTTGTATTATTGCTTTTACAAACCTCTTGAAATGAGTATTCCAATTCTTTAATTCTTACGTTTGCCCTGTCAATATCTTTTTCAAGAAAAATATTTTTGCTGTCATTAATAATACAGCCAGCAATATAATCCCTCTGATTAAGTCCTGAAATTTCAATATTGGCTTTCAGCTTTTCAAGTTCTTCCTCTGACAATCGTATTGAAATTTGCTTTTCTTTTGTTCTGTTTACCATTTTCCCCACTCCTTGCTGTAACTCTTTGCCGACTTTATTTCCTCAATCTGTTTCATGAGGTTATCAATAGTTATATTTTTTTCGGCAATCTGCTCTGTTAAAGAAATACAATTTTTTGTGATTTTATCATTTTGGGCAATAAGATTTTCTTGTGCCTTGTGCTGCATTAAAAGTACAGAGTTTATATCGCTGATAAGGTTCATTTGCTCGCTAAGGATAAATCTATATGACTCAACATTAACAGCGATATTTTGAATACAATTTTTTATATATTCGTACTCTTTTTCAGTAAGTATTTTACAAGCCTTTCTCATAATTTTTTCCTCCTGTTAAAGTGAAACGTCATTATATTTTCTGTATTTTTGTGTTCTTTCCTCTTGTTTCTGCGATTTTTCCGTAAATAAATTATCTATACTTAATAAGTTTGATTTTATCGTTTCAAGATTTTTCAAATCGGCTCTTGACCTTAAAATATTTTTTTCGTAAAAATTAATCTGCTCTTTTTTCTTTTCTATAGTTTTTTCAAATTCATCAATAGTTGGAATTGAATTATCATATTTTCGCAAACTGTTCAATATTGCCAATGCGTTATTAAATTTTTCGAGTTCAACTCGTCTGTTAAGACCAAAAAACGTTTTCTCAAAATTTTCATCTGATAAAGAGTTATATTTATCGTAAATATCTTTATACCTATGATAAATTTTTAAAACATTCAAACCCTCCGTAATTGCCCTTATTGAATTTTCCGCTTTTTCTTTTTCTCTTAAAAATTTTTTCTCCCTGTCTGACGCATTATCAATTTTTTCAAGCAATTCGGCATAATTGCCAATTTTGTTTTCTTTAAGATAATTAAGCATTTTTATTCCAATATTGACATTAAGGGAATTTATATATCGGCTGTGAAATTCCTTTTCCTGTTCTGCATATTTATTTATAACAGGCTGAATTTCATTTTTTATTTTTTCATATTCCTCATTGTTCTTAAAGTACAAACGGAGCATATATTCGCTGTACAAATCTCCCAAACTCTCAACCCTTATAAATCTTTTTCCCGTATTATGCCGAAATGCAAGATGTTTGCCGCATTTAATTTCATAATCTTGTTCACTCATTTTCTTTAAAAAGTCCTCAAAATCAGAAGATTTTTTAAGCGCATAATCTATGGAATTTTTGAGTAATTTCCGATAAGAACCTTTAATAATATGATTAAGATGCGGTGCAATATTATGATTTTGAATATCGTCTGTACCATAAATTTTTGAAATTATGTTTTTTCCAATGTAAGCGGTTCCAAGTGTTTGTGTATTTATAAAATTTTTATTTCCCTGTTTTCTAAAATACAGATATTTTCCGATTTTAACTTCATAGCCATAAGACTGCATAATTTTTAAAAAATCTTCATAGCAATCAGATTGTTTTACTGCGTTATCAATATCACCCCGCAAAATAATTCTCTGCGGAAGTTTTGTTGATGTGATAACCGACAAACTATGTTCTTCGCAAATCATATCGCTTATTTTCCGTAAGTTTTCAAGTGTATTTTTGTTGCTGTGATACTTTCTGTGTTTTATCAAATCAACAGAGTTAAAAATAATATGATTGTGAATATGTCTTCTGTCAGAATGTGTACTTATGACATACTGGTAATTTGGAATTGCCCGTTTCATAAATTCCTTTCCGATTTCCAACGCCTGCTGCGGAATAACGTCATCATAGGGCGAAAAAGATTGAATTATATGAAATGCGTAATTGTTTCCACGTTTCATAGCAAGCGACCATACATCAAGAAAATCTTTTTTTGCATATGCCCAATCACTGCTGCACATATATGAAGATATTAAAGTTCCCTGTTCTGTCTTATCAAAATTCGTTATATAGTTTATCGCTTCGCCCAGATGTCCCGCACTTTTTAGGCAGCGTATTTTCAAATATGCCATTATTAAAATCACCATCCCTGCCTTTTTCAGATATGCCAATAATGTCGTGAATGATTTTCTCAATTTCTTTTATTTTTTCCTGTAAATCTTTCACATCATTTTTGTATAGATTTCCCGAAATATTTACAGCCTTCGCAATCTGATTTATGTTTGTTCCTATTTTAGAAATCTGACTTGAAGCTTCCAGCATAGGTTTAGTATCAACTGTGAAGATATTGCAATGAGTAACAGCCGCAAGAATGAAATCATTGTAATGTTCATAAATTGTCATCTCTTTCTTTTTGTCGATATAAATTTTTTCCTCCTCCGTAAGTCTTAAAGTTATCTTCTTATTTCTTAAATGTTTATCCATAAAAACACTCCTTTTATTTTTTGTTTCCGCATTTTTGCTATGTTTATTTTTCAAATCTCATCATAGGGGCTTGGGGATTTTTCCCCAAATAGATTTTAAGGCATTGCCTTAACAAGAATGCAAAGGTAGCCACCATTTAGTGATTGCGAAAAACTGAAATTTCAGTTTTTCAAAAATCCACAAATGGACGGCACTTTGCTATGCTTGCATATTAGTTTTTTCACTAATTACAAACTTTGAGATTTAAAAAAATGAGTTGATACCATATTGTAAAAACATATATGATTATGGTAAACTATTACATATAAATAAATTTATAAATATTGGCTGTCTTGCGGTATAATAAAAGTATAAATCACATTTTTAAATGATTGTTGCCATAGATTTGCCAATTATTTGTTCCATTTTTTTAAATAAGGTGATATGAAAAATGAGTTACTGCGGATTTGCAAAAATTATTTCTGTAATGTATGAAGGTCTAAAATCATTTTACAGAGCGGGAAGAAAAAAAGATTTTATAATGACAGATGTTTTCAGAACTTATTCAAACGAAAGATATTTTCATTATGATGATTCGGCTGTGAGCAGATGGTTTAACGGCAGCAGAAACATAGATACTGACATAGGGAAATTTTACACAAATGATATTACAAAACTTTATAATGATATAAAAAATAGTTATTTCAAAGTGACGGTTGACTTTTATAATACCGCAAAGGAAATTTATTGTCTTGTAAAAGAAGATGTTACAATAAGCGAACCGATAAAAAATAAACTTCTTGGCTTATATAAAGAAGATATGGATAATTTGGCAATTTTCATTTCTGAAGTTTTGATATTTTCAATGGGAAGAAATATCGTTCCTGTTAAAGCAAAATCATCAAATATAAACGAAATAATAACAGGCTGTACGGCAAGTAAACCTTGTAAATATTTTGTTGGCAGAAATGAGGAAACCGAAAAGCTGAAAAATCTTTTAAATGAAAATAACTGTGTATTCATTGAGGGGATAGGCGAAATTGGAAAAAGTGAATTCGTAAGAAACTATATTCATAAATGCAAAAATGATTACACCAACATTTTATATTTGCGATATTCAGAAAATCTAAAGAATGTAATTGCTAATATAATATTTTTGAATGACAGTGAAGATGATAATACTGATATAAAATTTTGTAAACATTTTAATTTTCTGAAGACATTAAAAGATGATACTTTGGTTGTTATTGATAATTTCGATACCACAATAGAGAATGAGCCCTTGTTTGATGATTTCATAAATAACGATTACAAAATCGTTTTTACATCAAGAAGTGAATTTTCCGATTTTGAAAAAATAAAGCTTGCGGAATTGGATAATGACGAAATGCTATTAAGCATTATCAATCATTTCTATGAAGTATCCGACAAAAATAAAAATGTTCTTGTTGAAATAATCGGCAAAGTACATAAGCATACTTTCTCCATTGAGCTTGTTGGAAGATTATTAAAAAATGGTCTTATAAGCCCCAATGTTCTTCTTGAAAAGCTGAGTATTAACAATGTAAATCTTCATAATGATGAGAAATTTTCGGTAAAGAAAGACGGTAAAACAAAAAAAGCAGTTTACTACAACCATTTACAGACACTTTTCAGATTATTTGATTTATCGGAAAAGCAAAAATATATAATGACAAATTTCTGTTTTGTATCTGTCAATGGTGTTGATTTATCAAGGTTTGCAAAGTGGATTTGTGAGGAAACAGCAAATGATATAAATACACTTGTAGAATTGGGATTTATCAGAAATGAAAACAGATTGCTTTACATAAATGAAATAATGAGGGATATGGTTTTTGAGGAATTTAAACCGTCTGTATCAGCTTGCAAAAATCTTATAAAAAGTCTCAGACTTGAATGTCTAACTTATGGTTTGGATAAGTTTTATTACAATGAAATGTTTGATTTTATAGAAAATATGATAAATAAAATTTTTGTTGATAATACAGAACTGTTTTTGGATTTTATAGGTGAAGTCTTTTCTTATGCCGATAAATATAACGATTTACCTATAATGAAAAAAGTGATTACCGAATACAGATATTACATAAAAAATAATCTGATTGATAATATTAGATTTAAAGGTTTGTATTATATGTTCAAGGCGATTTACCTTATTACAAAATATGAAAATGATTTTAATACCGCTTTGAAATTTATCGAAAAAGGAATAAGCATAATAAAGGAAAATGTAAATCCTGAAACAAAGCACTTATTGGGAAATTTGTATTCAATGTATGGAAGTTTTAAACTGCAAGACAATCCAAAAACAAATAAACTGATAATAATGGAATGTTATCAAAAAGCCTATAAACTCTATGAAGAATGCGGAACATTATACAGCTATGACGGTTACTGTCTTGCAAGAAGAATAGCTACGGTTTATGCAAGTATGAAACGATATAACGAAGCGATTGACATTCTTGAAACTTTTGCGAAATATTTTAAACCTAATATAATTCCCAATAGCAGAGAAGAATTTAATTTTCTTTCAAAAGAGAAAAAATTGGATACAATTACAGAGTACACAGAACTCATTTGTGATATTTATGCTATAAAAAAATTTATTGGAAAAAATGCCGAATATGAAAAACAGATAATGGGAAAAATTGAAAATATGTCGGTTTTTGG
Source organism: uncultured Clostridia bacterium (assembly GCA_949948985.1). Lineage (GTDB taxonomy): Bacteria > Bacillota > Clostridia > Lachnospirales > CAG-274 > MGBC114079. The sequence goes on along the minus strand of CATLIG010000022.1, from coordinate 26,243 downwards.
TGTTTGCACAAAATTTAAAATAAATTCATAATACCCTACCCTAATATCGTAATTAACAACTTCTATAATTAAACAAAATATAATTACCAAATACATATAAATAATACAGCAATTCCTGCTAAAAATAAAGATTAGTTTACTTAAAATTTTACTATATACTTTATTTATAGGAATTGCTGTATTAAAATTAATTACTTACTACAATCAAAGAAAAAACTGGTATTTACTTTACATTATTTGTTCAGCATTTTCATTCTGTGTACTAATGCTGAAAATTCAGCGCGAGTTATATAACTTTTGGGGTCAATTACATTATTTCCACGTCCAGCAAGTATTCCAAGTCGGAATAATGCTTGTACAGCATTTTTTGCCTCATCAGAAATAATTTCATTATCCTCAAATATTATATCCGAACCTGTAGTATCTACTTCCGCATTAATATAGTTAAGGAATTTAACAATCATAACAGCCATATTTTCACGAGAAATTTCAGAATTATGAGCAAATTCTCCGCTACTGATAATGCCTATACTGTTCGCCCACTTCAAATATGGTGTATACCACTCATTTTCTTCAATACCTTTAACAGGTGTACTGTTATTGTATTGACTTAAATCATCTCCGGATAATTTTGAGAAAACAACAGCGGCATTACTTGCTGTCATCAAATTATTTGGAGCAAATACAGTATTATTATAACCAACCATTAAATTTTCCTTATATGCCCAATTAACATCATCATAATACCAAGCACTTGAAATAATATCTGTAAATCCACTTGCGTTTTCTGGTGCTTCATCAGGAATAATCAAATCCCATTTAGCGTAAAGCGTCATATTTGATATTATTTTACTGTTTATATCAAATGGTTTTGTTAATGCTTCATCAATATACCAACCTGCAAATTTATAACCTGATTTCTCAGTTGCAGGGATTTCAGAAATTGCAGTATCTCCTTGTATTTCTATTGATTCTACCTCACTTCCTCCGTTTGTGTTGAACCAGACTTTACATTGAACAGGTTCCCATTTAGCATAAAGTTTTATATTTGATGTTATTTTTGCCGTATCCTTATCAAAAAGTTTTGTAAGAGCAGCGTCTGTATACCAGCCCTCAAATTCATACCCAGCTTTTTTCGGTGTTGCAAGCCAATATATTTTATTATCCTTAACAACTGTTGTGTCTACTTCCGAACCACCATTTGAATCAAACAAAACTATAGGAGATTTTGAATTTGAACTTCCGCCTCCTGATGAAGGACGTTTACTGCTTCCTCCACCAGAACTGCTGGAACCACCTGATGGTTTATTACCACCTGACGGTTTATCTCCGCCAGATGGTTTGTCTTTTCCGCCGGTTGTTTTAAAGTTTTGTGCTGTTCTTTGTATACTTCTTTCACTTTTTCTATGATAACCCGCGGTAATTGTGTGATTACCATTGTATCTATTTGTAATTGTCTGATTAGCGAGGGTAATCTTCATACTGCCTTCTTTAGCCGTATATTGATCTTCGGGTATTTTTTCACCATCAATCCATACGCCAAATTCAATGCCTTCAGATTCTAAATATTCGGGAGGAATGAAAAAATTGTCCCCACCAAATTCCAAAATTAAGTCTTCAGTAATATTGCTGACATCTATGGTTTTATTTTCACCACCAAGATATATAGCTATCATTGAGTCGCGAAATTCCTTTTCTATAGCTTCTATATTGTCATCGGTGTTTTCAGCAACTACAATAGTAATTTCTTTTTGCTGACTTTCAAAACCTTTGTAATCATAACTAACTTCTACGATGACTTTAAATTCTCCAGCTTCTTTTGGAACTCCGAATATTTCTCCGTTATCAAGAATATCAAGACCTTCTGGAAGACCACTTATAGCTTTAAAATGAACATCAACATTTTCATATATATTGTTTGTTCTGATTATTCCTGAAAAAAGAGCGTATTTTACAGGACCTAAACTTTGTTCTTCCGCCGGTATTCTTTCAGTTATTATTTCAGGAGTTTTCGGAGGCACTAATTTAATAAGTTTATCTTCCTGACCATCAGCCGAAACTCTTATTGTGCCGCTGACTGAACCTTCGCCATTTGGAATAATTCTTATTTTTCCGACATTAAACAATTCCGCATCATTACTATTTATATTTATGGCGGATGCGGAAGTTGCCACAAAGGCGGAAAGAGTGTCGTTTCCATTATTGCCTATAGTCCAATAGTCATCAAGTTTAACATTCTGAGGATTTTCTAAAGTCACCTTAATATTTTTAAGAGGCTCATCTCCTATATTGGCTATAAAAATATCGTGATAGTCCTCATATCCAATTTCCTCAGTTTTAGGAAGTCCAAATAATATTTGCCTTTCATCAGGTCCGTTCACAAAAAGTTTTGCTCCTTTTTGTTTTTTTACAACGTTAATGAAATAATTCCTCTGTCCATATTTAACGTCTCCCGCTTTTACAATATATTGAATATTATTGTTTGTAAAATTCTGCTCGGGCAAATCCTGTTCTTCCTGTTCCTTAACGGTTTCTATAATATTGTCATTAGCGTCATATAAAGTCGTATATTTACTTATAAAAACATTAGGAACTAACTTTGATAAATCAGCGTCCGTATCATTTACAAAAAATGTCTGATACATATGATTATAATAAGTATCGTGCTTATATGGAATCATATAAGCATCAAGGGTTTCTTCGGAGCCACTTTTCTTTAACTTTTCAACTCTAAAGAATTTATCTTTCGCTCCATCAATGCTTATAGGGAGAGGAAAATATTTTTCTATCAATTCTTTATAATATTCTTCCTCTTTTGTATTAGTGACTTTAACTCTGAATTTATCAATTCTGTTATCACAATAAATTATCGTAAATTCAGTTCCTTCTCCATTATAAGATGAATTATAGCCTTTTTCTGAGTCAAACAACTCATCTCGTATGTTAGGGGAATTAGCGGCTGCTTCTGCTGAATCATAAAAGCCTTTAACAACTTTATCAATTGAAATGTCATAGCTGTCTTTATCATCATAAGGGTGGCTGTATTTTTCAGCTTTTTCATACTTCATAATAAGATTATAACTATCTTCTATAGAATAATCTTTATCAGCTAAATCATAGGTTATTTCAGTTATTCTGTTATTTATAATTTCTTCTGTCTTTTCACCATAAGAATATTTTAAATATTCATCACCTGTGATTTTACCTGTTTGGGCATTTATGATAAGTGATAAGTTTTCCAACTGAACAGCCTTGCCACTTCTTTCATAAACCACCGTAAACTGCTTTCCATTTGGAAATCCCAGCCATTTTGCTTTGTAAGCGTATTCTGAATCTACCTTTTCAGACTCAAGCTTATTTTCCGGCTTAAGTTCTTCAGCGGTTTTATAACAGCCGTCATAGACACTTATTGTAATATCATTACTTATTTGAGTACGATTTAACTTTAAATAATAATTATTATTTTTATTATACTCTGAAGGTTTTATTGAAAATTCAGCTGTTTTAACTCCCTCATCATCAGAATAGAAGTACCCGCTTCCATTAGTTCTGCTGATATTCTTATATGATTCGTCATATAAATAACAACTATCCGTTTTAAGGTCATTATTAATATTGACAATAAGCGTAAGATTTTCAATTTTAAGAATATTTTCCTTTTTCAGAATATCTTCCTTACCTTTTTTTGTATAAACCACAGTAAGTTCTTTACCATTATCAAAACTTGCCCATTTGTCTTTATAATAATCCACATTTTCCGAATCAGGAAAACTTACTTTATCAAGTTTTTTAGCGATTTTAAGTTCTTCAGAATTTTTATGTGTTCCCTCATAAACATTTATATCGACATTTCCACTTCTGTCATATATATAAAAATAGTACTTAGCTTCTTTATCACATATGGATGAACCTATTGAGAAATTAAGCTTATTAATTTTATTTGCGGAATCAGTTGTATCCCCCGACTCATTTTCAGAAGTTACAAAGCCGCTGTAAGAAGTTTTATTTTCATCATATAAATAATAAGAACTATTAATATCTTCATAATTACTGACAATCAATGTGAGAGGATCTGTTTTAAGCACATTGCTACCTTTTTTGTAGACTATGGTAATTTCTTTGCCGTTTTCAAAACCAGCCCATTTGTCTTTACAGCCTTCTATTGATGAATCTGATGATATTAATTCTTTTTTTAACTCCTTTGCTGTTTCTTGTGCAGCTTCAAATTCTTCTGGCGTTTTGTAAGAGCCTTCATAAACGTTTACAGTAACATCTTTACTCATAGAGCCGCTTCCATTTACCGCAAAATAATAAAAAGCTTCTTTATCATATATAGACTCACCTAAGTTAAATTTAAGCTGTTTGACGGGAATGGAAGTTGATTCTTCTAAACCTATTTCTTCCGTCTTTTCTGTAACAACTTCAGTTTTTCCATCACAAAGCCGCTCAGCTTCTGAATTGTATAAAGTATAATAAGAGGAAAGATCATCTTTTATATTGATACAGATAGATTTATTTTCTATTTTAACAATATTTTCATTCTCACCTTTTCCTTTTACATACGCTATTGTAAGTTCTTTTCCTTTTTCAAGTTCTGAAGCTTTTACTTCATAGCCTTGTAATGTCTTACCAGGAATTTCTTTTAACTCAAGTTTTTTAGCGGTTTTAAGTTCTTCATCGGTTTTATAAGTACCCTCATAAACATATCTTTCAATATCATTGCTTATAGGTACAGAATTCCACCAATAATTTTTATATTCATTATTATAATGCATACAAAAATAATAATAATCATTCTCATTATAATAAGACTTACTTATTTGGTTATAATTAAACTTAGTTGTCCAAGAATAATTATAGGCTTTTTCCATATCATAACTATCCTTTTCTTGAGCTTTATAATATAAAGCACAAGAATCAATGTTATCGTTAAGGTCATCATCACCTTCAGAAACAACGATTTTTAAACTTTCAAAACTGACAATTTCCTCGTTTTTCTCATAAACCAAAGTAAATTCTTTTCCGCTGTAAAAACTTGTCCATTTTGCTTTATAGCCTTTCTCTGATGTTTGAGGAATATCCTCTAAAGGAAGTTTCTGAACTGCTTTAATTTCATCAACTGTTTTGTAAGTACCCTCACATAAGCTCACATCAACACCATCATTATTCTGTAAATTAAGATAATAATTATCATCTTTACTATAATATGATTTGTGTATTTTAAATGTCAGTTGTTTTGCTTTTTCATCAGAAAAAGAATTTTCCCATTCCATTTGAATAGTTTGTCCATTACTGTCATATAGTCTGTAAGTATTACTAAAATCATTTTCCAAATTGAAGCTTAAGACCATACATATGATATCCAAAACTTCATCTTTATCATTTTTGAATACCATAGTCAAAAATTTGACATCCTCATTTTGCAGCCATTTCGCTTTATAGCCTTCACAGTCTTTCCCAATTACTTTTGTTGTAATATCTTTGCCGGAAGATTCAGCTTCTGCGGTACTATTATAATAACCATCATAAACATAAGCTTTTATTATATCAGAATCATAATTATCAGAAGAAGAAACCCAACCCTCATATAGCTTTAACAAATAGTCATTATCCTTATTATATTTTTGAGAACATATATAATTATCTACATTAATGTAATTATGTTCAGTTGCATCATTTCCTTCATCATCAGCAAACAATTTATGTGTAACACAATATTTCTTTTTGCTTGATGATGAATTGTTAATTAATGTATTTGTATTTTCTTCATATAATCTGACAGAATAAGGATTGTAGACTGTACTTCTATACAAATTCAAAGAGATATTTTTTAAATCAACAACCTGTCCGTTTCTTTCAAAGACAACGGTAATTACTTGTTTTTCTCCTGAATTTGTATTTTTACAGTTTACTTTATAACCGGTATCAGCTTTTCCTTCCATATCGGAAACGTTAAATATCTGCCCTGTTATCTCTTTTCCACTTGCTGTGGCTTCGCTTGCGTCAGTATATTCACCTTCATAAATTTTTATGTTTAGATCTTTATAATCTTTATTTAAAGTCAAATTTAAATAATAATTATTCTCAGCGCTATAATTATATGGAAGACCAACGCTATTTTTTCTCTCACCAGAATAATCAGAAAGATATTCCCTGTTTTTGTCACTGTCTTGCTTATACCAATTATATATAAAGCAATCATTTGAATAATTTTTAGATACACTTAATATATATCTGGTACTTGAAGGCTCTGCGTTAAGCTGATTTCCTGAATTTGCCACAATCTCAATTCTATAACTGCTGACGAGTTCATCTAAATTAACAGTATCATTCATACCTTTTTTTATATACTGGTCTTTATCCTCATAATGCCAAACAGTAACGGCATCTTTATCAACTTTTATAGTTTCAGATGTTTCAGGGTTGACCATTCTTGATAATATTTCAGATACCTTAATATTTTCAAGTTCTTTCGGCAAAAAGCAAGTTAAATCAACATTTGCTTTAACCTCCGGCAGCGGGAACAACGATGCTAAATCAATATCGCTATTTTCTGAGTAAGATACTTCATTGTCTGTTTCGGATTTTTCAGAAGGCGTTAAAGATTCCAAGTCAGTATCGTTTTCTTCTTTATTGTTTTCAGACTCAATAAGACTTACAGAATCATCATCATTTTCTTCTTCCAAAGATAATTGTGAAGTATCATCATTTTCTTCTTCTGATACAGACAAATCATAAGAATCCTCAACATTTTCTTCCACTGTTTCTGTATCTGCCAAAACAATATTTACGGAAGTCATCAGCAATATTAGTGACAATAAACCCGCTAATATTTTTTTTAAACGATTTTTCACTAAAAATCGCCTCCCTTATAAAATTGTTATAATTTAATTATAATTTTTTAAGCATTCCTCCCTATTGATAAGATTTTCCCACTTTAGTCCATATCACCTTCTTTTGCAATATTAATTAATTCATTTATAGGATAAATGCGCGACCTGCGCAGTGTCCCCTTATGGAAATCAAAAATCAACTCATTCTTGTTAATATCTATGTCTGTCAAATCAGGTAAATATGCCAATGTTTCAAATGTGTTTTTATCCATTAAAATACCGTATCTTTCATCTGATACTGATAAATAATATTCTCCGATTATATAATCATTAAGTTCTGTTACATATGTTAAATAAGCGTCTTTTTCTAAGTCAGTAATTTTTTGCCCTGTTTCAAGACTGTAAACCGCAGGAGTACCATGCAAAGGAGATATAATTACTTTCGTATCAATAAAAAATGTTTCGCTTTGTTTCTCTGCCGAAACTTCAAATAATTTTTCTCCTTTTCCGTCATAAATTATGCATATTTCGTCTTTTAAAACAGCAAAATAATAGTCTTCTTTAATTTTTCCTGCACCTATTAAAGTTCCTCCATCAAGAAATTTTTCATCAACAAATATTCCGCAATAAGACCGAAATTACCGCTACCTTTTCCTGATGCCAATATTTTGCCGCTGTCTGAATCAATCAGTTTAATATCTGTTCCATTAAAAATATTCACACCATAAGGAGTATATAAAACTGATTTCAAGCCTTCTTCTTCATAAAGTAAATCTCCTGTTTCACCTGAATACAATCTGAAAGCATCTTTATACATAACTGCCAAATTACCGCTGTTTTTAATATATTGTTGGTCAAAAACTTTTTCAGCGTTTGGAATTAATACATCTTTTATCACCTTTCCATCTATATCGCATATTCTAAAACCTTTGTAACTAAAAAGCATTATTTTAGATTCATCTTTATTTATTCTTGCTTCATCGTGAACATATTCTTCATCATAACTGTATGTATTTGCCGACTCATATTGTTTTTTCTTAAGTATTCTTATAACCTGTGTATCATTTCCTGCCGCAACAGCATAATTTTTTGAAATATCGACAAAGTTACAAGCGGCTTGTCCCATATTATATTCTTCTGTCTTACTTGCTATTTCATCAAAAAAAACAAAATTATTCTTTTTAGTGGCAGCTATTGTATTAACGCCATCATTCGCGAATACTGTAATATCAGAATCTGTATATGCTGTTTCTTTTTGCTCTCCTGTAATAGGATTTATTGATACAATAGTATTTTTATCGCATAAATAAATATTTTTTTCATTAACAAGTATGTCCATATGATAATCCAAATCAGCGCCTACAGTCTGTACCAATTCTGAAATATCTATAATCGCAAATTCTGATATTCCTTTTGTATCAGAAGCGGTATACGCAAAATACTTTCCGCAAAATCCACCTTCAAAATGATTAAAATCTGATTTATCATATATTTCAATATCATTTTCTAAATCTTCCATATCATAAATTCTCAAACCGCCATTTTCAAAATTTACAGCAAGATATTGTCCATTTGCGCTTAACGTCATAAGATTATATTCAGGGTCGCTGAATGTGTCATTTTCAAGTATATGTTGTTTATTTCCTTTAAAAGAAACTGTCGCTTTTATATTTCCGTTTATGTCATAAACTGTTGCAAAATCCTCATCTCTATATATTCCCGCAACCGTCTGTCCGTCTGCTGATATAGCAATATGTGTTGCCTGTTTGCCTTCCCATATTTCATTGTTTGTATTTATGTTATAAGCGGTTATTCCTTTTTCACCAGCATAAATAATTACATCATCGTTAACATATTTAATGTCTGAAAGTGCAGATTTTACTATCGGCAATGTTGCCATAATCTCTCCTGTTTCGGTGCTAAATATAGTTGTAGCCGACGAGTACACAGCTGCTCCTGTTTTTCCATCAGGAGATAATGCTATTTTTAAAGTTTCAGATGGAAGTTCTACTATTTTATGCGGTTTAAAGCCATCAGACAGATCATATACTCCTAATGAATCTGCAAGAGCTTTTTTAGCCTGTGCGGTATAAGAAGGATTTAATAAGCTTTCTTCCGGAAGTGCGTCAAGGGCGTATTTTATTGCCAAATCAACATCGCCTGCCTCTAAAGCGTTCTGTGAATATTCCGCAAACGCAAGTGATTTCTGCGTTGTTTCCATTCGGCATAATCCTACAAATGATGTAAATGTACCTCCAACTAAAAATAAGGAAAACAGTACGCTTGCGACAGAAATAATTTTCCTTCTCTTTTTTGTTCTTTGGTCATTTTCTCTTAAATGGGTAAAATCGTATAACATTTCTTCCGCACTCTGATAACGCAAATCAGGGTTAGGATTCATTGCTTTCATAATTATTTTTATAATCAGCGGAGAAAGGTCATCACCTGAAAGAGATTCAACCTCCACAGCGTTTTTATGGGGTCTTTTTCCTGATAACAAATGATACAATGTGGCTCCTAAACTATATATATCTGAACGGGCATCAGGAACTACTATTTTTTTTAATGATGAATTATATCTTGACCCACTTTTAGAATGTTCAGACGTCGGCATTTTTAAAGTTTTCGTTTCATCAATATTCTTCATAGCAACCGTTTCATCCGTATCATTAACAGTTGTCATTTTGTTTTTAGTAGATTTTTTCTTAGACTTGCTGCTTTCCGTAAATACAGAATCTGTTGAAAAATCAAGACCATATTGTTCGGGTGAAGCATATCCGGCGCTCAATCCTACAACATTTTCTTCACCCAAAGCCAAAGCAATATTAAAGTCAATAAGACAAATATCCCCATCAGACTTAAACATTATATTCGCCGGTTTAATATCACTGTGAACAATTCCCTTTGGCGGTGTTCCGTGAACAGGGTTATGTAAATAACACAATGCTTCCAAAAGTTCACAAGCCCATTTTATAACCTGCGGCTGTGAAAATTTTTCACCTCTTTTTAAAGGCTTGTCTAAACTTTCTCCTTCAACATAATCTATAACTGTATATACAGTTTCATCTTCAACAAAAAAGTCATACACTTGCGGTATATATGTATGCTTTAAATCTTTTAAAGCGTCAACTTCTCTCCTCAATATTTCAGGGCGGGTTGTTATTTTACGCTTATCAGCTTTTAAAACTACTTTTTTGCCCAATCGAAGATGTTCTGCTAAATAGACAACTCCCCCGCCGCCGGAACCTATTTTATTTTTTAATTCATATGTACCTGCTATGATTTCAGACATACCTATCTCTTCTTTCCTACTTTAGATTTCTCACCATATTCTTTGTCAAATTTAGCATTCAGTTTAATTTTATTTACATAAAATAAAACAAAAAATATAACTGCCGATATTAAAGTTAAAACAACAACGGCTATTCCTCCATAAAACAGCAGTTCGTTTAAAGACATAACATCAATCCTTCCCTTTACAGACCTTAACAGAAACAGCGGTAGCGTTATCTTTAGAACCATTTAATATTGCCTGCTCAACAATATATTTTGCTATATTTTTACCTTTGTATTTATTTACAATTTCACAAATTTTACTTTTATCAATACTATTACTCACCCCATCAGAACAAATAAGAAATCTATCATTATTTTCAACTTCTTCCGGTCCGGCAATATGGGGATTTATAATCATATCAGATTTTCTTATCCCCAGACATTGAGAGAGAGAATTTTTAAATTTGAATTTTTGTATATCTTCTTTTGTAATTGTTCCTAATTTAAGCATATAGGCTAAAGCCGTATGATCCTCGCTCAGCTGACTTATAATATTTTCTCTTATTAAAAAAATTTTACTGTCACCTATATTGGCTATTGTAACCATACCAGATTTTATGTAAACTATACACACCGTTGTTCCAATCATTTTGTTAAGATTCTTATCACGCAATAAACAAATTTTTTCATTTGCTGTTTCAAAATAATTCTCAAAACTAAAGTTATCTCTTAACCCATACATTGTTTCAGCAGCAGTATAAGAAGCCAACTTTCCATTGAATTCTCCTCCCAGACCGTCAAATACAGCAAACAGAACTTCTCCACAATTTTTAAGTACAATATTACAACCACCGTCAATATGACATTCCGGAAGATATTTTCCATTAACGTAATAGTTATCCTCATTATTTTCTCTAAAATTCCCTTTTGCGGAATAGGCAGAACTTTTTATAATATAAATATAAATCACCCCTGAATCTTTTCTGTGAAATCAATAATCGTACCAATAATCACTCCCGAAAATACCGCGGCAGCAAAGGGAAAATAACCTTCCGATTTATTATCATTCATATAAACCGTTGGTTTTTGCAAATAATACAAACTCTTCAGATATTCAAGTAAATATCTCATTCTCCTTATAAAGCATTTTCTTTTTATTGTAACAAATATAGAAATAACTCCTCCTGTAAGTACGCTCAAAGCCATGCACCTGATTATATAATCAAAACCCATAACCGTTCCAATCATCATAAAAAGTTTTATATCTCCCGCTTTAAGCATTTTAAGCAAATAAAACGGCAGACATATCACAAACGGAGCAGCCAATCCCAATAAAATCTGTACAATACTTATATCTTTTGAAAATATGGATATAATTGTTCCCATTATAGAAGTAATTACAATAAGTTTATTTCTGACCTTACGGATTTTAAAATCACTGTACGCCGCAAATCCTGATGATATAATAATTAAGAATATTTTCAAATAATACATATAGTCACCTGTCAAGCAGAATAAACTTTTATTTTAGTATCCGCTAAATACAATACTTCACCAGAATTTATAAATACAGGCACATCCTTTTCAATTCTATTTTTGTTTTCGCCGATATAAACACCGTTCAAAGAATGTATATCTTTAATATAAAGTTTATTGCCCTCAAAAATTACTTCTGCGTGAACTTTGCCAATCATTAAATTTTTAATCTGCAAATCAACCTGTGCTTTCATACGCCCAATTACAGTTTTATCTTTAGTTATTATATATTTGTCGGTAATATTGTTTTCTTTATCATAGACCTCTATGTAACCCAACGGCTGCATTAAAACTGTTTTCTCTGTTTCTATATCGTTTGCGGGAAACGGCATTAAAATTGTTTCCTCTGTATCGTCATTTTCTTTCTGTGTCTGCGCAAAATTTTGATTTTGAAAAAATTCTTTATTATCCTGTTCCTGTTTATTTATTTCATCAGGCATTTCTTTTTGAAATTCTCCGCCTACAAATTGTTCTTCTCTATTTTGTATTGGCGATTCAAATACATTTTTAGGATGGATAGGAATATTGTTGATTTTATTTTCAATTTTAGACGGAACTTCTTTCTTAACTTCTTTAATTTTCTTTTCTTTTTTCGATTTAACCTTTTTCTCCTTAACCTTACCATCTTTATTTTTAAAAAACAATTCTCTTGCGACAATAACATCAACTACAAGCAAAAGTATAACTAAAGCGACAATCTTGCTTATTTCAATCCCGCTCATACCAATCTTCACGATTATTGCCACTCCCAAAACCTGAACAGCGATAAAGGCAACAATTTTTACCGATGATTTTTTTTCTTTGTTTTCAGTAATTTTATCAGCTTTGGAAACCTTATCCACTTGGGATTTATTTCTGACTTTTGGTTTTTGCGGACTTATACCAAATGGAGAATTTTTTCTGTCTGATAATATAATATCTTCTTCAAATTGAGAATTTTCTGTCTGATTTTCCATATTGTTTTTTATTTTTCCCAATATTGACTTTGAATCATATTTATTTATTAGCCTGCTTATATCATTGATTTTCCCATTACCTCTTATAATATCAGCAACTTCTTTCGCAAAGTCATCATATATATTTTCATAATAATTTTTGAGTACCTCACCAAAGAAAAACAAAATTTCCTCATCCCGCAAATCTTCATTTTCTATCGGTATAAGCACATATTTATAGTCCTCCGCAATTTCATCATAAAAAATATATCTGCAATCTAACAACACTCCTTTTGAGGAAAGAAGATATCCTTCTATTTCATCAAGCATATATAAAAAACTTTTTGAAAAGCTAATAAAATCAGAGATGTTCATTTTTCTTCTGCCAAACATTTCCGAGAAAGCATACATATTGTCTGCATTATAATACAAAGACCCCATTTTTTCTGTCTGCATAAACTTGACAGGCAATAAACAGCTTATGTCATTATTCAATAACATTTTAAGCTGACTTTCCTTAATTTCGGAAATATCGTTAACTTTAGCAGAAATATTTTTTTTATTATTTGAATATTCATAGTTAATATTGAGATTTTGCACAATAATCAAATCCTCCCTCTAAAAATTAATTATATTTAAAATAACACTTAAACACAAAAAAGGTATAAAAGGAATTTCTGCTTTTAGTTTTGCCCTTTTTATAATCAAAAGAATCATTCCGAAAATCATTGCTATAAATAAAGCAGCAAATAATATATTAAAAATATGCGGATACCCAAATGAAAAAGATAACGCGGCAATAACTTCTATATCGCCAAGTCCCACGCTTTCTTTTTTCAGCCTGTAAAATAGCGCTAATACCCCTGTAATTATTACTCCTGTAATTATATTGTTTATTATATTGCAATAAGGATTTATCAGCATCATAATTCCACAGCACAACAAAAGGCAGTATATGTATATAACAGGGATTTCTTTTTCTTTTATATCCCAAAAACTAAGTATCATCAATATAAATTCCGCCGCTAAATACATAACAGAAAAATAAATACTCATTCCCTTAAAAAGAATCATTGAGTATATATTTAGTCCAATAATAATTATTAAAGGTATATACAAAACTTTTTTATTTATTAATTTTAGTTTAATATCCGCAAATACAAAACCTGATACAAATACAAGAAAAAATACAGAACAAATTACATAATTCATAAAATTCTCCAATCTTACTCTTTTTTAGGTTCATATGGCTTGCATAGCAAACAAGGTTTTAATCCCTTTTCTTCTGCCGCATTAGTTTCTATAGTCATTCGTTTATTCCCGTTTTTCTCCGATCTTACAAGAGTCATACAATTCTCTCTATGATATTTTTGACCTTTTCCCGTATTAGTATAATAAACAATAGGGCTTGTTTCCACATCAACTTTTATACCTTCTCTTTTCGCCGGTACAACGTGATTTCCTCCATCGAGCCATGCCTTTTCAACAGCCATACTTTTAAGTTTTACATCATAGGCTGGAAAAAAAGGAATTGCTATTGTATAATCATATTCAACAACTAAAACAACATCGTCTTTATCAAGCCTGCTTTCATCAAGACTAGTCAAATCAGGAGCAAGCTGCTTAGAATACTTAAATTCCGCTTCTGACTGAGGCAGTGTAAAATATTTAACATTAACCTTAGACTTATCAATTGGCATATTAGTTTTATCAAGTAAACCAGAATAAATATTAGCGGCTAATTCAGTTTGCTTATTTATTTTAAAACTTTCTAATTTACCTAAAATATTATCGGCAAAGTTTTTCATAACAGTTTCCGCCTCGCCAATTATTGATTCTATCCCACCGTCAAATCCCAATTCCTGCAATATAGATTCAGCACCGTTTTTATTTGCTAAATCAGTTATACTTTCTTTCTTTTCATCAACAAAGTTCTTTACATTTGCCGCCTCAGCATCAACAAAATCATTGACGTATGACAGAGGATAGGACATTCCCGCAATCTTTTTAACCGTTTCACTTGTAACATCATTTAATGTAATATATACCATAGACAATTTAACTATTGTCATAAGAACAAACATAAAACAAAGAAAAACCGTAAATGATATAGTTGCCTCAATAGCCAAAGAACCTTTTTCTTTTTTCACAATCTCACCTCATATCAATAACCATAAGTAATTGTGCTTGAAACTGTATATTTACCCTTATGTATTGAACCAAAATTCATAAAATCAGGCAAAAGCAAAGGTATAAAATATAAGTCTACGTCAACTTCCGCGCTGCCGGTTATCTCTGTTGAATATTCACTTAGATACTGAGAAGAACCAAGGACATTATCCCCGTCTGTGGCAGCTATATTTTCACCCATTTCTTTCATTGTAACGTGAATACATCTTCTTAATGCGTCGGCTCCTCCGTTTTCCTTACATTTTATAAGAAGCAAAAGT
Organism: uncultured Clostridia bacterium; assembly: GCA_949948985.1. Taxonomy (GTDB): domain Bacteria; phylum Bacillota; class Clostridia; order Lachnospirales; family CAG-274; genus MGBC114079. The sequence goes on along the minus strand of CATLIG010000022.1, from coordinate 11,213 downwards.
CTTAAATGGTCTGAGTATGATAATACCTTGTATTTACTTAAAGACGGACAAATCGCAATAAGTCCTTTATCACTTCCCGTACCAGTATCCAACAACATTGTCGTCATATCTAAAGCTGTCCTCGCAAGACCTCTTACAACTGCTGAAACAGTTCTTGTAATAAGTTCACCAGGAGTTGTTATCCAATAATTAACCGCATTTATAGCAAGCCGAATTAATGCAATTTCTCCTACTGCATATAATATATTTTCAGCCTGACTTTTTTTTCCGTAAATAATATATTCAACCTCTCCCCATTTAAAATAATGCTCACGTCCCGTTTGCGACGTAACATAAGTGCATTTGCTCATAATATAATCTACAAGATAAAATTTATTTCCCGGATTTGTAACAACTTTTTTAATTTCATTAAATTTATCTTGCAGCTTTTTAAAAATATTAAAACTTTTTCCGCTTATACCGCTAAGTTCATCATCTTTGTTTTTAACAGCAGAGGCAGAAGGCATTGTTTTTGTTAATTCGTTGAATATATTATTTATTTTATCTTTAATTTCATTTATTTTGTCAAAAAATTCCGAAGTATCGACATCGGTGTCCCCTTCACCTATAACCTCTTTTGGTAAATTGTCTATTTCCTCAACTTCCATTTTTTCATAAACGTTAATTTGCTCGACTTTTTCAATTTTTTGATTATATATATTCACTTTTTCCTCAACTTTTCTTTTAGCAGAAAGAGCATTATTTATATTTTTCTTATTATTAACAACAAATTGTTTTGTTTCATAATCAGATTCTAAAAGTTTATCTAATTCTTTTATTTTTTCTAAATTGTACTCAATTACTATTAATTTTTTTCCTAATTCTTGTTGTATCTCTTGAAGATATTCGTCAATACTTCTTTCTTTTGTTTCACTGCAATAGCCTAAAATAAAAGATTTTATTTCTATGTATTTATTATTTTCAGGATTTTTAATAAATTTTTTAATTTCTTCTTTATTGGTGATTTTTTTTGTTTTAATTTCTTCTTTCTCAAAGTCAGACAATAATTTAATTGTCTTTTTTATCGCTGCTTGCTCTTCTTTTAAAGCTGTTTCACCTTGCATAGCGATAGAATTGCTGATTTCAGTAACTCTATTTACATCTTTTTCCGCTTTTTGCATATCATAATACAGTATCTCATCAATAGATTTATTAATTCCTGCAGATTTCATATTTTCCTCAATAATATTACAATAGCTTTTATATTCTCTTACCGCAGCATTATAATCTTCAGCGGCTGTTTCTGCCTCGTCAATCAATTTATTTGTTTCAGTTTTAAGATTATCACCTTTAGCTTTTGAGTTATCTGATCTTTTATTAATATTATCAATAAGTTCTTTTTCTTTTTTAATTTTCTCATTTTGCTGCTCTTCCAATTCTTTTTCTTTTTTCTTTTCGTCATCATCATAGTATTCTATATCTTTTGATTCACTATATACTTGTTTATTAGCTTCAATTTTAGTTTTTTCAGTATCTTCAATAACTCCATTTTCACTGCCGTCTGTTTTTATATTATTCATAATTTTTTGAGAATAATTTTCTGTTTCATTCTTTCCCTCCTCTTGATAATCTTTAACGCTTTTTTTATACGTATCAATTTTATTTTTAGAATCATCCACAGAAGAATCAACTTTATTTTTCAAAGTATCAAAAACTCCCATATCAATATTGTTAAACGAACCATTAGTATTTATTTTTCCTGCTCCCGATTCACTTACTTCTTTTGAAAGGTTAGTTTTTATTTCTTTAAGTCCACCAAAAGATTTCGTCATATCCCCGATTTTATTCTCAATAGTTCCCGCAACATCTATACCGATTTCAGGAGAGTTATCCTTTGAAAAAATAGCTTTAAATTTGTCAATAACTCCAAGACATAAATTTACAGGCGCTCTATATTTTGAATATTCATTAATTTTTTCTTGAAAAACATCAGGGTTTCCTAAATTTTTATTTGATATAACATTTGCGTTTACTATTTCATAATTTATCAAATTAGCTTTATTTTCCTTATTGCTTACATCAAGATTACTTTCAAGATATTTTTTAAAGTTTGCATTAATATCTACATCATTAGTATTAAGTCCAAAAAGTCCCCATTCAGAAACCAATTTATCACTATAATCCGCAAGAGTAGAACGAACTGCCGATTCTGTTGCTGTTCTAACCCTGTTTTTCGCAACCAACACTCTTGTCAAATCAACGAAAACCCCTCCGAAAATAACTGTTGACATAACAATTATTATGAGGAAAATACTAATTCCACCTTTATGCTTTTTTATCATGCAAATACGCCCTCTCCAAAAACAAATTTATTTCATTTCACTCTTTTTACTCTTTATTTTATCAAAATTACTTTTTACTTGACTTATGATAGAATTAGCAAGCTCATAAAGATAATCTGAATTCCTTATAAACTCATCAGGGTCATACAGACTTGCGGAGCTTTTAGAAGTCAAGCCCATATTTCCATTATTGAAATAGGCAATCAGACTTTGAAACGGAATATTAATATCTTGTGTAACTGTAACCTCAATACTGTTTCCGATAATACTGTTTTTAGTTTTTGCTGATACTTTAATATCTCCGCCTACAAGAGTTAAAGAATCCGCAATCTTTTTAGTTTCCATTTCTATTCTTTGTGTCTTTTCATTTTTTTCTCCACCCCAATCGAAAAAATCCAAATCAAAATATAAATTGTTTTTTTCACCAACCGTCCCCTTTACAAAGTCAACCCCACTATAATCATAATCCCATAGCATAGCCCCTCTTTCAGCACCAAAAGACGCCGCATATTCAATAACAACATACTGATACAAGACTTGAAAAGCAAAAAGCACCGCAAAAATCGCAATCAGAATAGTTGGAACAACAATTGTTGCTTCTAATGTAAACATTGCTTTATGTTTTTTCATATAAATACCCCCTTGCAAAGATATACAAACACAGATACTTAAGCATCTGTGCTTGTATATCTCCTCTTTATTAAAAAGAGAAGATGTTATACTTAATTATCAGCCTCCGCCACCATAAACTGGAGCTTTATCTTTTTCGACATTTGCGTTATCACTTGTAAATACTTTTTTCATCATATCACTCGCAAAATTATAAATAGAATCTTTAAATATGATAGCAATAGCCACCAAAACCGCAATAATAATAACAATTTCAACAGTACCCATTGCGTCTTCTTCATACCAAAAATCTTTGAAAAGCTTAACCATAGGTATTCCCTCCTTTCCCAAATGTTTTATAGCTATGTGTAAAATGCCAAAAACATATTATTTAAACAATTTTTACACATATACTATTTTTATTTGCTGCTAAAGTTATTTCATATATAGAAACAATCAGAAATTTGCGATAAAATTAAGTTACTCAAAAAAACTGATTGTTAATCTATCAAAAGGAAATTAATCAACCAACAACAACACATTGTCTGCCCATTTGAATCCAACCTTTAATAAAATTATTTTTATTTAATGCTCTTGATGTTCCTGTCAAAGGATCGTTTATATAAACATATCTTTCGTCAACGCCTGTAACAAGTACCGAATGTTCCGAATATGTAATTCTGACTTTTCCTGATGGAGTATCCCAATATCGAAAGGAATCCTCTCCTAACGCATTAAATGAAGTATTGTTTATTACCCAAACAGGTTTATTTTTTAGTATGTAATAATAAATATCCTCGAAATCAGAGCCTGTAATATCTACAATTTTTCCGGGAACGTATTTTTCAGCAAGTTCCGCTATAGGCGTATGATATACGCCAAATCCAAACTGCCTCATATTATACATATTTCCTATAAAACCTTTATTAGGATCTTCTTTATAAGGTATTTTTTTTACTTCTTTCGCAAGTTCCATTTTAGATACTTTAATTCCATTATAATTAAGCATCATAGCAAGGCTTGTAACCTCACATCCTCTCGGCAATTCAGGATTTTGCGCAATACATTTAACATTTTGTATTTTATGATTACAACTTTTTATAAGTTCATAGGCTTTTTCTTCTGTGTTTGCTACATACAAAGGAGATGTAATTTCATTTTTCTTTTTTACAGATAAATATTCGTATATACTTTTACAGGTAAATTTCTCAGTTCCCTGATAATAGTAATATTTAGGATAATTATCCCAAATTATGATTTTGCCATATACAAAACTGTTTGCATACCTATTTGCGTAACCGCAGGCTTCATCAAAATTTTCAATCTGATTAATCTGATTTCCGTTTTGATATATTTCAAGTGCTGGAAGACTCAAAGTTGAATTTCCTTTGTTTTCCTGAACAGAAACTTTTTTTATATCAGGAAAGTTATGCCGCAAAACACCTTTATATACAATCGTAGCGTTTTTCCATCTTTCAGCATAATTCAAAGCACTTTTGTACGCTTCAAATTCTTGAAGCAAATTATCATTTTGAAAAACTTGATAACCCGATTTTATCATAGCGTCATTTATATCAACGTTGTCATTTGCATATACGTTAATATTTATTAATGTCAGCAATGTTAATAAAAATAGTGTTTTTAAAAATAGTATATTTTTTTTCATAAAATTATACTCCCAATATCAAAGCTAAATTCCGCTCATACTAAGCACAGCCGGAAGCACAACTACCATAATAATACCTATAAGCATAATAGCCATAGGAATCATCAGCTTGCTGCTTGTTTTTTCACCTTGCTGTTTTGCTGCCGCTTTTCTTAATTCCCAACAATCGTCAGCCTGTTCTCTTAAAGCCGGAACAACTTGTGAACCGCCTTTTTTAAGGTTCAATACAATTATTGACACACACTTAATAACTTCATTAATTTTACATCTTCTCGCAAATTCCTCATAAGCTTGCGCTTCTCCTTTTCCCGCTCTTATTTCAGCCATAGTTATGCTGAGTTCTCTGTAAAGTGGAGTATCTTTTCTGTTGTCGGCAACAATTTTTTCCCACGCTTTATTTATGGTAAGACCGGCATTAACAAGCAACAGCATTTTATTTATAAATTCAGGAAAATCTATTTGTATAGAAAGTCTTTTCTCTTGAATTTTGTCATTTAATCCCTTGTCAATTAAAAAAGGAAATCCTATCCCCAAAATAAACGCTGCGGCAAAAAATAATTTTACATTATCTCCGTCATTCTGAATACAGCAGGCTCCGCTTAAAAGCATACAAGCAGCAAAAGAAAAAATTCCGGCAAGATATTTTGTTGCGGTATGTATTTCATAGTAATAATCTGAATATCTGCTTGTATAAATTTCTGTAATATTTCTTTTTACATTTTCTGTATATCTATAATAAGGCTCCGACATTTTTGAAAAGGCAAATTTCCTTAAAGGAAAGGCTTCGCTTAAATACAATCCGACAGGCAAATATTTTTTCATTTTAAATTTTTCCTCGTCAAGAGGTTCAATATATTCATCATATACACCTTTTGACTTACTGTAAGCAACAACAATAATTACTCCCACACCAGCAAGAAATAATAAATTAAGACCTTTTACAATCCAGAAAGCAACTGTCATAAACATAAACTACACCTCAATATCAACAATTTTTTCAGAAACAAAAAACGCAATAGTAAACATAAAAATCGCAATAGTCATAACAATATTTCCTGTAATCGTTGTAAAAACAGGTTCCATAAACTCCGGAGATGATACGGAAAGCAAAAATACCATAGCAATAGGCATAACTGACATAATTCTGCTTTCAAATTTCTTGCTTGTAATAGTGGTTTCGATTTCTCTTTTTGTTTCTATTTTATCTCCAATTACCTGCGATGTATTTCTTACAACCTCCGCAAGATTTCCTCCTGTCCTTTTACAAACGCTGATAATATCGGCGAAATTTTCAATATCATCTATATGCGAACGTTTGGCAAATTCAAGCAAAGCCTGCTCCACTGGCTCATTCATTTCGATTTTTCTTACAATAAAAACGGTTTCCTTCATAATCGGCGTTTCGGGATTAGGATAAATAATTGCCATATCTCTTAAAGCGTCTTTAAAAGCCGCTTCAATAGAACGCCCTGCCTCCATTGATGATGAAACGGAATATAACAAGTCCTTAAACTGTATAGTCAGACTGCTTTTCCTTTTTTTTATGATGGAATTAGTCCTTATTTTAGGAAATTTGAAAGCAAACAATCCGAGCAAAGCCGCAAGAATAGGATTATGATAAAAAATCATACCAACAATAAAAATAATACAATAAGCAAAAATAATATTAATAATATTTTCTTTTTTGCTCATTATGTAAACGTCATAGTCGATAATTCCCGCTTGCTGCTGTTCCCATTGCGTTTTTCGCAGTTCCTTTTCAGCCTTTTTATCTTTTTTCTTCTTAGCCACACTATCATTCCCTTCATACTTTGTCTGACAATCCCGCCATTTTGAATTTAAACGTATTAACCATTGGATTTTCGGTTCTTTTTAAATTGCCTATTATTTTTTTATTTTCATCCTCGCCAAGTTCAACAAATTTAAACAGAGGATTCATTTTTATCTCACCGTTTTCATAGTTCAGAACTTCGCTTATCTCTACAGTTCTTCTTGACTTGTCCCTTAACCTTGAAAGCTGTATAATAATATCAACAGCCGAAGCCATCTGATGCCTTATCGCGTCAAGCGGCATATTTGCTCCCGTTAAAACCATTGTTTCAAGACGGCTTAACATATCGGCGGTAGAATTCGCGTGACCTGTGGAAAGTGAGCCATCGTGACCTGTATTCATTGCCTGAAGCATATCTAAAGCCTCAGCTCCTCTGACTTCTCCCACAACAATACGTTCAGGTCGCATTCTTAAAGAAGATTTTATAAGGTCACGCATAGTTATTTCACCTTTTCCATCGGTATTTGCGTTTCTTGTTTCCATTCTCACAAGATTTTCAACACCCTTTATTTGCAGTTCCGCTGAATCTTCAATTGTAATAATTCTTTCATCTTTCGGTATGAAATTAGATAATGCGTTTAAAAAAGTTGTTTTTCCGGAACCTGTACCACCACTTATAAAAATGTTGTATTTTGCTTTAACCATACGTTCAAGAAGTTCCGCAACCTCCGGCGTTATTGATTTATAAGCGATAAGCTGAGAAATAGTCATAGGATTTTCGGGAAATTTTCTTATTGTTACTGTAGGTCCATCAAGAGCAATAGGCGGAAGTACAACATTTACCCTCGAACCGTCTTTAAGTCTCGCGTCAACAATAGGAGAAGATTCATTAACTATTCTGTTTACTTTTGATACAATATTTTGTATAACATTCTCAAGGCTTGCCGTACTTGAAAAAGTATTTTCCACCCTATACAGCCGACCAGATTTTTCAATAAAAATATTATCAGGACCATTAATCATAATTTCCGTTATAGACGGGTCATCAACTAAAGGCTGAAGTGCATCTAATCCTCTCATAGAATTAAACACATTGTTAAAAAGGTCTTTTTTTTCAGCAATAGTAAGATAATCTTCAAGAGATTTTTCAGTAATTACCTTATAAATAATTTCCTTAATTTCATCATCATCAATATCCCTTGTTAAATCCATAAGTTCAGCAACTTTAGATTTTATTTCATAAATCAAATCGTTGGTATTCTCCGACATAAAAATCCCTCAATTCTATAACTGTCTTATAATTGGCTCTAAATCGTTAAATCCGATGTTATGATTTCTTAGTGCGGTTTGTATATTTTTATAATTTTCGTTATACGGAATTTTCAAAATTTCATCATCAGAAAAACCTTTGTCTGACATATTTTCAACAAATATTGTATTAATTAAAATAGATTCCTCATATTTAAGTTTTATCATTTCATTTTTAAATAAAGTAACCTTCTGCTTTGAAAGCTCATTATTTAAATACGGAAATATAACTTTCCTACACCTTTTTAAAATTTCAAATACTCGTTTGTTAAACTCTCCTACAAAGTCAATTATTATATAATCAAATTCCTTTAACCCTTCCGCCGCGTGAATAATATCCATAATTTCCTCATCTGTCATCTGAGCATATTCTGTACAGCTTTCAGCAGGATTTATATAATAAATTTTGCTTGCCTGATTCTGAACCGCATTTGATAAGATTTTTGCGGGAATATTTTTTTTATTGGTTTTCGCCGCAAAAAATATATCAGTCATATTATTTATTCCGTCATTGTTAAAAATACCTGCCATCGAAGAAACCCGTTCAAAGTTCAGATACAGCACTTTTGCCCTACTCAGAGAAAGGTTTTTGGCAAGAAGTATTGATAACGTTGTTTTGCCGCTCCCTCCAACAGGAGAATAAACAGCAATAATCTTTTTTTCCTTGTTATCAGATACTATGAAACTGCTGTCGCCTGTTTTTTCAGAATATGTAAACAAAATATCATTTACAAATTTATCAAGTTTCTGATATTTTTTTATTGATGCATATTCGTCCGTCGCAGCTTCAGATGTTTCAGTTATTAATATCTTTACCGCACTGCTCTCAAAAAATTTTATCCGGCTTATATACTCGTCTGAAAAAAGAATAATATCCTGTTTTGTGTTCCCTATAAATTCTTTAAATTTTTCAAAATCTGTAAAAAATGAAACTGTAAAATTATTTGTTTTGTTTATAAGATAACTTGATATTTTCTCCAAAAATATTTTGTCACTGTCTAAAATAATAATATTTAATTTTGCCATAAAATTCCTCCCGCAATAATCATATAAATTTTACATATTGCTATTGGCATACATAAAAATACATCTTTTTAAAATAATATTAATATATTATTTTTGCTTTAATATCAATTTCGTAAAATATCACATTTTACGAACGACTAATAAAATATTCCTAAACTTAAAGCAAAATTACACATTTATGACGGAAAATTTGACGGTTTAAAAATTTAGGCTACAAATAACTCATTCATATGCTTTCTTTTTGTTTCAACGGAAGAATGAACATACAGCGAAAGCGTAATATTTACGCTTGAATGTCCAAGAATCTCACTTAAACCCTTTATGTCAAAATTTGAGTTCGCCCATTTAGACGCCATAGTATGGCGTAAAATATGAAATTTTACTTTCCTTATCTTACATTTTTTCAAAATGCAAGCAAATTTCTTCTGTACTGTTCTGACATCGAGAGGTTTTTTACCGTCAAATGAAAATATAAAATCTTTTTCTCCTTTTGATGCTACAAACTCCTGAAGTTTTTTTATTAATCCTTCAGGCAAAGGAATTTTTCTTAAAGAATTTTTTGTTTTAGGTGAAGATATTATAATTTTTGTTTTACAATCTGATGAATTATCATTATTTTTAACTCTTTGTATAGTCTTTCGTATTGTTAAAATACCGTTTTCGAAATCAATATCCTCACATTGCAAAGCGCATAATTCACCTATTCGTATGCCCGTTGAAAGACATAAATCATATATAACCGTAAAATAATCGGGATTTTTATTGCAATATTCTTTTATTTTCATTACTTCCAAATCACTTAAAACTTCTATTTCCTTCTTTTGGGTTTTAGGCATAGTTATAAAAGCCGCCGGATTTTTTATACCGTAAATTTTTTCAGAATATTTAAAAGCTGATTTTATCACACCTACTATGTTTTGTACTGTTTTCGCTGATAATCCGCCTTTTCCGTCAAGACGTCCGTTATTTATTTTTTCTGATGTAAATTTATTTAAATATTCTGTACTTACCATATTGACAGACATATTTCCCATAGACGGAATAATATGATTGTCAATAATTGCCATATAAGTATCGGCTGTCGATTTTTTTATATTTATTAAAATACATTCAATCCATATCAATAAAAGTTCTTTTACCGTCAATGAAATTTTTATATTGTTTTTTTCTGTGTCTCTCACATTTTTTTCATTATTCATTTTTTCTTTACAATCCTTATATGTTTTTGCATATACAGATTTATATTTCGCTTTGCCGTTTTTATCAAAGCCGTATTTAAATCTTCCTTCCCAGCGTCCGTCAGCTCTTTTATAAATGTTCTCACCTTTTCTTGACATAAATCCATACTTCCTTTCATCATATGACCATAATTTTGACTGCTTTAAAAAATTTTTCAGACAACTTTTATCTGTTTTACCGGTTAATTTTAGCCTTTATATTCCAAATATAATATATTTTTTTGAATTAATTTGTTATTTGATTGACAAATTTACATAAAAATGATATTATAAATATAATTGAGATTGTTCGTAAAATGTGATATTCTACGAATGTTTTGTCGTCTAATAAAACAATAATTTTCTTCGAAGAAAAGATAAGTAATTAATAGAAGAAAAAATAATAATTTTTTATGCGTTCTTGAAAATCTTTCAAATTAAATTTTCAAGAACGCAAATAAGACTAAGCAGAAACCCCTTTGTTATACGGGATTCTCTGTTTAGTCTTATTATATATGAGTCGAAGGTCACAACATTATCCTTCCGGCTGGAATCGTTCAGGCGGCTCAACCTTGCGGACAGGGATTTTTTCGTCTTTTCCATCTGCTTAATGGAATAACGCTCGCCATTCTCCGCTTTTAAAGATTCGATAGCCATTTCAATTTCTGTTATCTGCCTTTCAATCATCGCCATCTGCCTTTCGGTGGAAAGCGGGATTTTTTCAAACTGGCTGTGACCGATAATCACAGCGTCATAATCTCCCGTTGCTATCCGGGAGCAGAACTTCTTCCGGTTTGCGGGTTCAAAATCTTTCTTGGTTGCCGCCAAGATATTCGCCCCCGGATACAGGCGCAGGAAGTCACTTGCCCACTGCTCCGTCAAATGGTTTGGAACAACAAATAAGCTCTTTTGGCACAATCCCAACCTCTTATTTTCCATTGCCGCCGCAATCATTTCAAAGGTCTTTCCCGCACCCACACAATGGGCAAGGAGCGTGTTGTCCCCGTATAACTGATGCGCCACAGCGTTAAGCTGGTGTGGTCTGAGTACAATGTCCGGCGTCATGCCGGAAAATTTTAAGTGCGAACCGTCATATTCCCTCGGTCTGGTGGAATTGAAAAGCTCATTATATTTTGCACATAAATCCTGCCTGCGCTCCGGATCACGAAATACCCAGTCCTTAAAGGCTTCCCGGATTGCTTCCTGCTTCTGGCTTGCCAGCGTGGTTTCTTTTTTGTTGAGGACTCTTTTTTCCTTCCCGTCCTCCGTCACAATGTCAAAAATACGGGTGTCAC
>CATLIG010000021.1 GCA_949948985.1 uncultured Clostridia bacterium | reverse complement strand
AAAATAAAATATATTGGTTTTGATTAAAAACTTGACGAATGGCATAATTTAATTGTACAATTTATATTGTTTATATATTATGGCAATTTGTGAATTGCTGAAGTTAAATATATAATAATGAATGTCGGATTTATTTGAAATATTTTTATAATGCGGATTTAACTGTATTTATAAAAATTTTGAACGGGGGTATCATTTTATGAGTTCGATTAAAAAAATAGGCATACTTACAAGCGGTGGAGACGCGCCAGGTATGAATGCGGCTATTCGAGCAGTTGTAAGAACAGCTATACATAATGATATAAAAGTTGTCGGTATAAAAAGAGGATTTGAGGGGCTTGTAAACGGCGAGTTTATGGATATGGACGCAGGTTCTGTCTCAAATATTATGTACAGAGGAGGAACTGTTCTTTTAACTGCCAGATGTTCTGAAATGATGACGGAAGAAGGTCAGAAAAAAGCATCTCAGATTTATAAGGTACTTGGACTTGATGCTTTGGTGGTAATTGGCGGAGATGGGTCTTTACACGGTGCTCAGGCTCTTATTAAATACGGTGTAAATGTAATTGGAATACCCGGTACTATTGACCTTGATCTTGATTGTACCGATTATACTATAGGGTTTGATACTGCTGTAAATACAGGAATGGACGCTATAAACAGAATAAGAGATACTTCCTGTTCTCATGAAAGATGCAGTATTGTCGAGGTTATGGGAAGAAATGCCGGTTTTATCGCTCTCTGGTGCGGAATTACAGGAGGAGCTGAAGAGGTTTTAATTCCGGAAAAATCACATATAGATAAAGATGCGGTTGTTAAACAAATTCTTGAAAACAGATGTCAAGGCAAAACTCACAATCTTATTATTGTTGCTGAAGGAATAAGTGGAAGTCAGGAACTCGCTAATCATATTGAGTCAGTTACGGGTATTGGAACACGAGCTACTATTTTAGGACATCTCCAAAGAGGAGGAATACCTACGGCCACTGACAGAATGCATGCCTCTATGATGGGTTATTACGCTGTAAAAGCACTTATTGACGGAAGATTTAACAGAGTTATGGTATATCGGGGAGGCAAATATGATGACCTTGATTTAGACGAGGCTTTAGATTACAAGAGAGAATATGATGATACACTATATGAGATATTAAAAATTTTAGCTATATAAAGGAGTAAGATTTATGCGTAAAACAAAAATTGTTGCAACTATAGGACCAGCAAGTAATTCAGTTGAAAAAATAAAAGAGCTTTTTCAGGCGGGAGTAAATGCCGCGAGAATTAATTTCTCACATGGAAGTCATGAATCTCATGGTCAGACTATTGAAAAAGTTAAACATGTCAGAGATGAACTTGGTCTTCCTATTCCTTTGATTCTTGATACAAAGGGACCTGAAATAAGAACAAAACTTCTTAAAACAGAAACTGTTAATCTAGAAAAAGGAAATATGTTTGTTCTTACAACAGATGATATTGAGGGTGATGAAACAAGAGTATCTGTTACTTATGATGATATTACGAAAGACCTTAAACCAGGTTCTACTGTACTTATTGATGATGGTCTTATTGAGCTTACGGTTAGAGAAATTTCGGGAAACGATGTAATATGTGAGATTATGAATTCAGGCGTTCTCGGTTCAAGAAAAGGTGTAAATCTCCCAGATGTGCATTTAAGTCTTCCGGCTTTGGCTGAAAAAGATATTGAGGATATAAAATTTGGTATAAAAGTGGGATTTGATTATATAGCAGCTTCATTTATACGCTCTGCTAATGATGTAAGAGAAATTCGTAAGGTGCTTAAAGAAAACGGCGGCTCTTCAATTAAAATTATCGCTAAAATTGAAAATCGAGAAGGTGTTAATAATCTTGATGAAATTCTTGGGGTGGCTGACGGTATTATGGTTGCGAGAGGTGATTTAGGTGTTGAAATTCCTCTTGAGGAGGTTCCGGTTATTCAGAAAAGAATGATAAAGAAATGCAGGGATTATGGAAAGCCTGTTATTACAGCAACTCAGATGCTTGAATCTATGGTAAATAACCCACGTCCTACAAGAGCGGAGGCTAATGATGTGGCAAATGCTATTTTTGACGGAACAGACGCTATTATGCTTTCCGGTGAAACTGCTAAAGGTAAATATCCTGTTGAAGCTGTGGAAACAATGGTTAAAATAGCTTTAAAAATTGAAAGCTCTATTGACTATTCAAAAAATTTTACAAAACATAAAGGTTTTGTGGCCGGAAATATTACAGACGCTATTGCTCACGCAACTTGTACTACCGCCGCTGATTTAAATGCCGCTTGTATTCTTGCAGTTTCTAAATCAGGATTTACAGTTGGTCAGGTTTCAAAATTCAGACCTGTATGTATGATTAATGCTTTTACTCCTGATGAACAGGTAAGACGCCAGCTTAATCTTATTTGGGGCTGTTATCCATGTATGCTTCAGGATATTACAACATCAGCGTTTGACTTGTTTTATGCCGCTATTGATGAGGCTGTAAAACTTGGAAGTGTAAAAGCGGGAGATGTTGTCGTTATTGTTGGAGGAACTCCTGTAGGTATTGCCGGCAATACAAATACTCTTAAAGTGCATATTGTTGGTGCATATTAATAAGTATTATAAATTTATATTTATAGGTATATTATTATATAGTATTTATTTACCATAGGTTTATTTATATTTAATAGATTTTATGATTTTTGCTATAAAAAGACTGTTATACAGTGATAATATTAATTACTGTACGGCAGTCTTTTTTTGTATATAAATAAAAGATTTCTTCCGAAACTTTTTCAAAATTGATTATAATGCAGTTTTGAAAGAAGTTTATTGTTTTGCTATAGTTTTAAAATAGATTTGTTCTAAAAAAAAATATAAATAATATACTTTATAATAAGCGATAGGTAATATATAAAAATAACTTTTGAAAAGGAGGACTTTTATGAAGTCTTTAAAGAATTTTATTATAGGATATATGCCCATAGGTATTAAAAAAATATTTGAGAATATTGATGAAAATATTTTTGAGTATGCGGAAGAAATAAGAATCAGATTGAACAAGCCTTTATACATACAAACAGGAACAGAAGAAATATTTTTAAATGAAACAGGAGTTTGTTCATATGAAAAAGCCTATATGCCAAAAAGAGAGGATATAAATGGAATTATGGAGCGTATAAGCAATTTTTCCGTTTACGCTTTTGAGGAAGAAATAAGACAAGGGTATATTCCGCTTCCAAAGGGTATAAGAGTTGGGATTTGCGGAAAATCTGTTTTTGAAAATGGACAAGTCAAAACAATTAAAAATATATCGGGATTTAATTTTAGAATTCCGAGGGAAATTATAGGCTGTTGTAAAGATATTATTGACTTTATAGTATATCCTAGGATATTTCACACACTTATTATTTCTCCTCCTTGCTGCGGAAAAACAACTCTTTTAAGAGATATTGTTAAGACAATAAGTGATGGAATCATTGGTAAATTTAAAGGAGTAAATGTTGGAGTCGCTGATGAGCGTTCTGAAATCGCAGGAACTTTTTTGGGAAATGCTGAAAATAATCTTGGAATAAGAACAGACGTTATTGACGGAGGAAGAAAGGACAAGTCTATATATATGCTTTTAAGGGCAATGGCTCCAAAGGTTATCGCTTTTGATGAAATAGGAAATATTGAGGAAGTATCCGCTGTATGTGATGCTATAAATTCAGGAGTAAAAATTATATGTACAATACATTCTGAAAATATTGAGGATTTAAAAAAAAGATATATTTTTAAAGAAATATCCAAAAAAAATATTTTTGAAAGGTACATTGTACTTAGTAATAAAAGTGGTGCGGGAACAATCGAAGGAATTTATGACAGAGATTTTTTGAAATTATAGTAAAGTGTATGAAATTACAGCGATTACTGAAAATTTCGGACAGAGAAGTATTTTATTTATAGCGAAATAATAAAAGAATGAACAGATGATATTTAATAAAACTTGATATAGTCAATCAACTTGAAAATGAGAAGAAGGAGACGAGCTAAAAATTATTTTTGAAAGGCGGCGGAGAGAGAGCATAGCCGACTGCCTATGCCTGCCTTCCGTCGCCTTGTGAAAATAATTTTTGTTTCGTCTCCTTTTGTGTATTATTAAATTGGATTGCTATAATATAATATATTTTTTCATCTTCAGTATTTAAAATGTAAAATATTTTTTGATAAAATTTTGAATAGAATATTTTTTTCTGTCTTTAACTGAGTTGTTGTAATTTTAAAAAACGATAAAAGGGGCTTTACTGTTTTGATATAAGGTGTGTGGTTAATATGTATTTAAAAATACTCGGAGGAATTTTTATTATGATTTCAAGCTGTGTACTTGGAATATATTATTCTTTTAAAACAGATTACAGAATAAATGATTTAATTGAAATGAAAAAGGCACTTATTTTGCTTATTTCAGAAATAGAATTTAACTTATCTCCTCTTGCGGAGGCTATGAAAAATATTTCTTACAAAATTGATATACCAGTGAGTAAAATATTTTTTGAGTTTTCGGAAGAACTTGAAAAAAAGGAATGTTCTGCCGGAGAAAAATGGGAAAATATTTTAAATAAAAACTCTAAATTTTCTTATTTTAACAATGAGGATATTGAAAATTTTATTTCTTTTGGACATTCACTTGGATATCTTGATAAACAGCAACAGAATAATAATATAAAAATTACTCTTGAATACATAGAAAATAAAGTATCTGAACTTCTGGAAAAGTCTAAGGTAAATAAAAAAATGTGCAGAAGTCTTGGTATTTTTGGCGGAGCAGCTGTTATGATTATTCTTTTTTAGGGGGTGTTTTTTTGGATATTACAGTTGTTTTTCAAATCGCGGCGGTTGGAATTTTAGTAGCGGTTTTAAATCAGGTATTGATACGGGCGGGCCGTGAGGAACTTGCGATGATGACTACTCTTGCAGGTCTTGTAGTTGTTTTGTTTTGGATAATTCAATATATAAGTACTTTATTTGAAACTGTACAGACTTTATTTCAACTGAGGTAGAATTATAAAATAAGGCTAATATATGGTGATTTTCTAAGCGGGGGATATTATGGATATTATTAAAATTGCCGTAATCGGGATTATAGGTATGATTTTATCACTTATTTTAAAAAAAGAACATTCCGGAATTTCAGCGTTAATAAGTATTTCTGTGGGTATTATTATTTTTATGGGTATTTTGCCTAAAATTGAGACTGTTATTCAAATGCTTTATAAAATAGTATCAAAAAGTAATGTTGATATTGAGTATATAGATATTATTTTAAAAATTATCGGAATTTCTTATATTTCCCAGTTTGCTTCTCAAATATGTTCTGATGCCGGAGAGGGTGCTATTGCATCAAAAATTGAGTTTGCGGGAAAAGTTATTATTATGGTTATTTCCGCTCCTGTTTTAATGAGTCTTATTGAAATGGTTTTAGAACTTATGCCTTAATCTTAAAATGGAGTGATACCAATGAAAAGGTTTTTATTTATATGTTTTGTATTATTTAGTATTGTTTTTTTATATGTTGTTGAAATATCAGCACAAAATGAGGACTATATAAATCAGTATTTTCAGCGGACGGAATTTGATGATGTTAATGAAATTTTTGAAAAAAGCGAATATGGAAAAAGTTTTGACATTGAAAAAACAATGAGTGATTTTATTTCTGGAAAAATTGAAATTTCTCCTAAAGCTGTTTTTAAATATTTTCTTACAACTGTTTTTAAAGAGGTTTTTGAAAATATAGATATTGTAAGAAATATTATTATTATTTGTGTTTTGAGCGCTGTAATAAAAAATTTTACAGGTTCGCTGCAAAACAGAGAAACAGGAGAACTTGCTTTTTATATTACATATATTGTTATGATTATCGCTTTATTTTCTTCATTTACATTATGCATTTCTGTTATGAAGGATACTGTATACGCTGTTTCAGAGCTTATGAAAGCGTCAGTTCCCCTTATAATAGGCGTACTTGTTATGTCAGGCGGAACGACAAGTGCGTATTTGTTTTCTTCCGTAATTTTTTCCTCAGCCGAATTTACGGTATTTTTTGCCGAGGGTTTTGCAGTGCCTTTAATAATTACAGCTTCAGTTATGCAAATTTTAAACTGTTTATCGGAAAAAGAAATTTTATCAAAATTTACGGAATTGCTTAAAAATTGTGTTAGTTGGGGAATTAAAGGTTGCGCGGTTGTTTTTATGGGAATTTTATCATTTCAGAAGCTTGGAGGAGAAAGCGGAAATGTTTTGTTTAACAAAACAGCTAAATTTGCTGTAAATATGGTTCCTGTTGTCGGAGATGTTTTTTCAGGAACAGTTGATTCTTTTAAAGCTTTTTCGGGTGTTGTAAAAACAGGATTTGGCGCGGCTTTTATAATAGGAACCATTATTCTTTGTATGGTTCCCATAATAAAAATTGCCGCTATTATTTTTATTTATAAATTTACAGCATCAATTATAGAGCCTGTATGTGATAAAAGAATTGTCAACTGTATTGATAAAATGAGTAAATACGCAGGGATTATTTTAGGAATTGTTTTTATGACAATTACGATATTTATATTTGCTTTAATTATGATAATAAGCATCTCAGGAGGTTAAGGGGTGATATAATTGTCTTTTTTATACGATTATGTGAAAAATATTGCTGTATTTCTTATATTTTCGGCTTTTGCTGAAATAATTATACCTAATGAGAAGTATAAGGTGTTTCTCAAATCAATTATAGGTTTTTTTATTATAATAATTGTTCTTAATCCTGTTTTTAACATTTTTAATAAGGATAACACAAATATATTTGACTATGTGGGAAATGAATTTAATAAAACAATTATTGAAAAAGAAGGGAATTTTTATGACAAAAAACAAAAGGAAGTGATACAAAAAAATTTTTTGGAAAATCTTAATAGACAAGCTGTAAAAATTCTTGAAAATGTATGTATTGTTCATAATGTGGAATTTTATCTTGAAAAAGATAGTTTTAACATTGAAAGAATAGAGCTTGCTGTTGAGGAAAATGATGAGAAGAGTTTTTTTAGGATAGAAAAGTTTAAAACTCAGGAAGAAAAAGAATCGGAATTTAATAATAACGTAAAAAAAATAATTTCTGACTTCTATAATCTGCCATATGATAATATATATATAAGGAAACAATGATTTATTTTACAAAAGAACAGAGGTGATGTTATGTGAAATTTTTTAAGGAACTTTTCAGAGATAAGGAAAAAAAGACTGTATTAAATTTTATCACAATGCTTTTAATTGGTATTGTTCTTATTATCGCAAGTAATTCTTTTTTAAAGAAAAATATCAGAGAGGAGGAAGTAATTTCCAGTAATAAAGATATTGTTGAAAACAATTCTGATTTTGTAGCTGAGCTTGAAAAAAAGCTTGAAACAGCTCTTTCTAAAGTTGAAGGAGTTGGGGAAATTAAAGTTATTATTACTTTGGAAAATTCGGGTGAAATTATTGTCGCGGAAGATAATTCTGTTGATAAAAGCGAAACCAGCGAAGGAGATTCAGGAGAAAAAAGGAAAGTTAATAATTTTAAGAAAGAAAACAAAAAAATATTGCTTGACAGCAACAAACCTCTTGTTTTACAGGAAATACAGCCTCAGATAAAAGGTGTTTTGATTATCGCAAAGGGAGGTGACGATGCAAGAGTAAAAAGTTCTGTCGTCAAAGCAATTCAAGCGTTATTAAATGTTCAGGCAAATAAAATTGAAGTTTTAAAAATGAAATAGGAGGGAAATTTGATGTTTGTTATAAAAAGAAATCAAATTATTATTACTGCTTTAGTTGTTATGATTGCCGCCGCCGGATATTTGAATTACATAGATTCCACTCCGGCAGAGCCAAGTGAGGTTGTTGTTAACGATGAGGGAGATATTATGGGAATTGTACCTGACGGAGAACTGGCGGCGGTAAATGGAAACGGTACTTCTGATGATGAAATTGCCGCTGCTGAAAGTGAGTCGCAGGCATCTTCAGATAAGTCGGCAAACGCCTCTGAGGATGGTGTTTCTGTTTCGGCTGAAGGTGAAGACGCCGGAACGGCTGTTTTTGTAAATACATCAAATGATTCATCATACTTTATTCAGGCAAAACTTGACAGAGAACAGGCAAGAGCAAAGCAGAAAGATATTCTGACTGAAATGATTAACAATAATAATGTTGAGCAGGATAAAAAATCAGAGTGTGCAAATACAATGATTGAAATTCAGCAGAGAATTGAGAAAGAAACAGCCGCTGAAGCGATGATTGAATCAAAAGGATTTGACGAGGTTTATGTAAGAATTGATGATGAAACAGTCGATGTGGTAGTAAACAAAGAAAAGCTTACAGACGCTGAAATTGCCCAGATTGAAGATATTATTAAAAGAAAAACAGGTGTTTCCGCAGATAAAATAAGGATAAATCCTTTGAAGAAAAAATAAAATTCATTTACTTATAAACAGATCACGATAAAAATATTTTCTCGTGGTCTGTTTTTGGTATGGTTTAAAGTGATAAGCTATAGTATTTTAATTTTTAGAGAGATTCTTATACAAATTGACCTTTATAAAGAAATGTGATATAATAAATTTGTTTAATAAATTATGTATGTAATGTTGTTTATAGTCAATCAACTTAAAAATAAGTAAGTTCGGCGGCTAAAAATCCTTTTTGCCGTGTTGCCTTTTTGCCGTGTTGCCGTCGGTCGGCATAGGCATTCGGCTATGCTCTCGCTCCGTCGCCTTACAAAAATAATTTTTAGTTTGCCTCCTTTTTCTCATTTTCAAGTTGATTGACTATAACAAATTTTTTTATGTAATATTTTACCTGTTTTTTTAAACATTTACCAAGTATTTTTGGTGTTTATATAGGTAACTATTATTTATTTTAAGAAAATATGAAAGGATTGAGGATAGTATGAAAAGATTCTTAAAAAAAGCAGGAGTTTCTATTATATTCGGTACATTAGTATTTTCACTTACAGCCTGCGGCGAAACTGATGTTTCATCATCTGATACAAGTGTTACTGAGACTAATAAGCCTGTTAGTTTTGGAAAGTCAAGTTCAGGTTTGAGCGGTTCGGGTTCGGGAAAATCAAGTTCAAATTCCAGCAGTTCTTCGAAATCAAATCAAAGTTTTGAAGATTATTTAAAAGAGAACGACCCTGATTCTTATGAATTTTATAAAGGTTTGGAAAATGGCATGAACAATGGTAAATATGATTCTAAAAATGGTTTTTATCAGCCAAAAACAAGTTCAAGCAAAACGAGTTCAAGTAAGTCAAGTTCAAGTAAAACAAGTTCAAGTAAGTCAAGTTCAAGTAAAACAAGTTCAAGTAAGTCGAGTTCCGGAAAAACGAGTTTAAGTAAAACTAATTCAAGTAAGTCAAGTTCAAGTAAAACAAGTTCAAGTAAGTCGAGTTCCGGAAAAACGAGTTTAAGCAAATCAAGTTCTGGGAAATCTAAAACGTCAAGTAAATCAAGTTAAAGCAAATCAAGAAATTCTTCAAAATCAAAGTTTTGAGGATTATAGTCAATCAGCTTAAAAATTGAACAAGTTCAGAGGATAAAAATCCTTTTCGCTTTGTTAGTGTCAGTCGGCATAGGCTATGGCTACGCTCTTATTCCACTGCCTTGTGAAGATAATTTTTATCTCGTTTCCTTTTTCTCATTTTCAAGTTGATTGACTATATTTAAAAAATAAGGATTCTGATTTATATTTATTTTAAAGTTATTTCAGTAGATTAATTGACGTTTACATATATTAACTATAAGGATATATATTTTGTTAATTATTGAGGTTTTTAATTATGTATAAATTACTTAAAACTGAAGGAAGAGCAAAAAGAGGAGAATTTATTACACCACATGGTGTTATTCAGACTCCTGTTTTTATGAATGTGGGAACTGCCGGAGCAATTAAAGGCGCTGTTTCAAGTTTTGACCTTAAAGATATCAAATGTCAGGTTGAGCTTTCAAATACTTATCACCTTCATTTAAGACCCGGTGATAAAATTATTAAAAAGCTTGGCGGACTTCATAAGTTTATGGTATGGGACAGGCCTATTCTGACAGATTCAGGAGGATTTCAGGTTTTTTCGCTTACATCATTAAGAAAAATTAAAGAAGAGGGGGTTTATTTTTCTTCCCATATTGACGGCAGAAAAATTTTTATGGGACCTGAGGAAAGTATGGAAATTCAGTCTAATCTTGGTTCTACTATCGCTATGGCTTTTGACGAGTGTCCTCCTTATCCTGCCGAAAAAGAATATATGATTGATTCTGTAGCAAGAACAACAAGATGGCTTGAGAGATGTTTGAAAAAGATAAAAGAGCTTAATTCAAGGGAAGATACCATAAATAAAAAACAGATGCTTTTTGGAATTAATCAAGGTGGTACGTATGAGGATATAAGAATTTCTCACGCGAAAAGAATTTCGGAACTTGACCTTGACGGATACGCGATAGGAGGTCTAGCGGTAGGAGAGGTTCATTCTGAAATGTATCGTATACTTGACGAGGTTATTCCATATCTCCCTCAAAATAAGCCAACTTACCTTATGGGTGTTGGAACGCCTGCTAATATTCTTGAAGCTGTTGACAGGGGCGTTGATTTTTTTGATTGCGTACTTCCGGCAAGAAATGGCAGACACGCTAATGTATATACAAATAAAGGTAAACTTAATCTGCTTAACGCTAAGTATGAACTTGATGATACTCCTATTTCTGATGAGTGTCATTGCCCTGTATGCAGAAATTATTCAAAAGCTTATATACGTCATCTTTTTAAAGCTAAAGAAATGCTTTCTATGCGTCTATGTGTTATTCATAATCTTTATTTCTTTAATAATATGATGAAGGAAATAAGAGAAGCTATTGATATAGGATGTTTTTCTGATTATAAAAGAAAAAGACTTGACGGTTTTTTGGAAAATGATAAAATATGACTGAAATTAAAAAAATTTTGTATAAAAATTAAAAATATTCAGAAAACGGAGAAAATAAAATTGTTTTTAATATACCTGTTTGATAATCTTTCACAATAGTATTTGACAGACTTTTTTCCGTTAGACGAAATCTGATTTTTTTGGAATAGTTTGGAAAGTTCTTGTAAAAATTGGGTTTCGCATAACGAAAAAGTATTTTGAAAATTGCCGCCTCTTATAGCAATTACAGAATAGACTTCTTTAGAAATCTTACAGCAATTTTTGAAAGGTTAGAAAAAAATATTTTATTCAACATTTTTTATGCTTTTAGCGTTTAAATTGTATGATATATAACAGGTTTAATATTAAATTTTATTTTTTCTGTTTTTTATTTTAAGATGTATTTTTATAAACATTATATATAAAATTTTTTTCGTTGATGTTCACTTATTTTTGATTATAGTATTGAATTTTTTTATTATTTTTGGTAAAATATATACAAAATAGCTAAAAAGAAAACTTTTTCACGATGATAAATTAGAAATTTTTAATTGTTTTGTGTGAGAAAGCATTTATTTGCACCGAAAGGAGTGTTTAATATGAAAAAAACGGTAAATCAATCGACACTTACATTAATTTTAAATGGAATTTCAATATCCGCATTATTGATTGTATTGATTCTATTGTTTATTTACAGTAGTGTAAGCGGACAACTTAATGAAGCAACTGAAAGTCGATTTGAGCTTACTTATAATGCAAATCGTTTTATGAATGCGTCCTCTTATTTAACCAATGAAGTAAGAGCTTTTGCCGCTACAGGAAATAAAATACATTATGATAATTATTGGAATGAGGTAAATAATCTTAAAAATCGTGATTTAGGAGTATCAGCAATGCAAAGTATTGGTATTACTCAAGAAGAACAGCGTATGATTGATGATATGTACTTGATTTCAAACAATCTTGTTCCTCTTGAGGAAAAAGCTATGGAAAACGTACAAAATGGACTTATGAAAGAAGCGGTTGATTATGTGTACGGAGATGAGTATAATGCGTCTATTTCAGAAATTAATTCTCTTAAAGAACAATTTATTCAGGACTTAAATATGAGAACGTTGGAAGAAGTTGAAACTTTAATTCAAAGTTCTAATTATATAAAAATCGCTATAATTTTTGCCGTTTTTATGGTTGGAATTATACAGTTGATAAATATGACCGTTATAAAAAAGAGAGTGTTAAATCCTATAATCAAGGTGAGAGATCAAATGGGGGAAATATCAAGAGGAAATCTTTCTGCTGAATTTTTATTGGAGCCTGATACTTCTGAAATTGGAATGTTAGTCGCTTCTATTCATGAAACTAAAAATGAGTTGAAAGAATATGTTAATGATATTGATTCTAAACTGGCTCAAATGGCAAATGGTAATATGAATTTAACAATCAATGATGATTATATCGGAGAGTTTTTACCGATTCAGAACGCTATGCGCCAGATTGTGGACGCTCTTAACAAAGCTCTTTCTCAAATTAATTTAACAGCCGTATATGTATCGAAAGAATCAGAAAGTCTTGCTTTAGGTGCTCAAAATTTATCAAATGCTACTCAAGACCAGTCTTGCGCTGTTAAAGAATTATTTTCAAATATTAAAAAAATATCAGAAGATGTTGAGCAGACGTCCAAAGATGCCGATGATGCTAAAAAATGTGCGGAAGAAGCAGAAGAACAATTAAAAATGTGTGAAGATAAAATGGAAAGTTTAACAGAAGCGATAGAGGATATTTCAAGGTCTTCTCAGGAAATTGGGGGAATTATTAAAACAATAGAGGATATATCTCTTCAAACAAATATTCTCGCTATTAACGCGGCGGTGGAATCCGCCCGTGCCGGAGAGGCAGGAAAAGGTTTTGCTGTTGTTGCTGACGAGGTACAGAGTTTGGCATATAAAAGTTCTGAATCCGCCAAAAATATATCAAGGCTTATAAAAAATTCAATGGAATTGGTTCAATATGGAACATCTATATCTGCTGATACAAAGGAGACTCTTTCAACGGTTATTTTAAGTTCTGAAAAGTCCGCTGAAATGGTAGAGAGAATAACAGGGTCGGCGATACATCAGTCAAATTCACTTAAAAAAATTAATGAGGGAATGGAACAGATATCAAATGCTGTGCAAACTAATATGTCTACAGCTAAGGAATCAGCGGAATCAGCTAGAAAACTTAATATTCAGGCTGAAAAATTAAAAATTTCTGTTCACAGATTTAAACTTAGAGAAAGATAAATATTTTTGTATAGGCTTGTTAAGAAATCTTAGGAATGATGGCTGACAAGAAATTTTTTCATCAGATGAAGCTTAATTTTCGCGGTGACTTTACAAGTATTTTAAGAGAAATAGATGTAAGATGGCATTACGAAAATTTTTGAGCAGGTTTTACGGAAATTGATTTTAAAAAAATTGAATAAAATTTAGTAATAATGATTATTTGTTGATTGTGTTTTTGAATGCAAAAAGTTATTTTTAGTTGGAAAATTAATATTTGTTTTACTTTTTTTATTATGTATGTTATTATAATTATATTGTTAATTTTCAAAGTTAATGAACTTATACTATGCAGTCCGCAAAATTTTTAATGAGAAACAATAAAAAAATTCTTTTATGTATCAGGTTCTATTAAATATTTTCTGTTCATTTTTTTATTATTATAAATCAGTAATTTTTTTGCGACAAAATAATTTGTTGAATATATCAAGGTTATAAAGTTCGATATTATTTTATTGTTTTGCTGTGTAATTAGTTCTTTGACAATAAACTACAGAAGGGAAGAAATATATGAGTAACATAAGACGAATATTTGTTGAAAAAAAGAAAAATCGTGATATCGAGGCAAGACATTTATATAATGATATTAAAGAAAATCTTGGAATATCGAATCTTGCCGGACTTAGAATTTTAAACAGATACGATATTGACGGAATTTCCGATGAATGTTATGAGTTTTCCAAAAGCACAATTTTTTCAGAACCGCCTGTTGATTTTATTTATGAGGAAGATTTTAAATGCGCCGATGATGAGATTATGTTTGGTATGGAATATCTTCCCGGTCAATATGACCAGCGTGCGGATTCAGCAATGCAGTGTGTCCAGATTGTTACCGGCGAAGATATGCCTAAAATTAATGCCGCTAAAATTTTTGTACTTAAAGGCAATTTATCAGATTCAGAAGTTTCGGAAATTAAAAAATATTGCGTGAATCCTGTTGACTCAAGAATTGCTTCTCTTGAAAAACCAGATGCTCTTGATATGGAAATTATTATGCCCGATGATGTAAAAATTTATGATGGGTTTATTGATAAATCAGATGATGAAATTATTGAAATGCGTCAGAAGCTTGGACTTGCTATGAGTGATGATGATTTATTATTTTGCAGAAAATATTTTAAAGATACGGAGAAAAGAAATCCTTCAATAACTGAAATAAGAGTTATTGATACATATTGGTCTGACCATTGCCGTCATACTACTTTTGCTACTAATATTCAGAATATTGAAATTGAGGACGGAGTTTATAAAAAGCCTTTACAGGACACCCTTGATATGTACATGGAGCAAAGAAAAGTTTTATATAAGGGAAAAAATAAAAATATTTGCCTTATGGATATTGCTGTAATCGGAATGAAAGCACTTAAAGCAAATGGTACTTTGGACAATCTTGACGAGTCGGATGAAATAAATGCATGCAGTATTGTCGTGCCTGTTGATATTGACGGAAAAGAAGAAGAATGGCTTATTATGTTTAAAAATGAAACTCACAACCATCCAACGGAAATTGAGCCTTTCGGAGGCGCGGCAACTTGCCTTGGAGGAGCTATAAGAGATCCTCTTTCAGGAAGAGCGTATGTTTATCAGGCTATGCGTGTCACGGGAAGCGGCGACCCGAGGACTTCTATTGGAGATACTCTGCAAGGTAAGCTCCCTCAAAGAAAAATTACTACATCTTCCGCTCATGGATACAGTGCATACGGAAATCAAATTGGTCTTGCCACAGGTCACGTTTCTGAAATCTATGATGAAGGTTATGTGGCTAAACGTATGGAAATAGGAGCTGTTATCGCAGCTGCTCCAAAAAGTCATGTTATAAGAAAATCACCGGAAGACGGAGATGTGATTATTCTTGTGGGAGGACGTACGGGACGTGATGGCTGCGGAGGAGCTACAGGCTCATCAAAGGAACATGATGAGGAGTCTATTTTTACATGTGGAGCAGAAGTACAAAAAGGTAACGCGCCTACGGAAAGAAAACTGCAAAGATTATTCAGAAATCCGGAGGTCAGCGCTATGATTAAGAGATGTAATGATTTTGGCGCGGGGGGAGTTTCTGTAGCTATAGGCGAGCTTGCAGACGGACTTATTATTGAGCTTGACAAAGTGCCTAAAAAATATGAGGGTCTTGATGGTACAGAGCTTGCTATTTCAGAATCTCAGGAAAGAATGGCGGTTGTTATTAAAAAAGAGGATACTGACAAATTTATTAAATTTTCTAATGAAGAAAATCTTGAAGCTACGGCTGTTGCTAAAGTGACTTCGGACAGACGTCTTAAAATGTATTGGAGAGGTAAGGATATTGTTAATATTTCAAGGGATTTTCTTGATACAAACGGAGCTATTCAAAATACTAATGTTTTTATAAAAATGCCTGAAAAGATGGTTAAAAGAGAAAATAGTGGAAATAATATTAAAAAGGCATGGATTGAAAATTTAAAACAACTTAATGTGGCGTGTCAGAAAGGTTTGGTTGAGAGATTTGACTCGACAATTGGAGCTAATACGGTTCTGATGCCTTTTGGAGGAAAAACGCAAATGACTCCGTCAGAGGTTATGGCGGCTAAGATTCCTGTTGTTAACGGAGATACTACAACCGCTACATTAATGTCCTATGGTTATAATCCAATGGTTGCTAAATGGAGTCCTTTCCACGGTTCCGTTTATGCTGTTGTAGAATCTGTTTCAAAAATCGTGGCTGCCGGTGGAAATTATAAAAGTGTAAGACTTACTTTTCAGGAATATTTTGAAAGACTCGGAAAAGACGCTGAAAAATGGGGCAAGCCTTTTGCCGCTCTTTTAGGAGGATTTTTAGCGCAAATGAAACTTGGTACCGCCGCTATAGGAGGTAAGGACAGTATGTCCGGAACATTTAAAGACCTTAATGTACCTCCGACTTTAGTTTCTTTTGCTGTTAATACAGCAAAAACAGATGATATTATTTCTGCTGAGTTTAAAAAATCAGGCAATCTGATTGTAAAACTTACAACAGCTTATGATGAATATGATTTGCCGGATTTTGATAAGCTTATTAAAAATTATATAAAAATAAATGAGCTTATAAAAAATAAAAAGATTTTGTCGGCGTATACTATAGGTGTAGGCGGAATTGCTTCAGCTATAAGCAAAATGAGTTTTGGAAACAAAATCGGGGCGAAAATTGATACCGATGATTTGTTTGAGTATTCTTACGGCGGTTTTATTTTTGAAATACCGTGTGATAAATCGGAAACGGAAAATTTATTTGCCGGCTTTGATTTTGAGATTATCGGTGAAACTATAATTGATGAAAAATTTATTGTAAACGGTGTGGATATTTCAATGAGTGAGTCTTTGGAAGCATGGGTAAATCCACTTGAAAAAATATTCCCGACTATGATTTACAATGAAACTGAAAATATGGATATTTGTGTTAAGGAATTTAATGTTATCCAAAAGAAAACAAATGGTAAAGGAATCGCTGCTCCGAGAGTATTTATTCCTGTATTTCCGGGTACAAACTGTGAGTATGACTCAAAGAAGGCTTTTGAAAAAGCTGGTGCTGTCGCTGAAACTTTGGTAATAAGCAATCTTAAAGCATCATGGCTTCAGCAGTCAATAGATAAAATGACTGAAATGATTAAAAATTCTCAGATTATTATGATCCCCGGAGGATTCAGTGCGGGTGACGAACCTGAAGGTTCAGGCAAATTTATTGCCGCTGTATTCAGAAATCCGAAGGTCAAAGACGCTGTTATGGAATTGCTTAAAAACAGGGACGGTCTTATGCTTGGTATCTGCAATGGGTTTCAGGCTCTTATAAAGCTTGGACTTGTACCATATGGAGAAATAAGAGATATGAAAGACGATAGTCCTACACTTACGTTTAATACTATAGGCAGACACGTTTCATGTCTTGTGTCAACTAAAATTATATCAAATAAATCTCCGTGGCTTTGGGAAGTTAATCCGGGAGATATTCATAAAATTGCTGTTTCTCATGGAGAGGGCAGATTTGTTGCTAATGAGAAAATTATTAAATCTCTTGCTGAAAACGGACAAATTGCCACTCAATATGTTGATGAAAATAAAAAAGCATCTTATGATATTAAATATAATCCAAACGGCTCATTATTCGCTATTGAAGGAATTACAAGTCCTGATGGAAGAGTGTTTGGGAAAATGGGTCATTCAGAACGTATTGGAAACAGTCTTTATAAAAATGTATCGGGAAACAAAGACCAAAGGATTTTTGAGGCTGGTGTTGCTTATTTTAAATAGCAGTGTTTTTAATGAAAAATTTATTTATAAAAGAATTTTATAAATAACGAAAATTGCTTATAAAATTTTACAGGTTTTGTGTAAAATATACTATTGATTTTTTATTTGGATGTGATTTTATGAGAATATTTGGTATAATTTTGGGTGCTTTGGGTACAATGTTTGGTATATCAGCCTTTATTATTTCAATTATCAGTCTTGTTAAAAAAGAAAAATGAAAAAAATTGTTAAAAAAATATTTAATTATATTTTATTTTGTGATATAATGTTAATAAAGGTTATGTCATACAAGTATTACAATGTTTTTTTAATAATTGTTGCTTGTTGAAAATATGACAAACCTATGGTGTAGCTTTTGTTTTGCTACAGATTTGTTGTAAATATATTTATATTAGGAGGATTTAAAAATGGTAAAAGTAGGTATTAACGGTTTTGGACGTATCGGTCGTCTTGTTTTCCGTGCTTCTGTTGAAAGAGATGATTTAGAAGTTGTCGCAATTAACGACCCGTTTATTGATGTTGATTACATGGTTTATATGCTTAAATATGATTCAGTTCACGGTAAATTTAAAGGTGACGCTTGTGCTAAAGACGGTAAGCTTGTTGTAAACGGCAAAGAAATTAAAGTTTTCGCTTGTATGAACCCTGAAGAAATCGCTTGGGGAAGCGTTGGCGCTGATTATGTTGTTGAGTCAACAGGCGTATTTACTACTATGGATAAAGCAGAGGCTCACTTTAAAGGCGGTGCTAAGAAGGTTGTTATTTCAGCTCCTTCGAAAGATGCTCCTATGTTTGTTATGGGTGTAAACAATGACAAATATACTACTGATATGAACATTGTATCTAATGCTTCTTGTACTACTAACTGTCTTGCTCCTTTGTCTAAAGTTATTAATGACAAATTTGGTATCGTTGAAGGTCTTATGACAACTGTTCACGCAACTACAGCTACTCAGAAAACTGTTGACGGTCCTTCAAAGAAAGATTGGAGAGGCGGACGCGCTGCCGCTGCGAATATTATCCCTTCTTCAACAGGTGCGGCTAAAGCTGTTGGTAAAGTTATCCCTGAGTTAAACGGAAAACTTACAGGTATGTCATTTAGAGTTCCTACTCCTGACGTTTCTGTTGTTGACCTTACTTGCCGTCTTGAAAAACCAGCTACTTATGATGAAATCAAAGCTACTGTTAAAGAAGCTTCTGAAGGTGCTTTGAAAGGTATATTGGGATATACTGAGGATGATGTTGTTTCAACTGATTTCGTTGGTGAGTACTGCACTTCAGTATTTGACGCAAAAGCAGGTATCGCTTTAAATGACAATTTTGTTAAATTGGTTGCGTGGTATGACAACGAATGGGGTTATTCAAACAAAGTTCTTGATTTGATTTCTCATATGGCTACTGTTGACAAATTTTAATTAAACTAGCAATCCACGAATTGTTGAGGTAGAACAACAAACAATTTATATAAAAAGTCACAGAGTTTAATGTATGCTGATATTTTAAATTAATCAGCGTTTCCTTAATGAAATTTGTTGTTTTATTACAAATTATGTATTTTAATTTAATTACAGAAAACTTTTTGGAATTTTATGACAAGCTTTTCGGTAATTAACAAAGTGAGACTGTCTGATAATTTTTCCTTTTACAGGTACAGGCAGTCTTATTTTTTAAAAGGCTGAATTTATAATAAAATCTGATATATTCAGTTAGAGTATGGAGTTTAAAGATGGAAGAAATTGATTTGTTAGATACTATAAAATATAAAATCCCTGAACTTAGCAAAGGACAAAAAAGAATAGCTAAATTTTTAATAGAAGATTATGATAAGGCTATTTATCTTACAGCGTCAAAACTTGGCGAGGTTACTGGAGTGAGCGAATCTACGGTTGTAAGATTTGCTATTGAGCTTGGATTTGATGGATACCCTAAATTGCAAAGGGCATTGGAAGAACTTGTGAAAACAAAGCTTACAGCGTCTCAAAGAATTCAGGTTTCTTCCGATAGAATTGAGAAAAGTGACAAAAGTATCCTTAAAGCTGTTTTAGAGTCGGATTCAGAGAGGATACACAATACTTTAAATGAAATTGATGAAGAGGTTTTTGAAAAGTGTGCCGATGAGATTCTTTCTGCTGAAAGAGTATATATTTTTGGTGGACGGAGTTCTTTTGCCCTTGCGTCCTTTTTGCATTTTTATCTGAATCTTATGATTAATGACGTGGCGCTTATAAACTCTTATGCATCAACAGAAATTTTTGAGCAAATATACAAAATGGACAATAATGATTTATTTATTGGAATAAGTTTTCCAAGATATTCTCAAAGAACAATCAAAGCTATGGAGTATGCTCACAATCATGGAGTATCTACTATTGCCGTTACAGACTGCAATATTTCTCCTATGGTAAAATATGCTGATTTATCTTTGACAGCTAGAAGCGATATGGTTTCTTTTGTGGATTCATTAGTCGCTCCATTAAGTGTTATTAATGCGTTGCTTGTAAGAATAAGTGTTAGCAAAAAAGAGGCTCTTATTAAAAACCTTGATAATCTTGAAAGAATATGGAATGAATATCAGGTTTATACATCAAATACAAGAAAAAAATATATTTAAAAATTTACTGATTTAATATAAAATTGTTTTATAAAAATTTACAAAGTTTTTATATTAAAACAATAATAAAATGCTATTGCAATTAATCAGTATTTTTGCGGGATTGGTTTTTATGAAAAAAGTTATCGTAATCGGCGGAGGTCCGGCGGGAATGATTGCCGCGGGAAACGCCGCTATTAAAGGAAACAAAGTTATTCTTATTGAAAAAAATGAAAAACTTGGAAAAAAGCTTTATATTACAGGAAAAGGCAGATGTAATCTTACAAATGCTTCAGACCCTGAAGAACTTATTAAAAATACCATAGGCAATCCATTTTTTTTATACAGTGCTTTTTATACTTTCGGAAGTACTCAGACTATGGAATTTTTTGAAAATCTCGGCGTTAAGTTGAAAGTTGAACGCGGTAACAGAGTGTTTCCTAAATCTGATAAATCAAGTGATATTATTAAGGCACTTGATAAATTTCTGCGAAAAACAGGAGTTGAAGTTAAATTAAATACAAAAGTTGACGATATTATTATTAATAACCGAAAAATATTAGGTGTGTCGGTAAAAGGTGAAAAAATCTTGTCAGCGGATTCTGTAATTATTGCAACAGGAGGTCTTTCTTATCCGGCTACAGGTTCTGACGGAGATGGATACAAGTTTGCTAAAAAAGCAGGTCATTTGATATCTGCTCTTTATCCCTCGCTTGTACCTTTGCGGGTTTCTCAAAAATGGTGCGGAGAACTTCAGGGACTGAGTCTTAAAAATATATCTATTGAAGTTAAAATAGGAGGAAAATTAGTTTATAAGAATTTTGGGGAAATGATGTTTACAAATTCCGGCGTAACGGGCCCTCTTATTTTAAGTGCAAGCAGATATATTACAAACAGAATTTCTGAAAAGCCACAGATTAAGATTGACCTTAAACCGGCTTTATCAGAAAAAGAACTGGATTTACGTATATTGGGTGATTTTGAAAAATTTATTAATAAAACTTTTAAAAACTCTCTTAATGAGTTATTGCCACAAAAGCTAATACCTGTTATAATTAAACTGTCGGGAATTAATTCTGACAAAAGAGTTAATGAAATTACAAAAGTTGAAAGAAAAAATATTTGTTCTCTGCTTAAAAATCTTAAACTTGATGTGACGGGTACAAACGGCTTTTCCGATGCTGTAATTACCTGCGGCGGCGTTTGTGTTGATGAAATTGACCCGGGAACAATGAAGTCAAAAATTATCTCGGGATTGTCATTTGCGGGAGAAGTTATTGATGTGGATTGTTTTACCGGAGGTTTTAATTTGCAAGCGGCTTTTTCAACAGGTTATTTGGCAGGAGAAAATGTATAAGGAGTGTGTTGGATTTTGTCTTACTGCGGTATAAGAGGCGCTGTTACTGTTGAGGAAAACAGCAGAGAATGTATTCTTGAAAATACAAAAATTCTTTTAACTGAGATTATTAAATCAAATAATATTAATCTGGAAAATATAGTTTCTGTTATTTTTACGGCGACAAAAGATATTGATGCTGTTTATCCTGCGGTCGCGGCAAGAGAAATAGGAATTGTAAATGCCGGACTTATGTGTACTCAGGAAATGTATGTAAAGGGCAGTATTGAAATGTGCATAAGAGTTCTTGTCAATATAGAATGTGATAAAACACAGAAAGATATGAAACATATATATTTAAAGGAGGCTGTTAAACTAAGACCTGATTTGGCGAAAAGATGTTTTATATCAGTCGCTATTGATGGACCGGCAGGTTCGGGCAAAAGTACAGCCGCCAAAGAAATTTCCAAAGAACTTGGCTATATATATGTTGATACAGGAGCTATGTACCGCTCTGTTGCGCTGTATTGTATACATAATGGAATTGACACAAAAAATCAGATTTCTGTTGAGAGTATTCTTGACAAAATAAATATTGAAATCAAATATAACGATAATGAACAGCAAATTTATTTGAATGGAAAAAATGTTACTTCAGAAATAAGAACTCAAAAAGTGGCTGAAGGGTCTTCAGATGTGGCTACAATTAAA
Organism: uncultured Clostridia bacterium; assembly: GCA_949948985.1. Taxonomy (GTDB): domain Bacteria; phylum Bacillota; class Clostridia; order Lachnospirales; family CAG-274; genus MGBC114079. The sequence continues at coordinate 19,134 of CATLIG010000021.1, read as the reverse complement.
AAGGTTCGTGAAGTTTTAGTTGATATGCAGAAAAAAATAGCTGAAAATGCGAATATTGTTATGGATGGAAGAGATATAGGTACTTGTGTATTACCTAACGCTACTGTTAAAATATATATGGATGCCGATGTTTCTGAAAGAGCGGCAAGACGTTGCGGTGAACTTGAGGAAAAAGGTATTAAGTTTGACTTTGAAAAAATTAAACAGGAAATTATTAAAAGAGATGAAAATGATAAAAACAGAGCGGTTTCTCCCCTGAAAAAAGCCGATGACGCTATATTTATTGATTCAACAAAAAAAGGCATTGAAGATGTGAAAAAAGAAATTATTGAAATTATACGCCGAAAAATATAAGAGGGTTTTATATGAAAATTATTCTTGCTAAATCTGCCGGTTTTTGCTTTGGTGTAAAAAGAGCTATCGATTGTGTGTATAATATGATTGGTTTCGGTAAAATATATACTTATGGCTCACTTATTCATAATAAATTTGTTATTTCCGACCTTGAGGAAAAAGGTGTTTTTGTTGTTGATAATTTTGATGAAATTGAAAAGGATAGCACGGTTATTATACGTTCTCATGGCGTCCCGAAAAGTATTTATACAGAGCTTGAAAACAAAAATATTAAGTATGTTGATTGTACATGTCCTTTTGTGAAAAAAATTCATACTATTGTCAATAAAGCTTATACTGCCGGTGATGAGATTATTATTGTCGGAAATTTTGAACATCCTGAAATTATCGGAATTAACGGTTGGGCAGAAAACAGCGGGATTATTATAAATTCGCCTGAGGAGGCGTTAAACACCTATATTGATAAAAATAAAAAATATACTCTGGTGGTTCAGACTACGTATCAAAGGGATATTTTTGAGGATATTTCAAAAGTTTTCTCTGAATTTGCCAATGTGAAAATAAATAATACGATTTGTTCTGCAACAGACGACAGACAAAAAGAAGCTGTTATAATTGCAAAAAATGTGGACAAAATGATTGTGATTGGTGATGAAAAAAGCTCTAATACAAGAAAATTATTTGAAATAAGTAAAAAATATTGCAAAAATACGTTTTTATGCGAAACAATTTACAATTTACAGTTGAATATTTTGCAAAAAAGTGATAAAATTGGAGTAACTGCCGGTGCGTCTACACCGCCGGCTATAATAAAGGAGGCTATTACTAAAATGAGTGAAAATGAAAACTTTGAGGAGATGCTTGACCAAAGCTTAATTACTTTACATACAGGAGATGTTGTTAAAGGCACAGTAATTGGTGTTAACAATGGTGAAGTATCTGTAAATCTTGGCTACAAATCAGATGGAATTATTCCTAAAAATGAATTTTCTGAAAATCCTGACATTGACCCAGCTGACGTTGTTAAACCTGACGATGAGATTGAGGTTTACGTCGTAAGAGTAAACGATGGTGAGGGAAATGTTCTTGTTTCAAGAAAAAGACTTGAGGCAAACAAAGGATATGAGGAAATTGAAGAAGCATTTAATAATAAAACTGTTATTAAAGGTAAAATTATTGATATTGTTAAAGGCGGTCTTATTGCTCTTATTAATAATAAAAGAGTATTTGTTCCTTCTTCTCAGATTTCAAACAGATTTGTTGAAGACCTTAATGAATTTAAAAATAAAGAATTTGATTTTAATATTCTTGAGTTTGATAAATCAAAACGCCGTATTATAGCGGGAAGAAAAGAGCTTGTTCAGAAAGAAATAGCGGCAAAAAGACAGCAGATATTTGAGTCAATAAATGCTGGTGACAGAATTGAGGGTACGGTAAGCCGTATCGTTGATTTCGGTGCTTTTGTTGATATTGGAGGCGTAGACGGTCTTATTCATATTTCTGAAATGAGCTGGGGACGTGTAAAAAAAGTTTCCGATGTATTGTCAGAAGGTGATAAAGTTACGGTTACTGTTCTTGACGTTAACAGTGAAAAAGGTAAAATTTCCTTGTCTTTAAAAGATATTAATAACGACCCATGGAAATCAGCTCCGGAAAAATATACTATTGGCAATATCGTTGAAGGAAAAGTTGTAAGAATGGTTCCTTTTGGCGCTTTTGTTGAGCTTGAAGAAGGCGTGGACGGTCTTATCCATGTTTCTCAGATTTCTTACAAGCATATAGCTAAGCCTGATGATGTTTTGGAAATTGGTCAGGTTGTTAAAGCTAAAGTTACTGATTTTGACGCTGAAAATAAAAAAATTAGTCTTAGTATTAAAGAAGCTGATGTAAAACCTAAAGAGGAAGAAAAAACAGAAGAAACTACAGAAGCTTAAATTTACTTTAATAATATGTTTCTGCTTTTCTTAATGAACTTTATGGTATTTATTTGTTTTGGAAAAACTTTGATTTAAAGGCATAGAAAATATTTGAGCTAATCAGTTTTTCCTTATTGAAAGTTTATTTGATTTTTAAGTTATATTCTTAAAAAGCAGTCATCAATCTGGCAGGCTTTCAGCATGTCTGATGACTGCTTTTAACATTATATATAAAATATGCGAATAGTTTACAATTATAGTTTTTTATAAACGTTGATTAAAATAAAATCAGAAAGGCGTTTTTTCGAATATAAAGCTAAACGAAAATATTTATTTATACCAAAATAATAAAAGATGGAACAGATAATGCTTAATAAAATACGATGTATCAAGAAATTTCTTTATTGTTTCGTACTAAAAATTTTGCGTATTGCTATAATAATTATTATATTTTTGGAGGGATTTTTTAATGTTTGATCTAAATGAATTAAATACTATTGACCCTGAAATTAAAAGTGCTATTGAGCAGGAACTTGGCAGACAAAGAAGTAATATTGAGCTTATCGCTTCTGAAAATTTTGTTTCTAAGGCGGTTATGGCGGCTATGGGTTCGCCTATGACTAATAAATATGCTGAAGGATATCCGGGAAAAAGATATTACGGCGGATGTGAAAAAGTTGACATTGCTGAAACGCTTGCTATTGAAAGAGCTAAAGAACTTTTTGGAGCGGAACACGCTAATGTTCAGCCTCATTCCGGTGCTCAGGCTAATATGGCTGTTTTCTTTGCTGTTTTAAAACCCGGTGATACTGTTATGGGTATGAATCTTGCCCACGGAGGTCATCTTACTCACGGAAGTCCTGTTAATATGTCAGGAAAACAATATAATATTATTCCTTACGGTGTTGAGAAAGAAACAGGAAGAATTGATTATGATGAGGTAAGACGTCTTGCTATTGAGCGTAAGCCTAAACTTATTGTCGCGGGCGCAAGCGCTTATTCACGTACTATTGATTTTGAAAAGTTTGGTGAAGTCGCAAAAGAAGCCGGAGCTTACCTTATGGTTGACATGGCTCATATAGCCGGTCTTGTAGCGGCGGGTCTTCATCCTAATCCGGTTTTATACGCTGATTTTGTTACAACAACAACTCATAAGACTTTAAGAGGTCCAAGAGGCGGTCTTATATTATGTAAGGAAGAACATGCTAAAATTATTGATAAGGCTGTTTTCCCAGGAATTCAGGGCGGGCCGCTTATGCACGTTATAGCGGCTAAAGCTGTGTGTTTTAAAGAAGCTTTGTCTGATGAGTTTAAACAATACGCAAACCAGATTGTAAAAAACGCTCAGGCTCTTGCAAAGAGTCTTGTTGATAATGGTTTTAACATTGTTTCCGGAGGAACGGACAATCATCTTATGCTTGTTGATTTGCAGAGTATGGATATCACAGGTAAAGAAGCTGAAAAAAGACTTGACGAGGTTGGTATTACGTGCAATAAAAATGCTATTCCTTTTGACCCACAGAAGCCTTTTGTCACAAGCGGTATAAGACTTGGTACTCCGGCTGTAACAACAAGAGGTATGTTGGAAAAAGATATGACTGAAATCGCTGAGATTATATCTCTTGTTATTAAAGATTTTGAGGGAAATAAAGCAGAAGCTAAAGAAAGAGTAGCTAAACTTGTTTCTAAATATCCTTTATATTAATTTTTGAGATTATAAAATACAGTCCTTTCTTAATTATATCCTGTATATTAAGAAAGGACTGTAATAATTATATTATTTGTTTTTTTTAATGTTTTTTAATATTAAATGTGATATGTAAACAATAAATGATATAATAGTAAGTATTATTATAACGAATACAAAGTTTACAGATGATACGGCAAATTTATTTAATATTGATGATTTAGTCTGTACAAATGTTTCTACTGTTGATTTTGAGAAATTTATATCCATCATTATATTTAATATATATACATATAGTGCTGACAGTAAGCTTTGCGCTCCTTTCGACAGAAAGTATAAACTTGTTTTTATTTTTGTTTTTGTTAAAAAGCCTATTGCTTGTGCATGAATTGAAAAACCTCCCCAAGATATTATGCCTGACGTTATCGCAATGGTAGTGATATCAACAGGTAATTCGGATATTTTTTTACAACCGTTTGTTATTTCCAAAATTCCTGTTGTTAATGGAAAAATAAAATCAGTATTTATATTTAAAAGATTAAAAACAGGTGTAAAAAATTTTTTTGATACTTCTGAAATTTCAGTTATTTCAAGCATTTTTGAAAGAACTGAAAAAAGTATTATAAATCCGCCTATTATAAATATTGTTTCCATCGCGTCTTTTATGCTTTTGCTTAAAATGGAACCTAGTGTAAGGTTTTTATCTGTATACTCTGTTCTCATTTTTCTGATAGATTTTTTTAAGCTGTATGCTTCATTTGAGTTATACGAAGATGCTTTATAATTTCTGAGAATTACGCCGATTGTCAGTGCTGAAAGATAATGGGATAATATTAGAAGAATCCCTGTTTCAGGAATCTGAAACATTGAAATTGACACTGTACCAAGTATAAATAGTGGTCCTGAATTATTTGTGAACATTATGAGTTTTTGAGCCTCATCGGAATTTATTTTTTTATTTTCATACAAGGACGCGGTTATTTTCGCTCCCATTGGATAACCTGAAATAAAACCCATAACAAGAGCGAATACACCATAGCCTGAAATTTTAAAAAGCTTTTGTGATATTGGTTTTAACGCTGTTCCGATAAGCTCTGTAAAGCCTGTTATCATAAGAATATTGGCGCCTATTATAAATGGAAGCAAAGATGGTATTACATTATTAAACCATAGCAATAACCCATTTTTTGCAGATAATATTATTTGTCCTGGGAATAATATTATTAATACATTGAAAAATAAGACGGTTATTGGTATAATATAAATGATTGAATTTTTTATTATTGATTTATTTTTCAATTTTATCACTCCTTATATTAATTTATTTTTTTAAATTAAAATTATGATTGATTGGAGAGGATTGTGTTTGCAAAAAAACGTAAACAGAAAAAAAGTCAGACGTTCTTATGACGGAAGTTATAAAACAAGAGCCAAAAATACAGGCTATGGTGATGATAAAGACAGAGAACGGGCTTTACGTGAAGTTGAGGAAAGAAGAAGAAAAAGAACAGAGCGTATTAAAAAAGCGGATATGCGAAGGGAAAAAAGACAGCGTTTCGCTCAGGGAAAAAATCTTATTTATATTGTATTTCTTCTTTTTATAATATATTTTATAGGATATGGTATTGTATTTATGTCAAGAGGAAGTATACCGTTTGACACTATTCAATATGGCACGATTGATGAACCAAAAACAGTGAAAGGTATTATTATCAGAGATGAAACGGTCTATAAATCTACCGCGGGGGGAGCGGTTATTTACAATGTTTCAGATAAGGAAAAGGTTAAAAACGGTGCTGAAATATGCAGTGTGAGAAATGAAGAGGCGGTAAAAAATCTTGAAAACGACCTTAATGACATAAATGAAAGAATTTTTACAATGCAGAAAAACAGAGAAGAGCTTTCTTTGTTTTATGAGGATATTAAAAAGGTAAATTCTCAAATTAAAGATATTGTTGATGAGACGGCATATAATTTCAGTACGTTTAATATTGACGCTGTTAATAATTTTAAACAGTCTGTCCAGAAAAAAATTGAGACAAGAAATCAGATGCTTTTATCTGAAAACAGAGGAAGTCTTACGGAATCTGTGGAAAAAAGACAGGAATATGAAAATGAAATATCAAAAAATATACTTAAAATATCAGCCTCAAGCGGCGGCATTGTGTCTTATTATACAGACGGACTTGAGGAAACAATAAATATATCAAGGCTTGACAATATTACAAAAGAAGAAACTTCTATGGAAACAGATACCTTTGATATAAAAACATATGTTTCGCAAAATGACAGAGTGTTTAAAATTGTGAACAGCAATAATTGGTACATCGCTGCGTATATTCCCAATAACTATATTGAGGAATGGAAAGAGGGTGATTCGGTTGTTATATATACGGATAATGACAAAACCGATGGAAAAGTTTATGCCAATATATATAAGCTGGTTTCTGAAGAAGAAGAGTCTTATGTTGTTTTAGAAATTACAAAAGACCTAATTGATTATATTGACAGAAGAAGTATTAATTTTGAGATAAGCCGTTCTGAAGTGGGATTAAAAATTCCTGTCAGTGCGGTAGTATCTAAAACTACTTTAAAAATTCCTAAAAAATATGTCAAAGATGGATATATTATAAAAATTACTGAAAATGGAAAAGAAAGTTTGCTTATTGAAAATTCAGGCGGTGATGAGGAGGGAAAATATATCTATACTCCTGAAAATAAAAGTATTTTAAAACTTGGAGATGAAATTCAAAATCCTGATTATATCGAGGATATTTATGAGGTAAAAGAAGTTATTAATACTCAGGGTGTATATATTATAAATTCAGGTATTGCGGAGTTTAAGACTCTTAATACGGATGATGTTATTGAAAATAGTACTCATATTATTATAAAGCCTGAAAATAATCCTCAAATAAGACTTTATGACAGAATTTTGACAGATACTACAGATATTAAAGAAGAAGACAAAATTTATGATTAAATTTTTTACAGCATAGAAAGTATAATTTTTGGACGGTGATATTGTGAAAAATATAAGTGAAAATCTTAAAGAAATAAGACAAAGAATTAAACGGGCGGCAGAAGTTTCGGGAAGAAGTGAGGATGATATACTTCTCCTCGGAGTGACAAAAACTATTGAAATTGACAGGATAAATGCTCTTATTGAATGCGGAGTTAAAACTCTTGGAGAAAACAGAGTTCAAGAGCTTGTTTCCAAATATGAAACTATCGGAGATAAGGCAAAATGGCATCTTATCGGAAATCTTCAGACAAATAAGGTTAAATATATAATTGATAAAGTGGAAATGATACATTCACTTGACAGTATTAAGCTTGCTGAAGAGATTGACAGACAGTCAAAAAAGCATAATAAAATTATGGATGTGCTTATTGAGATAAATATCGCCGGTGAACAATCAAAACATGGGATAGAACCTGAAAAAGTTGATAGTTTTATGTTAGAAATGTCAAAGTTTGATAATATATGTATAAGAGGTTTTATGACTGTAGCGCCTTTTGTTGAAAATTCTCAGGAAAACAGAAAATATTTTGAAAAAATGAAGAAAATATTTATTGACAATCAGAGGAAAAACGTGGATAATATAAATATGACTTATTTATCTATGGGAATGACAAATGATTTTGAGGTTGCTATTGAGGAAGGCGCTAACATTGTCAGAATAGGTACCGGCATCTTTGGTAAAAGAAATTAATAGTTAATTAAAATTATAGTTTAAATATTTTCTACAATAAAAAAATAAAAGTTTTCATTTAAAAATTGTTTACATACAGTTTAAAATGATTTACAAAATTATTATATTAAAATAATAAAATTATTGCTTTGATTTATAATGCTTAATTATTGTTTTTTATAATAAGACAAATGTTAAAAGCTGACTATTAAGGAGGATGTATATGGCTAACATACTTAATAAATTAAGAGATGCTATGCTTGGCGAGTCTTATGAAGAAGATTATTATGATTACAAGGAAGAAGAGGATAGAATTGAGGAAGAGCCTAAGGTAAGAAACATTGAATCTGCAAAATCTTATTCAAAAAGAAACGGAAACAGCTCTAAAGTTGTAAGTATGCATGCAAATGTACAGATGGAGGTTGTAGTTACAGCTCCTGAAAATCTTGAAGAGGCGGGAGAAATATGTGATTATTTTAAAGAAAAGAAAACTGTAATTGTAAACCTTGAAAGTATTGAACATGAAACCGCTCAGAGAATCAGTGATTTTTTATGCGGAGCCTGCTATGCTCTTGATGGTTCCATTCAGCTTATTTCAGATGATATATTTATTATTGGTCCTGTCAATGTTGATATTACAGGTCAATTTAAAGAAGAACTTAAAGCAAACGGTATTAAGCTGCCACATGCGTCTATGTGGAGATAGTGAGGTTAAAATATGCCTTTGATAATCTTTCAATCTTTAAGGATTTTTGTTGAAATTTTAGATTATCTCATACTTGCCAGAGTATTTTTATCATGGATACCTATAGGAAGAGATAACCCTATTATAAGATTTATTTATGCTCTTACAGAACCTATTTTGGCTCCTATAAGAAATATGCTTCAAAAATCTCCTTTAGGAGGTCCCGGAATGATTCTTGATTTTTCACCGATTATAGCCTTTTTCCTTATTCGGCTTGTGTTAAATATCGCAGGAAGAATTTTATTAGCGGGGTAATAAATGTGTTTAATAAGCAAAATATTTTAAAAAATGTTTCTAAGCCTGATGAAAAGCTTATTTTTTCTAAAGCCTTTGATCGGGCTTATTATTGTATTAAAAATTATGAACCTGCCTTTACGGAATTTCTTGATCCATATAAAATATCATCAATTTTATCGTTACTTGGAAATCAATATGATTTAAATATTTATGTTTTTGGAGGTACAAGTAATTGTGAAAGACAGAAAATTGGTTTTTTTCCTGATTTTATGATAGAAGAGGAATATGTTTTTCCTATTTCTGTTCTTGAGATTACATATAATCCTAAGTTTAGCAAAAAGCTTACACACAGAGATTTTCTTGGTTCTATTATAGGTCTTGGTATTGTCAGGGGAAAAACAGGAGATATTATTATTGAAGATGAAAAAGCTTTTGTATTTGTGGATGATGATATTGCCGAATTTATATGTTCCAATTTAGAAAAAGTAGGGCATACGAAAGTAAATGTAAGTATTGTCCCTTTGGATTTGGTTAATATAAATAATGATTTGGAGGAAATTAAAAACATTACAGCGGTGTCTTTGAGAATTGACGCTGTTTTAAGTAAAATATTTAATTTATCCAGAGGAAAAGTTTCTGATTTTGTTAAATCTGAAAAAGTTTTTTTAAATTGGAGTATTTGTGAAAATGCTTCAAAAATAGTTTCTGAAGGAGATATTATAACTTTACGTGGATTTGGCAGAGTTAAAATTATTGAATTTATTGGAAAAACAAAAAAAGACAGATTTTTAATAAGCATAAGAAAATATTGATTAAATTGATTTTAAATATATCGGATGTTATTAAAGTTTAGTTGCTGAACTTGTTTATTTTTTACTTGATTGATTATTATGATATATATAAAAGAATGAAACAACTGATTATGAATAAATTGTCTTTTTTATATTTTTTTTGATATAATTGCTGGAATAAGGAGATTTCATATGATTGGGGGAATTTATTTATGCTTACGCCTGTTGATATAGAAACTGTTGATTTTAAAAAGGTCGCTTTGGGGTATTCTCAAGATGAGGTCGACGAATTTCTTGATAAGGTTATTGTGGAATTTGAGGTTCTTTATAAAGAAAATGTAAAGCTTAATGACAAAGTGGGAGTCCTTGAGGACGCTATTAAATATTACAAGGATATGGAAGAAACACTTAAAAATTCTATTGTTTTAGCGGAAAAAACGGCTCTTGAAACTAAAAACAACGCAAATCAAAGTGCTGAACAGATTATTAAAGAGGCTGAGCTTAAAGCGTCTGAAATTCTTCAGGCTGCTAATAAAAAATTATATGATCTTGAATACAGGGTTTTAGGAATGAAAAATCGATATGATACATTTAAAGCTAAACTTAAACTTTTACTTAATACGGAAATTGAGATTTTAGAAAACAGTGATAAGGAAATAGAGTATGATTTACGTGACGAGGCTGTTCCGTCTGACGACGATTATAAAAATGAGGTTTAAAAAATACTTACGGCAGTGATAAAAATTATTTTGAAAAAAATAATTTTTATCACTGCCGTAAAAAGATTTGTCAAGTTACTTAATGCGGTAATGTTATTAAATAGGCTTATTATCATTATTTTTATTATATTCAGCGATTTCTTTTAATGGGTTGCTGATTTTTTTTAGTTTTCGGATGTTATTTCTCTCATCTGTTTCTATTAAGCAAATTGAGGAGAATTTACAGTAAGTACAACTATTTTTTCCTGAAACAGACGATGAGGACTGTTCTTTATAAGGCGAAATTTTTATATTACCGTCAAGTATTTCATTTCCGAATTTTTCCGCAAGAGAAATTACATAGTTTCTTAGTTCTTTAAACTCTTCAAGCGTAGCGAGATTTTTTTCACTTTGTTTGCTTATTGCTCCGTCCTTTGTTATAGCGAATGAAAATATTTTTGATGTTCCTGTATCAAAGCTATCAATCATTTTTAGAAAAGATATGTCTTTTAATGAAAGACCTTCCATTTTAAATTTTTTCATAATCTCATTTTTTATTTTTTCTGTTGTTATGGATATATCTGTATCAAAGTCTATTTCCGGTTCATGAATTTTGAAATAAAATATTCCTCCGGGTAATACATCGTTTCCGAAAAGTTTTTTTCCTTTTTTTATTACAGCGTCAAGATATATTAAAAGCTGTAGTTTTAGACCATAATATACATCGGATAAATTATAATTTATTTCTCCGGTTTTATAATCTATTATTTTTACATAACTTTTTCCATCATTATTTAATATGTCGATTCTGTCAATTTTTCCTGTTAAAATTAATTTTGAGTTATTTTTTAACTCTATTATTATTGGAGGAAGAATTGATTTTGGCCCGAAACCGACTTCAAATCCTATGGGTGAAAATTTTCCTGATTTTAAATGCTCGGATAAAATTTTTATTGAATGTGAAGATGTTGTTTTTATACTGTTTAGCATAAACTTATATTTTGCTGAACTTGAAAAAATTTTATTTTTTTGCTCGCTTAAAATAGATTCCACAGAATAGCCTATTATTTCATTTATTTTATCATCATCTAAATTTTCCCACTTCAATTTGTTGTAGTTTAAGTATTTTGAAAAGTCCTCCAATATTTTATGAAAGATTGAACCAACCTCAAGACCTGATATTTCATAAATTTTTCTGCTTTTTGATTTTAAACCGTATTCCATAAAATAAGCGAAAGGACACGAAGCGTATTTCTCTAATTTGGTTACATCTGAATAAATATTTTTTCCGTATAACTTCACAATTGTTTCAGCGGGAAGAGTGTCTTCATATTTTTTGATAAAAATTTCTTGGGTTATTTTATCAAGTTTTAATTTATAAAAATTTTCTTGTGAATATAATGTATATAAATCTTTATATATATTATCAAGAATATGCCCTTTTGAATATCTTGTGAGAGGTATTGTGAGTTCCGGAAAAGAGGGAAGAGGAAGCGTTATCTTTTCAAGTATATCTTCTCCGGATTTTTTTTCTTTCAATTTTGGAAATATTTTTTTTATTGATGATATTATTTTTGAGGGCCTTTTTTCTTTTTTGTCTGAACTTTCTGTTATATAGCTTAAATATAATTTTTCGGAAGGTTTTGAAAACATTTTATATAGCAGAAAATTATCTTGATTTGCTTGTAAAAATGATGTTGGTGAAAGTTCAATACCTTTTTTATTTAAATAAATTTTATCATCGTCTGAAAGCAGCTCATTGTCATTTGAGATTGATGGTATAATTCCATCGTTTACCGAAAGTATAAAGAGAGCTTTTATGTCTGAAAGACGCGTTCTCTTTAAATCGCCTATAATTACTTCATCTTGTGTCTGGGGAAGATGTCCTGTTTTACAGGATTTTATACCTGAATTTAATATTTTTGAATATTCGGAGAGTGTGACTTCTTTGTTTCCTAAAATTTCAACTATTTTGTCAAGGAGTTCCATTAATATTTTATATACTTGAAAACATTCCGGAGATTTTGTATAGTCAATAATATTTTCAATATTAAGAGATGACAAAAAATTATATAATCTTAAAGATATTTCTTTTATGGTATATTTTTTACCAGGCTTTATATAATCAGTAAAAGGTGAAAGACATTCAGTAAAAAAATCTTTTAAATAATTTATATCATCTTCATTATAGTCTGGGTTTGAAAAACCAAATTCCCATTTTGGAAGAAACCAGCTTTTTCCCTTTATACCACATTCAAGAACGTAGTTTTCAAGTATATTGACGTCAAGAGCCTCTAATGGGGTTAAATAAGTTTTCAAAAATCTGAATATAGGCTCATATGACCAATTTGTTGTGAATATGTCAAAAAATGAGCATACAAGTTCGGTTATTCTGTTTGAGGTTATATCCTTTTTTACATCAATAAAATAAGGTATATTATATTGAGAAAACGTACTTTTTATTAAATCACCATATTCATTATCACCGGGTATAACCGCTATGTCTTTATAGAAATAACCATTATCCCTTACAAGAAAGAGTATATCTGAAGCGAGTCTGTTTATTTCATCATATTTATTTTTTGTACGTGTAATAATTATATCGTTTATTTCTTTGTTAAAAATCTTCCTTTTAACATGAAGGTAATTTTTATTTAAATGTAAAAGTTCAGAACTGTTTTTTTGTCGTATGTTGTCTTTTAAATATGTATGGGGTAAAAATGATGCGTCAGATTCTCTTACAAAAGCATTTAACTTATTTATTGTATTTTTTATCTCAAAAAACGGGTCATATTCATTTAAGTTATTATATTCAAATTTTTCAGAGTCTGAACAAAATGTTATATTTATTTGTTTTGCATATTTAAAAAGTTCTTTTATAACTTTAAATTCCTGGGGTGTAAATCCATTAAACTCATCTATCCATATTTCAGAATTTTTTATTAGTGAAGAATTTTTTATTTTTTCAGAAAGCAGGTCAAGAGTTTCATCTGTTGAAATATATTCTTTTTTTAAATAGGTTTTATAGTCTTTATATATTAGTATTAAATCTTTAAGTTTTTCATAAAGATTTGGATTTTCTTTGAATTCCTCAAGTTTTTTTTCAAGAGAGTCCGCTGATATATCATATGTGAAAAATTCTGTTATGGATTTGCTTACGTTTTCTAAAAATCCATCTTTATCTATTGATTTCTTGAAATAGCAAAGATTTTTACTATTTTCGTAAGCGATTTTTCTTATAAGCATAAGTTTTCCTATATCCTCAAGTATTTTGCCTGATGTTACGCCTAATTCTGAAAAAAGAGTATGGGCAAGCCGTTTAAAGCTTAATACATTAATATTCATTATGACGCTGTTTTCAAATTTATCAGTGAGTTTTTTTTCGGACTGAAGAGTAAATTGCTCTGGAACAATGTATATGATATTTATATTTTCGGATTTTGACTTTTTATATATTTCATCTATACATAAGCTTGATTTTCCAGAACCTGCCTTGCCGTAAATATATCTTATGTTCATATTATTCTCCTTTTATTAGACTTCTTTTGAAACTTCATGCCAATAGAGATATCATTAGAAAAAATTATTTCATTTAATATTTCTTAACGTTTTCAGTGTTTAAAAATCAAAATGCCTTTCGCTAAAACATTGAATAAAATAATTTTTTATTAAATTGATGTAATTTCGAAAGAAGTCTATTGTTTTACTTTGAAAGTTTTATAGAAGAACTGTTTAAAACTACCGCAATATTGCCTGACAAATCTTTTTTCGCCTGTTTTTGTCTGATTTTTTTGAAATATTTGAAAAGTTCCTTCGGAAATCAAGCTTGGTTGACAAAAAAATCTTTTCTCAATCATTATCACAGTGATTTTAAACAGGTTTGATATTTAATATCATCTACGTTATATTTTATCATATTTTATTAAAAATGATAATACTTATATATTAAACAATGTTATTTTTGGAGGTTTTTTTATGGGAAGCAGATTTGTTGTTATAAAGCTTAGGGAGGTTCTGAAAAAATTTATACTTACTGTCATTGGTTTTGCTATAATTGGCTGTATTCTATATTTTTGTATTCACGAAAACGGAGATGAAGCCTGTTATAATCCTGGTACTTATTCTGCTGAAATTATTTTACATAATAATCCTGTTTCTGTACAGGTTACTGTTTCTGAAAATGAAATTGTAAATATTGAACTTTTAAATATGGGTGAAACTCAGGAAGTATTTTACCCTTTATTTAAACAATCATTAGGAGAAATTTCCGCTGAAATAATTGAAAAACAATCTACAAATATTGCGCTTTCAAATGATAAATCAACAACAGGGGGAATTTTGCTTAAAGCTGTTGATTTTGCTCTTGAACAGGCAAAAAAATAATAATTTATATATTGTGTAAAAGAAAAAAGTGTGATATTATATAATAAGAGGAATAGTTTATACTAATATTTGTCAAGAGTTGATTTAAAAACATAATAGACCTGTTATAAACTACTATAACACCGCTTGACAAATCTTTTTCCGCCTGTCTTTGTCTGATTTTCTTGAAATACTTGAAAAGTTATGCGAAAATCAGACCTTGATTGATGAAAAAATCTTTTGTAAATAGTTATCACGGTTGTTTTAAACAGGTCTAATGTTTCTGACTTATTATAAATTTGTTATGTTTATGAAATATTAGTATTTGTGAAAGATTTATAAATTATTTCTAAAGTTAAAAGGATATTTGTACTGTGCTGTACTTATAAACTTTATTGCTTTTTGTATTTTAAGAATTTTGAAACATTATTGAATCTAAAAGCAGTATTTATTAAAACAAACGTTTATTTATGAAGTTATATCAGCACATACCTTTAAATTCAGGAACTGTGCAAAATGATTTCTTCTGATTGTGAAAAATAAGTCAAACAGTTGATATTTATGTACAGTTCCTTATAAATAGCCATTAAGTACAGTAATTCTTATGTAATTATAGCAATTCGCAAAATTTTTAGTATGAAATAATGAAAGGATTACTTGATATATCATATTTTATTTAATGATTGTCTGCTCATTTTTTTATTATTTTTATAATAAAGATTAAATGTTATGAAAAATTGTATTTATGGCTGTTTTTATATAACAAAATATTTTGCAAAGGAGAATTATTGCATATTATGAAAATTTTAGACAGATACATTGATGAACTTCTCGAAAAAAGTACACCTCAGGCGCCTATTTGGAACATTGAAAAAATCAGAAGCGGAAAACCATCTAAATGGAATTATATTGATGGTTGTATGATAAAGGCTATCCTTGAACTTTATTATATTAAAAAAGATGAGAAGTATCTTGAATTCGCTGATAATTTTATTGACTATTTTGTTCGTGAGGATGGCTCGATTGCCTCATATGATCCTGAGGAGTATAATATTGATAATGTAAACGCGGGAAAAACATTATTTGATTTGTATAAAATTAAAGGAAAAGAAAAGTACAGAAAGGCTATTGAAACGATTTACAGTCAGGTTAAAAATCAGCCTCGTATTAAAGCCGGCAATTTTTGGCATAAAAAAGTATATCCTAATCAAGTGTGGCTTGACGGACTTTATATGGGACAACCATTTTATATGCAGTATGAGGTTGAATACAATGACTGCAAAAATTGTATGGACAGTTATAATCAGTTTTTAAATGTCTATAATATAATGCGTGATAATAAAACAGGTCTTTATTATCACGGTTATGATGAATCAAGAGAAATGTATTGGGCTGACAAAAAAACGGGATTATCAAAAAACTTTTGGTTAAGAGCGTTAGGCTGGTATGCTATGGCGCTAATTGATACTATTGATATTATGCCTGAAAGTATGAAAGAACAAAAAGAAAAACTTTCTTCTATTTACAAGGAATTTATTGATTCTGTTATTAAATTTCAGGATAAAAGCGGTATGTGGTATCAGGTTGTCGATAAAGGTGATTTAGAAGGAAATTATCTTGAAACAAGCGGCAGTGCCATTATGGCTTATACAATTATGAGAAGTGTAAGAATGAATATTCTTGATGAAAGCTATTTTAAATATGGAGAAAAAGCTTTTAACGGTATTTGTGAGAAATATCTCTCGGAAAAAGACGGAGAACTTCAGCTTGATGGTATTTGTCTTGTTGCCGGGCTTGGAGGCAAAACCAAACGTGATGGAACTTTTGAATATTATATTTCAGAACCTATTGTACAGAATGAAGCAAAAGGCGTGGCGCCTCTTATTCTCGCTTATATTGAAATTTTACATAAAGAGCAGAATAAATAGCTTTTTATGATAAAGATAATTTTTATAAGGTTTAGGCAGAATTTTAATATTTTCCCTGATTTATTAATATTGGGCATAGCTTTATAGGTATCTTGATTATATTATATATTTATTGAAAGGAATTTTTATGAGTAAGCAAATATGGAAACCGGGGACTATGCTTTATCCTGTTCCAGTGGTTATGGTTTCGTGCGGAGATTTTGACGGTGAGAAAAATATTATTACTATTGCGTGGACAGGTACTATAAACAGCGACCCGGCAATGACTTATATTTCTGTAAGACCTGAAAGACATTCTTACAGTATGATTAAAAATACAGGTGAGTTTGTTATAAATGTTACTACGGAAAAACTTGCTTTTCCTACGGATTTTTGCGGTGTACGTTCCGGAAAAGATTTTGATAAATTTAAAGAAATGAAACTTACACCTGAAAGGGCAAATAAAGTAAAATGTCCTATTATAAAGGAAAGTCCTATTAATATTGAATGTAAAGTTAAAGATGTTGTTAAGCTTGGTACTCATGATATGTTTATATCTGAAATAGTTTCTGTTTTGGCAGATGAAAAATATATGGATGAAACAGGCAGATTTAATTTTGAGAAGAGCAGACCTATATGTTATTCTCACGGTGAATACTATGGTCTTGGTAAATATATAGGTAAATTCGGGTATTCGGTGAAAAAAATAAAATGACTTGTTTAAAACTATAGTAATATTGCTTGGGTTATTAAAAAGTCTAATATTTTATTGTTTTACTGTAATAAATAATATTGTATATTTTCCGGAATTTGCTGTATATTATGTTTTAAAAATTTGTATATAATTTATTAATATATTTTAATTCATAATATTTGCTGTGAAACAATAAAACAATTTATTGAATAAAGACAAAACCATAAAAGACATTAGTATTATTTTATTGTTTAAATATGAGTTATCACCATATATTTAACAATAACAGTTTATTATTGAAAAGAGGGATTTATTATGTCAGGAAAAATAAAACTAATGATAGATAAAATTATTAATGATAAATCAAAAGGTAACTCAACAATCGCAAAATGTACCTATACCAAGCTTATTTTAAAAGGTATAGCGGTAGACAGGTATACCGCGAGTTCACCTGATGATAAGGAAGTTATGGATAAAATTTCAAAAATAGCGAAAGAGCTAGGTGTAACATTATAATAAAAGGAGGCTTATTAATATGGCAATAAAAGCTGTTTCAGTAAAAGCGAATGATTCTATCGAGGCTGTTTCTGAATTTAAAAAGCAAATAGGAGATTTTTCTCCGGTATTTATAATATTTTTCGCTTCAAGTATTTATGATAAATCTTCTCCGGCAAAAGTTTTACAGGAAAATTTTCCGGAGTGTAAAATAATAGGTTCAACATCTCATAGTGAGTATTTTAACAATGAATTTAAAAATTCTTCCATTTCTTTTATGGCTATGGATAAGGATAGTATTGAAGATGTATTTATAAGTGTTGTTGAAAATATAGATAAAGATGCAGATTATACGCCGTCTATCAATCAGACTAATGATTATTTTGGTGGATATGACAATATACTTGACAATTTTGATAAATACATAGGAATTGTATTATTTGAGGGAAGTGCTAAAGCGGAAGAATACGGAATGGAAAAGATAGGCGATAAAACAGATGTATTATATATAGGAGGAACTTCTTCAGAAACAGAGGGTACATCACGTGTGTACGCTAATGGAAAGAGTTATGAGAATTCTGCTGTTTTGGCTACATTAAAAACAGTTAAAGGATATAAAGTGCTGAAAACTCAAAGTGCTGAAGTTTTTTCTGATAAGGCTTTAACTGTTACAAAATCAGATGTAAAAAACCGTATTATGTATGAACTTGACAATCGTCCGGTTGCTGAAGTGTATGCGGAAATTCTTGGGGTGGATAAAGAAAAAATAAGCGATTATTTTGTTTCAAACCCTCTTGGAGTTTTGGCCAATGATGAAATATTTATAAGAACATTTGACCAGATTAAAGGTGAGGGCATAACTTTGCATTGCGGAATACCTGAAGGAACAGAAATTCATATTTTAAAAATAGGTGATATTATAAAAGATACAAAACAAGCTTTGGATAATACTATAACAGATACTCCGGCAGGCGTAATTAATTTTAACTGTTTGTACAGAACATTGGAAATTATGAATCAAAATCTGGTACAGCCTTATTGTGATTTATTTGGAAGATATACAAGTATAGGTTTTTCAACGTCTGGAGAGGCTTATTTGGGTCATATAAATGAAACTTCTACGGTTTTAATTATAAATTAAATTTTAATAAAATACTGATTTAATGTGTAAAAATAATCAGTATTTTATATTATTAAATTTTAATAAAAGTTTATAGTTTATTTTTTATAGTTTCCATATGACCTGTTTGAAAACTGATAAATTGTCAGGTAAGTATAGATTTTATTGATAAGCGGAATTAAATTTTTTATGTGATATGTATGGTTGTATTTTTTAAATCTACAAAAATTGATGTAAGGAAATTTAATATTTGCTTTTTCACTTTTATATTGTTTTGATACAGATGACATTTTGATGTTTTTCGAACAGGTCTAATATAAATGTTATTTTAATTGCTATTATATACAAAATTTGTTTGACAAAAAATAAAAAAAGTGATAATATTAATATATAAGTAATAAAAAAAGATATTTTATTTATAAATAGTCACTAA
>CATLIG010000020.1 GCA_949948985.1 uncultured Clostridia bacterium | reverse complement strand
AATTTCAAATTCTTCACGGCTTATATCACTTGGATAATTGTGCATTTTATATTACCTTCTTTAAATATTTTCTTTAAATTATAACATAATTTTTAAGATTTCAAAAGTTTTTAGACAGGCTCTTAGGATTAAGAAAATTCTTATGAAAGATAATCAACCTTATCAGCAATATGTCGATGCCGGATATTTCAAGGTAAATGAGTATACATATACAGATTTCTTAGGACAGACTAAAACTAATAGACAAACACTTGTTACCGGAAAGGGACAATTGTATATTACTAAGAAAGTAAAAGAGTTTTGGGCGGGTTAACTATTACCATACTCTGAATAAGAAACTCATTTGATGACGGAATCGTCAACTTCATTAGCTGGTAACTGAATCAGCGGAAAACATATGGATTTGCAAACCATATGGAGCAGAGGACTCCAATCTGCTTTTCCGCTGTTACTAATATGGAGCAGTTTAATTCACTATGGAGGACAAAAATGAAAACTGAAAAAAATTGGTACAGATGTACCACAAGAGAAGAAATGGTATTGTTGATTGCCGCTGGATTTGATTATACAAATTTTAGAGCTGATAAGTATAACAATGGGAACAATACTTATTTTTTTGAAAAAACTGATAAGCTAAATAAATTTTTAGAGACAAGACAACCGCGATAATGTTGAGAAAGGAAAATATATGAATAAAATTGAAATTTTTAAGAATAAAGAATTCGGAGAAATCAGAACAGTAACTATTGATGGAGAACCTTGGTTTGTCGCTAAGGACATATCAGATGCACTTGGTTATAGAATGGCAAGTGACATGACAAGACGAATTGACGCTGATGATAAGGGTACGCATTTAATGAGTACCCCCAACGGAAATCAAAATATGTCTATTATCAATGAAAGTGGTTTATATACTGCTATTTTGAGCAGCAAACTTGAGTCGGCAAAGAAATTTAAGCGTTGGGTAACAAATGAAGTATTACCAACACTTCGCAAGACTGGCGGTTATATCAATAACGTTGATTTAATGGTTAATACATATTTTTCTGATATTCCTGACGAACAAAAAATTTTGGTTAAAGGGTTAATGACAAATATAACCGCTTTACAAAATAAAAACACTGTACTGAATAATGAAAATGATTTATTAGCGCAAAAGAATCTTGAATGGGCTGACAGACCATTGATAAATTCTTTGGTAAGGGCATATGCGTCTTTTATTGGAAATAATTTTGGAAAGGCTTGGAATGATTTTAAAAAAGAGCTTTTATATAAGCATGGAATAAATCTTAATTCACGAATTACTAACTATCTTAATACAAGCGGAAAGAAAACTAAGCCAAAAACTTTAGATATGTTAGATGATAGTGAATTACCAAATGCAATTAGCACAATTGTTTCTATGTGCCGTGAAAATGAAATTGATATAGATAACTTATTAAACAATAAAGCAAGTTAAATTGAATGAGAAGCTGCTTAGCTATTATAGTCAATCAACTTGAAAACGCAGAAAAATAGGTGAACTAAAAATTATTTTTGCAAGGCATCGAAGGTAGAGCAAGCCTGCGTCTTATGCCGGCTGACTTAAACGTAAGCAAAAAGTATTTTCTGCCGCAGAACTTGTTTATTTTTAAGTTGATTGACTATAACATTAAAAAATTTAATATTATGGAGGTAACAATAATGACAAAAGCAGAACTTTTAAAAAAGATAACCGAAAAGACAAACATTTCCAGAAAAGAAACAGAAGATGTTTTATCAGCACTTTCTGAAATTATAATGGAAACTCTGACAGAAAACAGAGAAGAAAAAATTCCTTTTGAAAAACTCGGCTCATTTAAAGTGAAAAATGTTTCCGAAAGAAAGGGACAAATTATTTTAGGAGAAAAAGCTGGTGAAGAGTATTGTGTTCCCGCTCATGATGAAATTACATTCAAAATGAGCAAAAGTATTAAAACCTTAAAGGATTTATAAAATTCTATAATAAGTATGTTTAAAAAGTTATTATAAGGCTTTCGACTGTACTTCGATTCTGCCTTTAAGTGTGGACTGTACTTCCACCCTCTTTATTAAAATTTTAAGGAGAGAAAGATTATGAAACAACAAAACTTCAAGAAAAAAGAACTTGAAAGACTTGGATGTACCGAAGAAGAAATTAAACTTGTAACAGATTATCAGAAAAAACTGCCTGTATTAAACAAAAATGATGATACAGAAGTTTTTTGCATTGACGCACGAACACTACATACGCAATTAAATGTCGGAAAACATTTTTCAGATTGGCTTAAAATTAGAATAAAAGCATATTCTTTTCTGGAAAACATTGATTTTATAATGGTTTCACCAAATAGTGAAATCAAGGGATTTGCCATAGGCGGCGACACTCGTTCTAAAAATTATTTATTGACTATTTCTATGGCAGAAAATTTAGCTTTAGTAGAAAAAACAAAGATTGGTCAAATTGTACGAAATTATTTTCGTCTAATGCGAACTATTGTAAAAAGAAATAAAGACTGGTGGGCAGTCTGCGACCCTGAAAAAGAGGAATATAAGAAAATGTCCAAAGATATTGATTTATGGTGCAAGCGAATTTTAGGGCATAGCGCCAACCGTTTTACATTTGCGTCTGAAGCTGATATGCTGAATTTAATAGTTTCCGGAAAAACAAGCAAAGAGCTTAAAAGTGCGCTTCATATTCAAACTAACGATTTGCTCAGGGACTATCTGATAAAAGAACATAATGAGGAATTATTATTTTTAGAACAGCAAAATCAAATACTGCTGCGAATGGATATGAAATTTGATGAAAGAAAAAATTTATTGACTCAAATGTATAAAGCAAAATTTCAAAAACATAATGGAAAAGCAGTTTAATCGCTGTTTTTTTATTATACGATTTAAGACAGCCGGAAAATATTTTAATAACTGTCAATATAATTATTTTTCAATGAAAATTCAAAAAATCAGACCGCATACTTTCTACGTACTTAGTTTTTAAAAGCGGTTATACAAAAGTATAGCTGCTTTTTTATGTAAAGAAGGGATATAAATTGATAAATAAAGCGTATTTGACAAGCGGAAGAACAGCGGAAGCGGATGATGTTTATACTCCGTTTTATGCCGTGGAGCCGCTTCTTAAATATATACCAAAAGATAAAATTATATGGTGTCCCTGTGATGGGGTTCATTCGGCATATGTGAAATTATTTACAGAAAATGGCTATAAAGTTATAAGAAGCAGCATACAGGAAGGACAGGATTTTTTACTTTATGAGCCGGATATACATTATGACATAATAATAACCAATCCACCTTTTAGTAAAAAAGATAAAATGCTTAAAAGACTTGACGACTTAAAAAAGCCTTTCGCCGTATTACTGCCAATGAACAGTCTGCAAGGGCAAAAAAGATTTGAGGTTTTTAAAAAAGGTATTCAGATTTTAGCGTTTGATAAGCGCGTTGATTATCATACAAACAATAATTTTAAAACGTATACAAAAGGTAATCATTTTGCAAGCGCTTATTTTTGCAGAAATGTTTTGTCGAAAGACTTAATTATTGAGGAATTAAAAAAATATGACAGACCGATTTTGTAAGCAACTACAATAAATATATGTAAGAAATCTTGAATTAAAGAAAAGACAGTAATATAAGCAAATATACCAATGAAAGGATAAACTTTTTATGGAAAATAAAATTAAGATTTTTAATAATAATGAATTTGGAAAAATAAGAACAGTTCTTATTAATGATGAACCTTGGTTTGTCGGAAAAGACGCGGCAAGTATTTTAGGATACAGCAACGCAAGCAAGGCTGTTCTCACTCACGTGGATATTGAGGATAAGCAGTTTGTTATGTTAAATATAGCAGATTCCCAAAATGGGAATATGCCTATAGGACAAAGTAAAACGGCTATTATTAATGAATCCGGTCTTTACAGCTTGATTTTTTTAAGCAAAATGCCAAATGCTAAAAAATTTAAACATTGGATAACATCTGAAGTTTTACCGACAATTCGCAGACATGGTGCATATATGACTCCTGAAGTTATAGAGAAAACTCTGACAGACCCTGATTATATTATAAAACTTGCAACTGTACTCAAAGAAGAACGCACGGCAAGAGAACTTGCCGAGCAAAAACTTGAAGAACAAAAACCTCTTGTCCATTTTGCTAATAAAGTATCTGACAGCAGTAATCTTATTGATATGGGTAAAATGGCAAAGCTCCTTAAAGACGAGAAAATCAACATAGGAAGAAACCGATTGTTTGAATGGCTGCGTAATAAGGGAATTCTTATGAAAAACAATGTGCCTTATCAAAAATATATCGAAAGCGGATATTTTAAAGTAAAAGAAAGAGTTTGTGAAACTCCTTATGGCTTTAAAACAAAGGTTATTACTTTTGTGACGGGAAAAGGTCAGATATACATAGCCGAAATTTTAAGAAAAGAATATTCTTAGTAAAATTTTTAAAAATTCTTGTCTTGTTAAATAATCCGTAAGGAGGAAATTATTTTACAGAATAAAGGCGGAGAAGTTCCGGAAAGCAGTCGAGATATAGCTAAAATTTTCGGTAAAAGAAATCCTGATATAAACAGAATTATAGTAAATTTCACTGTGCAAAACCACACCGTGAAAAATATGTTTTATAAATCGACATATATTTCTAAGAACATTACTATAATGTTCTTTTTTATTGAGGTGAAATAAATGGCAAAACTAAATCTGGACAATTTCCAGTTAGAACAAGGACAAGTACGAATGGTTACAAAAAACGGAGGAAAGACAATACAAAGCGTAGAGTTACTTTTAGGCAGTCAGACAAAATCGGAAATGATACTTGACGAGGAACTGAACGCAGTGAATCTTGTTGTAAGAGATACTGATATTGCCGACATCCCAAGCCTGCAATGCTCTGTGACCAAAGATACTTTAAGAAATTTTATTACAGGACTTACAAGCCTGTACAATACTCTAAAAGATGATGAATAAAAATATTTTACGAGGAGGAATAATCTATGAAACTTGAAACAAACATTAATATTGATGAAGGAATTATAACCGCTTCAGTACGATGTACTGAAATAAGTGATGAAACAAAGGAAGCGCTGCACGATTATCCCAAGGTTCTGCGCTATGGTTCAATCGACTTTTCAGCGAAAATAAAGGTTAATGACTCAAAGCCTGAAATCGTATCAGATGACGACCCTGACGGCGAAACCGTAAAAATCGCTTTGATTGACAAATCATTTCCCGTGGATGAAAATCTTAATCTTGAATTGATTCTTGACAGCGCGAAAATGTCAGACAAGGAACTTACCACTTCCGTATCCGACATTGAAATTTTAAGCAAGGCAAAAGCTGTCATATGGGTTGAAAAAGTAACAGCCGCTGTAAAAGAAATTGTGGCAGCCGCCAGAAAACAGAATAAGGCTGATATTGAGTATACATCGGAAGAAATTATTTAATAGCGAAACAATAAAAGAATGAACAGATATGATTTAATAAAACCTGATATATAAAGGAATTCTTTTATTGTTTCGAACTAAAAATTTTGCGAATTGCTGCAAGGAGGATTGTTTTATGGCAAAATATACTATTTTGGTAAGAGATACAAAAGACCCTAAAAATCTTCGGTTTCTGACTGTAAAAGAGGAAATTATGAAGGAAATAAAAACTGAAGTTACAGACCCGGAGACTAATGAGGTCAAGGAAATTGTTACATATAAAGGAACAGGTGAATTCCGTACTGTTGAATATTTTGAAAATAACAAACAGGCTTTTGAGGAAAAATATCTTGAACTGCTTAATAATTATTCCCGTTCTCAGCTTCTTCCGATGTCTCTTGAATCTTATGTTCTTGATATGATTTTTGATTCTGACAAGGAAAACGGAGTTTAGACTGTATGAACGTGATATACGAAAACAAAAATATAAAATTTGTAAATTACAATAAAAACGTTAGCTATGACATAACGGACATACGCTTTTTTATACCGAATGAGTACAAAAATCACAGTGTATATCTTGCTGTGAAAGGCTGCAAAAGTGATATGCTGAAACTTGATTTTTTTGAAAATCACGGGGATTATAAGATATTTAAAATCAGTAATAAAAATAATTGTCCGCAAAATAACGGCGTTATGCATTTAAAATTAATTTTCATAAATCCCGAAAAAGAAAACGCCGTTTATAGTGAAGAGTTTACTCTTAACATACTGTTAGACTATTTTAAAAGCGTTTCCTCAGTACTGTCTTTCAAGGAAACAGAAGATAAAATATCGGAAATGTACTCAAAAATTCTGAAACTTACTGAAATGAATATTTCAATTCATAAAGAAATCAAAAATATATCAGACTCTATAGGAAAGGCTGATTAAAAATGATAACAAACTCAGACGAATATACCGCTATGTTACAAGAGATACAAAATAACAATAAAACGAATATTCAGGCTCTTACTGTTATGTCAAACGAAGGACGGTTTATAATCAACGCTGACGAAAGAACAATATCAATACCTCCCGAATTTCAGAATTTTCTTGCCGTTCAGCACGACCATAACGCTGAAACGGTATTTTTTGAAATTGACAGATATTTTGACGGAGTGGATTTAAGTACCAAAACCTGCGTAATTCAGTTTGTAAACGCTAAACAGGAAAGCGGCGTTTATCCTGTAACTTCAATGGACATAGCCACAGCGGAAAACAAAATAATATTCGAGTGGCGGCTTCAAAATATTTTAACGCAATATGAGGGAAATATTAAATTCGCTGTAAAGTTTTTCAGTATAGAAAACGAAGAATACACTTATAACTGGAACAGCAAAATATATACTTCCTCAATAATAAAAGGATTAAATCAGGATTCGGAAGGTTCTTCGGAAAATGTTTCCGTTCTTGACAATATTATAACAAGGCTTGAGGCTGTAGAGAACACAAATGAAAATCTTTCACCCGCAACGGAAGAAGATTACATATTTTTTGACATATAAAAGCAGAGGATGTGAACTTACCGGCTTGGACAAATACATAACTCCCCAATGGGAAAAAGTCGTGCTGACCGACTTAAAAGACAAACTTGTCAGCCGTATAGAATCAAAAGAACACAAGCATGACAACAAAGAAATTTTAGACAACATAAATATATCCAAAGACGGAAAACTTACCTATAACGGCAATGAAATCTCAGAGGATATAAATTTAAACGGTTACTATACAAAAGAAGAGTCGGATGCTAATTTTGTTAAAAGCGAAACTGTGGAAGACTCTTCAATAGATTATGACACATTAACGCAAAAAGGTATTTACACCGTAAACGGCAGTAATATTAACACTCCCGGTAATTCAGACGGAGGTTCGCTTATTGTATTAAACACAGGCTTGGGGGATAATGATAAAACTCAGATTTATATTCCCAAATCTTCTCAAAATATAAATATACGTACTAAAACAGATACCGGATGGAGCGGATGGAGTATTACCGGGTCAAAGGGAAGCTCGGACTCCCCCGCCCTTCCAAAAACAATAATTATAGCAGCGAGTGATGCTTCTGATGAAAGTAAAGCGTTGGCAAAATACATATGCGCGGGAAATAATGATAATGAGACAATATCAGCCGCTGCTGCCGAGCTTGGAGAATATGGCGGAAGAATATTTCTCACCGAGGGAACATTTGTAAT
Source organism: uncultured Clostridia bacterium (assembly GCA_949948985.1). GTDB lineage: Bacteria > Bacillota > Clostridia > Lachnospirales > CAG-274 > MGBC114079. The sequence continues at coordinate 33,889 of CATLIG010000020.1, read as the reverse complement.
AAAGGCACAAAACGGACATATAATAATAGGCGATGACGAGCATGCCTACACTGATAACACTTTAAATATTATAATCGAGGGACTTGGTGAACAAACTGTACTGTTAAAAAATTATGACGGTTCCGGCGGAGATTTCTTTGTACTTAAACCCCCTCTTAACAGCCTCATTTTAAAAAACCTTAAAATAGAATATCCCAATTCCTATAATTATGGCTGTAATTACAGCTTATTTTATTTGTACAAAATAAATTTGCAGGGAAAATTTACAATAGATAATTGTGTATTCAAATCAGATACAATAGTCGGACAAAATAGCAGCGGTAAGGTTTTTTTATTCAGAAGAGAAAGTACAAATAACCTGACATACCCGTATCAAAACATAACTATAAGGAATTCTTTTTTTGATATGCCCTATCTTTATATGTTATTCTCATATATGCGAAATATAAATATCAGTAATAATTATATAAGTATCCGTTCCTCACAGAATAAAGGAAGAACACAGGGACTTCACTTTACAAACTGTGAGTATATGAACATAGGCAGCAACATACTTTCTGTGGGAAATACATCTCAGAATCCGGGTATGTCTTTTTCATCATGTAAAAATTTTATTATGTCCGGAAATCTGTTTTGCTACAGCGATGACGGCGGAGGAATTAAACAATCGGATATAATTATGTCGAACTGCGCAAGATACAATATAACATACAATCAGTTTGACTCATAAACAAAATAGCGCTTACATCGGACTGTTCAAAAAATAATATGTATAAAAAATATTACAAACTCTCTTATCCGGAGAGTTTTTTTAATTTTATCAACAATAAAAAACACAAAGGAGGGATTAAAATACCAGAGAAAAACACTGCCGCGAAAATGACGGCGGCACAGGCAAAGGAAAAAGTTATTGAGCTTGAAAACAAACTGGAAGAATTTAAAAGCTACGCTTACTGCCCTATGTGCGATTCTCATAAAAAACGGGAAAATTTTTATGTAAGCACAGATCCTTTAATTAAAGGAGAAGTGAGCTTTATATGTAAACGGTGCGCCAGAAAGCTCGCTGTCTCAGTAAATAAAAACGGCGAGGAAATCGTGACAAAAGACTCTATGATTTTGGCTCTTAAATATCTTGACAAGCCGTTTCTTAATTCTGTATGGGACGCTAGCGTTCAAGAGTCTGAAAATCTTCTCGCCGGCAGAACAAAATCCACTCCTTATGATTCTTACGTGAAAAATATAGCTATGGGACAGTACAGCGGTTATACATATTCAAATTCGGATTTTTTTAAAAACGGCTATTGTTCTGAAAAGGCGGGTAAACCCCGAAAAAAGAATACGTCTGTAAATAAAGAGTCTTTAGAGACCTACAAAAAAGATGTAATAAAATTACTGGGATACGACCCATTTGAGAATGAAGTTATGTCTGACAGAATTTTTTTATATTCTCAGCTATTGGGAATGCTTGACGCCGGGGGATATGAAAATGACGATATGGTGAGAAACTCCTCATGTATATCTATTGTCAGAGGATTTTTACAGTCCTCTAAGATAGACGCGGCTATTACGGCTTTAATGCCTGATATTAAAAATATTGAAAAAAACTCGGCGTCCATAAAATCTTTACAGGAAAGCAAACAAAAAATCACAAGTATGATAATAAATCTTGCCGCTGAAAGCTGCATATCTCTGAAAAATAACAAGAATGCCAAAAAAGGTGAAAACACATGGACAGGTAAAATAAAAAAAATAAAAGACCTTGATTTAAGACAAGGACGTGTAAACGGGTTTGATATGGAAACCTGCAAAGCTATGCGTCAGGTAATGGACGCGAGCCATCATTCTATCATACAAGAATTAAAACTCGATGAAAGCGACTGGTCTGATATGGTTGCGGAACAAAGAAATATGATTATCGAACTACAGGCTAAACTTGATAAATATATAGAAATATCAAGAATTTTATTAAATGAGAATTTAGACCTCAAAGATTTTATAAAAGATAATAATATTGATTTAAAATGTTATTCATATACCGACCTTGAAAATCTATACTCCGACTTTGCCTGCGACAATGAAGAGGAGGAGGAAATTTCTGATGAGGACGACTGAATTTGAGGAGCTTAAACAGCTTCTTGTCGACAAGGGAGATATAAATGAAATACGGTTTAAAAACTGTATTCAAAAAAATACCATATTCGTCAGAGACGGCGTATACGCCTTATCCTCAAAAAAACTTAATTCTCTCATACGAATAGCTGAAATGCAAAAATACTATCAATGTAACCCTGTAAGATTTATAAAGGATTTTTTCAATATTGAGCTTCTTGACGCTCAAGCGTGGATTATTCAGCAGGCGTGGACTTGTCCTAATGTATTGCTTGTTTGCTCAAGAGGATTTGGCAAAAGTACACTTATTGATATTATGCTTATGGCTAAAGATATGCTTTTTAACAACTATTGGTGTTATATAGCTTCGGGGTCGGGTTCTCAGGCTGAACAAACCTTTACTACTCTTGAACAGCTGGCAAACGATAATATAGACACATTTATGGGTTCGACAGGAATTGTATTTAAAAATGAAATAGAGATTAAAAATGCCGCGGGAGACGGTTTTTCACATTCTTCAAACGGTTTCAGCTACTCGACATACAACGGCTCTTTTACTCAGACATTAAACAGCAATATAGATAAAAAAAGAGGAAAAAGAGGTTCTGTAGTATTTGACGAATGCGGTTTTCTTTCAGAAGAAATGATGAATGTATACGGAGCTTTCGCTATTGTCAATAAAAGTTTTAAATCAGGAACAGACGGCAACGGAAACTCTATTGACGCCGTTCGTTTGAAAACGCTTCCTAAGGAAATACCAAATCAATTATTCTACATAAGCTCGGCAAGCTCTGTGGGAACTAAATTTCACGAGTTTTTCAGGGAATTTTCAAAAAAAATGTTTATGGGAGACAAGAGATATTTTGTCGCTATGATTACATGTGAAATACCTTTGCGTCCTACAATACATGGTAAACTGATGAACCCTTTGTACGAAAAATCAGTTATTGACAACGAACTCAGGACAAATCCCGAAAAAGCGTGGAGAGAATACTACTGCCGCTTTACAACAGACGCGGGAAGCGATGCCATTATAAAACGTTCGGTTATTACAAGAAATGAGGAAATAAGAAAACCATTATTGTATAACGACACGGGAAACAAAAAATTTGTTATATGCTACGACCCCGCCCGTTCAAGGGATAACAGCGTTATACTTGTATGCGAGATATACGAGTTTAAACAGGTTGACGGTTCCGTTGATATACGTATGAGAATTGTAAACTGTATAAATTTAATTGACGTTGGAAAGAAAATTAAATCGCCTATGAGAACTCCCGAACAAATTGATTATTTAAAACAAATAATTTTAGATTACAACGGCGGAGCCGATGGATATGAAAATATCATAGGCGTATATATAGACGCTGGTTCAGGCGGCGGCGGAGTAAATATAGCCGATTATCTTATGCCCGACTGGACTGATAAAAAAGGAATAATACACAGAGGTCTTATAGACAAAGAATATTCAGCTGACTACGCAAATAAATTTCCGAACGCTGTAAATAAAATTCATCTTATGGCTCCGGCAGCTTATAAGTCAGAAATGTACGAGGCTATGATAGAGCTTATGTCGCAGGATAAAATCAGTTTTACAGCGTCATATGACAATAAAGATTATTTAACCGTTTTTGATATAGACAACGAGCTTATAGAAAAAGAACGTGAAAAAATATTATCACAATTAAAAAATGAGCACGTAGATGAAAACGAGTTTGAAAGACGGTTAAACGATGCGCTGTCTGACATTCAATCTGTAAAAGTAAAAAAAATCAAATTAGATTGGGCTGACAAAATAGCGCTATCAAATATAGACGCTTTAAAAGAAGAGCTTGTAAATATAATTCGTAAAAAACGCGACTCGGGCAAAGACTCCTTTGAGCTTGCCCCTGAAAAAGCAAACAAGCTTCACGACGACCGCGCGTATACCGCCGCTTTGGCAAGCTACGCTCTTATGACCGAAAGAAGAAAAAATATTGTTCACCGTAAAAATCCGACTCCTATAAATCTGACGGAATTACTTCCAATCAGAAAAGGAAAAAGGTTTTCTATGTTTAAAAATTAGGAGGAACTTAAATGCCCCGAAGAAAGAACAAGGCGCGGGGCGCGCCTTTGGATAAAACCATACCCGAAATGAAACAGTGGTATGAACAAAACAAAAACAGATTAGAGTGGTACGCTCAGGCAAACGATGCTTTAAGAAATTTAAGAGACGTTACAAAAAACTCGTCTAAAACTATAAAAGCCTTTTCAAAGGACTCTTTGAGAACATATCTCAAAAATATAGGAAGCAATGAGAAAAACTTAAGAAGCCTTTCTCGTTATCTGTACTATCGTTCTCAGGTATACTACAGGCTTATATCTTATAACGCTAATATGTTTGACCTGTCCGCAAGAAGCGTAATACCCTCTTACAGTCTCACAGATGAAAATAATAAAGATGATATTATAAAATCTTATTACGAGACTTTAAAAATACTTGATAAATTAAATTTACAATATGAGTTTTTAAAAATATATACAACCTGTTTTCGTGAGGATGTGTTTTACGGCTGTGTATATTTTGATGAAAAGGCAAAAACATCTCAGTCAATGTTTATTTTGCCGTTAGACCCTGATTACTGTAAAATTGAGGGTGTATATAGTACAGGAGATTTTTCTTTCGCTATGGATATGTCTTATTTTAAAAATAAACAGGATATTTTAGAGTTTTGGGGAGAACCTTTTAAAAGTATGTACACGGTGTATACGTCAAAAGGTACGAAATGGCAGACTATGCCGGAAAAATACGCCGTATGCCTTAAAGCGAGAGCCGAGGACTGGGAAACGGTAGTTCCTGTTTTTTCAGGGCTCTTAAATTCTCTTATTAATCTTTTAGATTTAGAGGATATACAGGCTATAGCCGATGAACAGCAGATATATAAGCTTATATGGCTTGAAATGGAAACTTTAACAGGCTCTCCAAATCCTGACGATTGGAAAATCAATCCGGATATTATGATACAGTATTTTAACCGCATGACGGAAGAAGCGTTACCCGAATACGCGTCTGCCGCTATAATACCCGGAAAATTAAACACTATATCCTTTGACAACGACCAAGCGACCGATACAAGTAAAATTGAGAAAGCAACCGAAACCGTACTTAACACATCAGGAGGAGCGCAAATATTAAACTCAGCCTCCATAAAAGGCACAACAGCTTTTAACTCCGCTATGAAAAGCGATACAGAGTTTGCCATATCTATGCTCTTGCCTCAAACGGAAGCGTGGCTTAACAGATTTTTGTCCTATTATGTCAAAAAGCCAGCTAAAGTAAAGTTTTTTGAGGTATCGGTATATACGAAACAAGAATTTAAAAAATCGCTTATGGAATCCTCGACTTACGGATTTCCCAATAAACTCGCTTTAAACACTCTCAATGGTTTTTCTGAGCTTGATACTTTGGCAATGAATTTTCTTGAAGAGGAATGCCTTGGACTCACTAATAAATTTATTCCTTTAAAATCTTCTCATACCACATCATCAGACGCTTTATCGGATAAAAAATCAGGTGGACAGGAAAAAGACACAGATGAACTGACAGACGATGGAGAAGCGAGCAAAGACAAAAAAGATAACTCAAATGGATAAGGAGAATTTATTATGAAAGAAAAATTTATTTATACTTCTGATTCTGAAACATATCTAAAATTAAAACAAGCCGGATTTCAGGAGATTAAAAATGAGCATGGGGATTATATATTTTTAAACAGCGGTAAATTTGACGCTGAAAAAATTATTGATATGTCAAAAATCAGATATTCCAGTATATTAAATATTTGAAAGGAAGCGTGAAATGGCTAAAAAATTATTATATATTGAGGATTTATATAACTTTTATTTAAAGGGCGAAAAATCATTCCATTTTGACGCGGATGAAACAGAAAGTCCTATTGTCGTACAAGTAAAGGGAAATTTAAAATTTGATTCTGAAAGCAAAGACAACGAGGGGCTTCTTCCGGTACATCTGCAAGCCTGTCATACGGGAATTAACAGAAAAAATATAAATATTAACGAGACAGTTGCCGAAGCTGCCCTTGCCTCGTTCAGCAACCGCCCTATTCTAGCCTATATACATAAAGTTAACGGACAATATGAGTTTTACAAACATAATCTTCACAAAGACGAAGACGGTGAAACCGTATATGATGAAATACCCGTAGGCATTATACCTGAGTCCTGCGGAGCAAAGCTTATATATGACGAGGACAAAAATAAAAAATATGTCGAGGTTGACGGATATATTTTTGAGGAATACTCAAAAGCCGCTGAAATACTTCAACGTGAGGAGGAATGTAGTGTTTCGGTTGAAATTTATATTAAAAGCTGTTCCTACAACGCCAAAGAAAAATATCTTGATATAGAGGATTTTCATTTTAACGGCGTTACAATTTTAGGGAAAAATGAGTATGGAATAAAAATAAATCCCGGAATGACCGGCTCAAATATAAAACTTTCAGATTTCAGTGAAAACAATAATAGTATGTTCTGTAACTTTTCAGAAGAGCTTACAGATATAAAATCAAAATTAAATGAATTAAGCAGCTTTTTTTCTAATTTGGAAGAAAAAAGCGGAAAGGAGGATATTGTAAAAATGAGTACTAATGGCAAAGAAAGTAATGTTCCGGAAAAAACAAAAAAATTCTCTTTTGAGTTAGGAGGGAAAACAAAAAACTTTGAAATATCCTTAGAGGATAAAATCAGTTCGCTGTATGAGCTTGTAAACAGTACATATGCGGAGGCTGATAATACGTTCTACAGTGTTACCTGCTATGAAAATTATCTTATTATGCACGACTACTGGTCGGGAAGACACTATAAACAGTCCTACGAGTCAAAGGAAGACAATTACTCACTGACAGGTGAGAGAGTTCAGGTATATGCCGAATTTGTTACAAAAGACGAGCAATCCGCCCTTGAAACAATGAGAGCCGACTATTCTTCTCTTGTGGAATATAAAGAAAAGAACGAAACTGAAAAAACGCGTTTCGAGAAAAAGAAAATATTAGAAGACTCAAAGTATTCGGTATTAGCTGATAATGAGGCATATAACAATCTTGTAAAGGATATGGACAAGTATTCGGTAAACGATTTGAAAAAAGAAGTCAAAGTTATTTTTGCCGATTATGTTTCAGCCGCGGGACATTTCTCTATTGATGAAGATGTTCAAAGTCATATTGGAAGAAAAACTTTTGGCGAAGTTTCAAAACCCGTCAGAAAAAACCGTTACGGAAATATATTTAATAAATAATATATAATTGTTACTAAGTTTAAATCAGCCGTTACGGCTGTTTTTTTTATGCAAAAATACAAGGAGGAAATTTAATGATTAATTACAAAATTGACGAACACACTGTCGCTTTTGCGTCAAAGGTTTTAGCCAGAAACGGAGGAGAACACGTTTATAATATTGAACTCGAAACAGATACCGACAATGGCAGTCTTGTTGCGAAGGGAGATTTTATAGCACTGGATTTATACGCGGAAGCCGCTGTAACATCTTTTGCCGGAAAAATTCTTGATAAATCATCACAAGGCGGTTGGTATGTCGAGGTTGTCACGCCGGGAGACGCTTTATTAGTATACAGTGAACCTTTAATAGCAGAGGAATGGACAAACAGATTTAAAGCCCTAAAAAACTTTTATAACGGCGCGGGAGAAAGAGCGAGATGTTACGCTCTTCATGAGGGAGACGTCTTTGAAATATCAGAAATTGGATTTACAGGTACTCCCGTTAAAGGCGCGTCAGTTTCATGCGCTGATAAAAAACTTGTTGTAGCTTAGTAAATGTATTTAAGGAGGAATAATTAATGTCTAAAATACTAATGTTTTCAGATTTAAACGAGCGTATGCGAAATGTTTTTGAAACAGAAGATAATTATGAGGGTTTCAGAAATCTTAGGTTTGACATTGGACATGACGCCGAAATGTTTGATGATGATGGAAAACGCATATCAAAAAATGAAGCCGAGGGTAAAATACGTAATTTTGTATTCGATATACTTGAAATTAATAAAAACTCTACAAAAAGAGACAGAAAGCGTGCTATGAAAAAACATGGAAACGAGCTGTTTGAAATTTTGGAAGAGGATATTGATTTTAAGGTTGACACGGGTTTTCATAAAAGTGAGTTCTTTAAACAGTTTGTTGACGAAAGAAATATTAAAAAAGGCGACTCTCAGGAGTTCTGGACAAAAGACGATATAATACTTTCTGTATCTAAAGTTGCCGGAGGTCATCATGATTTTACACTCCAACAGCTTGGCTCAGGCACACCCTACACCGTAGCTACATCTGTATATGGTATCGCCGTTGGAGCGGATATAGATATGTATCTTACCGGAAGAATAGACTGGTCTGAATTTACGGACGCCTGCGCCAGAGCTTTTATGATTCGTATTCAAAATGAAATGTACGCTGAAGTTATGAACGCGGGAAACAAATTGCCCGTAAATTCGCAGTTTAACAAGACAATGGCTTTAAGCGCGGCAAACAAAGATACCTTTGACACTCTTATAGAAGATGTGTCAGCCGCTAACGGCGGTGTTCCCGTTACTATTTTCGGTACAAGAACTGCGCTTAAAAAGCTGACGGCTTTAGCGGATGTTGACTGGATAAGCGAAAAACAAAAAAATCAAGTCGCTGAGATGGGAAGGTTAGGCTCTTACGAGGGTACAACGCTTTTCGAGATACCTCAAAGATTTGCCCCAAACGACGTTACAAAGAAGCTTGTCGATTCTACAAAGCTTCTTATTATGCCGCAGGTTGAAAATAAATTTGTCAAGTTTGTTGACGTTGGCGAAACCGAAATATTGGAAGTCACTGAAAAGGGCGAAAGAATGGACGATGTGATGATATACGAAGTCCAAAGAACTATGGGTATAGGCACTCAAATAGGACGCTATTTCGGCGTGTGGAATATAGCCTAATATTACAATAATTACAGGCGAAAGAGTGAGTCTTTCTCTTTAGCCTGTAAAAATAATTATCGTAAAGGAGATTTTTAATGGAAAAAACAGAAAAAAGTATTAATGAGAGTGCCGCTAAAATTTCTGCCGACTCTCAAAGCAAAAAAGAATCGAAGAAATACAAAACCACTGACGCTATACCTTGCATATCCATTACATCGGGAGAACTGGGTATGGAGGGTATAAAGTCCCATATTAACTACAGGTGGGCAGAACGGGGCGATGTGACTGAGGTTGAGTATCAGGATTTACTTGCCGCCATAAGACAAAATGACAGCTTTGTAGTAAAACCCTACTTTGTCATTCAAGATGATGAGCTTGTTTCTCAATTCCCTCAGTTAAAGAAAATATACGACTCTATGTATTCAGGAAAAGATTTACAGGATTTATTAAAATTAACTCCATCATCTATGAAAGCCGCTGTTCTTATTCTCCCCGATGGTGCTAAAGAATCAATTAAAAATATTGCCGCTACTCAGATAAGTAACGGACAGCTTGACAGCGTTAAGAAAATCAAAATACTTGACGAAATATTCGGTACTGAAATGGCTCTTCTTACAGGATTATTTAAATAGGAGGTTTTATTATGCTCTCTTATTCAAAAATTTTTTCAAGGTTTTTAGGAAAAATAACTGATTATAAGGTCGCCTGTCTAAACGAGAATGATTTAACTGAATTGGAGATTGAATGGCTTCACTCCGTTTTATCAAAACCAAGAGTCATAAAAATATTTAAAAGTATATCCCTTGACGATGAAATGAAACAAATGAGCTTTGAGCTTAATTATTCTGTGAACGCTCAGTTTGACGAGAATTTTGTTACAGGTCTTTTGGCTTTAGGGATGGCTATAGAATGGTTGCAGCCGCAGGTCGATTCCGTAATTAATATCGCTCCTATGATTGGCGGCAAAGAGGAAAAAAAGATACTTGATAATCACAAGTATTCTATTGAACGTCTTGAAAGTATGAAAACAGAGCTTAATAAAACTATAAGAGACTACGGATATATGTACAACTCATATATATCTGACTAAGAACGGCGGTGAGCTTTATGCCTGATTTAGATACATACAAACGTATACTCTCATTGCAAGGCGGCAATGCCAATAGATTTTATAAATCTCATTCCGATATGGTTATGGAGGCGGTTTGGGATTCGGATATTCAGTCAAAAGTATGTTATATATATGATTATTTTCATGACGACTCCCCTGCTCTTTCAAAAAATATGACATATAATAATACGTCAAAAACAAAAATAGACGCTAAGTTTATTATCACTCAATACGGTTCTTTATCAAAAGACCAAGTAGAGTATCACATAATGTTTAAACCAAGTCAAAAAGTGACATTTTGCAGCGGCGATGAATTGTATTATTATGAAACCGATTACGTAAATAAATACGGCGTTCAATTTCCTATTGGAATGTTTATTGATATACCCGATGATAAAGATATATACCATAAATGGCTTATATGTTCAAAAGAAATCGGAAACCAGTTTATAAAATACAGTGTTCTTCCCTGCGACTATCATCTTTATTGGATTGAAAACAATAGCAGTGTCAGTGTCAAGAGGAATATGTGGTGTGTGTCAAGAGCTATGAATAGCTACACAACAGGATTGTATAAAATTATACATACAGTCCGCCGTATTAAGGAAACTGTACGGCGCATCCCTTTGAATTGCCGAAATCCCCTTAGAGCCTTGTAAACTACAGCGTAAGTATGAAATAAGACTAAGTGCGAACGTTTAATAATTACAAGGATTGGGCAATCGGCAGGTAAGCCTCGAACAGAGGAAACTTCATCGACCATCTGTTGAAATACGGATAGGAACAAGCGTTCCGAAGCGGAGGGCGTCTAAGTCGGTTACGATATGACGAATGATATGGTCAGCTCTCTTATGAAAGTAGGAGTAATTGTAATTGTTTATATAACAAACAATTACCTTATTCAAACCAGCGACTTGAATAAGAACACAAGGTGTGGATTGACCGCTATTTTAACGCTCTTGACGATGTAAACAAGCTATGGCTTCCCCTGAACTCAATCACCGAAAAAATTTATTATACAAACAATAATGATACAAATCAAAGATTTATTGTAAGCGCTTTAATAGAAAAACCTTTAACGTGGAAGGTCAGTAAAATTGAGAACACAAAGCCTTTAGGAATTGTAAAAGTAACTTTAGACCAAGACAGCTTTAATTCTCACACAGATTATGTGAATTTTGAAACGGGCGAGATGTACGCTGATTATTACTCAAACATTATTAAAGCTGATAATTCAATACCTGAGTCGGCAGAAGATAAAACATTTATATGCCGTATTACATCAGCGTCAAATACAATCAAATGCGGAGGAAGCTATAAATTATTAACAGCTTCTTTTTTTGATTGCTGTGATAATGATGTAACAAATTCGTTTATCGGTTTAATTACGAAAGACTCTTGGGAATGCTTTATCGACGGCAAGGCTTTTAATACAGGCGGTTTGATTACGTTAAAACCGCAAAATGATAAAAACAAAATACGTATAAAACTCGCTAACGACAAATCCTTTCTTACAAAAACACTGACTGTTAGATGCACCGTTAATAAATATGGGGATGAAATATCGGGGGAAATATCTTTTGATATTGTATCGCTTTAATTAAAGAAGGTGAATATTTGAATTACGATTTTAAGACAAAAAGTGAACTGCTTAACAAGCTCAGGGCATATGCGAAATCACCTGACGATGACGCAATCAGATTCAAAGAAAAAATAAAGGAACAGCTTCTTCATTGCCCTGAACTTCTTTATGCACTGCATAATGATAAATATGAAGACGAACTGTTTGATGAAAACGGAAATCTGAATGAGGACGGAGAATGGGATAAATATTTTATGAGCAATATCCGCCCTTACCTTTATATTCCTGTATCACAGGATGAGGTAAGAAATTATCTCTGTTATCATATCGGATTTAATGAAATCCCTAAATCTAATTCTATTGAAAAATACTGTAACATTACTTTTACTATATTTTGTAACGGCAATGATATTAACGGCAAGGAAACCGGTATCGCAAGACATGATTTAATAGCGTCTGTTATAAGAGAGTATTTCAATTGGAGTCTTATTTTTAACGGCAGATGTCATCTTATAAGCGATAAAGAAACAACAACGGATAATAACTATGTAACCCGTACCCTCGTTTTTGAACTTACCAATCTTAATTCCATAACAAAAACCACAAAAGGTATGGCTAAAGTTATAAACAAGCGGATGTGATAAATAATGGAATTTAACGACAATTTATTTAATTATGACGAACTGGGATTATTTTTTCGCGAGGATTATGTAATAAACGATTATATAACTGTTTCCCAGCCTTCCGTTGAAGAGATTATAAAATTCGGCGAACAAAAATATTATTCTATGGCAGGTACTCTGTGCGCTGTTCCAAGCGATATGAAATGTATGCTGTGGGATATGGGCATTGACTGGAATAATCTGCCTGAGTTTGAGCTGTTTTGTATTATAACCAGACTTTTTGATTCTGATAAAACAAAAATATTATTGGGAGATTTAAATTTAAGTAAATTTGAACCAATAAAAGACCCTGAAAACGGAACATTAATTTTACGTAACATTGAAAACGGAAACATTATAGACCGTCTTATATATCACAGAATGATAGGATATATAAGAAAAATGCACGGTTTTTCGTCAAAAAACATGAAAGTCGCGGGAGAAATGGCTATAGCCGCGGTTCTTGAAAGAGACAGGCTGAAAGCCAGACTTAATAAAGACAAGCCCTACTCTTCGGGTCTTAAAAATCTGATTTCCGCTATGCTTGCGTATCCCGGATTTAAGTATAAAAGCTATGAATTGAAAAAGTGCGGGATTTATGAGTTTATGGACTCTGTAAGACGTTCTCAGATGTTCGTGGCTTCCTCGGCTCTTATGTCGGGTATGTACAGCGGAATGATTGACACAAGCAAAATAAATAAAAAAGAACTGAACTGGATGCGGAATTTTGATGAATAACGTACTATGAGGGCTAAAACACCGCAAAAATCAAATGAAAAAATACAATCGGGTTTTTGTTTGTATTTTTTTGTTTTATTTTTGCGGTATTTTACCGAAATAGTACGTTTATAACATACTATTAAAGTTAAACATCAAAAAAAACCAAATGTAACACACTGTAAAAATTTTTTAATTATCAAGGAGGAAAAAATTATGAGTTTTAATGTTGATGGCATTATTGTTGACGAAATATTATCTGTTTTAGCGGAGGACTTTGACGGCAAACCCCTTTACCGTATTATACAGGCGTCTGAGGGAAACCTTGACGTAACCGCTGAAACCAAAGAGGCGAAAGACAAAAACGGCACTCTTATCAAAAAATCCTATACCGCTAAGGCGGCAAGTCTTTCAATTACAAACGCTATGCTTGATTTAAACGCCTACGCTCACACTACAGGTTCCGACAAAATTGTCGCATCGGAGGATAACAAAATCAAGGTTCCTAAATTACTTCTTGTGGATTCCGGCGACAAATCCGTAATTCTCCCCGATGAACCAATCGAAGGTACTATAACGGTTACCGCTGTTAAAACCAACGGTTCTTTAGGCAAGACATATGATTTATCAGCCGCTTCCGCAGCTACGGCTACCGAATATGCCTACAATAAATCTACTAATTCCGTTACATTGCCTATTGATTTTGACGCTTCGGAAGTTTCTGAGTTTTTAATCAAATACGAGTATATTACAGGCAGCGCTGTTATGATTGAGCAGAAAGGCGACAAGTTCCCTGATACGGTTAAACTTATTGTTCAGGTATTGTACAGTGACGAATGTAATAAAGGAACTTCTCGTCTTGCTTATATTATAATACCAAAATTCCAAGTCTCCCCTGAATCTTCTATGCAGATGAAAACAGACTCTACATTTGAGTTTAAGGGAGACGCTCAGATGGATTATTGCAGCAAGAACAAACGTCTCTATTACATAGTGTTTCCTGACGGCGATGTTAACGAATGATATGAGGGAGCTGACACAATGAAGCAAAACAATAAAAATTGCATTATCTGCGGAAAATCCTATACTTTCTGTACAAATTGCAGTAAGTTCGACCATCTCCCAAGATGGATGGGAATGTTTCACAGCAAAGAATGCAAAGATATTTTTGACACTATTTCTGATTATCAGTCAAATGTCTGCTCAAAAGAAGAGGCACTCAACAGACTTACAGACGCCGGTATCACGAATATAACTTTAACAAGTCCTGTGCAGAAAATAGTTGATGAGATTATGTCTGATTACAAAAAGGACAAATCTGCTGTAGTTGCTGAAATAACAGAAAACAATATTGAAGTTCAGCCCGAAGATAATTCAAATATTGATATTTCTGACGTCAAAACTGATGTTAACTTTATTAAAAAGAAAAAAGCATTAAAAAAATAATGCTTTTATAATAAAATTATTTTTGTCATAGAGATATATGTGTTTTTATAACGCTTTTGTATCTCTATGACAAAATAAATATGATATTGCGTAAATTAAAATAATAATTAAGTAAAACACAATGAGGGATTAAACATGAAACTATCAGTTATTGTACATATCCAAGATTTAAGTATATTGGATATGGCTGTAAAAACTATTGAAACCACAATTTTAAATAAGCCTAACCTTAATGCAGAGGTAACTATTGAGGTTGGATAAAAAATTTAAATATCTTCTTTCGTTACTTGAATTTTTATAATTTTAAAAGATTAAAAGAAAAGTTGTTAATAAACTTTATCACTACAAATTGAAAATAAATTTTATTTGTAGTTAAGTAACAAAACATAATAATTTTATTTTTAAATTATCTTCTATAAAATTAATTGTAAAATTTTATAAAATATTGTACAATTAAATAAAAAGTATTTTAGGAGATAATTATGGGAAAAATTAAAGATGGAAAATTACTTTATCATTTAACAGCTTTGGACAATTTGGAATCAATAATAAAAAATGGACTTATGTCAAGATATGAACTGCAAAAAATAAAAAATAAATTTGTTGACATTGCAAATCAAGATATAATTCAGAACCGCGAACATTACAGTTTAAGTTCATATATTCCTTTTCATTTTCATATACATACTGCTTTTGATACTATTGTAAAAAAAGAGAACCCAAATACGATTTTTATTTATTTATGTTTACAAAGAGAAAAAGCAAAAAAATTAAAATTTAAAATAATACCAAAACATCCATTATCATTATGGGATTTTGATACATGTAACTATTCTTATGAAGAAGGATTTAATAAAATAGACTGGTATATTATGGAATTGACACAAAAAGAGGCATGTGAAGAAGGTGTTGATTTAGACGAACATAGACAAGTAAGAATGGCTGAATGTTTAACCGATTCAATTATACAAATAACAGAGTTTAATATTATTGGAGTTCCTGATAATAAAAGTAAAATGATAGTAGAAAATTTATTTAAAAAATATAATATTAAGCAACCTCCCTATATAAATACATACAAAAATTGGTTTTAAATTAAATTCAAAGAGGGGATCTAATGTTTATTTATAAAAATGATAATATTTTAAAATCTGAAGCTCAAGCTTTAATTAATACTGTAAATTGTGAAGGGTACATGGGAAAAGGATTGGCTTATCAATTTAAGCAAGCCTATCCTGATATGAATGAAGATTATATTAAAGCTTGCAGAACAGGAAAATTAAAGATTGGTAAATTGCATTATTATTTATGTGAAGAAAAAATAATAATAAATTTTCCCACCAAAAATAAATGGAGAGAAAAATCTTTAATGGAGTATATTTATATCGGATTAAATGAGTTAGTTAAATTAATAAAACAATTAGAAATAAAATCAATAGCAATACCGCCTTTAGGAAGCGGAAATGGAGGTCTAAACTGGAGTGAGGTAAAAAAAGCAATTGAAACGCACCTTGAAGATTTGAGCCATATAATTGACGTTTATATTTATGAACCTTCAAGCAATTACACTCCAAAAATAATATCCGAACCAAAATTACACACTTCAGCTTTGGTACTTATGCAATTAAAATTACATTTAAACAAATTTAATAAAATTCGTCTGCAAAAAACGGCTTATTTTATGAATATATTCGCAGATATTGAATATTTTAAATTTTCTAAAAATAAGTATGGACCTTTTGATTATACTATAGATATAATTTCAAGAAATATAAGAGAATTTCAAGAATATCATAATGTAAAAAACACACAAGAAGCTTATAATATTTTATATAACAAAATAATTAGTGAAAATACATTAGTAAAATTAAATAAGCTATCTGACGCTATAAAAAAATCTACAAATTTTGTAAACAAATTTAAAAAAGATGTTGATGTTGAAGGCGTGGCCACTGTACTTTTTATTATTGAAAAGAATTCCAATTTATCTGAATCTCAAATAATTTCTCAATTTAAAGGATGGTCGGAAGATAAAGCTAATAGATTTACTGAATCTCAAATAAAAGATTATATACAAATACTTATAGAAAGTAATATAATCAGTAAAAATTTAATTGGATATAATATTGTAAAATAGAATTTATAAACATTATTTTTTTATTAAACATTTAAAACACTTTTAAGCAGAATGAAATTAATGATATTCATTCGTAATTTTAAGAGTGTTTTTTTGCTGCAAAAAAAATAAAAGCATCTGTATGAGTACCAATAAATTGATACAGATATTTTTATATATCTGACAGACGGAGGTTATTGAACCGGCTGTAATAACAGAGCGGATATGTGTGGGAAGCTGCCATACAGACAGCGGTTATCTCCTTCCGCTGTTCCGTTCTTATTCTTAAAAAGGAGATTGAAAACAATTTTAGAAAATAAACTTAATTTTATGAATAAAATATAGGAATTTATAAACGAAAAATTATACAGAAAGGAATGAAAAATATAAAACTTATAATAGACAGCAATGTTATTGACAAATACAATCAATATTACTTTTCCCGCCACCCAAAGGCTAAAAAGAAACAAATTGAAAAACCCCGCCACCCAAGCATAAATCAATGGTGTATACTGCCGCGAATACAAATGAACGCGTTAAAGCAGAAATGGAAGCAATTTGGTGTATGGTTTATTAAAGAACTTGGATATTCTGATATGAAACTTGACAGCTTTGATATAATTATCACTGTATTTTTTGAAACCAAAAGAAGGCATGACGCGGACAATCAAGTTCCTAAATTTCTGTTGGACGCTTTTACAGAATCGGGATTTATCATAGATGACGATGAGTCTCATCTGCATTCTTTAACCCTTAAAACAGGCTATGATAAATTAAATCCACGCACTGAAATTGAAGTTGTAATACATAAATAACTATTTAATAAATACTAAAATTTAATAAAAAAGGAGAAAACATTATGAACGAAAAAATAACTATAGGAAAATTTGTAAAAGATTATCTTGAAATTAAATCAACACAGTTACAGGAAAAATATATTAAAGAAAAACTGGAAATTAAACAATATCTTCCTTATAATTTAAAGGTAGGATTTGCCCAAAATATTGTTAATTGTTCTTCTTTTGATAAAAATAAAAATTTCAAATTATCAAGTACGTTAAGATACTTGTTTTATATAAGAACTGTTATTACGGAATATACAAATTTAACTGAAAATAAAAAGAACAGTTCTTTTTTAGACGAATATGACGTTCTCGCCTCTACAGGACTGCTTGAAGCTATTATATCAAAAATTCCCGAAAAGGAAATAAATGAGTTTAAAACTGTTGTCGATATGGTTCTTGACGATACAATCACACAGTTTACAAGTCCTCAGATATTTGTTTCAGACCAGATACAAAGAGTTATGACAATTATTTCTAAAATTTCAGAACCTTTAATTGCATCGGCAGTCAAGTCTTTTGAAAGTATTGACGGAAAAGACGCCGAAAATATTGTTAAAAAATTGTCCGGTTTTATTAAAAAGAATAATAAATAATATTCCGCTGTTAAAAAATAAGGTAAAAACAAAGAAGCGGATTACAATGGAAATATCACCTGATAATTTAATAGAAACATTAGCGGAAATAATAAATGACCTTAACCATAACCAATGGAATCGTCTTCTTGGCGAAATCCCTGAAAACTGGGAAGATGATTATAACTATATAGCGATAAAATATAAAATATAAAATATTTGATAATATCAGTAAATTGCTAAATGACCCATTTGAAATGCTTTGCTATTATACTCACTGTAAATACATAGCTAAAGCGCCTTTTAGTAAACGGGAGCTTCAATACTATCTTCTTGATGGAATTTATGACGAATGTAATTATCAATCTTCTCTGAGTGTTGTAAGTAAATTGAAAGAATGGATAAAAAAAACGATATAACAGAATAAAAATTAATAAATCTAAATAGAAATACTGTTTAATCCTTAAAATAATGAATATTTTAAGAAAAAATACAATCATTAAAATATAAATATTTTATAATTCAAACGCCTTTTTTGAGACGTTTTTTTAATGCAAAAACAACAAAAACAAATCCAAGGAGATGATTTTATAAAAGGTAAATCACAGATTAAGATTAACACCGGAGTGATAAAAAAAGACATAAGAAAATATGTAAATAATATCACCGCAAATATGGCTGAAAATGCCAGAACTCAAATAGTAAATGAATATATACATGTAATACAAAAGTTTTATAATGATTACACTCCAAAATATTATACTCGTGTAAAAGGATTAAATCGTTCATATGAGCCTTACTATAAAAATCAGAACAGATATTTTGAGGGCGGTATCAGATTATCGGAAGACGGTATTGACGTTCAATACGAGTACAGCACAAACGGAATAAACGCTTTTGACTCATTTTTAGACGGATATCACGGAAACCCAAATTTAGGCATATCCAATTCAATTAAGCCTTATGAATATATGCTTCAATTCAGAAATTCGTTAAAATCAAGCTGGAAAAAAACTCTTTTGCCTGACGCCAAAAGGAAAGCACAGCAAAAATCTTATTCACTAATATCGTTTAAATAGAGGAGGAATAAAATGGACAATCCTGTTATATCTCTTGGTTTTGACACCTCTAAAGGTATGAATGAGCTTGTATCAAATATAAGCAAAGACGTACAGGTTATAAACCAAAAAATAAATAATCAAAGAGTTGAGATTAAATTAAAAGGCAATACAAAAGATTTAGAAAATACTTTACTGCAAATTCATAAAATAAAACCCGGTAATCTTGAAATACATATTGAAGACTCAGATATTGTGCAAAAATTTAAAAATATTGAGTCTTTAATTACGAAAGAAGGAACAATAACGGGACAGAAATTCGCAGAGTCTGTTAATAAAGGATTGCACGGAATAAATGTACAGGCAATTTTAGATAGAGAATGGAAAAAATCAAACGCTAAATCAAATAATCTAAATCCTACTAATTTAAAAGCTATTATTCCTAATCTTAGGGCAAATATAGACAACATTAAAATTGATTCAGGCGATACCGATTTAATTTATAAAAAAATTGAGGCTTTTATGGAATTGGGAGCGGTTTTAAAAAACTCCGGTTCATTTGATACAAAACGCTTTAATTCTTTAGCAAAAGATTTTAATACAGCCTTTGGGAATGTAAATTTTTCACTTGTAGCGGAAAAAATAAAATCACAGACAAGCTCTATAACCGAAGCTGTCAGAGCATGGATGCTGGATATACAAAAGATTACCAATTCAGGAACTGATTTAAGTGAGAAGTCTATAACAAATAAACTTAATCAGTTACGTATGACCAAAAACGAGCTGGGAAAATCATATAATAATTTTACTACCGAGGAAAACTTTGTTAATAAATTTCAGGGATTTGTCAAAGCGGGAGGCGATATATCTGAACTAGACAACAAAATTGTACAATTTTATAAGGAGTTATCTCAGGAAAGGAAAGCTCCGTCCATAGAAAAATTAAAAGAAACTGCCGGAGTTGCTTCTATAAAAATAACAGAATTGGAAAGTGCTCTTGAAAGAATACATCATAATAATCTTCAAAATCGTATTGCACAGATGTCGTCTGCCGCGGAGAAACTTAACGGTTCTTTAGAAAGAACAAATACGCTTTCATCTTCCGCAAAGACGGGAAATAAAATTGAAAACAATAACAATAAAATATCTTCTTCAACCGGCGCTCAGACAGATATTAACTCGCTGTCCGCTGAAACATCGGAAATCAATAAAATTGAGCAGTCTGTAAACTCTCTTAAAAACGCTTTTCATTCCAAAACAGAAGCTATAGTTCAGGAAGAAAATCAAATGAGACAATCAGCCTCAAAAGAGGTTCAAAGTCTTAACGCCATAAAGAATGCCGCTATTGAAGTACAAAACGCTGTAAAAAATATGGTAAAATCTTTAGCGTCTTCCGAACAGAATATAAGACAGTCCGTTGGAAAAGAAGTAAATTCTTTTAACGCAATCGTTGAAAAGGCTAAAATTCTTTCAAAAGAATTAAACTCTATAGCAAATATAAAAATTCCTGAAATTAAAATAGGTTCTATAAAATCGGATAATGCCTCTAAAGTAAAAAATTCTATAACTAAAGAAATGAACTCTATTATCAAAGCGGCTGAGAAATCTTCCGAAATCAACTCACTAGCAGCTTCTTTAAATGAAGTCGCCGCTGCTCTTATGGTTATTGATGACTGTATTAATATTCCTGATATTTTTAAAGGTCTTAACGCTAACAAAAACGCGGGAACAAATCTTCAAAATGTAGCAGCCGCATTGGACAAGATAAAAATAAGCCTAAACGGTTTATCTTCCGGCGGCTCAAATTTTCTTAAAGGAATATCAGATATTGTCAGAGAAACAGAATCTTTAAAAAATCTGGCAAGTATCCTCAGAGAAAGCACATCCAGAATCAGAGAAGCGAGAACATCAGCAGTTCAGAATAATACTTCTGAAAGTTTCCAAAATAGAGCATTTCAAATGTTAAACGATTTTCAGTCTAAATTTAGTTTGACCAGAGTTTCCTCTGAATTTGAGGGACTTAAAAGAAGTATATCAGGAATAACAAATGAAAGCGGTCTTAACAGATTTATAAATCAGATGGCAAGTCTTAAAAATAAAGCCGATTCTTTTTCAAATATTGATAAAGCGATTAATAAAACAAATGAAAAACTTAATAAATTTAATATCGCTGACGGAAGTAAACTTTTTGATGAATTTTCGTCAATGAAAGTTCAAATAAATTCTCTTAACGAGGATTTAAGAAAAGGCTCTTCGGATATTGAAACTTATAACAATGAGGTTTCAAGGCTTTTCAATTCTTTCAACAGACGGGTTAAACTTGGCGGCGGCGAGCTTATAGACACGTCAGACGTAAGAAACTTTGAGGACGCTAAAAATGCGGCTTTAAGCTATGCCAAAGGTATAGGACAGGTAAAAAAAGTATTGTCACATAATGAAACTCCTGACGGAAATAATTTTTACAGAATGACAATACGTGTCAGAGAAGCATCGGGAGAAGTAAAAAATTTGTCATTTATTTATGACGATACTCTGAAAAAGATGTCTGTATCATCAAAATATTTAAGTAATGAGGCGTCTAATTTCGGAAAAGTTGTTGATAATATAAAAGCAAAAATCGGTCAGCTTGTAACATACTGGACTGCTAATTACTTAAATCCTTATCAGGTTGTTAATGTTATAAGAAGAACTGTAATTACAATAACCGAACTTGACACGGCTCTTATAGATTTACAGAAAACAGCTAAAATGTCGTCTTCTGAATTGAACAAATTTTATTATGACTCAAATGAGATAGCCAAAGAAATGGGTGTTACAACAAAAGAAATAATATCGCAGGCGGCAGCTTGGTCAAGACTTGGTTATTCAAGTAAAGAAAGCGCGGCTGAAATGGCTAAACTTTCGTCTCAGTTCGCCTCAATTTCCCCGGGACTTGAAACAGACGACGCCACAAACGGATTAGTAAGCGTTATGAAAGCCTTTGACAAAGATGTTGACGACGTTAAAGACGGAATAATGAGTAAAATCAATATTGTCGGCAATAACTTCGCCACAAGCAACGCTGAGATTGTTACCGGACTTAGTAAATCCTCGGCGGCTATGGCGGCTATGGGCGGTTCATTTGAGGAAACTGTTGCCCTTTTTGTAGCGGGACAAGAGATTTTACAGGATGAAAACTCAATGGGTACTGCCTTGCGCTCGATTTCCATGAGAATGAGAGGATACGATGAGGAAACCGAAGAACTTTCAGAAGACCTCGCTAACATAAAAGGCGATGTTGTAGACTTAACTAAAGTAGCAAGCAATAACAATCAGGGTATATCTCTGTTCACTGATGAAAGTCAGACAAAATATAAGTCTATGGCTCAGTATTTAGGTGAAATCGCAGATATATATGATGAAATGAGTGAAAAGAACAGACAGGAACTTTTAGAAAAACTATTCGGAAAGACGCGCGCTCAAGCAGGCTCAGCCATACTTACAAATTTCGAACAGGTAAAAGCCGCTCTTGAAGCAATGGAAAACAGTGCGGGAAGTGCGGACAGAGAAATGTCTGTTATTGAACAGAGCTTAGAGTATAAAATAAACGAATTAAAAGAAACTTGGGTTGGATTTGCTCAGGACACGGCGTCAAGAGAAACTATCGGCGGTATTGTGGACGCTCTGACAGCCTTATCTAATATTGTAACAACTTTGCTTAGCGGAGGACTTCCCGAACTTATCGGGCTGCTTGGCGGATTTGCTATGAATAAAGCGGGAATCGGTGAAATAAAATGTAACATTTCAAATATCATTTTGTACTATGCCCCTTTCTGTAAGATTATATAATAATGCCATATAATTAAAACAGAGAGTGTCCGTAAATGTGGTCGTTCACATAAACGGGATTCCTTAGATTGAAATATCTTAAAATGTCGAATATCGGGGGAAGTCGTAAGCCTGTAATATTACAGGTATCGGAGGGATGCAACAAAAGCGTAATCATTGATTATGTTCCCGAAGAGATAAGTATTTAATTTAATACGAAAACGGTAATCACCGACGCGGTATACGGCAGTATGAAAGTGTGATTTCATTTTATACCGCGCGAGAGACTGACAAGACACGGCGGGATACAGGCGTAATTGTATCTTTTGCCGCAACATACAGTCCACAGGGCGAAAGTCCTGAAAGGTCTATAGGGTAACGAACAGGTTCTCCCCTGCCCTCTGACTTTATCACACAACACCATAGATGACTTCCGAAAACATTATGGCAGAAATTAATTTAATAAGCATTTCTTATCTATTAAATTTAAATAACAAAAAAGAAATACCAGAGGTGTAATTATGAAAAATAGAACAAAAAAAGAATTTTATCAAACGAAAAAATAAAAACAGACTGTAAACCTTCAAAGGAATATACTATTAATGAACTAATAGAATTAGGTAAACAACGTAATACCTTAGAATTAGCTCCTCCTTTATTTCACAAAGAAAAAGAAGGCGGAAAAGAATAACATAAATAGGCTCTTACTCAATAAGACATGACAGTCTTTTCCTACAAAAACAACAATCATTTGCACAAGCTCCTATTTGTGTTATTATAAATTTTTAGAAAGGATATGATTTATTATGAAACATAATGAAAATTTTACAAAAATTAGATATGAAAATTTAAAATGGGATGGAGTTAATAATCCTTTAAAAGTAGACAATTTTGTTGAAGAAATTTACGCATTGATGAAAGAACAAAATTTTTCTATTATTGAATCAGAAGTGATTGCAAAATATTTATCAAACAAAATTGAAAATGGTAAAAAAATAATATTAAGAGAGCCGTTAAAAAATGTGGAGAAATATAATAAAGAGGGCTAAATGCCCTCTCTGTTATTCTGTGTCTTTATTTAATACATTATTGAAATGTCTCAATGCTGCATCATAAAAACCTTTGTAATAATGCGCATATTGATTAGAATATTTTTCAAATAGTGAAAAATCAGGTTGGCTCATGTTAAGTGGAATTTGTTCTTTGTCTATTTCTCCGATACTTGCTTGCATAAGAATTGTTGCAATATTATGAGCAGCAAGTTCTGAATTGAATTTAGGCTTGTTCATATTGAATTCCTCCTTGTAATTTATGGGAAAATTATACCATATGAAATCTTGAAAGTCAATATATTTGCAATATGGCGAAAAAACTGCATTTTGTTATATGTTGATGTATAATATAGGAAAAATATTATCAAGGAGAATTGGTTATGAACGAAGATACTCAAAATATGACAAATGACAATGTAACAAGCGACTCATCAAAAAAAGCATTAAAAGCACCAATCCAACTTTCTTTTTCAAAAGATAGTCCTGTTGAATTAAAAAATATTCAGCCTCCTATAAAGAAAAAAGAAAGAAAACAGAATAAAGGAGGTATTTATTATTGACTATAATCAAATAAACGAATTAATAAATGAACTGCCAAAAATATTGTCATATATTGTTTACGGATATGTATTTTTAACAGCGTATTATTGGATTTCATTTAAAGATAATAATGATTTTACAAATCTTCTTACAAAAAGTATTGCAGTAAGTTTCATATTACAAACATGTTTTGAATTAATAATACAAAAATGCAATATATCATTCTTATCTGATATAACAAAAACTTTGTCATTTATAATAGCCAGTACATTTTTAGGATTTATTTCAGGTAAAATTATTACTCACAGATGGTTTAATTTACTGCTGCATAAACTTCATATCGGAAGAACAACAAATTCAAATATTTGGGATGATGCAATCAAACCAAATACATGGATACGTGTTTTTATGAAAGACGGAAGCTCTTATTTGGGTCAGTACAGATATGGCGAACCATTTGAAAGAGAACCTATCATAGTACTTGCTACATATCAGAAACTTGATAAAGACACAAATATTATTATTGATTGTTCACAAAATATAAATGAACTTATTATGATTAATACAAAAGATTTTGACAGAATTGAAATAACATATACGAATAAAAAGAAGAATAATAAATAAACGTCAGAGCTCTATATTGCAGAACCCGTAAAACGTCTCTTTTGAGACGTTTTTTTGTTGTACATTCGGTAATTTTTAAAAGATTAAGAAGAAAATAAATAGTTTCTTTATTTTTTATAGATGACTTCCGAAAACATTATGTTAAAATTTTGTTATCAACTAAAATTGAAATATATAAAACTTAAATAAATTTTTTTATTTATTATTGTATTTTTTACTATTATTTACTTATAATTACATTTTATAGTTGTTTTTTTTCTTATTATATGATATGGTAATATTAAAGTGAGGGATTAAAAATGAATATACCATATTTTTTTGACAAAGATGATTATTTACAAAATCATATTATGCGACAATTTTTAAAAGAACATAAATTAAAATTAGTAGATAATAGAGCAGACTACATAAAAGCAATTGAAGATTTTGCTAATCAAAATGAAGATACTAAAAAAGAAACAATAAACTGGTTATCAAAAATAGTTAAAGAAGGAAGTAAAGAAATTTGTTATAAAAAAATAAATAATTTCGAAAAATGGCGTAAAAATTATAAATTGATAGAAAATACAATTAAAAACACATTTGTTAACTGTCCTATGAAAAATATTCTTGCATATAAAAATACAGAAAAACAAACAATGATTGAATATAAAATAATTACAAATGAAAAAAAAGAAGTAATAAAAATAGATTTTACGTATTCAATATTATTTTTATGTGGAGAACAAGGAGAATTAGGAGAAGCACTAACTTTTCCAGTATTTATTGAAATTTATCTGGATAAAGGATTTATTATTAGTCGAGAAAAAGCAAAATCTACATTATATCAATATAACAAAAATGACTATTCTCTTAAAAAAGATAAAAAAATTAATACAATGACATATGCTGTAAAAATAATAGATGAAATTATTAAAATTTTTGAATTTAAAACAGAAGATAATAATAAAATTGTTAAAAGTGAAATTTCTCAAATGCTTTATAAATTATATATACAATATTCTTTTACTCCTAAAAGTGTAACAGAAAAAATTAGTTCACAAAATTTTTTGATAGAAAATTTTGTAGATAAAATTTTTTCTAGTTTAAATCTTGACATAAGAAATAAACCAAAAGCTATTATAGATATGGAAATATTTGTAGAAAAATTTATTTCAATTAATGGGAATAATGAGAATATATTTAAAGATAGACCTGCCTATCTTATTAAAATAAGTGCTGATGATGATATCGAACTTACAAAAATAGATACAGTTTCTGATAAAGATGT
The DNA here is from genome assembly GCA_949948985.1 of uncultured Clostridia bacterium. GTDB lineage: Bacteria > Bacillota > Clostridia > Lachnospirales > CAG-274 > MGBC114079. The sequence goes on along the minus strand of CATLIG010000020.1, from coordinate 7,425 downwards.
ACCATTACAATGTACAGAAGCTTTTTTTGATTGTAAAAAAGCTATAGTAAAAAACAAAAAATGCAATCATTTAAATTTAATTTTCAAACATAGAAATAATAATAATTTTCAAAAAACATTTCTTGTTAAACTTGGCATGCATAAAAATTATGGGTATGTAAAAACTATGCAATATGCAGAGGAGGCTGATATACAAAATGTTTTACAAGCAATTTTTGACAATTACTGATACTTTAAATCCAAATCTTGTTGAAAACTTTGATTATTGGCTTGCTACTTTACCAAAAAATAATCAAAAAAATATTACTGCTTCTGCAGTTTCATCTATGCTTGGAATAAAATATTCGTTTGCAAAACTTATTCTAAAGTTTTCGGAAGAACAAGGTATTCTTGAAAAATATTATTTGGTAAATGTCCTGATTGCGACTATAATTTGGCTACTATCACAAAAAATAAAATAGCTCATATATTAGTTGAACCTATATATTGTAGTGAATGTGAAGAAAATAAATCCATTTCACCTGAGTATATTTATAGTGCTTACAAAGTAATATTACAGCCGGATGCTACTGAAAGAGAACTTGCAGAAGCAATAAATGAAAAATTAAATCAAAATAAAAGCCCAAGAATAAATTTTTCTGAAGCCGATTCACTCTCTAATGATAAAATTTCTTTATATGAAGCTTTTTATAACCCCAGTGAATCGGCATATAAAAAATTTAATGAATTAAGAAATAAACTTGATTTAAATTATAAAAATACAACAGCTAAAGGAAAAGCTTTCGAAATTCTAATTTTAGAAATATTTAACCAAATAAAATACGTTAATGGGACTAATAATGTAAAAACTAAAACAAATCAATTCGATTGTAGTTTATTATGTGGAGTTAATACAGTATTTTTATCTGTTTTTAACTATCTAGCTCCATGCTTTATTATTGAATGCAAAAATGAACCAAATAATAAACCAAATAATACTTATATTAATAAACTTGAAAGTATAATGAATGCAAATAATATGCAGTTTGGTATTGTATTTGGAAGAAAGAATGCTACTAAAACATGTTTTGAAATTTCTAGAGAACATTATTTAATAAGAAAAAATACTAAAAATCAACAAATAATTATTACATGTTGTGACAAAGATTTAGAGTATATTATAGATAAAAAAGTAAATTTACTACAATATATAGAATATAAAATTTTTCAAATCGCTAATAATAGCCCAACTTCAACATTTGAAATGTTTTACACCTTGTAAATATTTTTAAAGAATTTATATAATTAAAACACTAATTTACTTTTATTATAATTATTAAAATATTTATTTACAAATGCAATATAAGTTTTATCACTTTTTAATATTGATAGTTATTTAGAGAAAAGTATAGTAGATTTACATAATACATATAAACTAAATAATAATAATAAAATACCCGAAAAATTTAAAAGAAATTATTGCTTTTATTACCAATATGCTGTATAATATAATTACAAAGAGAAAAAGCGAGTACGTCAATACCCGCTTCTCTCAGACACCCACTTAAAAGGTGGTCGGTCGGCGTTTAATATATGTAGGAATTTCACCTACAAAATTAAGACCGCAAACCTATTTGCGATTAAGGGCGGTCTTTTTTATGTCTATTCTTAAACGTCAGAGTTTTATATTGCAGAATAAATAATAAATATTTAACTGCATATATCAAACAAACAGCGTCTATTATAGTCATAATGCCTCACCTCCTTTTCAATGGAGGCTCGACCGACCAACCCTTTAGCAAAGTGTCTTTTTACATTATACTGGAAAATTTGTCGAATGTAAATACTTTTATTTGGATTTTTGGGTAATAAATGTATGGATGTGAAAAGATTGTCGTAATGGCAGTCTTTTTTGTTGTATGATTTAATATAAATTTTAATTTTATCTTCCATATTTAAATCCTTTAATAAAATCTATAATAGATTAAAAACTCTTGAAAAAGATGTTGACAAGTACCTGTTAAAATGATATACTATGACTTAGTTAAAGGAGGTAATTATGTGGCAAAACCTAAACAAAATCAAATCAGAAAATCTGTTTATATCTCAAAAGAACTAGAAGAATCATTAGAAAATGAAGCTAAAGAAAAAGGAACAAATTTTTCAAATTTAGTCAGAATGATTTTAGTTGAAAGAGAGAAAACAAAAAAATAGTTGATTGCACTCCGACCAAGAAACACAATCAACTTTTCTCCAAGGTTTACCACAGTTACATATGATATACCTTTTATAATTAGATAATATCACTTTTTTACTAATTAGTCAAGGTTATATCAACTTTAACATGGTAATATAAACTATATGTTAACATTAGTAAAGGAGTGATTTTTCACAATGATTGAAACAAGAGAAATACCTTTTTACAATGACACTTTATTAGGTGTTAAAGACGAAAATGGAAATGTTTGGCTTTCAATAACCCATACTTGCAAAGAGCTTGGATTTAACGAAAGACGTATTAGACAACAAGGTGAAAAAATTAGAATAGACAAAGTTCTTTCTAAAGGGGTCCGAAAATTCGGACTCCCTACAAACGGCGGAGAACAAAATACATATTGTTTAAATGAAAAATTTGTTCCCTTGTGGTTTGCAAAAATTACGCTTACAAAGAAAATGCAGGAAGATATACCAGATGTATTTAATAAATTAGAGAAATACCAACTCGAAGCGGCAGACACACTTCACAAAGCATTTTATGAAACAAATGAGCAAAAAGAAAAACTACATACTGACCTCAACATCAAAGGTGACATATCCGATTTGAAATTCCGCTTTGATGCAGTTAATTGCTCTATTAATCACCACTCAGAGATAATGGAGCGAATAGAAAAACTAGCGTTACAAATCATTGATACATCTACTATCAATACACAACAGCAGCAAAAATTATATAAAATAGCTAAAGACAGAATTAATTTACTGCTAGGCGGCGCACATTCAGAAAAATACAGAGTTTATGCGAAAAGTTATTTTATAAATTTATGGAATGATTTCAAAAAATATTTTTTTTGCGGAAGTTATAAAGACTTAAATCCATTTTACTTTGAAAAGGCAAAAAATTTTATTAATGAGTGGGTATATGGTACAAATAAATAGTCTAAACTACATAATTAGGTAAAAGATAAGGAGTACATTACATTTATTAAGCAGTGTACTCCTTTAAATTATGTATCTGCCCTATTCTACTTTCAAGGCTTCCATTTATGCCCACATTTTTGACACACATTACGTGGACTTCCGCTTCCAAGAAATCCAGTCCAAAATGAAAAGCCTCTATTTACTGTAGCTATTGATGTAGCACCGCAGCGGGGACATTTAATTTGTGACTTTTGTGCCTGACGTGCTTGCTGCTGTGCTTGTTTTTGTTGTTCTCTAAGTAATTGAAATTTTTTTAATTTTATTTGATATTCTATTGGATCTTTTTCTTTAAGCTCAAGCATTGAGTTATAAACAGATTTATCAAATAAATTAAAATCTAAAAGTTGTCTAAGAGGAATTTCATCTTTTGATTTTACAAAAACATCTTTACTACATAAACAATCTGGACATTCTATTATAGAATCGTCTTCTGTTTCATAACCGCAAACATAACAATATCTTTTCATATACTTTCACTCCTATCCTATAAATTATTGTCGGAAGCAATATTTTATAGGAATATTATAACAGAATATATACGATAGTACAATATGATTCTAAAAATAATCAGTGGTCAACTTGGAAAGATTTGTTTAAAAAGAAAATTCCAGATGTAAGTGAAGAAGCAAATAACTTTTTTGCAAGATATCAAAATAGAGATTTAACAACAAAAATAGCTAATGTTATAAACAATAACGGTTTTAATAATTTTGTTCAACAAAACAACCTAGCCGATGAATCCCTCCAAAACTTCCTGCGAGATACCAACTATGCCACAAAAGACCTAGCAACCTACAAACAATACCTCAAAGACACAGGACAGGAAACAACAAGGTTTGCAAAATTCACACAAACGGCGGGAAGTATTTTAAAAGGTTTCGGCGCAATGGCTTTGAATATGGGAGCAGCCACCTTAATATCAATGATTATAGGCGGAGCTATTTCAGGGCTTAAGTCTTTAGCAAATTCTATTGAAGAAACAGAAAAAAAATCCAATAGTATGGCAAATTCATTAAACGAATTTCGTATTTCTACTTCAAAAAGCAGAAATACAATATCTGAATTAAACGATAAATACCTATCTCTTTCTCAGGGAGTCGGTGCGCTTGGACAAAATATCTCCCTTTCAGATGAACAATATAAAGAATATAAAAATATTATTTCGGAAATTTCAGAATTAATGCCAAATTTAACGGTAAAATTTAATGAACAAGGCGAAAAGATTGGCTTTACTTCGGGACAATTACAAAATTTAAATAAAGAATATGATAAATATATTCAAAAACAGGCAAAGGATTTTTTAGCTAAGGGCAATGACGAAGGTACTATTGATGATATGATAAACAATATTAACAATAGTATCTCAAATGATCTTGGCGGCAGAAATGTAAATAATTTTCTAGCTGCCAATCTTGCACAAATTCAGGATCTTTTTGGAATGCTTGACCTCGATGATGTAAAATCAATATGGAGCTCTAAGCAAATAATAAGCCAATTAAAATGGATTAAAAATAAATCAAAACAAGATTTAGTCAAATATCTTAATGATGGCAGTAACAGCGTTGGTGTTTTTGAAGACATTGGTGCACATTTGGATGCTAGTCCTGAAATGACAGAGTTAATTATAGGTTATACCGGGGATCAGATAAACGATTTTACGTCAGAACAATATGAGGATTTTATAAATAATTTAGATAATCTTATTATTTCATACGAAGACAAAATCTCAAATCAATATGAAGAACTAAAATATATTTTGGATATGATGTTTAAAGGGGATAATAAATATTTAAATTTATCTGAAGATGAAAAAAAATACATATCATCAGTATTGTCTAATTTGGATCAGAATACTATAAATAATTTAGGTTTAGTCAATCCTGATGGTGAGTTTGTAAAACAAAATTTATATTCATTTGTAAAAAATATAATTAATTTTATAGAATCATGTTCTCCTGAAGTAAAAAAAGCATTTAACGATTTATATTCCTTTGATATAAAAAATGAAAATATTTCAACATCAGAAATTCAACGTCAAATTACCCAAAATATACAAATTATCCAAAAAGCATTAAAAGAAAAAGGCTATTCATTTAATTATGAAGAAATAGAAAAAATATTTGGACTGGATTCTTTGATAAATCAAATTACTGAACTTCAAAACAGAACAATGACAAAAATGAATGATAAAAATAATTTTTCTATTTTTGATAAACTTTCCTTAGATGATTTAAAAATTGCCGCAAATTTAGAAATAAAAAAAGATACTTTATTATCATGGGATGAATTACTTGAAAAAATAAAAGAAGCAAAATCAAATCTACCTAAGAAAAGTGTAGATTTATCTCAATTTGATAAGCAAATACAAGCTGCTCAAAAATCAGTAAAAACCATAGACAGTGCAATGGATAAGATTATGGAAGGCAAAAGTTTTGATGATTCCGAAATATTGGCTTTGCTTAAAGATTTTCCTGAATTAGGCAAATATATAGACCTTGTAAATGAAGATTTTACCGGACTCCAAAAAGGACTCGAAGAAGTACGAAAAGAAAGCCTGAATGACCTTATTTCTCAATTAGAGAAAGCCGCCGAAACCGCTGATGAGAAAACTGCTCCTGCCCTTCAAACGTGCATTGACTTATTTAAACAAATGCAAAATGGTACCTTTAACAAAAACTCAACACAAAAATCTTTTATTGATATAAAAAATATAGAAGATGATGTTAAACTGGCAGAAGACAAAGTTCGTGATGCTAAAGCAAATATCGTTGACGGAAATAAAATCGTAAGGGATTGGATTAGAAAAGAAGGACAAAAAATTGGATTAGATAATGATGCTGTTAATGATTATATCAATAACATTAAAGATGGTTCAATAGCCAGTAAGTTCGGCAATATAGATGTAAGTAAAAGAAAATTTATTATTTGGTCTGATGAACTGAAAAAATTATATGAAAAAGAACTTGCAAGCTGGAATTTCAATCCTGAAATCGAAACCGCAAGTTCAGTGTACGCAATGTCTGAAAAATTTAAATATGGTAATACTGATTGTGAAATTACCTACTCTCCTATTCTTCAAACAGATAAAGGCGCGGTCTTTTTATCTCGGAATAATGTGACCGAATATATAAATGAAGTTTTAAAAACTGCCGCCACTAATGGCAAAGGACTTACTTTTGATAACATTTTAAAAATTGACGCAGAAGGAACAACAAATTATAAAGTCGGAGATAACATAGTCACAGGATTAATCGGAGGAATCACTTTAGGTGAAAATACAAACTCATCTTCATTAAATGGTATTTCGGCTTCTCTTACAAATATGTTGATTACTTTGGCTGATAAATATGGTGTACTTGGTTTAATTGAAAAAGAAGCAGCAGAAGCAACAGACGAACTAAGCAACGCGCAGAAAAGACTTCAGGAAATATCAAAAAGCTCTTCTTATTCGGCATATACTCTTAAAGAACTTGACAAACTGACCGACGGATTTTCACAGCTTGATAAAATATACGCAGACATATATGACAAAGAGGATTTTGATTTTGGAAGTATTGTTGACGATAGCTTTATTGAGACTTTTGGCAAGTATAAGGAAGAGTATGAAAACTTCGCAAATACAATAGCAAAATCCCCTGATGATGTAAACGCCTGTCAGTCAGCTTTCAATGATTTAGTCGGAGCGTGGCTCTATGGTCAGGATGTGATTAAAAATCTTAATGAGGAAAATAAAAACGCGGCAATAGCTTATTTAGAGCAAAACGGTATTGTAAACGCCGCTGAAATTGTAACTCAAAGGCTTGCTGCCGCCAAAGAAGCAGAAGCATTACAATCTCAATTTGCAAAAGACAACTCCATACAATTAAGCGCGGTGGCTACTGGTACCGCAACAGCGTTTATTGAAAAAGCGGGAGCCTGTGACACCGCAAAACTGGAAATGGCAAAACTTGTAGCCGCTAATATTGAGTTTAATAATACAGGATTGAGTGTTGAGGAGAAAATTAACAGTCTTCAACGTTTAGCTAACGCCGCACATCAAACTGCTTTTGCTACACAGCTAGCCATAAGAATGGACGGTGTAAAAAATTCTTCTTTATACAAAGCCGGAGAAGCTCTTGGTAAGGCAGTTGGATTAAGTGACAAAGATTTCTCAAACAATCTTTTAAAATCTGTATATGATGAAGCCTATAACGATTTCCAAAATCTCAAAGCTAATGATTTAAAACTTCCACAGTATTCAGGCGGGTC
>CATLIG010000019.1 GCA_949948985.1 uncultured Clostridia bacterium | reverse complement strand
AGTCTTTTCACCGCCTGCGCCATAACGTGAGACACAGAGTGACGAAGCGTTTGCAGTTCATTCATTTCTTCCATTTTTATCTTCCTTTCTAAATAAAAAATAATTTATTATAAATTTAACAATCCAAATTTTATAAATTTATAATAACTGTATAAATATAAAACTTTTCGATAGAAAATAATAAAATATATTTCTAAATTATTCCATTTTCACTATAGATAATTACATAATATACTATTTTAAAATTATATAGGTTTATACAATCTCAAATATGCATTATAAACCTTTGACACTCGTACATTTTCTTATGCTTTAAACCCTCTCTTTGCGTCTGTCTCAACATACTCTGAAAGCTGTCCGCTTTTATTGTAAGTAAGTCCGGCATATAATTGCTGTGTATTCTCCATTAAAGGAGTTTTATCTTTTTCCTCATTCTCAATAGCTCTCCAACCATCAAGAAGTTCATTCACAACTTTCTTTGCTTCATTTGCATATTCAATCTTCTGATTAAACATATAATAAGAAATCTGCTGGCTTACATAATTATATAAAGACATAAGATTTTTAGAAACCTCATAAGACATATCAAGAGAATTTTTAAGGTCATCTAGAAAAGCCCTTGATTTATTTAGATTGAATTCAAACATCTTTTTATTATCAATACATTTTTCTGCGTCTTCTATGTATTTAATAACCAATTCATAAGATATAATAACAAGCTGTAAAGGAGTAGCGCTGGCAATTCTTGCGACATAATCCTCAGTAGTCAAGTTCTCCATAAATATCATTCCTTTTAATTATATTTTTAAAGATTTAAAATCATATAGTCAAACAATTTAAAGATAAGCCAAAAAGAAACGAGATAAAAATTATTTTTAAGTTATTTAACTATAAATATAAATTCAAAAAATTAAAACAGAGTATCCAAAATATTCAGATACTCTGCTCTTAAAAACTTTATATTAAATATCTGATAAAATACTTTATCAATTAATATTATAATAATTCAAATTATGTTCTAAATCATAAGGCTATTACTGAAGTAAAGAAAGAAGTTGATTTGGTCTTTGATTAGCCTGAGCAAGCATTGAAATACCTGCCTGAACAATAACATTGTTCTTAGTATATTCAGTCATTTCAGCTGCCATATCTGTATCCTCAACACGAGATAAAGAAGTTTCAGCATTTTCAGAAGCTGTTCCTAAAGATGAGCTTGTGTACTCAAGTCTGTTTTGTACAGCTCCAAGTCTTGAACGAAATTCAGATACATCATTAATAGCGCCATCACAAACCAAAAGTGCTGTATAAGCACAGCTTTCAACTGTTACAAATCCGCCCACGCCCTCTGTATCTTTAATGATAAGCTTATTTTTTTCTTCATTTAATGCCATCTGATACTGCTGACTGTCATCTACGCTTAAAATATACAGTTGTGGATTTTTAGCGATAATTTCACCGTCTACTGTAGATGGTGTAAGCTGTGTAACAGACTCTTTATAAATAGTAGCGCCCTCTTCATTTGTAGAAGATGTTACATTAATAAGTATAGGGTTAGTAGCAGTAGCGTCTTTGTATGGGGACTCTGTTATGTCAAATCCAATATCAGTTGTTGGGTCAAGCGGGTCTACAAGATTTTTAAAATTATCAGTTACAATATTTCCATCTGAATCATATAAATTAGTTCCATCACAGAGGTACAAACCTGTCTTAGTAATTTTTGTTTCCGTAGGCATTGTTGAAGTACCTTTTGTATAAGTTGTAGCCTTTACAGCGCCTGGGTCTGTTGGGTCTGATGGATTTCCTGGAAGATACTGAGCAAATGTGATGCGTTTTTCAACATTACCTGTAGTCGGGTCAGTATAATTTGGAACATTCGTTTCAATACCGATTTTAACAGCTTTTGTAGGCTGACTTCTTAACTGGCTTAAACTTGTATAAGTACCTTTTTCATCAGTATATGCGCCAATTTTATATGGAGTAATTTCTTCCATCTGAACAGTAAGCGTAAGACCGGAATTAGGACCAACCTGGAAGGTAAACGTATCATATTTACCATTAAGAAGAGATTTTGTATTAAATTGAATTTTATTTGATGTATCTGTAATTTCATCAATAAGCTGGTCACATTCATCTTGTATTTTTTGACGGTCAGATGTTGTCAAAGTATCATTTGCGCCTTGAAGAGCAAGCTCTCTCATTCGTTGAAGCATATTCTGAACCTCAGCGAGTCCGCCCTCTGCTGTTTGAATAAGACTGATAGCATCATTACAGTTTCTGTCAGCCATTTTAAGACCTTTAACCTGAGTCTTCATCTTATTTGATATAGCAAGACCTGCGGCGTCATCGGCTGCTGAGTTAATACGACGACCTGTTGACAATCTTTTTGAAGCTTTGTCTGTACTTGCGTTTGCTTTGTTTAAAGAATTGTTTGTTACTAATGCTGGAATATTGTGATTAATTATCATTTTGAATCACCTTTCTTTTTTTTATTTTTTATTTTATCTACCTTATCTACAAAAGTCAATACTTTTGAAACGGCTTCATAATAATTTTTATTACGTAAGTTTTCGTCAGACTTCTGTGTTTTTTTAACATCCATGTTTTCATTCCTCAAATCCTTATACTATTATTTCGTACAAATTGTTAAAAATCTTAACATTTTTTTGAGAATTTTTTTCAAAAATTTTTTCATCGGCAATACTTTTGGGATTTTCCTCGCCAAATTCAATATTTCGTACATTAAATCCCGATGCTGAAAGCATTTTTTCCAATTCTCCGCTAAATTCCGAAAGAGCTTTTGCGCCATCGTTATATTCAGAATTTATCTCAAGCACAATGTCGTTTTCATTTATAGTCATATAAATCTGAACTACACCAAGATTTTCTGTTTCAAATGACATAAAAGTTTTATTATTTTCATTTAATCCACTTTCCATAACATACATATTAAGATTTACAATATTACCACCACTCATACGTACAGGAAGTTGATAAAATCCGCTGTCGCTTTTGTTTATTTCATTTTGCAGACTCAGGGATTTTTTTATATTAGAAGCCTGTTTAAGCATCAAATCAAGTTCTTCCGTTTCTTCAACTCCCATAATAGCGTCAAAAGCCCCGTCAATTTCATTAATAAGTTCAGAAACAACCTCATCAGGAGATTTTCCGTTTTTAAGCGCCTCAAGTTCTGCCGAAGAAATTTTATTTCCAAAAGATATTTTATTTTCTTTAGAATCTTTTTCAAATTTCTCAAGGTCTTTTCCGGTTTTATAGGGATTTTTTATAATACCGGAAGCAATGCTGAAATTAGTCATTGTAAGTGGAATGTTATTTTTATTAAGCCATGATATAACATTTGCCGGAGATTCGCTAACCTGTTTTATTTGTTCCATTACAGCCTTAACATTTTCTTTGTTAAAATCAATATTACTATTAGATTTAACCTTTTTAAGATTTTTTAATAATTTTTCAATACTGTCCGAAACCGGATTATTTCCGGCTTTTATAATTTCTGTAATTTTAGTAGGATCTGCGCTTTTAACAATTTCATTAAACACAGTATTCATGTATTCTTCTTCTGTTTGTACAGGTATAAAATTCTTTTCTGAAAAAGAGTTTGCTTCAAATACATTATTATTTTCAATTTGATTCTCAAAAGTATTCTGAGAATTTATCGCTTTTTGACTGTTGTTTTGATATTGCCTGTCAGAATTAATAGCTTTTTCTATAGAGGCTCTTATATTCTTATCAGGAACAAAAGTATCCTCTGTCAAACCAAAAGAATCATTTACAGCAACATCAAAATCCTTTTTACTCTTTGTTTTTTCAAATACCTTTGATGCTTCCATAAGATTTCCCAAAGTCAAAGACACATTGTTTTTCATTGCCGTACCAATAGCGGCACCGCTGTGTTTTGAAATCATATCAAGCATACGGTAAACCGATATAACCGCGTTCTTTTCATTTTCTGATATTTCATTATTTTCTGCGACTTTCATTATATTTTCAGCAATTTGACTTTTTGAGTCCTGAGTATATTTTTCATCAAATTTATCTATATAGGAAATAACATCATCAATATTCATATCAACAGGATTAAGACCATCTTTAATCATTTCAGCCGCCACAAGAGGGTGCATATTATTATAAGTTTTTGAAACCTTAAAATTAATATTTTTTGCTTGAAGAATATTGTCTTTTGTAATATCCATATTATTTAATGATAAAATTTTAGCGGCATCAATATTTTCCTCATTAACAGAAATACCGTTTAATTCAAGAACATGAGAAAGCTGGTCTGACACAGCAGCAAAAACATCACCGAATTTTTGATTCGGAACTGTAGCCAAAGTATCAAAAGTGTTCATAATTTTATGAAATTTAGCATTAACCGCCGTATCAATTCCATCAATAGTAAAATCGACTTTCTTTGTAATAATATCTTTGTATATATTATTTGAATATTCAGGAGCAAGGCTATTCACTTTTTCAAAAAGTCTGCTCATTTTCTCAACATTTTCTTTTGACGTTTCAGCTCCCGCTATTTTAAGATTGCTTGAATAAACTTCTTCCTCAAGCTTTTTAAGCTCCTCAACCGCTTCCTTAACAGGTATGACATTGATATCAATACCTTTTCCCGCAAGCCTGAAAGCCGATTCCATAGTAAGTTTAAGCTGTATTTCCGCAAGCTGTCTTTTTGCTGTAACAACTTCTGGTGAAAACTCTTTTTCAGAATTAATATTTAAAACTTTGTCATTACGATTTATTGTTTCATCACTGTAATCACTTTTAATATCATCTTTATAGTCAAGTTTCCTTTTGGTTTCTTCATTTACTTTATCATTTTTATAAGTATTTTTATTATTGTCATAATTCTTTAAAAACTCATTTTTTAGATTTTCAAGACTTAAGACATCTTGTTTTCTTATAACTTCTTCAATAACATCGGTATCAATTTTAGGAATGATTTTTATAATTTCTTTATAATCCTCAAAAATAATCTGAGGCTGTTTTTCTGTTTTATTAACCTCTGTTTTTAATAAATCAGCATTGTCCGCTCTTTTACCAAGTTTTATATTTAAAGCAGATTCTTTAGCTATTTTATCAATATCAATCTCGTTCTTAAAATTTTTAAGAAACTCAGCTTTTTCAACATTTTCCTTTGTAACAGGAATACCGTTTTCTATAAAAGATTTAGCAAGTTCAACATTTTCTTTTGTAATCTCAATATTTTCTCTGTTAAATAATTTAACAATTTCATTTTTCAACTGTTTCCATTGACTTTCAGATATTTTTTTAACATCAGCATAGTTTTTGGAAATATGTTCTGCCACATAAATATTTTGAATTGTCATATCTTTACCGCTTTTGATAAGATTTAAAATTTCTTTTTCTGATAATTCAGAAATATTTTCAGCTTTTGAATATGCCAAAGCAATAGTTTCAATATTTTTTTCATTCAGAGGAATATCAGCTTTTATAATATTCTTTACAATAACCTCAATCTCATTTTTTGAAACATTATATTTATTCTGAATTTTTTCAATATTAACATTTTCATATTTTGAATTTGTATTTTTATTATCATATGTATCAGTATCACTGTTAACTACAGCATTTTCATCAACATATTTTTTACGTTCATCAACAACTGATTGAGTATCAAAATTTTTATTATAATCTTCCCTATTGTCAACTTTATTATTTTCTTTTACGCCAGTCTTGACATCTATATCCGAAGAATCCAACTTATCCATATCATCAAAATTTTCTATATGTTTTTTATCATAATCATATTTCATAGAATTTTTATCATCACTATATATATTTTTATCTTTAACATATACATCTCTTTCACTATCGGCATTTGATGTATTTTTTTCACTCGTATGATTTTCAGTTTTATCTAAAGATTGGATGCTATCGGAAGTTTTATCATTATATTTATCTGATACAATCAACTCTTTTTTATTAATTATGGTATCAGTTTCCTCATTTTTTATTTTATCTGAATATTGCGCAGTATCTGTTACTTTATCATTATTTACTTTAGATGTATCTTTTTCTATTCTATTATTTTCAGCTATAAATGGATTTTCTTGTTTGGTTTTATCAGCATATTTAACTGTATCTGCCGACTTATTGGTGTCAACTTCAGACACATCTTTTTCAGTCTTAATCACTTTTTGTTCAGTCTTATCAAAATATTTTGCATTATCTGTCGGCTTATCGCCATTTGCTTTAGACGTATCTTTTTCTGTCGGCTTGTCACTTTCCTTAATAGTTTCTTCTTTGATTTTATCAGAATGTTTTACATTATCTATCGGCTTGTCATTGTTTATTTTAGATATATCTTTTTCTGTCAACTTATCACTTTCTGTTTTAATCGTTTCTTGTTTGATTTTATCAGAATATTTTATATTATCTATCATCTTGTCACTGTTTGTTTTAGATATATCTTTTTCTGTCAACTTATCACTTTCACTTTCTTTCTTAATCTCTTCTTGCTTAAATTTATCAGAAAAATTAATTTCTTGTTCATTTTTTAAATCCTTGTATTTACTTTCATTTACATTATTAATATTACTATTTTGCTGACTATTTATTTTATCATTATTTTCAAAATCCATTTTACCAACTAAATTATTTTTCATTAAATCTGCCTCATTTTGGGCATATGGACTTTTTGCATATTCTTCCGTTTTGCCATTTGAAACTTTATGAATTTCTGAATTTTTATTTAAACTGATACTTTGTTTTTTTTCAGAATTCTCTTTAAGAAATTCTTTTGCTGCAAGTTGTGCTTCTTCATCAGAAATTTCATTAAAACTATTATTTTCCACATCAGAATTAAAATCAATCTTTTGACCAAAATTGAAATTATTATTTTTAATTTCATATATAAATTCAGATAAAACCTTTGGAGAAAGTTTTCCTGTGTCAATTCCGCTTGCCTCAATTTTTCCGATAATATTTTCATCAGCATTTTTACATATATATTCAATATTCTTTTTAATTTCCGCAAGAGCTTTAATATTTTCCACTTTAATTTCAGCGTTGTTTTCATTAAGAAATTTAGCATATGCAGCATTTTCTTTTGTATATGCCACATTAATTTTTGAAAGCAGAGTACCATAATCAGCCTTTGCAGTTTCAATATACTTTTCAACTCTTTCCGGATTTGCATTATTCGTTTTAATATTTTCAATTTGTTTAATAACAAGCTTACCATTATTATTTTTTTGAATTTCAGCAGAAATCTTATCACCAGATTTAGCGTTTATTGTACTTCTGTCAACAAAAACAGATTTACCATTTTCAAACTCAAGTTTAATTTTATTAGAATTTGGTGTTTCATCTATAACCTCAGCTTCAAAAATTTCTCCTTCTTTTAAATCAATATTTTTATTTTCAAAATTCTCAAATTTTATGTTCAAATTTCTTACATAATCATTAGCTATAAAATTTTGATTCAAAACTGCCACCCCCGATAAAATAAGTTTTATGTTAATATGTAAAATCAGTAAACAATAAAAAGTACTTTCATTTTAAATAAAATCTTTTTTATTATAATTGCTGCACACCGTTATATCTTCAACAATAAAATTCAACAAATATTTAATTTCCGTAAATAAGCTTTTGTAAAAAAATATAATTAATTCTTTATTATATATCGGTAAATTGTAATAATTAATTAACCCCATTTGTGTTAATATAAAAAATTACTAAATAACGTAGACTATAGTCCATGTGTATAATACTAAAAATTCCGCTAAATACTAATATAGTATTCAGCGGAATTTTTTTACTGTTCCATTTGTTTGCCTAAAAAACCGGAAGCAGTTTGAGCAAGTTTTTCCTCAATCTCACCCATTTTTTTATCATCGGAAAGCATTACAACGGCTCCAAGAACATCACCCTCTGATATAATAGGCGTAATTAATTCGTGATTATACATTGAATCGTCATCATCTTCAAGAATAGGAACAAAATCTTTATCACTTCTTTCTGCAATATGAGTATTTCTCGAATTCATTACTTTCTCTAAATCGCCTGAAATGTGCTTTTCCATAAAATCTTTTTTAGCTCCGCCAGAAACGGCGATAATCTGGTCTTTATCAACTATACAAGTGATATGACCAACGCTTTGAGCAAGACTTTCAGCGTATTCTTTAGCAAACGCCCCAAGCTCGCCTATTGGAGAATATTTCTTTAAGATAATTTCTCCCTCTCTATCTGTAAATATTTCAAGTGGGTCGCCTTCTCTTATTCTCAAAGTTCTTCTTATCTCCTTTGGAATAACAACACGACCCAAATCATCTATTCTTCTAACAATACCTGTTGCTTTCAATTTGTATTACCTCCTAAAAAAACAAGATTGTACGACTATTATTTGTTTTTAAAGGATTTTTATACCGAATTTTACGATTAAAAATATGGAAAACTACAATAATCTATTCGATAACTGCTAAATATCTACTTATAGATGTTTTTTATGTCAATCTATGATAATTTTTTTAAGATTTTTATAATTAAGCTGTCTGTAGTTAAACAATAGACCTGTCTTAAACCCCGCAGCAGAGATTGACAAGAGATTTTTTTGTCAAACAAAACCTGATTTTTGCAGTAACTTTTCAAGTCCTTCAAAAAAATCTAGACAAAGTATGACAAAAAAACGTCTGTCAAACAATACTGCTATGATTTAGAACAATTCTAATAAAAAAAATAAACAAATAATATTTTATAACTCTGATATTTTAATGAATACTTTTATTGTTTCGCATTAAAAATTTTGCGTATTGCTATAATCCAACAATAAAATTTTTTATAAACTTATATTATTTTATCAAACTTATTAAAACCGCCATAATAATAATTAACAAACTATTTTTATGTTAAATAAAACTTAATTTTTATAGTAATACCTAAAAAATACCTGCCAAGATAATTATGATAGTTTTTAACCAATCCATTATATTTCACTATTTCTTTGTTTTTATAGTGACCGTTCTTGAATTATTGTCCCAAACAACCTCCGCATCAAATACTTCTGATACTGCGCGTAAAGGAACAAGGGTTCTTGAATTAATAATTTTAGGTGCTACATCAAGAACAATAGTATCCGTTTCATTTACAGAAATATTTTTATTTCCTATTTTCATAGTTATTGTTTTTCCATTATTTACAGCGGTAATACTTTCATTTTTAGGAAACCATTCAACCGTTGCTCCAAGTGCTTCAAAAATAGCTCTCATAGGAACAAGAGTTCTTGAATTTTCAATAATTGGTTTTTGGTCAAATACAATATCTTTTCCATCAACAACAACCCTTATATCTCCATTTCCTACTATATTCACCTGATTATTATTTAAATCACCATCTGTATTTTCACTATTGCTTTTATTATATTGTGCGATAATTTTATTTTTCAGTTCCGGAACTTTTTTTATACTGTTATACGCAAAATGAATTTCTCCTTTAATAATATCATTTTCCTCATTCATCTTCATTTGTTTTTGAATTTCACTGCCATTAAAAAACGGATCTGAACTTTTAGCATCAACAGCTTTATAATCCGCTATACCTATATAAAGCTTAGTTTTACTGTTTTTTACAACATCACTCCACCAATCCGAAAGAACTTTATAATCAGAACCCTTTTTTCCAATACTCCAGTATATCTGAGGAGCAATATAATCAATCCATCCTTCAGACGCCCATTTTCTAGTATCAGCATAAAGAGAAGTATACGACTCCATTCCTGTTGTATCACTTCCAAGGGGCGAGGAAGATTTATTTGCCCATATACCTGAAGGACTTACACCAAATTGTACATCTATGTCAGCCTCATGTATTTGCTTGTTCATTTCTTTAATAAAACAATCTATATTATCTCTTCTCCAATCATCTTTTGATGAAAAATCCGAACCATATTTTTCAAAAGCCTCATCGTCATTAAAATCTTTACCAGGGTAAAAATAATCGTCAATATGTATTCCGTCAACATCATAATTTTTAACAATCTCAACAGCGCCGTCTACTATAAATTTTCTTGCTTCCGGTAAACCCGGATTAATATAATAACTTTCTCTGTTATTAGAATCTTTATATTTTACAATATAATCAGGATAACGTTTTACAACACTGTCTTCAGATAAGTCTGACAAAATATTCGTACCCTCCACAGCCGGAGTCGTCACGCGAAAAGGATTTATCCATGCGTGAAATTCCATACCATTTTTGTGAGCTTGTGATACCCAATATTCAAGAGGGTCAAAATCATCGTCAGGAGCAACACCTTCTGTTCCTGAAATCCATTTACTCCAAGGAAACAAAGATGATTTATAAAAAGCGTCAGACGTAGGTCTTACCTGAAAAATAACTGCATTAAATCCCATTTGTTTGCAATCGTTAAGAATATCATCAGCTTCTTTTTTAAGTTTTTCTGGATTTGTTGTATTTTCGTTTGGATAATCAATTTTATATACCGTAGAAATCCATACTCCTCTAAAATCCTCATTATTATTTATATATCCTTCATTTATAACATTATTGCTTTCTTTTTTATTTAAACTTTTTTCAGAAATCATATCTTCCGAATTTTTTTCAACAGCATCTATTGAACACATGGTAGCACCAAAAATTAAACTTATACACAAAATTGCTGTAAAAAGCTTTGAAAAAACATTATACTTTCTCATAATTTCATTCCTTTCTTAATTTACTGTAAAAATACATACGAAAAAAATTATATTATTCTTTAAATTTTTCTAATATAATAATCCAATTTTTGAACAGAAATAATATTAAATTCAATCTTTCCTCCAAATTTTTCTTCAATCAACCTGTACTCGTTATTTTTCCCTTTAAGAATATCAATAACATTACTACCTGCCTCAACAATTACTCTTTTGTAAATAGTCTGGGCAAAAATTGAAGATATTTCATTTTTTATTTTTTCCGCTATATAGTACTCATTAAAAATAAATCCGTTTCCCCCACATAAAGGACATTTACACGTCAACATTTTTGATATAGGCTGCCTTACTTTTTTTCTTGTAACCTGCATAAGTCCAAGCTCTGTCATTCCAACAACAGTAACCCCTACTCTGTCCCTTTTTATTTCATCTTTAAAAACGTCCTCGACTTCTTTCCTGTCATCTGAAAACTGCATATCAATAAAATCAATAATAATAATACCTGATAAATTTTTTAATCTTAATTGTTTAGCTATTTCCTTAGCCGCTTCAATATTAGTTTTAAGAATAGTTTTTCTATGACTTCTTCCTGAATGTTTTCCTGTATTTACATCAATAACAATACAGGCTTCTGTATAATCAATTTTAATAAATCCGCCGCATTTAAGCCATATTTTATTATGTAGAGCTTTTTCAACTTGTTTTTCGGCAAAAAAATTGTCAAACATTGGAACAATATCATTATAAAAAATTACTTTTCCGACTCCGGAATACTTTAAAACAAAATTATTATATTCATAAACGTCATTAATAATAATCTCGTCACTATTACTTTTTAATAAATCTCTTACAGCTTTATATGTTTCACTTTCAGCTCTGTAAATTTCAGAAGGAGCTTTTGCGTAAGTACCCTTTTTAACAATATTATTATATTCTGAAATAAGACTTTCCGCTTCGTCAATAATACATAATTCATCTGCATCAAGACAGTTTGTCCTCATTATAATACCAAATTCATCATTATACTCTGAAATAATTTTCTGTCCAAGTAAAAAAAGCTTTTCTCTTTCTGAATCATCGTTTATTTTTTTTGAAATATTTATACCCTTGTCATTAAACAAAAGAACAATATATTTACCTGAAAAAGTAATCATACTGCTTACAACCGGACATTTTTCCTCCGTACCTTCTTTAATAACCTGTACTAATATCTCATTTCCACACTTTATTTTCAACTCATTTTTTTCTGTTATTTCATTATAATTAAAAATATTTTTTTCTTTGCTGTCTGTAATAGGTAAAAAAGTATTCATTGAATCTCCAATATCAACAAAAGCAAACTGACTTGGCAAAATTTTTTTTACAACTCCCATATAAATACTTCCGACAGTAAACGTTTTATTTTTTTCTTCAATAATAAGTTCAACCATCTCTCCGTTTTCCATAACAGCCGTACGAAAAAATCCTGATAAGCAGTCAATAAGAATTTTTTTCAAAAAGTCACCCCCTGCAAAATCATTGTCAATATAGTAATCAGTAAAATTTTCAGAACGAAACACTATAACAACTATACTTCATAAAAATTTATCGTGGTATTATTTTATTGTTTCGCTAAAAAATATTACAATTTTAAAAATTGCCCATTATCTTTTTTAAAAAGTTCTATTCTTTTATATTTTACTTTTAACGGTTCATAATCTCTGCCCATAAATCCATAAATATACTTTACAAGAAGCTCTGGTTTTAAATTATTATGACTTCCTGTTGATATAATGGTTTTAAATACTGTATATTTTTCATTTTCAATTTCATCAAAAGAAAAAATATCCGGTTTAATATTAACAACTTTTGTTTTATGCTTGCTTGTTCTTTCTATTTCAAAACTATCCTGTAAAAACATTTTTCTGATGATATCAGAAAACTCATAAATTTTTTCATCAAAACAAACTTCATACAATGCCGCTTCAAGAACTGAGGCACAGCTTTTATCTTTTTCTGTAAACTTTCTTACATCAATAATCTCAATTCCGTCAGGCATAACGTTATTAAGATTGTCTTTTATTGTTAAATTGTCAATTTCTTCTTTAAATTCTACATCAACATATTCGCCGATACTAGCCATGCCTAAAGGTAAGGGAACAGCAAAACCAATAAGTTGATGAGGGTTAAACCCATTTGAATAAGCGACAGGCAATTCAGCGCGTTTGATAGCTCTTTGAAAAAGCTTTAATAAATCAAGATGTCCGATAAAGCGAATTTTATCAACCTTAGTAAATTTAATCCTGTACTTCATAGCATACACCGCCTCCAAAACTCTTTGCTCCGCACATAGCACATTTCGTACGGCAATTAAGGGTAATCTGCTCTTTAAGTGACTTTTCCATCTCATTTATAAAAAACTTCTTTGAAACTCCTATAGAAATAAAATCCCAAGGTAAAATTTCATCATATTCCCTTTGCCTGTTAGCGTAAAAAGCCATATCCAAGCCAACTTCATCAAAAGCCTCAACCCATATATCATACTTAAATAAATCATTCCATCCGTCAAATTTAGCCCCCTTTTCCCATGCTTTAACAATAGCTTTAGCTACTCTTCTGTCACCTCTCGCTAAAACTCCTTCCATAGAGCTCAACTGTACTTCATGGTAATTAAATTTAATTTGTTTTCTTTCCATACTTGTTTTTACAAGCTTCTGTTTTTTCATAAACTCTTTAAACGTTGCCTGAGGAGACCATTGAAAAGGTGTAAATGGCTTAGGAACAAAACATGATGAACTTACAACAACTGATACACCTCTGTTTCTTTTTTCTTTAGGCATTTCATAATACTTATCAACAATAGCTGAAGATAACTTTGCTATTCCTATAAGATCATCATCTGTTTCTGTGGGAAGACCCACCATAAAATAAAGTTTAACCCTATTCCACCCACCCTCAAAAGCCAGTGAACAACCATTTAAAATCTCATCTTCTGTAAGTCCCTTATTTATTACATTTCTAAGTCTTTGAGTTCCTGCCTCTGGTGCAAAAGTAAGGCTTGACCTTCTCACTTCCTGAACTTTTTTCATAAGCTCAAGAGAAAAAGCGTCAATTCTTAGTGAGGGCAAAGATATATTAATATGTTCTTTTGAAAATTTATCCACAAGCCCCTCTGCAAGCTTTTTAAACTCACGATAATCCGCTGTACTTAGACTTGTAAGAGATATTTCCTCGTGTCCTGAAAATTTAACAAGATTATCAGCTTTATCAAGCAAACTGTCAGCGCTTCTTTCTCTCACAGGACGATATATATATCCTGCCTGACAAAATCTACAACCCCGTATACAACCTCTAAAAACCTCCATAGTCACTCTGTCATGCACTGTTTCAATAAGAGGAACAAGCTGTTTTTCAGGATAAAAAACTCTATCAAGATCATCTACAATAACTTTTCTAACTTTTTCAGGAGCGTCTTTATGATTAGCTTTAAAAGTTTTAATTTCACCATTTTCTTTATAAGTAACCTCATAAAAACAAGGAACATAAATTCCGTCAATTTTTAAGGCTTTTTCCAAAAATTCTTTTTTTGTTCCTCCATTTTTCTTATTTTCTTTATATAAATCCATAAGCTCGTCATAGCTTACCTCGCCCTCGCCTATATAAAATATATCAATAATATCAGCTAAAGGCTCAGGATTATAAGCACAGGGACCTCCGGCAATAATAATAGGATGTTCCTCTCCTCTCTCTTTTGACCAAATAGGGATACCTGCAAGGTCAATCATATTTATAATATTGGTAAAACTCATTTCATATTGTAAAGTAAATCCAATAAAATCAAATTTACTTAAAGAATCTCCTGTTTCAAGAGCAAAAAGAAGAATATTTTCTTTTCGCATTATATCCTCCATATCGTGCCAAGGCGCAAAACATCTTTCACAATACATATCGTTCCGCCTATTAAAAAAATAATATAAAATCTGCAATCCCACATGACTCATTCCAACTTCATATACATCTGGAAAACAAAAAGCGAATCTTATATCCACATTCTCAGGATTTTTTTTAACCATATTAATTTCATTACCAATATATCTGGCAGGCTTGTCAACCCGCAGTAAAATATCATCTCTCATTTAAAGTTCCTCCAAAATAAGCAATAAATCAGGATATAATCATTTATTGACAATTACTGTAAAAGGCTCTGTTTATTTCTTACTTTTTCCTTTAGGCGCTTTTCCTGTCGGCAATTCATCGTATATTTCCTCGAAAAGATTTTTTAAAAACATTTTATCTTCAACATCAGAAATCAAAATCATTTCTTTCGCACCTTTATAAGGTATTTCATAAACGATATTTTTTATAACTTTTTCCGCTGATTGCACATTTTTCACCAAAAGCCTGTTATCATAAATACCTCCGGCAATTTTATCTTTATAGTATAAGATATATTCACCCATCATACTTCTGAAACTTATTGTATTCTCTTCAAGTTCTGACAACTGTTCAGTTATAAAATCAAGATATTCCTTACTAGATGCCATTAATAATTTCCTCCCTTTATATTATCCGTTATAAACATAGCATCGCCAAAACTAAAAAATCTGTATTTTTCATCAATAGCTGTTTTATAAGCGTTTAACACATTTTCTCTTCCCGCAAGTGCTGAAACTAACATAATAAGAGTAGACTCAGGCAAATGAAAATTTGTAATAAGACAATCAACAATTTTAAAGTTATAGCCAGGATAAATAAAAATATCCGTCCAGCCTCTTCCATATTTAATAAAACCATTTTCATCAGCAGCAGATTCAAGAGTTCTTGTACTTGTTGTTCCTATAGAAATAATTCTTCCGCCATTTTTCTTAGTTTCGTTAATAATATCAGCCTGTTTTTTATCAATAGAGTAAAATTCCGAATGCATTTTATGTTCTAAAATATTATCCGTTTTAACAGGTCGAAAAGTTCCAAGACCTACATGTAAGGTAACAGAAGCAATTTTTACACCTTTTTTTTCTATCTCATCAAGAAGCTGCGGCGTAAAATGCAAACCGGCAGTAGGAGCTGCGGCAGAACCGTCATTTTTAGCGTAAACCGTTTGATACATATTTTTATCTTCAAGCTTTTCTGTTATATAAGGAGGCAAAGGCATTTGCCCAAGTTCATCAAGAATTTCTTCAAAAACTCCGTCATATTCAAACCTAACGATACGATTTCCTTCTTCCGCAATATCAATAATTTCAGCTTTAAGAATACCATTACCAAAAAAAATCTTATCTCCTATTTTCGCTCTTTTCCCGGGTTTTACAAGGGTTTCCCATAAAACACTGTCAATTCTTTTAAGAAGTAAAATTTCAATTTTAGCACCTGTTTCTTTTTCACCTATAAGTCTAGCCGGTAAAACCTTTGTATCGTTAATAACAATACAATCTGTAGGCTTTATATAACATAAAATATTTTTAAATATTTTATGTTCAATTTCTCCGGTTTTTTTGTCAAGAACCAAAAGCTTTGCGGCAGCTCTGTCTTTAAGAGGAGTCTGAGCAATATATTCCTTTGGTAAATCAAAATAAAAATCTTTTTTATTCATTATAAAAACCTTTCTTTATTTCTATTCCATTATAATAGTATTTTAATATATCAATATAACTTTTACCTATTTCAGCAAGTGACTTTGCTCCCGTTTGGCTCATTCCAACTCCATGTCCAGCTCCTTTTCCATAAAATACAATATCGCCCTGAATAAGTTCATTTGAAAATTTTTGCGAGTATTCATCTTTATTGTCTTTGATATAAACTTTACTTTCATCAAACCCCATAACAAATATTTTTTCTAACCTTGAAAAATCATACATATTTTCTTTATTGTCAATAGTTTTAATCTCCGCAAATTCAACTTGACTCTCGTTGTTATTTCCTATAATATATGTTTTTTTACTGTTTACAATATTTTGAATTATATTATCAAAATCCATAGAAAAATTTCTGCTTAAAAGGCTTCCATCTTTTGAATTTGAAAAAAATGTTCTTATTTTTTCACTTTCAAGAGTTATATTTCCTTTATCACCTTCAATAATCAAAGAATTAACTCTTCCAAAACTATCTTTTGAATCTATATATACTTTTTTAACATTTCCTATATCTTCTCCGTTTTCCGCGACAATTTTGGTCATTTCCGAAAAAGAAAATACTCTTGTCCATACTTCAGCATCATTTTCATAAGAGTCAGAAACAGCCTTTAAATAAGGAATTTCAACATTCCATACATCCTTAGCGTCAGCCGTACTTCCTCCACTTGATGAAAAATATACCGCCTCAATAACTTTTCCGTCATAATACGCCAAAATATTTTTTGTTTCATCAACCGCTGAATTTGTTTCCGTTTTTTCAACATCAACACCGTTATATACCTGACAATGAGATGTATCACATAAATCATAATAATCGTTAGAATGTTTGCCGTTTTTTGAATACACAGCGAAACTTCTTGACGCAACAGCCTGAGCTTTCAACGCTTCATTATGCCAGCTATAGTCCATTTCAGATGGTAAGGTTCCATATAAATATTCATCAATAGATAAAACATTAACAGCGTTAAAATAATTGCCGTTTTTTACAAATTCAATACCATTTCTGTACTCATTTCCGTTAATAAAAATATTGCCGTTGCCGCCGTCTTTAATATATGTACAATATTCCCCGCTGTCTACAATCACAGAAACAGTACTTCCATCAAATAGTGCCATTACATTTCCTTTGCTTTTGACAATTTCCTCATTATCCGAAAATTCATTTTTTGATTTAACAGCATCGCTTTCTGAGCCATATCCACCAAAATAAATTTTCCAACAATTTTTATCAATCAAAACCGGAATACCTTTTTCACCTGAATTTTTTTTAGCTTCTTTAAAAGTCCCAAAACTTTTTTTTGATGCAATATAATAATCTTTCCCTGTTTTAATTGAAAAATTATTTCCAGATATTGAGTCAGAACCATAGAATTCTCCGTCTTTCATAATTCCGATTTTAATAGAGGAATTAGATATATCAACTGAAGAAATATTATTAAATTTTGAGTTTAAACCAACTTTTATTATATCATCAGAATCACAGAAAACATAAACTGATAGACACAAAACATATATAAAAGCAATAACACAAAAAACAAATTTTTTCACACTCATCTCCCCTATCTGTATATTTTTATAGAGAACTGTTTTTAAATCTTTCCATAGCCTGATTTTTCTTTAATTTCGTTAATTTCCTTTTTAAGATTTTCTCTTATCTGAGGAACAAGAGTGTCCTTAGGCATAGCTATATAATAACCTTGGACAAACTCAATACCAAGCTTTATAACAGTCAAAAGTTCATCATAAGTTTCAATACCTACAGCAATAACATTTATATTATTTTCCTTAGCGTATTTAACAACCTTTACTATATGGGATTGTTTTTCTTTTTTCAAGTGAATATCAAGAATCAGATTTCTGTCAATTTTTATAAATTCAGGATTTCCGTTTAAAAGAGAAAAGTCATCTGTATGTTTTCCGCCAAATCTGTCTATAGCAAACTTAGCTCCTATTCTGTTAAATACCTCACACTTATTTATAACTGTCAAATTATCCGCAAACATAGTAGATAATTCATATACAATAAGATGTTTTACATCAATATAATTAGTTCTTATATTTCTCAAATCTTCTTCTGTGAGAGTATTAGTAGCGATAGAATTTATAAATAATCTCTTATTGTCAAAATCCGAACGATTATTTTTCAAAATTTCCATACAATTTAAAACGTTCATTTTTTCAACAAGATAAGCTTTGCCCTCTGTAAGAGCAAGATTAATAATGTCTATCGGGTTTGAGAAAATGTCATCTTTAGTTCGCAATAGCGCCTCATACCCATAAACTGAACAATCATTAATATTAATAATCGGCTGAAAATGGTAAACTGCGGTATTTTCATCAATAAGCTTGTCAAGAGCCTTTGTTCTGATTTCAAAAAACATATCACGGTTGTAATTTTCTACAGAAAATGGATGAACCGTTTCTTTATATAACTTTTTAGTTTCATATAAAGCAAAAACAGAATATTTCATTAAAGTATCGGTATCATTAGCATCTGCCGGATAACAAGCGTATCCAGCGACAAACTTAATTTTAAAATTTTTACCGTCCGGTGCCACAAAAATACTTGAGGAAATTTTATTTTCCCATACCTGAAACTTACTTTTTATATCCTCCTTTGAGTTTTCCGAATAGATAAAAGCCATAAATTCCCCTTTATGCTTTATACCGGCAAAAAATCCTATAAAAAACGAAGAAAAATGAGAAATAGCAATCCTTAAATACTCATCCGCAACATATTCTCCATAAGAATCATATAGCGTTGAATAATAACTAAGCTCAAGAGAAACAAAACAGCCAAATCCAAGCTTATTGTTTTTAATATATTCATCTACTTTCTCAATAAAAGTTTCCTTTTTTAAAAATCCTGTGATATGGTCAAAATCAGCATCAAAAAGATTTTTATATTTATTTATTATATAATTTGAAACATACGCAATAATCCCTTTTGTTTTATTTTCATCATAGTAAAAAACTTTTATCCATTTTTTTATATTTCCAAATTCTATACAATAAACATCTTCCTCCTCTTCAAATAAATTCCAGTTAGCATTTTTGAATTTAAAAAATTCTTCTATTGATATTTTATCAATCTTTCCTCTTTTCGAATTACTTTTAATTCCAAATAATTCAGATATTTCCGATGAGTATATAACTATTCCGTCTTTTGCGAGAATTTCAAAAATTCCAATATTCATATTGAACATAGAGGACATATTTTTTATATTATTTAAAAATTTTTTATATTGACCACAAAGTTCAGAAATTTTATTAATGTATAAATCTATAGCTTCTATTTCTGTCTTGGTAAAATCAATTTGATTTATTGTAAGATGAGTATCTTTAATCTCATCTTTTGACTTATTAATTCTTGAAAATAAAACGGATGCCGCTTTAGAATATAAAGTAACAACTGTCAATATAAACAATAATGAAATTCCTACTATCCATATTGTAAAATTAAAAAACAGTTTTTTATCTTTTTCCAAAGAAATAAGAATCATATTCGGTTCAGAAATCGCTTTGTAATATACAAGAATATCATTATTTGTCCCATTCATTATTAATGATTCTATAGAATTATTTACATAATCGCCTTTAGAAACTTTCAGTTTAATAATTTTAGATAATTCAATAAAATCCATATTTGAAATAAATTCATTATCACTGATATATTCACTATAATCAGCAAAAAAATCTCCGTTTGGTATTAAAACCGAAAAAAATCTTATTTCATTATCTTTTATATTAAATTTTTCAAAGTTTTCATTACTGTAACAAAATACAAGCTTAATTTCAGAATTATATGTATAAACATTTTTACCAAATAAAATATAATTTTCATTATTATATTTATCAACAAAAAAGTCTGATATATAAACATCTCCAGAAACACTTCTATCCGCTATAAATTTAACCGCTTCTTCTTTCTTATCATCCACTCCGACATTTAAAATACAATTATTATCCTCGTCAAATATATATATAGATTTGGGAGCATTTTCTTTTTTTAAATAATAATCAAGAAAAAGCTGAACATCTTTATTATTTTTATTGACAACAAATTGCTTCAAATCCGATGAATTGGCTGCGGACGCAATATCTGACTCAATTTCTGAAAAATAATTTTTTATATATCTCTCATATGAAATAAACTCTAAATCAATATTTCTGTCATCATTAGCATCAACGTATATTAACATTGCAAAAAGCAAAATACATATAAATACAACAAATACAAAAACTATAATAAATATACTCTTTTTGTAAAATGAGTTTTTTAAAATCATTTTATCACCTCATTTTCACTTTACTATACTATACTATATACAAAAATCATAAAAACTTTGTATTATCCAAAAAGTTACATATCCATATTTCATTTGCTACAACTATCTTTCAGGATACTGTTCAAAAAGCTCTTTTATTGATTCGTATATCGCTTCCGCCACAAGCTGTCTGTATTCAGGAGAATTAAGCTTTGCACCTTCTTCTTTATTAGTAATAAATCCTATTTCACATAATGATGCCGGAACATCGCTTTGTCTTAAAACAATAAAATTTTCTCTTTTTACTTTTCTGTCAAAACTTTCAAGTTTTGATAAAAGATTTTTATGTAGTGTTGAAGCAAGGATACTGCTTGAAATTCCTCTTTGTAATGTTACATCTGTAGTATCATGATAGTATACTTCTGTTCCGTGTGCTTTTTCATTACTTGCCGAATTTATATGAACAGAAATAAATAAATCACCAACTTGATTTCCCATATTATTTCTTTCTGAAAATGAAGGATACACATCTGTAGTTCTTGTCCCATATCCTTTTATATTATCATCTCTTTCCAAAAGCTCAAGAACACGGTTTACTATATCAAGGGTTATCTCTTTTTCAATATATCCTTGAGACATTGCTCCGCTGTCATGACCACCGTGACCTGCGTCAAGTACAACAATATTTTTATACTTGGACTTAGGTTTTAAAGCGTTAATATAAATATTTTCCGAATCCTCATCAACATTAAAACTTAGTATTGATTTTTCCCTGAATATTATCGTTAATGAATCTTCTTTCACAGAAACTTGAATTGTTTCAAAATTGTGGTCGTTAATATTAAGTATAGCGTCTTTTACAAACTTTCTGTAATCTCCGTCAAAAACAACCTCATATATACCATTATTATAGTTATCAGTATGCCGTGCTGAATTAATGTTAAATTTTCCACCATTCTTTTTTATAATCAAAACAGTATCATAAGAATCATATTTTATATCTCCTGAAGAATAATAGTTGTTTGAGCCTTGCGAATTATTTCCCAAATTATTTGTATTATTTTGTTCTGTTGTCTGTTCTGTTGTCACTTCAGTGGTGGTAACTATAGTTGTATCTGTAGTAGTCGTTGTATTTGTAAATCCTCCGGAAAAAGTTACAATAACACTTTTTTTATCATCAGATAAGCCCGCAGCATATTCACAGTCAGATTTTAAATCAAACACAACTCTTGCCACATTTCCATTCTGACCCATACGAATTTTTGAAACAACCGATTCAGAAACATTAATATTGTCAGCCACTGTTTTTATTTGAGCATTATTTATATCAATAGCAAATCTTTTTCCTCCTTCATTTAAAAACATAGGCTTTATTCCTGATAAAACTTTGTCAGAGTTTATAATAAATTTTTCGTTTGAAGAACTTGGCAGTGTAACAGACGTAATATTAGCGTTTATCTCCGGAGCATTTCCTGTAATCAAAGCCGTTCTTGATTTTGATTCCCATACAACACCAAGACCTACTGATGTTGATACAAATCTCAATGGAATCATTGTCTTATCATTAATTATTTTTGCCGGTATTGACATAGCTGTAGTAACTCCATTAACAACAGCGTTTTTATCCCCTATTTTAATTACAACATTTTTATCTCCATACTTTACAGTAACACTATACGCTTTTGGATCCCAATCAACTTTAGCTCCTACTTCCTCAAAAACTTCTCTTGCCGGCACAAGTGTATAATTATTAAAAATTATAGGGGGCATTGTAAGATTATTCATCTCTTTTCCGTTTACCTTTAAAAAAACCTCTTGCGCTACATATTGATGATTTTTCCCATCATATTTAAGATTTAAACATATGTACTGTATTGCTCCATATGAAATACTTGAAAAAGCAAATAAACATATAAACATAAAAACAATTAACAATTTCTTATGTATCATTAATATTAACCTCCTGATTAAAACTATATCAAAACATTTTTATTTTATCAAAAAATTCAGTAAATTATTATGTACGTAAAATGCCCAAAATGAAACAATAAACCAGTAATAATAAATTCCATAATTAATACGTTAATAAATTATTCTTATTATATATTTGGTGATTTTTAGTCCACGAATATATAATAAGCCTCCGGCAAATGCAAACTTGTATGAATGGTATATGACTCTTACAGCGACTGTGCGATACATAGATGGTGATAATTAATCACCGTTTATATAAATTTCTTAACAAGTTATTGAATCAGACAATATTATTTATATAAAAATTATATCAGAAAAAAAGTATAAAAGAAATATTTTATAATTATTTGAAATATAACTGTAAAATTAGCTCTTCCAAAAAATCCACTTTAAAGCAATTCCAAAAGAATTTTAGAAATAAAAAATTTTTTTTCTAATCCTGTTAAAATTATTGCAATATACTTTCGTATCATCACTTAGGTTTCCGAACAGGTTTATTTATAAATATAAAAAAAATTTGACAATTCTCAATAAGTATATAAATTAAAAATATAATTATACTAAAAGTTAGACCTGTTTGGAAACAGTCGAATTATCAGATAAATACAAATTTTGATGATAGAATCTGCTCAACAACCTGAGTGAGTGATAGCGGAAATTAAACCTTAGCTGTAATACTCTATCTCAGTTGTATTTCAAGAAAATTTAACAAAACATACAGACAAAAAATATGATTATTGAATCCACAAAATTTTTAATGTGAATAACAAAATAACTTCTTTATTATAGTCTTTATTAAAACTTGTCTGTTCATTAATAGTCAATCAACTTGAAAATTAGAAAAAGGAGGCGAGCTAAAAATTATTTTTGCAAGGTGGCGGAGGGAGAGCATATCCGACTGCCTATGCCGACCGACAGCAACATGGCAAAAAGGATTTTTAGCCGACAAACTTACTTATTTTTAAGTTGATTGACTATATTTCACTGTATATGATATTTTGATAGTTTTCAAATATATTTGTAAGGAGATGATATTATAAATATAAACTGTATAAACAAATGCAAATATCAAATAAATGGAAAATGCAATTTAAAAAACCTTCCCAAATCAAATTATTTTTATATATCAACGCAAAAAAATAACTGCCCATATACAGACAGCCTTTTACATTCATCCGATATAACCATTATAAAATAAAGTTAATCATAGAATAAAAACAACAAAATATTTTTCAAATTTAAAAATCTGTTCTAAAATATACTTAATAACAATCCAAAATAACGTAATAAAATGACAAAATAATATAAATGAATAAATAAAAATATTTTATTATTTTGTACATTTCAAATAATAACAGACTTGTCCGATAATCTTCGAAATAAAGATTTACAAAAAATCTCTTATAAAACTGAATTAGATTATTAAAACAAATCTGTTATTATTTTGCCAAATTTTAAATTATGTCAATAGTTTTATCTGCTATTTTCAAGAAATATTCAAATTTAAAAAAAGTCTATTATTAAATAAGGGTTTGTATATATAATCCTGAACTGCCACATAAATCAACAAATCTTTCGCCTATTTTAACAATAGGCTTAGACAAATTATTTTGATTTATAAAAACAACCTCTCCCTCTTCATCATTTGAAAGCTTCACTCTGCTTCCTACATAAGAATAAGCAATATGTTTTGAAAATGTCATAACTTTATCAATATCAAGAGAGCCATAATAATTTTCCTGAAATTCTTTTAAAACCTGAAAAGGACATTTTCTTATGTGATAAGCCCTGTCAGAGGTCATAGCATCATAAATATCACATACAGAAACAATTTTAGCGAAATTCCCTATTTTATTTCCTTTAATTCCAAAAGGATATCCTGTTCCATCAAGTTTTTCATGGTGCATAAGTGCTGTATGCTTTATACTTTCCGGAATGTTCTGGTCTACTAAAAGCATATAACCATAGTTTGTATGTTTTTTTATTTCAGAAAATTCTTCTTGGGTCAATTTACCATTTTTATTAAGAATTTTATCATCAACCATTGTTTTTCCAATATCGTGTAAAATTCCCGCAATAGTAACATCTCTTTTTTCATAATATGGCATATTTGTCCATTCTGCATATAAATAACATAGTATAGAAACATTTATAGAATGTCTGTATGTATAATCATCAGCTGCTTTAAGATGATATATGTAATTAACGACATCACTTTTTGTAGAAACCTCATTTAATATTGACGATGCGTTTTCATACAAATTAGAAATATCAATTTTATCACCTTTTAATATATTTGAAAAACTTTCTTTTATTCTATCAACACGCTTTTTGTATATGTCAACAAATTTTTTGAATTCTCTTCTTTCAGTAAGTGATTTTTTTGCTTCTTCCTCAAAATTATAATCATCTTCCACATCAAAAGGTAACGCTTCAATTTCCTCATAAACATAAACATAGTCAACATCACTGTTTTTTAATTTTTCTACATCTTTATTTGATAATAAACATCCTTTGACATATATAACCATTCCGCCTTTAGTAATAACATCTTTCGCAAGAATCATATTGTATTTAACTTTTTCAACTGGAATTTTTTTAAAATCCATTAAAAACCACCTTTGCAATTAAAAATTCTCTTTAACAAATTTTTCAATTCTGTCAATACCTTTAACAATATGTTCCATAGAAATAGCATAAGATAATCTTATATAATTCTCAAAACCAAATGAATCACAAGGAACAACAGCTACTTTATACCTATCAAGTAAAATTTGAGAAACATCTTTAGCGTTATTTATTTTCATACCAAAAACTTTAGCCCCGCACATTTTAGACGTATCTACAAAAAGATAAAAAGCTCCTTTCGGGATTAAAGAACTTAACAGAGGAATATCCGAAACACGCTGAGCTATATAATCCCGTCTGTGTTTAAATTCTGTCACCATTTCCGTTACATGTTCCTGACTTCCCTGAAGCGCTTCAACAGCAGCCACCTGAGCGATAGAATTCACATTTGACGTACTATGACTTTGGATATTAGCCATAACCATTGCGATTTCTTTTGTAGATGCCGTATATCCTATCCTCCAACCTGTCATAGCATGACTTTTAGAAAGTCCGTTTATAACAATTGTACGATTATATGTATTTTGACCAAGAGAAGCTATACTTATATGTTTAAGTTTACTGCTATATATAAATTTCTCATAAATTTCATCTGAAATAATAAATATATCATGTTCTTCAGCAAAATCGGCAATCATTTGAAGCTCCTGAAGAGAATACACCATACCGGACGGATTGCATGGTGAATTTAATATAATAGCTTTTGTTTTTTTCGAAAAAACACTTTCAAGTAATTCTCTCGTAGCTTTAAAACAATTTTCCTTTTCTGTTTTTACAATTACAGGTACGCCTCCGGCGAGTTTAACAATCTCAGGATAACTTACCCAATACGGTGAAGGTATAATAACTTCCTCTTTCGGATTAAGTATAGCGATAAAAGCGTTAAGAAGTGCCTGTTTACTTCCGTTTGAAACAACAATCTGTTCATAATCATAACAAAGGTTATTATCACGCTGAAACTTATCGCAAACCGCTCGGCGCAATTCTTCAATTCCCGCACCCGGCGTATACCTTGTAAAATTATCATTTATAGCGTCTATTGCAGCATTTTTAACATTGTCGAACGTATTAAAATCAGGTTCTCCGGCTCCAAATATAATAACATCATCACCGTCTGAATTCATTTTATTAGCCATTTCAAGAATAGTTAAAGTTTCTGATGGCTTAATCTGCAAAGCTCTTTTTGATAAATTCATATAAATCACCGCCTATGTAAATATTATATTATAATTTTATACTATTTTTTAAATATTTGCAAGACGAAAAGGACATTTTATTTTCATTCTACAGCAAATATATAGTAAAACAATAAAAATCCTTATTAATAAAATCTTCAAATATCAAAGAAAAAATTCATCGTTATAGCAATTACAGAATAAAAAGAGAAAAGAAAAAAGATCTTATAGATTTTTTTCAAAAAACGTTAAAAAATTTTTTCCCATAATTTTCTCAGTTATATTTTTCCCAAAATACTTTTCAAAATTTTTATATAATACATCAATATTAGAAATATCCTTTATTTCCGATGGTAATTTATCAATACCGTCAAAATCACTCCCTATACCAAGTACTTCTTCGCCTCCCAATCCCAATATATATTCTGTATGACGCAAAATGCTCTCAATATCCGTATATCCATTACTTTCTAAAAAATACGGATATAAATTTATTCCTATTATTCCTTTTCTTCTTGAAATCTCCTTTATTTGTTCATCAGAAAGATTTCTTATATGAGGACATATTTTTTGCGCATTGGAATGACTGGCGATAAAAGATTTGTCAGATATTTCACAAATATCCCAAAAACCTTTTTCATTAATATGAGAAACATCAATAATCCCGCCAATATTATTTAAAATTTTTACAACGTTTTTTCCAAAAGGTTTAAGCCCGTTTTTACTATTTGTTGCCGCACCAAATCCAAGCTCATTCTCATAATTCCACGTAATAGTAAAAATTCTTACACCTTCATTAAATAATTTATAAATATAGTCAATATTTCCCTCAAAAGCCTCACAGCCTTCAATACCAAGAATTCCGCTTATTTTTTCAGTTTTAATATTTTGTATAAGTTCATAATAATTTCTTATTAAAGTAATATATTTATCATTTTTTATAATTTCATTTTTAAAAAAATCAATAGCTCTTGTTGTATTGTAAAAAGGACTTGATAACTTTTCTTTTTCAAGCCATATTGAAAAAACCTGAACCGGCGAAGAAAAATTTTTTAATCTATCAATATCAATATGGCAAGTATTTTTTAACAAATTTTCTCCTTTTCTCATAGCTGTTGTAATAGTATCACAGTGACCGTCAATAAAAAACATATAATACTCCTTTCAAAAAGTTATGTATATTTTTTTATTTTAAGCAAATAATAAAATCTGTAGGAAGCAATCGAATATTAATAACTGTTTAATATACAAATAAAAATTTTTATTGCTATAATATAAATAAATTTTTATTGATTATTTAAAACGGCATAATATTGTTGCTTTCTATAAAAACTATATTTCGGAGGTGATATATAATGGCAAGCGTAGGAAGTCAAGCAATTAAATGCAGAGTAGAAACTTGTAAGCACCATGACACATCTGATTACTGTAAATTGACAGACATCGTTGTAGGCTGTGAGAAAAAAGATGCTAAAGATGCCTGTGAAACAGAATGCAGAAGTTTTGAATGCGGCTGCGGATGTTAATTACCCCATAGAAATTCCCCTATACTTTCAGTAATAAATATCATTCATATTTTCAAAAATATTTTAATTTGAAAACAAATTTAAGGAAATACAGATTAATTAATTCCGTTAGGAAGTTATAAAATTAATCAGTATTTCCTTAATATTTTTATGAGAAAAAAGATAAAATATGATAAAATAAAAATGCCGTCCCCCATGCTGCTCCAAGTTGTATGCCAATAGAAACCGCAACCCATTTAAAAGAGCCGGTTTCCTTTTTTATAGTTCCTATAGTAGCAACACATGGTATATACAAAAGACAAAATAACATAAATGAATACGCGTTCACCATGCCAAAACCACTGCTGTTAAATATTTCAGATAATCTGCTCATTCCCTCCGAAGACGATATATTGTTTATACTGAAAAGTACACTGAAACTTGATACAACAACCTCTTTTGCCGCGATTCCGGAAATAAGCGCCACAATTATCTGCCAATATCCAAGCCCTATCGGAGTCATAATAGGAACAAGTATTTTTCCTATTTCAGCGCCAAAGCTGTTTTCAATATTTTCAGAAAATCCGTCAAATCCAAAATTAAGTAAAAACCATAATATAACAGACGCTATAAAAATGGTTGTTCCTGCTTTTATAAGATAATCTTTAACCTTTTCCCATACATAGATAAAAACAGAATGTAAATCAGGTATTTTATATTCTGGCAGTTCAATAAGAAGTGAATTGGTTTTCTTCGTATTGTCAAACTTATTTAAAATAAGAGCGATTACAACAGCGACAATAATACCAATAATATACATTGAGTATGCCGCTAAAGGTGCATATTTTCCAAAAAAAATATCAGATATTATTACATATACAGGCAATCTGGCGCTGCATGACATAAAAGGTGTAATTAATATAGTTCTTATTCGGTCACTCCAGTTTTCTAAAGTTCTTGATGCCATAATAGCTGGTACTGTACAACCAAATCCCAATATCATAGGAATAAAAGCTTTTCCCGAAAGACCTATCTTTCCCATAATACCATCCATAATATAAGCAACTCTTGCCATATATCCGCTGTCCTCCAAAAAAGCCAACGCTATAAACAAAATTACTATATTAGGTAAAAAAGTGATAATTCCACCAACACCAGCAACAATACCATCAATAACAAGAGAACATATAAAGTCACTTAAATTCATATTTTTCATGATTTCAAGAACAAAATCCGAAAAATATGTGAGCCACTCTTCCATAAAAACTTTCAGATAATCTCCTATTGTAAACGTAAGTAAAAACACAGCCGCCATAATTACAAGAAATATTGGAAGTCCAAAAAAATTATGTGTAAATATCCCGTCAACTTTATCAGAAACTACACTTTTTTCATTTTTATTTATTAGCACATCCGAAATAATTTTTTCTATAAAATCATATTTTTGATGTATAATTTCCGATTCATAATTTTTGTCAACAATATCCTCAAGACCAATAGAATAAGTTTCATTAATTTCTGAATCCTTTTCAAGAAATTTAATAGCGTACCATCGATAATTCCTCATATAAGGAAATTTATCCTTAAGCCTTTTTGTTATAGCGTCTATTTTATTTTCAATATCATAACTGTAAAAGTGATTTTCATTACCCTCTACATTATAATCATTATATTTATCAGTTTCTTTTTTTCTATGTACAATATCAGAAATTAAATTTTCAAGAATGTCAAGACCCGTCTTTTTTCTTGCTGAAACAGGAACAATCGGAACATTTAAAATATTTGACAATTTTTTTGTATCTATTTTCATTCCCCGTTTTTCAACAATATCTATCATATTGAGAGCTATTACAACAGGTTCTCCCATTTCAATAAGCTGTAAAGCGAGATATAAATTTCTTTCAAGAGAAGATGCGTCTATTACATCAACAATCACATCAGGTTTATCATCAAGTATATATTTCCTTGATACACGCTCTTCCAAAGTATAATATGTCAAAGAATATATTCCCGGCAAATCAACAATTCCAAATCTTTCACCTTTATATTCAATCATTCCCTCTTTTTTTTCAACAGTAACCCCAGGCCAATTTGCCGTTTTCAAATTAGCGCCGGTGTAATAATTAAAAAGAGTTGTTTTACCGCAGTTAGGGTTTCCGATAAAAGCGATATTATAGTCATAGCTCATTAATCGCACCTCCTATTTGAATACCTTCGGCAAATATTTTACCCATAGCGAAACGAGTTCCTCTTATTCTGATAATAACAGCGCCGTTCTTTTTTTTATTTAAAATAGAAATTGTACTATTTTCAGTCATTCCGATAGACTCAAGACGCCTTTTTACATTCTTATTCAGATTTATTTTCTCAATTTTATATACAGAACCTTTTTCCCCATTAATTAATTTCATAAAAATACCTCTTAAAAATATATTTGTTATTTTTTGTTCAGGAATGAATAGATTTCTCTTTTTCCGACTCCTCTGTCCTTAGCAACCTGCTTCATTGCCTTTTTATTGTCCATACCCTTTTCCAGATACATTCTCATATGTTCGTCTATAGACAAATCCTCAAAAAGAGCTTTTTTTTCTTCAAAAGCCTCATATAAATCAAGACCTTTTATTACAATAACAAATTCTCCTTTCGGCTCATTTTCATTATAATATTTTATAATATCCTCAAAATTGCCTTTAATTACATTTTCATATTTTTTGGTAAGCTCCTTAACAACAGCAATTTCTCTGTTTCCCGCAATTAAATATAGTTCATTAAGAGTTTCTTTAAGATGATGAGGCGCTTCATACAAAACAATAGTCCTTGTCTCATTTTTAAGCCTGTCTAAAACAGCTTTTCTATGTTTTTTTCCATTAGGCAGAAAACCTTCAAAGCAATAGCTTCTCGACCCTATGCCTGAAAGCACTACAGCCGTAACTACAGCTGTAGGTCCCGGAACAACCGTAACAGAAACATCCTCCTCATAACAAAGTTTAATAAGTTCTTCACCCGGGTCAGAAATACCCGGCATGCCTGCGTCACTTACAAGCGCGACATTCTTGCCTTTCTTAATCTCCTCTATAATTTTACGGCCTTTTAAATCTTTATTATGCTCATGGTAACTTGTAAGAGGAGTTTTTATTTCGTAATGATTTAATAACTTAACAGTCTGTCTTGTATCCTCAGCGGCAATTAAATCAGCTTTTTTCAAAGTATTTATACATCTTAATGTAATATCCTCTAAATTGCCTATAGGAGTACCGCATACAAAGAGAGTACCACTCATAAAAACATCTTCCTTTATTCATAATAAATTTTATATACTTCATTCGTATATTCGTCAGGTTTTTCATAAATAACAAGAGGAGATAGAACTTTAAGCATTGGTTTTCCGCCTCTGCTGCTTTCAATCAAAACCATGCTCGGCTCTTTGTTAAGATACGGATGAACAAATCTTATAACCTTTGGTTCAAGTTTATGTTTTCTTAAAGACTCAAAAATATCAACAAGTCTATGAGGTCTGTGAATCATATAAAACCTCCCGCCAAACTTTAAAAGCTTAGATGCCGCAAAAACAACATCGTCAAGATCGCATAAAATTTCATGCCTTGCGATAGCTTTTGCCCCATATTCATTGATAAGACCTCCTCCTGTATTCATATAAGGCGGATTTGATGTAACAACATCAAATGAAGCGCTTTTAAATTTCAAAACAACGTCTTTAATATCACAATGAAAAATTTTTATCTTATCTTCAAGGGAATTAAACATTATGCTTCTTTGCGCCATATCAACGCTTTCTTCCTGAATATCTATTCCAAAATAGTTTTCCCCTCCATACCGACCCTCCATAAGAATAGGTATAACCCCTGTACCTGTTCCAAGGTCAATAACTTTTTCGCCATCTTTAACATTTGAAAAACCCGCAAGTAAAACAGCGTCCGCACCAAAACAGAATTTTTTAGGATCCTGAATAAGTTTATATCCTTTTCTGTGCAAATCATCTATACGCTCATTTTTTTTAATAATAACACTTTTGTTCATTAGTCTAAAATATCCTTTAACTCATCATCTTTTTCATCTTTTTCATCTTCTCTTATAACTCTTCTGCTTATAATTTGAATTTCATCAACTGCGAATACTCCAATAGTAGGCGGGTCTTGTGGATTTTTTCTTACAGCCGCTTTTACTGTTTGTCTTAAAACATTAACTGAAAGCACCTCTCCGTCACCTGATACCGTATGAATAATATCGCCTTCTCTGGGAAGATTTTTATTAAGCTCCTCGTATGTGTCCTCCTCATACTTAAGACAGCACATAAGTCTTCCGCATATTCCTGAAATCTTCGTTGGATTAAGTGATAAATTCTGATCTTTCGCCATTTTTATGGAAACAGGAGTAAAATCCCCCAAAAAAGTAGCACAGCATAATGTTCTTCCGCATATTCCTATTCCATTAAGCATTTTAGCCTCATCGCGCACACCTATCTGCCTTAGCTCTATCCTTGTTCTGAATACAGAGGCAAGCTCTTTTACAAGCTCACGAAAATCAACTCTTCCTTCAGCTGTAAAATAAAATATTATTTTATTCATATCAAAAGTAAGCTCAACATCAATAAGTTTCATACCAAGCTTGTGCTTTTTTATCTTTTCAACACAAATTTCAAAAGCCTCTTTTTCTTTTTCCTTGTTTTCAAGATTTATCTGATGGTCTTCTTCCGTAGCGATACGGATAACTTTTTTCAGAGGCTGAATAATACCGGCATCATCAACATTTCTGTTTCCTATCTCAACAATACCATACTCAATTCCTCTTACTGTCTCAACAATAACCGCCGTACCTCTTTCTATATTTAAATCGTCAGGGTCAAAATAATATATTTTGCCTACTTTTTTAAATCTGACACCAACTATTTCAATCATTTTATCTTTTCTCCTTAAGCCTTAAAAATAAGTTTTCCATAGTCATCTGAAAATTCGAGTTGCTTTCAAGCTGTTTTTTAGCGTTCAAAATAGCTTTAGTACCAAAAAACAGCTGTTTCAACGAAAAACTTTCTATAATATTCATAAACATACTCTTTTTATCTTTTTGAATAAGAAATGTGTTATTATTATCGAAACATTTCAAAACAATCATATCTCTGTAGCAAAGATATAAGATATCAATAACTGTCATTATATTTTCTTTATATTCCTCAAAAACTAAAACATCTGAAAAAATCTCAATAAAGTCTTTTTCGTGAAAACTATTTATAAACTCTATAACCATATTTCTCATTTCAATAAATTTTTCAGATGATAACATTTCAATAGCTTTTCCAATATTGCCTTGTGCGTAGGAAGCGTATAAATATACTTCCTCATCTAAAACACTAAAATTACTTTTTATATATTTTATTACAATATCATAATTTAATGGTTTTAGTTTCAGTAAAACACATCTTGACAAAATTGTCGGTAAAAAATTATTATAATTTTCCGACAACAAAATAAACACACCATATTCAGGAGGTTCCTCAATCGTTTTTAAAAGAGCATTCTGCGCTTGTATCGTCATAGTATCAGCATTGTTTACAATAAATATTTTATATTGATATTTGTATGGTTTCAACTCAATATTTTTTCCTATTTGCTCTCTTATATCGTCAACACCTATAACTTTACTTTTTGAAGCATTTACATATATAATATCTGTATGATACCCGGCATCAAAAGTCCTGCATGAAGTACAATATCCGCACGATTCAACATCGTTTTCCAAATTTCCTTTTAAATTTTCACACTGTATTGCTTTAGCGAAAGAATTAGCGATAAGCTTTTTCCCTGAGCCTTTTGGAGCGTCAATTATATAGGCATGGGATATTTTGTTATAAAAAACCGCTGATTTTAAATTTTTAACAATACGGTCATTTCCTTTTATATCACTAAATTTATACATCGAACCATACCTCTCATTATTATTATTTTGCACTGAAAAATCTACGTATTGTTATAGTCAATCAACTTAAAAATAAACAAATCAGGCAGCTAAAATTTATTTTCGCTACATTAGTGTCAGTCTGTATATACCCTGACTGTACTCTTCTTTCACTATCTTGCAAAAATAAATTCTATACTGCCTCATTTTGCTTATTTTCAAGTTGCTTGACTTATTAACTATAAATAATAAAAAACTTTGTTTTTAGCGTATTCGGCATATTCATTTTCTGGATTAAGCTCAAGAGCCCTTGAAAAGAAATTATTTGCTTTTTCATATCTTTCTTTTTTGAAATGCTTAGCACCCCTGTTATATATGAAATTGGATCTGAATTTTTTACTTACAACCTGTTTAATGATATGAAAAACCCCTGCTAGTATAATACAAGCACTTATTCCAATAAAGATTATATTATTCATAATAATACTTCCAATAAGGGCGAGAATACCAACAACACCTATAGCAGGATTTATAAAAATATTAGCAAAAGGCAGCTTATCTCTCTGTTCTGGGTCACTGTTATTAATATCAAAAGAATATACCTTTGATTTTGGGTCTTTCTTATTAATTGATTTCGGTTTTTTTTTAGGTTTTGGAACAGTAACATTAGGAGGAAGAATTCTGTATTCTGAAATAACATTATTTTTAAGCTTAAACAAAATATGAATATCCCTTTTCAAATTCTGAAAATTAGCTGATCTTACCGCTTTTGAAATACTTAATATATAATACTCATTCTGCTCATAAGGTTCTAAAGGTCTTATGCTTATACGATTAGATCTTTCACTATATTTTATTTCCGTACTGAGGAGATATCCCTCCGCATCCGTAACATTAGTTGTCTTTTCAGAAACAGATGTTTCGTCAAGAGGTATGTTAAATTTTATGTACCAATATATTGTATCTGTAGAACTTTTTACATCAACATGTATTTTATCTTTAATAGAAGAAGATGATGTAACAAGCTTGATATATTCTGGTTCTTCATTTTTCTCTTCTTCAAGCATTTTTACACCTCCGTAAACCCATTAAGAGTCTGTAAAACTCAATATCGAATTTTACTACGTTTGTTACATTAATACTAATTATATTTTATAATATATTTTATTTTTATACAAGTACTTTATTTTATTTCACTATAATAATTCACAAAATCTTTAGTAGAAAGAAATAAAATAATTCTTTGATATATAAAATTTTATTAAATAGACCTGTTCCATTATTTTGTTGTTTAGCTATATATAAATATTTAAGGGAATCCTCGAAAACCACAATATAAATTTTCAAGAATTCCCTTAATATCAATAAAAAAATAAAACACATTAATATTCTGTATATAATAACAAAACTTCATATTAACGCTGAAAAAATAATGACACAATATTTTTAATTACTTAACAAATTACAGCAATTTATTATTGTTACTTATATTTTTATTTTTTCCGCCTCATTTTGTAAAACAACTTCATTTTTCACGGCTTTAATTTTGGAAATTCTGTTTTCCTCAATTTTTTCAGCATAAAATACATATTTTCCTTCTTCAAAACTACATTTCTCATTAATTTCAGGAATATGCCCGACTCTGCCAATAAAAAAACCGCTCATTGTGTCATATTCTTCTTCATCTTTCTCAATGCCTAAATATTCGCAAGCTTCATCATAATCCGCTGTGCCGTCTATATAAAAATTAACTCCATCATTTGAGATTATTTCAGGAATTTCTTCTTCATCATATTCATCAAGAATATTTCCCATAACCTCTTCAATGAGGTCTTCCATAGAAACAATACCTAGAGTTCCTCCATATTCGTCAAGAACAACACTCAAATGAATTTTGTTTTCCTGCATTTCTTTAAAAAGTTCGTCTGTCTTTTTTGTAAAAGGAACAAAAAATGGCTCCATTAAAATTTCTTTTAATTGAAAATTATCTTTTCCAAATATTATCAAATGTTTCATAACATCTTTTATATGCAAAATTCCTATAATATTGTCAATAGTGTCCTCATAAATAGGAATTCTTGTATATTTCTCATCAAGAACAATTTTTATAATTTCATCAATACCACAATCTATTGAAACAGCGATAATATCTTTTCTGTGAGTAACAATATCTCCCGCTGTTTTATCATCAAACTCAAAAACATTAGCAATCATTTCTCTTTCATCATCATCAATAGCGCCCTTTTCACCTCCGGCGTCAATCATCATCATAATTTCTTCCTGAGTTATGTCATCATCACGTACCTTTTTATCAATTCCCAGTACTTTATTAAGAAATTCAGACAACTTGATAAAAGGAATAAAAAAGAAATAAAAAAGATAATATATAATTTTAACAGGAAACATTCCAAATCTCATAAAGTTTTTAGCTGATTTAAGCGCAAGCTTTTTAGGTATAAGACCTCCAAAAATAACAAGTACATAAAGAGTAATAATTAAAATAGCTATTTCAAGTAAATAGTATATGATATGGCTTTTCTCAAAAAAATATATGCTTGATACAACATATCCTATATCATAAAAAGCAAATCCTCCAAAACCAAGTATCAGCATAGATTTAAGCACATTTACCGCAACAATATACCTGTCAAATATATCTATTTCATCCTTATCATGTTCATCTTCAGAAAAAATCATTTTTCTTTGTATATTTTTCACCGAAACCTCAATTCCTGATAAAAAACCTTTGAAAATTACGGTAAAAAAAAGAATTAAAAAATAGTGTATCAAAAAAACAAACCTCCGCTTTAGGAAAATCTAAGGAAATACTGATTTTTCATAAAAATCAATTTTATGAAATCACGAAATACTTTACCGCATACTATAACAGTTACTATATCTTGACCTCTGGCAAAATAAAATCTCAACATTTCCTCGATCAAAATAAAACTCTTAAACTTTCTTATTATAAAAGATTATATCTATATATAATCAATCAACCTGAAAATTAGCTAAAAGAGGCGGACTGAAAATTGTTTTTACAAAGCAACAGAAGAGCATATCCGCAATCCTATACCTCTATGCTAACTCAGTAAAAAAGATTTTCAGCCACAGAACTTGTTTATTTTTAAATTGACTGACTATAAACTTTGCATCAATGGTTTTGTGTATTA
Organism: uncultured Clostridia bacterium; assembly: GCA_949948985.1. Taxonomy (GTDB): domain Bacteria; phylum Bacillota; class Clostridia; order Lachnospirales; family CAG-274; genus MGBC114079. Next base: position 7,022 of record CATLIG010000019.1, on the reverse strand, counting down.
TTAATCTGATCCAGCCTGAACTTCTCATGTACAGCGTTAGCCGCTCTTTCCGCATCATCTTCACCAACAAGAACCGATATTTTAATTTCTGATGTTGAAATCATTCTTATATTTATATTTTCATCATATAAAGCCTCAAACATAGTAGACGCAACACCTGAATTTGTTGCCATACCACCGCCCACAATAGATACTTTAGCAACCTTTGTCTCATGAAGAAGCTTTTCATATTTCAGTCTGTTTTTATTTTCCTCAATAACTTTAAGAGCGTCTTTTAAATCCGATGTAGCTACAGTAAATGAAATATCTTTAGTATCTTCACGACCAATAGACTGTAAAATAATATCAACGCTTATTTTATTTCTGGCAAGCAAAGAGAATACATTAAAGGCAATACCCGGTTGGTCTTGAAGTCCAACTATAGCTATTCTTGAAATATCCTTATCAACGGCAACTCCGTTTACCAACATTTTTTCCACATTAGATTCCTCCTTAACAATAGTACCTTCTTCCCTTGTAAGACTTGAGCGCACAACTAAATTAACATTATATTTTTTCGCAAGCTCAACAGAACGGTTATGCAGTACCTTTGCGCCTAAAGACGCAAGTTCGAGCATTTCGTCATAACTTATCTCGGAAAGTTTTTTTGCGTTTTTTACGACTCTTGGATCAGCGGTATAAACCCCGTCAACATCTGTGTAAATCTCACACAAATCCGCGTTTAAAACCGCCGCGAGGGCAACTGCCGATGTATCGGAACCTCCTCTTCCCAAAGTAGTAATATCTCCGCTTCTGTTTATCCCCTGAAAACCTGTTATAATAACAATATTATTTTTTTCAAGCTCTTCTGAAATTCTTTCGGTAGAAATATTTTTAATACGAGCGTTGCCATAAGTTGAAGTAGAATAAATATCACATTGGTAAGCATTTAATGAAATAGCAGGATAACCAAGTTTCCTGATAGCCATAGCCATCAAGGCCACCGATTGCTGTTCTCCTGTCGAGAGAAGCATATCCATCTCTCTCTTTGATGCATTTGGATTAATTTCATTTGCTTTTTCAATCAGGTCATCTGTAGTATCCCCCTGTGCTGAAAGTACAACAACAATTTTATGACCTTCCTTATACGCTTCAATAAGACGATTAGCAACATTAAAAATTCTTTCGGCGTCAGCAACCGAAGTACCTCCAAATTTCTTTACGATTAACACTGTTACTTCCTCCTTAGAAGTTCTTATTTTTCAACTCTTATAGTGTTAGGAATATTTACAATACATTCCTTATTCAATAATTTATCAATTTTTTCATTAATCATTTTTTCCGTTTCTGTTTCCGAGATAAAAGCAAACTCAGAGCATGCTGTATTTATCTCAATTATATTAAAGTCACCAAAAATTTCCTTAACAGCAGAAACGGCCTGTTCTTTATCATTATATTCAACTCTTATAAATTTGCTTACATCAATATTATCAATGTCAAGAATATCAAGCTTTTCAGTAGACCATGAAGTCATAATATTCCTTCCTAAATGTTTAACAGCGTCAACAATGTCAGCGACAACTGCACTTGCCGTAGGAAGCTTTCCCGCGCCTTTTCCGTAAAACATAACATCTCCGATAACATTGCCTTTTATTAAAATAGCATTAAACACATCATTTACCATAGACAGAGGATTTTCATCGCCGATAATAACAGGCGATACCCTTGCCCATACTCCATTATCAGTAACCTTTGATGTTGCGAGAAGCTTAACGCTTTTACCCATTTTCTTAATATAATCAATATCTATTTTATTTATATTTGTAATACCCTCTGTATAAATATCCTCAAAATCAACTTGTTTTCCAACAGCGAGAGAAGCTAAAATCGCTATTTTACGGCAAGTATCAAACCCCTCAACGTCCGCCGCTGGATTTCTTTCGGCATAACCTTTATTTTGAGCATCTTTTAATATTTCATCATAGTCAAGACCTTCTTTTGTCATTTTTGTAAGCATATAATTTGTAGTTCCATTAAGTATACCTGTAATCTCATAAATCTCATCGGCCGTAAGAGATTGATTTAAAGGTCTTATAATAGGAATACCACCGCCCACACTAGCTTCAAAAAGAAAATTTATATTATTTTCTTTAGCGACTTTCAAAAGTTCAGCGCCGTGTTTAGCCACAAGTTCTTTGTTTGATGTAACAACGCTTTTCCCTTTCAAAAGAGCACTTTTAACGAAAGTATAAGCAGGCTCAACTCCTCCCATAACCTCCGCTATAACTTTAACATCATCGTCATTTAAAATAATATTAAAATCATGAACAATATACTTTTGGACAGGTTCATTTGGAAAATCTCTTAAATCAAGAACATATTTAATTCTTATTTCCTCATCAGCGTTTTTGTTAATACTTTCACGGTTTGTATTCAAAACCTCATAAACTCCCGAACCAACCGTACCATAACCTAAGACTGCTATTTCAGTCATCAATATCACTCCCTGGCAATAATTTTTACCTGTTTTTCCAGTCCTTCATAAAGCTTGATTTTTATATAAACCTATTTTTGCTTTATCTAAACAGCAAACTTAATGAAATACTGATTCTTCAATAAATTTACGGCAATTATCGAATATATTCAATAAAACCACAAAATAATTTATTTTGAAAACATAAATTTTCAAACCATAATTTACTATTTGTATTGTTTTGCTATAATTGCCTCATTATAAGGAAATATACCACAAAATAAAACATAATGCAAGTATAAATTTAAAATACATCAAAATTTTTCACCTTTGCAACAGTCTGTGTAAAAGCTTTTTTACACTTACCATATACCCTGGGTGTATGTAAAAAGGTTCAATCATACACAATGGCTCAAGTACAAAAATCCTGTTTTCCATTTCTGGATGGGGAATTTTAAGATTTTCTTCATACATAACAATATCCTCATAAAATATAATATCAATATCAAGAGTTCGGGGACCCCAGTGAACAAGTCTTTTTCTGCCGGCTTTTTCCTCAATACCATTTATAAATTTCAAAAGCTCATATGGCTCATACAAAGTTTTAATTTTAATGCAACCATTTAAAAAATCATCCTGTTTAACATCTCCCACAGGTTCTGTAATAATAAAATCCGATATTTTTTCTATTTTGCAGAATTCAGAGTATTCTATTTCTTTTACAGCCAAATCCAAATACCCTTTTTTATCTCCTATATTTGAGCCTATACTAAGAAAAGCTGTTTTCCACCCTCTTTCAATAATAACAGAAATATTGTCTGTATGTATTTTTATAGGAGCCCATGGTTTTTTAATTTCAACTTTAACATTTCTTAAAAGATTAAATTTCAAAAGTAGATTTTCAGCGAGCTTTTCAGCAACTGCCTCAATTAACTTAAACTCATTTTCCTCAACAAATTTTTTAGCCATATCTGAAACTTTTCCATAATCAACAGATAATTCAATATTATCTTCCTTTCCGGCATTTCTCGTATTAACATACATCTCAAGAGAAATAAAAAATTTCTGTCCAAGTATATTTTCTTCTTTAAAAACTCCATGACTTGCGAAAACCTCAATATTATCAATTTTAATAATATCCATTTTACCACCTTCCCATAAGCTTTTCTGTCATAGTAATAATTCTCTTATTTTCCTTGACATCATGAACTCTTACAAAACCACACCCTTTTATAACACCAAAAACTGTAGTAGCTAAAGTTCCCTCTAATCTTTCATCAACAGGAAGATTAAGAGTAATACCTATAACAGATTTTCTTGACACTCCCAAAAGTATAGGAAATCCTAATTCCTTAAGCCTTTCCAACTTACTTATAATCTCAATATTATTTTCATATGTTTTCCCAAAACCCACACCCGGATCAATAATAATTTTATCTTTTGAAATACCTGTATCCAAAGCGATTTTAACAGACTGACGCAGATCACTCAAAATATCTTCCATATAATTTATATAATCAGTATCACTACGGTTATGCGTAAGGCAGCACACAGCGTCAAATTCCTTTGTAATTTGCGCCATTTTTCTGTCATATTTAAAACCCCATATATCATTTATAATATCAGCTCCAACATTAAAAGACGCTTTAGCTACATTGCTTTTATATGTATCTATAGAAACAGGAATATCAAATCTTTTTTTTATATTCTCAATAACAGGAACAACCCGTGAGATTTCTTCTTCCTCCGTAATAACTGTATATCCCGGACGTGAGGATTCTCCTCCCACATCTATTATATCAGCTCCGTCATTAATCATCTTTTCTGTATGTCTTAAAGCATTTTCAATATTGTTAAATTTTCCTCCATCAGAAAATGAATCTGGAGTAACATTTAAAATTCCCATAATATAAGTTTTGTTTTCAATTTCAAATTCTTTTTTCCCTATTTTCAACTTAAATCATTCTCCTTAAATATCAAAATTAAAACAGCCTTTAAAAAACATTAAATCTGTTTAATATTTTATTTCAATATTTTTTATTTCATTGTTCCAGTAACACTCCTTTTCAGCGTTACAGCAAAAACATTTTCTTGACAGTTTATCACCTTTATACAAAAGATTTCCAAGAGAATTTTCGTTCTTGTCTTTTCTATGATATAAAATAGCTTCTTTAATAATATTTATTTCTGTTTCCGAAAAATCACATTCCGCAAGGATTTCACATGCTATTTTCGCTCCCGCCTCATTATGCGGAATATTGTTTTTGTATTCCTCATATCTTCCGATATCATGAAGCATAGACGCGGCATAGATAATTTCTTTATCAAATATTCTTTTTCCCTCAAGGTCTAATATATAACAAATTCTTGCGGTATCAAATAAATGCTCAATTCCATGACCGCAATATATTCTTGTTTTTTCAGCTTTCTCAATATTTCTGATAATATTTTTAAAAATATCATTTTTTAAAATTTTATTAATTCTTCTCATAAAAACCTCATTAAATCTATTCTAAACCACTATGATGACTATTGGCAAAAGTTTTTTCGTCAATCGAAATCTAATTTTAACATAAATTTTTCAAATACTTCAAAAAAACAGACAAAAATAGACATAAAACATTTGTCAAAAATTATTGGGGAGGTTATTGAGCAGGTTTATTTTACAATATTAAAAAAAGTATTCTTTAAATCAGCGTTTTTCTCAAATTCTCCTCTGCATACAAATGTAAAAGTTTTTGTTCCTGGCTTTTTTACTCCTCTCATTGTCATACATGTATGTTCTGCCTCAATAGCCACAATAACCCCCAAAGGATTTAAGTTTTCCATAATAGCATCTGCAATCTGGCAAGTAAGTTTTTCCTGAATCTGAGGCCTTTTTGCGAACACCTCAACTGTACGGGCAAGCTTGCTTATTCCAACTACTTTTTCATTAGGAATATATGCAATATGCGCTTTTCCATAAAAAGGCATAAGATGATGCTCACACATTGAATACAATGTAATATCTTTTTCTATAATCATCTCATTATTATCCACAGTAAAAGTTTTTGTCAGATGTTTTTTTGAATCTCGAGTTATACCCGAAAAAATTTCTTCATACATTTTAGCTACTCTTTTAGGTGTTTCAATAAGACCCTCTCTTAAAATATCTTCTCCAATGCCTTCAAGTATAAGCTTTACACCAGCTTCAATTTTTTGTAAATCCATTTTATATTGTCTCCTTAAATACAATCCTTTTTTTCATAATTTCAATTAAATCACCCATATATGATAATGAGCCAAAAGCAATAATAACACTATTTTTTTCTGTTTCTAAAAAGCTTTCTGACACAGCGGTCTGAACATCAGAAACAATTTTTACATTTTCATTGTACAATAAAAATTCTTTTAAAAGTATATCAGCGTCAAGACCACGCGAGTCATTTAAAGTAAAAACAAAAATTTTATACGCTAGTTTCGCTGTCATTTCCACAATTTTTTTATAATCCTTGTCTTTAAAAATTCCAACAATGAATATAATCTTTTTATTTTTAAAATACAACATTATATTTTCCGCAAGCCTTTTAGCGGCATCCTCATTATGAGCGCCATCAGCTATAAATAACGGATTTTTATTTAAAATTTGAAACCTCCCCTGCCAAACAGTATTTATAAATCCGTCATATATATTTTTATCTGTTATCCCATAATCCTTCTTCCTTAAAAACTCAATAACCTCTATAGCTAGCGAAGCGTTTTCAATCTGAAACTTTCCCAAAAGACTGATTTTAATATTCTTATAACTTTTATAATCAAATTTTTGAACATATTCCTCAAAACCTCTATATAAAATATCGGATTTAGAAACCGTTATAAGTTCTGACTTTTTTTCTTTGCATTTTTTTTGTATAACGTTCATAACCTCTTTATTCTGAAACATGGAAATAACCGAGCATTTTTCTTTAATTATACCACATTTTTCAAAAGCGATTTCATTAAGAGAATTTCCTAAAAAATGGGTATGATCAAAACTAATTGACGTTATTACAGAACATAAATTTGCCTTTATAATATTTGTGGCATCAAGCCTTCCGCCAAGACCAGTTTCAAGTAATACAAAATCACATCTTTCCTCATAAAAATATAAAAAAGCAATAGCTGTTTCAACTTCAAAATCAGTAGGATGACTTTTCCCCTCTGAAACAATTTTATCAGTAACATTTTTTACTTTTTCACATAAACGGCAAAAATTTTCTTTCTGAATAAATTTACCGTTAATCTGAAATCTTTCAAAATATTCCGTAATTGTGGGAGAAATGTATCTACCTGTTTTAAATCCAGCGGAAATTAAAACACTTTCAACAAAAGCGCCAACAGAACCTTTGCCATTAGTTCCCGCTATATGAATAATTTTAATTTTGTCCTGAATATTACCAAGTTCATTCATAAGATTATACATATTATTAAGTCCAAGAACAATCCCATATTTTTTTGAGTCATTTATAAATCTTAATGTCTCATCATAATTCATATAAACACTTCCCAAATTTATAATAAAAACTCTTTTATTTTCTAAATCTTACAAATA
>CATLIG010000018.1 GCA_949948985.1 uncultured Clostridia bacterium | reverse complement strand
TTGTTTTTGTTTTGAAAAATTTGTGAATTGACATAAATATTAGTATTTAATTAAATTTTTGTTGAGGTATGATTAAAATGCTGTTTAATTCTGTAATTTTTTTGATATTTTTCGCGGTAACTCTTATATTGTATTATTTTCTGCCATTTAAACTAAAATGGGTGCTTTTACTTCTGGCAAGCTGTGTATTTTATATGTGGTGGCGTCCGGAGTTTATTATACTTATTTTGATTTCGGCATTTTTGAATTATTTTTTATCAGGTTGTATAAATGTTTCTGACAGTCAAAAATTTAGAAAGTTTTTTTTGTTTCTGAATTTATTTGTTAATTTCGCTATTCTTTTTGTTTTTAAATATGCGGTATTTGTAAATCATAGTTTTATGGAACTTTATGAATACTTTGGTATGAAATATCCCATTAGTGATTTTGATATTATTTTACCTATGGGAATATCATTTTTTACTTTTCAGGCGGCTGGATATGCTATTGATGTTTACAAGCAAAAAATTAAGCCACAGTTGAATTTTTTTAAATTTATGCTGTATCTTATGTTTTTTCCTCAACTTGTGGCAGGGCCTATCGAAAGAGCTGATAATCTTATGAGACAGCTTTTTTCTGAACATAAATTTAATACTGATAATATATCAGCAGGTGTTAAATTTATGATTATGGGATATTTTAAAAAAGTTGTTATAGCTGACAGGGTGGCTGTATTAGTGAATACTGTTTTTAATTCTGTGGAAGATTTCGGTGGAATTGCTTATATTATTGCCACGTTGTTTTTTACTTTTCAGATTTACTGTGATTTTAGCGGATATTCGGATATTGCTATAGGGTGTGCTAAGACTTTTGATATAGACCTTATGAAAAATTTTAACAGGCCTTATTTTTCAATAAATACGAAAGATTTTTGGCGGAGATGGCATATTTCTTTATCAAGCTGGTTTAGAGATTATGTATATATACCTCTTGGCGGAAGCAGATGTTTGTTGATAAGAAAGTATTTTAATCTTATGATTACTTTTTTATTAAGCGGTCTTTGGCATGGAGCGAATTGGACTTTTTTTATATGGGGTGGGTTACATGGAGGATTTCAAGTTATTTGTGATTTGAAGAATAAAATATTAAAAACAGACAAGCCACAGTTTTTTATTCTGAATTTTTTTAGAATTATTATAACTTTTATACTTATTGCTTTTGCTTGGATTTTCTTCAGAGCAAATACCGTTTCGGACTCATTTTATATTGTTGAAAATTTATTTTCTGATATTGAAAATATAACAAATATTCAATATATATATGATATTTTAAATAGTATGGGACTTTCAATCTTTGAGATTATAATTTGCTGCTGTTCAATTTTATTTTTAATGTTTATTGAATTTTTTGAAAAAAAAGATGTAATACATTACAGACTGAAGTCGTTGCCGTTTATTTTTAGATTTGTTTTTTATTATATTATTGTAGCAGCTATTTTAGCTTTGGGGGTGTTTGGAAATGGGGGAGAATTTATCTACTTCCAATTCTGATGAAAATATAGAAAAAAAATTTAATTTTTTCTATATAAAGTTTTTTTTATTTATTATTTGTTTAGCTCCGGTAGTTTACTATGTTGGAAAAACCTATTCTTCTGCAAGTACTGAAAATTTAATTAATACATACAATGAAAAAAGATGGAGAGAATTTTATAGTCTTGAAAAAAATTCTCTTGATATGGTCTTTTTAGGCTCATCTCATTCATATTGTACGTTTGACCCTGATATTTTTGATAAAGAATTTAATATTTCAAGTTATCAAATGGGAATGCCTTTACAACATATTGATTCAACATATTTTACATTGCTTGAGGTTTTAAATTATCAAAAGCCTAAAGTTTGTGTTATGGAAGTATATTGGGATATGCTTGATGATGAATTTGAGCTTAAACAAGCGGGTATGCTTTTTCAGGTTCTTAAAAATAAAGAACTTGAAAAAAAATATATAGAAGACGTATTTCCTTTGGGTGAAAAAATAAAATATAATGTAAATATATTTAAATATCAACAGGATTATTTTGCTTTTAAAAATAAAGAATTAAAGGATAATATAAAAGAAAAATTCGGTGTTTTGGATAAGGTTTCTGAAAAACAGCAGGGAAAAGAAGAGTATAGGTCTAAAGGTTATACTTTTTGTAATTATAATATGCTTCCTGATGAGTTTAATAAAACAAATCAATTTAGAAAATTTGACGGAAAAAACTGGGTTTTTGAAAAAGCTCAGAAGAAATATTTGCAAAAGATTGTGGATAAATGTAAAGAAAATCATATTAAGCTTATTTTTGTTACAGCTCCTATTGCAAATATTTCTATGACGTATATTAAAAATTATGATATTATCCATTCCGCTGTTGAGAAATTCGCTGAAGAAAATGATATTCCTTATTTGGATTATAATATCATAAACAAAGAAAAACATTTGCTTGAACATGAAAATTTTCGTGATGATGCGCATTTAAATCACAGCGGTGTTGAAATTATAAGCGGGAATTTCTCAAGATATTTAAAAGAAAACGGATATTTTTAAGAACAGGTTTCTTTTGAAATTGCTGTAAGGTTTGAAAAAAGTCTATTAGGTATATAATATAGAATGCATATAAAGTAATGTTTGTGAAATAATAAAATTTGAAGATTAAATTTAAAAATTTTTATTGCATTTATATTTTTTATGTAGTATAATTAATTTACTCTTATGGGGGTGCAATGGTTTCGACGGGGATTTTGAAAACAGAGACAGCCATTCGCAGACGGCAACTGCGTTGTTAAGCCGAAATTTTTAAAAATAAACGATAATAATAATTTATCATACGCAGCCTAATTTAAGGCTGTCGTCGGCTTTTGGCAACCCGCTGCCAAAAGAACCGGCGTCGACTTTGCGGGGTACTTTCTTATCAAAGCTTTGAGATAAGAAAAGATTTATGAAGCTATCGGCTTCTTCAGCATGTCGTTTTGCGGCTGAGGCCGAAAATTTCAAAGAAACGACTGTAATGGGAGAAATCTTTGTTGACGGGTTTTCGGACAGGAGTTCGATTCTCCTCACCTCCATTTCTTTTTTTGTAACGCAGTGCTAAACGAAAAAGTCTTTAAAACTGCTTATGGTAGTGCTAAAGTCTTTTTTTGTTTTGCGTGGATTGGAGGAGTTTGTTTTGGAGGATAAAGATAAAATATCCTACGATAATGATAGTATTACATCGCTTAAAGGAGCGGACAGAGTACGTTTAAGACCATCTGTTATTTTTGGTTCGGACGGACTTGAAGGATGTCAGCATTCGGTATTTGAGATACTTTCAAATTCTATTGATGAAGCCAGAGAAGGTTTTGGAGATAAAATAGAAGTTATACGTCATAAAAATATGGCGATAACAGTTAAAGATTATGGCAGAGGTATACCTTTAGACTATAATCAAAAGGAAAAGCGCTATAATTGGGAGCTTCTTTTTTGTGAATTGTATGCCGGAGGCAAATATCTTAATAATTCGGGAGATAATTATGAGTTTAGTCTTGGTCTTAACGGTCTGGGTTTATGTTCTACTCAATATAGTTCTGAATTTATGAATGTTGTCGTTGTACGTGATGGTTTTAAATACAGTATTAATTTTGAAAAAGGTGAAAACGTTGGTGAACTTGTAAAAGAGGATTCAAATGAAAGTCAAACAGGAACATATATCTATTGGAAACCTGATATAGATGTTTTTACAGATATCAATATTCCGATTTCTTATTATAAAGATATTTTGAAAAAGCAGTCTATTGTAAACAAAGGATTGACTTTTGAACTGTTTGATGAGGAAAGCGGAGAAACTTATACATATTACTATGAAAATGGTATTAAAGATTATATTTCTGAAATTGTTGGAGAAAGTTCTCTTACAGACATTCAGTATTATGAAAATGAAACAAAAGGCAGGGACAGAGAGGACAAGCCTGAATACAAGCTTAAATTTGAGATTGCTTTTTGTTTTGACAATGAAAAAAATACTATTGAGTATTATCACAATTCCAGTTATCTTGAATATGGAGGTTCTCCAGATAAAGCTGTTAAATCAGCTTTTGTATACGCTATTGATAATTATTTAAAGAATAATGAAATTTATAAAAAAGATGAAAAGAAAATAGTTTATTCTGATATTGAGGATAGTCTTGTTCTTATTATAAACTCATTTTCAACAATTACAAGCTATGAAAATCAGACAAAAAAATCAATCACAAATAAATTTATTCAAGATGCCATTACGGATTATCTTAAAAAACGACTGGAAATTTATTTTATTGAAAATAAAACGGAAGCTGATAAAATAGCTAATCAGGTTATCGTAAATAAAAGAAGCAGGGAAACCGCTGAAAAAACAAGAATTAATATAAAGAAAAAGCTTACAGGAAATATTGATATAAATAATCGTGTTGAAAAATTTGTTAATTGCCGTACTAAAGATATTAACAGACGCGAATTGTATATTGTAGAGGGCGATTCAGCATTGGGTTCATGTATGCTTGGAAGAGACGCTGAATTTCAAGGAATTATGCCGATAAGGGGCAAAATATTGAATTGTCTTAAAGCAAATTACGAAAAAGTCTTTAAAAGTGATATTATTATTGATTTATTAAGAGTTATTGGATGCGGAGTTGAAATAAAATCAAAGCATAATAAAGATTTGAATTCATTTGATATTGGACAGCTTAAATGGAGTAAAATTATAATATGTACAGATGCCGATGTTGATGGATTTCAGATAAGAGCACTTCTTCTTACAATGCTTTATTGTCTTGCGCCCACTCTTATAAAAGAAAAAAAAGTTTTTATCGCAGAATCCCCATTATATGAAATAAACAGTGGTAAAAAAACTTATTTTGCTTATTCTGAAAAAGAAAAGTCAGACATTTTAAAGAGAATAAAAGGAAAATATACTATACAACGATCTAAAGGACTTGGTGAAAACGAGCCTGAAATGATGTGGCAAACAACTATGAACCCTGAAACGAGAAAGCTTATTCTAGTTATGCCTGAAGACGTTGAAAAAACTCAGCTTATGTTTGACCTGCTTCTTGGAAATAATTTGCAAGGAAGAAAAGATTTTATTGAAAAGTTTGGGTATAAATATATTGATTTGAGTGAAATGAGTTAAGGAGAATTTTATGAGTAATGAATTAAATATTATCGAACAAAATATAACAGATATTCTTGAACTTAATTATATGCCTTATACAATGAGTGTTATTGTTTCAAGAGCGATACCGGAAATTGACGGATTTAAACCCGCTCACAGAAAACTTCTTTACACTATGTATAAAATGGGACTTCTTAATTCAGCAAGAACAAAATCAACTAATGTCGTTGGGCAAACAATGAAGCTTAATCCCCATGGAGATGGAGCTATTTATGAAACGCTTGTCAGGCTTACGAAGGGCAATGATGCTCTTTTACATCCTTTTATAGACTCAAAAGGAAATTTTGGAAAACAATACTCAAGGGATATGGCATACGCGGCATCAAGATATACAGAAGTTAAGCTTGACAGTATATGTAATGAGGTTTTTAAAAATATTGATAAGAATACGGTTGATTTTATTGATAATTATGACGGGTCTTTGAAAGAACCTATATTATTTCCGACAACGTTTCCTAATATACTTGTTACGGCAAATCTTGGTATTGCTGTAGGTATGGCAAGTTCTTTATGCAGTTTTAATTTAAAAGAAGTATGCGCGGTAACAACCGCTTTTATAAAAAATGAGGATATTGATTTAAAAAAATATTTAAAAGCGCCTGATTTTTCAACAGGCGGAGAACTTATTTATGACGAAAACGAAATTGAGAAAATTTATAACACGGGCAGGGGTAGCTTTAAAGTTCGTTCAAAATACAGATATGATAAAAAGAATAGCTTAATAGAAATTTACGAAATCCCTTATACTACTAATATTGAGTCAGTTATTGATAAAATAATCAGTCTTGTTAAGCTTAATAAATTGAAAGAAATAAACGATATAAGAAATGAGACTGACTTGAACGGTCTTAAAATTACAATAGATATTAAACGAAATACAGACCCTGATATGCTTATGCATAAATTATTTAATATGACAACTCTTTGCGACAGTTTTAATTGTAACTTTAATATACTTATTGATGGAAACCCTAAAGTAATAGGAATTAAGGAAATTATAAGAGAGTGGCTTAAATTTCGTATTCAATGTATGAAAAGACAGATTATTTATGATTTGGACAAAAAAAATGCGAAATATCATCTTTTATCAGGGCTTGCTGAAATTCTTCTTGATATTGATAAAGCTATTAAAATAATTCGTGATACAGAAGAAGATAAAATGGTTATACCAAATCTTATGTTGGGTTTTAATATAGATAAGGTTCAGGCAGAGTATATAGCGGAAATAAAATTGCGTAACCTTAATAAAGAATATATTATCGGAAGAATTGATGAAAGAAAAAAACTTTCGGAAGAAATAAAAGAGCTTGAGAAAATAAAAGAAAGCGATGAACTGATTAAAAATATTATAGTTGAAGAACTTAAAGAAATTTCAAAAAAATATGGAAAACAAAGAAAAACAGATATTATTTATAAAGAAGAAATTAAAGAATTTTCTGATGACAGTTTTATTCAGGATTATCCTGTTAAATTATTTCTTACAAAACATAATTATCTGAAAAAAATAACAGCAGCATCTCTGAGGTCTGCGTCTGAGCAAAAGCTTAAAGAGGATGATGAAATAGTTATGGAAGTTGAAGCATCGAATAAAATGGACGTGCTGTTATTTTCAGATAAATCTAATGTGTATAAAGCTAAAATTTATGACTTGTCTGAGTGTAAGGCAAGCAGTCTTGGAGAATATCTTGCTAATATTATAAATATGGAAGAAAATGAGAATATTATATATATCGCTGTGACAAATGATTATTTGGGATATATGCTTTTCTCTTTTGAAAACGGAAAAGTTTCAAAAGTTGAAATGCGCTCTTATTATACAAAGGTAAACAGGAAGAAGCTTATAAACGCTTATTCTGATAAATATCCTATAGTTTCTATATATTATATTAAGGAGGATTGTGATTTTATCGCTATAAGAGATAATGATAAAGCTATGCTGTTTAATTCTTCTGAAATTCTTTCTAAAACAACCAAAAATACACAAGGTGTTCAGGTATATACTTTAAAGAAAAACAGTGTTTTGTCTAAATTTATTTTAGCTGATGATTTTAAATCAGAGGATTTGGAGTATTACAGGGTTGATAAAATTCCATCGACAGGTCATTTTATTGTTGATAATGATTTGACAAATAATTTATAATTTGGTACTATAAAAAATGATATTAGAATTAAATAAAAATTTTATAATATTTAAAAAACTTTTATTACAGCAATTTATAAAATTGTCAAAGGAGAAGCAATAAAATATCTTTAAAATAATTGTGTTATAAAATAGTTATTATTTTATTTTTTGTTACAAATTAGAATTTTTAGCTTTATATAATTTGGAGGGCAAAATGATTAGTGCGAATAATATAACTTTGAGGCTTGGCAAAAGGGCTTTATTTGAAAATGTAAACATAAAGTTTACACAAGGAAATTGTTATGGGCTTATTGGCGCAAATGGAGCGGGAAAATCAACCTTTCTGAAAATATTATCAGGAGAAATAGAACCAACTAAAGGAGATGTTTCTTTATCTCCCGGAGAAAGAATTTCTTTCCTTAAACAAGACCATTTTCAATATGATGAATATAATGTATTAGATACCGTCATAATGGGTAACGCAAGATTATACCAGATTATGAAAGAGAAAGAGGAAATTTACGCTAAAGAAAATTTTAATGAGGAAGATGGAATTAAAGCAAGTGAACTTGAAGATGAATTCGCAATAATGAATGGCTGGGATGCGGAGGTTGACGCGGCTACTTTGCTTAATGGTCTTGGAATTGAAACGGAATATCATTTAAAGCCTATGAAAGAACTTACAGGACCGGAAAAAGTAAAGGTTCTTCTTGCTCAGGCATTATTTGGAAATCCTGATGTTTTACTTCTTGATGAGCCTACAAACCATTTGGATTTGGCGGCGATAAACTGGCTTGAAGAATTTTTAATTAATTTTGAAAATACAATTATTGTAGTATCGCATGACAGATATTTTCTTAATAAAGTGTGTACACAAATTGCTGATATTGATTATTCAAAAATTCAGCTTTATGCCGGAAATTATGATTTTTGGTATGAGTCAAGTCAGCTTATTATCAAGCAGATGAAAGAATCAAATCGCAAAAAAGAAGAAAAAATTAAAGAACTTCAAGAATTTATACAAAGATTCAGCGCAAATGCCTCTAAATCAAAACAAGCAACATCAAGAAAACGTGCTTTGGAAAAAATTGAACTTGATGAAATAAAGCCTTCAAGCAGGAAATATCCTTATATAGATTTTAAGCCTAACAGAGAAATAGGCAATGAAGTTCTTACTGTTGAAAATTTGTCAAAGACTATTGATGGGGTTAAGATACTTGATAATATTTCATTTGTTATAAACAGTGATGATAAGGTTGCTTTTGTAGGCTCAAATGAAACCGCTAAAACAACTTTGTTCAAAATATTATCAGGAGAACTTGAACCTGATGAAGGCAGTATTAAATGGGGTGTTACAACGTCATATTCTTATTTTCCAAAAGATAATACAAAGGAATTTAATAATGATTATAGTATTGTTGAATGGCTTACGCAGTATTCGGAAGAAAAGGATGTCGCTTATGTGAGAGGTTTTTTAGGAAGAATGCTTTTTTCTGGAGATGAGGCATTGAAAAAAGTAAATGTTCTTTCCGGAGGCGAAAAAGTAAGATGTCTTATATCAAAGCTTATGATTTCAGGCGCTAATGTACTTATTATGGATGAACCGACAAATCATCTTGATATGGAGTCTATTACAGCTCTTAATAACGGGTTAATAAAATTTAAAGGCGTTATATTATTTTCATCGCAAGACCATCAAATTGTACAGACAACATCAAATAGAATTATGGAATTTACAGATAATGGTCTTATTGATAGACAAACAACTTATGATGAATATTTGATGAGCGATGAAAACGCAAGAAAGCGACAGGTTTACAGTATTTAGTGAAATTAGGTTTTAATAATTATTAAAATTATTATATTGTGGTTGATTGAAAGTAATAATTATTTATAAAATATGTTATTATTACTTAGCAGTCTTGCTGTAATTTAAATTAATTTTTTACATTTTATAAAAATATTTTTATTATATGAAATTTACTCTTTATTTTTATGAAATTTATGATATAATTATAAATGATAGAATTTACTTTTATAAATAAAATTTTTTAAAAGTATTTTAAAATATAATATATTTCTAATGCATGAATTAGGAAGGGGCGTTTTTATGGACAGACAAAGAATACTTGTTGTTGATGACAGTGAATTTAACAGAAAAATTTTAGTTGGAGTTTTAGAAGACGAATATGATACTATTGAGGCTTCAAACGGACTTGAGGCTTTAGACATAATAAATAAAAATCCTTCTACGATATCTTTGGTGTTACTTGATATACTTATGCCTGAAATGACAGGACTTGAGGTTTTGAGGATTCTTAATGATACAGGTATTTCATCTTTGATACCTATTATTCTCATTACTGCGGCGGATACAGAAGAGGAATATGGACTTAATCTCGGAGCGGTTGATTTTATAACAAAGCCTTTTGACCCAAATGTTGTTAAAACTCGCGTTAAAAATCATATGAAATTGAAAAACGCTAGAGATATGCTTGAAGAGCTTGTTTCTTTTAATATGGATAGAAGTGAAAATATTTGGGAAGCTACAATTGAAATGCTTGCTAATATTATTGAATTCAGAAGTTTTGACAATTTTAAAAATTATGACAAAATTAAAAAAATTACAAGGATATTAATTGACAAGCTTTTACAAATGGATATGTATACTAATGAAATTAATTCTATTGGTATTAATAATATTTTGACGGCGGCTCCTGTTTGTGATATTGGTAAAATTTTTGTTCCAGAACATATCTTGTTTAAAAAGGGTCAACTTACTGATGATGAGTTTGAAATTGTTAAAAAACATACTATTAATGGGGCCAATGTTATTAAAAAGTGCCTTATTGTCGCTTCTGAAAAATATATAAAATGTTGTGAAGAGGTTTGTCTTTATCATCATGAAAATTGGAATGGAACAGGTTATCCAAAATGTATTTCAGGTAATGAAATTCCTATTTCCGCAAGAATTGTGGCGATAACAGATGTTTTTGACGCTCTTGTTACGGGAAGGCCTTACAGAGAGGCATATCCAATGGCAAAAGCTATTAAACTTATAAATGACAGTGCAGGAAAAGAATTTGACCCGCTTATTGTTAACGCTTTTATTCAAGTGGCAGATAAAATATGTGAGGTTTATAGTTAATTTTAAAAAGAGATTTTGAAAAATTATTATTTATATACACAAAATTACTTTAATAAAATAATTTAGCTATATATAATTAGTTTATATTGTTATATGGTGAAGACAATTAAAAATTAAAGAATTTTATTACAATATTTTATAATATACAAATAATTTTATCGAAAAGGCTGTTAAATTGTGATATTAATGGCCTTTTTGTTATGTGACAGAAAAGTTTTGCTGAATTGAATTTGATTATATATAAAAACAGACAATTATAACAAAATAATAAAATAAAGTTATACCAATTTTTATAAAATTTGATATGTTCAAGAATTATAACAATTCCTAAAATTTTGTGAATTACTATAAAATAATAATTATAAAATTGTTTTTTATATATATTGACTTAATAATATTATGTATGTTATATTATTTATATATAAATATTATTTATATATAATATATTTTTGCTATATCTTGTGTATATGCTTAAAATTTTGTGTTTTGAGTATTGTAATGCTAATTCTATTTAAATATTTAATAAAAAATTAAATCCTGTTTAGTATTATAATTTTATTCAAAGTATTAAAATTGAAAATTATAATTACGACTTGTACGAAAATTAAATTAGATGACTAACAAACAAGCTTAAGTATATCAGTGAAAAATATGGTAAGATAGGCTGATATGATATATAATTATAGTAATAATTTTTTTATAAAAAGTGTTATAAGTAAAAAAATAAGCTCAAATAAACTATGATTTCATAATGTTTTGTATTTTGAGCAAATATTATGAAAGGAATGATTATAAATATGAAAAGTTTAAAAAAGATTACTGCTGTAATAATTGCTTTAATTTCAATTATGGCTGTTTCGGTTTCTGTCTTTGCTCATGGTCATGGCGGATGGCATCATAATTATAATAATTGTAATTATGGATATCATTCATACTATAACCATTCAAATCATACGCCATATTGCGGAAATAATTGTTATCAAACTTATAGAAATATATATTAAATTTATAAATATAAAATTGATTCATAGAATGACTATCTTACCATTGATTAAAATAGGCTTGCTTAATAATTACTGAAATTTTTTAAGTTTTTTTGTTACTTGATTTTAAAATTTTTGCGAATAAGAGATTATAAATTTTTATTAATACTAAAATGATATTAGTGTTTAACAGAAGATATAGCAATTACTCAATAAGAATTTTAAAATATTTTTTATAATTTTGTTCTGTTTTATTGAGATTATTTTATTTTTTATTTATAATCAAAAAACACTGATATTATTTTTATATAGGTTTTATAACAAATTAATCAGAGTTTTATTAAAATTTTACTACATATCTTTTATATTAATTCAAAATAATTTTGATATAATATTTTTTATTTTATTGTTTTAATATATTATTATTCATTATATCAATCTATATTAAAAATTTTATTGTAGGTGAAAAAAATGCAAAAACAAACGAGCAGAAGCAATTTTTCGGGACAACTGGGATTTATTATGGCGGCAGCAGGCAGTGCTGTTGGCTTAGGAAATATATGGCGATTTCCATATTTAGCGGCAAAGGATGGCGGAGGTGTATTTATAGTATGTTATATTATACTGGCATTAACTTTTGGTTTTTCATTGCTTACAACAGAAGTTGCAATTGGAAGAAAAACAGCTCAAAGTCCTCTTACAGCATATAAAAAAATAAATCGTCATTGGGGTGGTATCGGTATTCTTGCCTGTTTAGTTCCGATATTGATTTTACCTTACTATTGTTCTATAGGAGGATGGATATTTAAGTATTTATCTATATATTTGACAGGTCAGGGAAATGCCGCGGCAAGCAGTGAATATTTCTCGGGATATATTTCATCTTCTTTTCAGCCGTTAATATATATGTTTATATTTTTCGCAATTACAGCGTTTATAGTATATTGTGGAGTAGAAAAAGGAATTGAGAGATACAGCAAAGTGTTAATGCCTATATTACTTGTAATGGTAGTAGGTATTTCTATTTTTGCTTTAACTTTAGAGAATACTGGTACAGACGGTGTAGTCAGGACAGGATTGGATGGTTTAAAGGTTTATTTAATACCGGATTTTTCAGGAATGTCTGTAAAAGAGTTTTTTGTAATATTAATGGACGCAATGGGACAACTGTTTTTTTCTATAAGTGTGGCAATGGGAATTATGGTGGCGTATGGCTCTTATGTGCGTAAAGATACAAATTTGATGCGTTCAATTAATCAAATTGAATTTTTTGATACATTAGTTGCACTACTTGCGGGACTTATGATTGTTCCAGCGGTATTTGCCTTTATGGGCGAGGATGGTATGTCTGCCGGTCCAGGACTTATATTTGTTTCACTGCCTAAGATATTTATGGCTATGGGAGAAATAGGTAATATTATTGGGTTTATATTTTTCTTAATTGTAGCTTTTGCGGCAGTAACTTCTTCTGTTTCAGTGATGGAAGCGATTGTATCAAGTTTTATGGATTATTTTGGTTTTACGAGAAAGAAAAGTTCTGTTATTGTATCAATTTATACTTTAATTGTAGGGGGTATTGTATGCCTTGGATATAGTTCCCTTTTCTTTGAAATAACACTTCCAAATGGAGTTGTTGGTCAGATTTTAGATATTTTGGATTACCTAAGCAATAATTGTTTTATGCCATTAGTGGCATTTTTGACTTGTATTCTTGTTGGTTGGGTGGTAAAACCAGATGTAATTATTGAAGAAGTTACTCAAGGTAAATATAAGTTTAAAAGAAAATGGCTTTATGTTGTTATGATTAAATTTATTGCTCCGATTATGCTGTTGTTCCTTCTTTTACAATCAACGGGTTTATTTAATTTATGATGTACTTTTTATTTTTTTGAAAAGGAGAACATGTATTATGAATAGAAAAGAAGAAATTATTTTTTTAGAAAATTTTATTAAAGAGCGTGATGAAGCGATTATTTCACTTGATGAGTCAAAAATATACAAGTATTGCTTAAAATATGGAGTTAAAATTCCTGAAAATAAAAAAGTTTTTTGGGCAGGTATTCATAAACTTAGATTAAATATTACAAAATTATCAGAAGAAGAAATTAATGTATCAAAAGAATGGTTAGATGAAAATGGATTCTCTCCTATTAGTATGCAAGACCCAATTAAAGAAAGATTAAAAATGTTAAAAAGCAAAAATCGGACAAAATAATTAATCTTTTTGATTATTTTAATTGAAATAAATAGAAAGTTATTATAGCAAAACGATAAAAGAATGGACAGGCAGATTTTAATAAAGCCTGATATATCAAAAAATTATTTTATTGTTTTGCACTAATAATTTTATAAGTTACTATAAATTTATATTTTAATTTTTTTTAACAATCCAAAGAGCAGATAGGTATTATTTTTTATATTTTTTTTTATTTTTAATGTATAAATTTATGCGAATAAATTGATAAAGTTTTATTTGTAATAGACCTGTTCGAAATTCTCAACAATACTGTCTGGTAGTTATTCTTTCGCCGTACTTTGTTTAATTTTATTAAAATACTGAAAGTTATTACAAAAATTAAGCTTTGTCTGATGAAAAATTTTTTGTCAGCTGCCATTACTTAGGTTTCTGAACAGGTCTAATACAAAAAGGTGTTTGTATAAAAATTTTTTATTTCGCATTTATAGTAATTGGCAAAATTTTTAGTGCAATATAATGAACCCATTTAATAACCACCGCAATACTGTTTGACAAATATTTTTCCGCCTATATTTGTCTGATTTTTTTTGAAATACTTAAAACTTCTATTGATGAAAAAATCTTTTGTCAATTATTATTACGGTGATTTTAAACAGTTCTAATAAAATAATTTTTTGATATATTAAATTTTATTAAAAATGTTCTGTTCATTATTTTATTGTTTTGCTATGTAAGGGTTTCAAAATTAAAAAAAGAGATTTATAGTAATTAGTAAGATTTTTAGCGCAAAACAATAAAATAATTTTCTGATATATCAGATTTTATTAAATATTATCTGTTTATTTTTTTTATTGTTTTGCTTGATATATTGGAAATACAGATTATTTTTTTTACGATATATTTTTTAGATAAAAGGTTCAGCATTATTGGAGGTTGATTTAATGAAAAAAATTTTGTCATTTATGTCTATAGTGTTTTTAATGATTTTTACTGCAATATCAGTTTATGCGGCTGAAAAACAGTTGGCTTTCCCTGGCGCTGAGGGCGGAGGAAAGTTTTCTCCGGGTGCAAGAGGAGTTTTAGAAAATGATAAGGCTATTGAGGTATATCATGTAACCAATTTGAATAATTCCGGAAAAAATTCTTTTCCGGACGCTATATCAAAAGAAGGCAGGATTATTGTATTTGACGTAAGCGGTATTATTGAGCTTGAGGGAACTTTAAAGATAACTAAAAATAATCTTACAATACTTGGTCAAACAGCCCCGGGAGATGGTATTACTATAAGCGGTGGAGATATTGTTTTGGATGATAATGTAAAGAATGTGATTATAAGATATATCCGAGTTCGCCCTACTGATAAAAAGAGTGGTGAGCCAGATGGAATGGGGGGGCGTTTTAATTCGAATATTATATTTGACCATTGTAGTGTGTCATGGTGCGTTGATGAACTTCTTACATTATACGCAGGTTCAAGTGAAGAGGGTGTTCAGGGAAGCAGTCTGACAATTCAGAATACTATAGGTTCTGAAAGCCTGAAAATGAGTAATCATATAAAAGGAGCTCATGGTTATGGAGCTATTTTAGGCGGTACCAATGCCAGTTATTTATACAATCTTTTGGCTCATCACGACAGCAGAAGCCCTCGAATGGATAGAGAACTTCAAAAAACAGAATTCAGCAATAATGTTATTTATAACTGGGGACAAACTAATTCGGCTTATGGTGCGGAGCCTTATTCATACAATGCTAAAACATATAATCCATCATATTTAAACTGGATTGGCAATTATTATAAATATGGTCCCTCTACTCGTGAGAATTTACGTTATCGTGTGTTTGATATATCAGCACCTAAAAATGTCGGAGATGAAATGTCTAAATTTTATTTCCATGATAACTATGTGAATGGTGTTGGTATAATAAATGATTATAAAAATAATACATATATTAATAATTATTCAAAAGCTGAATTACTTACAGAAAAGTTGGATATGGGCGATTGTTCTTTTAATGCTATGTCCGCAGAAGAAGCATATAATTATGTGCTTGATAATGTTGGCGCGACACTTCCAAAACGTGACGCTATTGACGCAAGAATTATTAATGATGTTAAAAACGGTTCGGGTCGTATTATAAATAATGCTGATGAGGTTGGAGGATTTATTCCAATAAGTGAAGAACATCGTACTTTTGAAATTTCTGAAGAGTGGCTTA
The DNA here is from genome assembly GCA_949948985.1 of uncultured Clostridia bacterium. Taxonomy (GTDB): domain Bacteria; phylum Bacillota; class Clostridia; order Lachnospirales; family CAG-274; genus MGBC114079. The sequence goes on along the minus strand of CATLIG010000018.1, from coordinate 28,130 downwards.
ATGAAAATGGTTTTGGCTCTATGAATGAAACTTCTGTAATTAACGGAGGAAAATTTGATGGATATACTGTAATTGAGGCTTATATAAATGACTGGACAGAAGAACAGTCAAAAATTATACCTACTAATCCTAATATTATAGTACAGAGTCCGGCAATATCATCTTTAAATAATTCTATTGAAGGTTTAGATGTTAATAATGGCGAGTGGACTGTAGTAAACGAAAACGAATATTTGAAATATCAAGCTACGGCATTTGCTGTAGGAGAAAGTGAAGTCATTAAAATGGAGTTATACGATAAAAATAAACTTCTTGATTCATTTAATGGCAATATAATTGATAAAGATATTTTGCTTGAACCAGGAAATCATTTTTTGACTTGTCGGGCATACAATACAAAAGGAGAACAGACACAAAGTACTTCTTCATTGGTTTATGTAAAATCTGTAGCTTCTCCAGGAAGCTATTTGTTTACTGAAATAAGAGAAAACAACTACAAGGGAGGATATACAGGAAAAGGCGGAGCGTCAATAGATGAGAAAACGGGAGTATATACAATTTGTGGTTCTGGAAGAATAACAAAGAAAGAAAATGATAACTGCGGATTTATGTATAAACCTGTTTCTGGCGATTTTGACTTAATTGTAAGAACCGAGGAAATTCCAAAATTTGAAAATCAGCAGGTAAGTGGATTAATGGTTCGTACAGGATTAGACAGCAAAGCCTGTATGGCAATGATAGGAGATGGCTGGTGGAAAAATGGCGAAAATGTACATATATTCAGCCGTACAGCAAATGGAGCGGTTTTAAAGGAAAGTTATTTTAAGGATATATCCGGAAAAGATTGTGACAATAATAATGTTTCATACATAGTACCAAGATATATGAGAATACAAAGAAATGGAAACAGTATAACTTTGAGTGTTTCAAATGGCGGCAAGGTATGGGACGATAATGAAAGGCAGCCTGTTATAATTAATTATGAAAATCTTCCTGATACAATGTATGTTGGGCTAGCTATAGACTCGGCTTTTGGCGTATCTTCAAAAGAATACTTTGCTTCCGCTAAATTTAGCCGCCTTTCCTTAAATGGTGAAAGCGATGTTCAAGTTAATGATGGTTCTGTTCCATTTTATGATACACGGTTTAATAATTCAGAATGGGTTGGCGGTAACGGAGAAAAAGATTTTTCTTTGTCTCCTTTAAGCGGAAATAACGGATATGCTTTACTTTTTTGGGGTGAGGTTTACCGAGATTTTAATCCACAGAATAAAGGTATTTTTATCTCTAGTGCGGATTTTTATGTAAAAAGCAACAGAGAAAATGTAAATGAAAAGGCCGGAGTAAGATTTATGCTTAATGGTGTTTATAAAGATGGAAAAAACGCAAAGATAAAAAGCGTTTATGCTCAGCATTCACGAGGTTTTTTTCAGGATTATGATGAAACGTCTGTTCCTATACCGGAAATAGCACCTGATTCTGAAGAAAAGTTTGAACTTGCGAAATGGTACAATGTTGAAATGATTCTTGACTATAATACAGGCAAAGGTTCTTATTCATTTAAACCATATACGGAATATGATTCTAAAAATAATGTCTTTACTGTAGGAGAGTCAATTTTTGATATTGAGTTTGATTTTGATACAAATATATCAGTTTCGCAACTTCATTTCCAGCGATATGGGGGATATGAGATGTATCTTGATAATGTTGGAGCTGATGTCTATATTGATAATAAGCCAAATATATATATTAATAATGATGGAAAGATTGCTGTTGACAATTCTGAGAAAGACGCATTGTTATATATTGTTTCATTTAATGAAAATGGAGTTTTAGATAATGTTATGACTGAAACTATAGTAAAAGGAGAATTAAAAAGTTTTGATATTCCAAAATCCTATGAGGTAAAAGTTTTTCTATGGGATGAAAATATGATTCCTTTATGCAGAAGTTTTTATTTAAAATCTTATGAAAATGCTGATTATAGTCAATCAACTTGAAAAATGAACAAGTTTGGCGGCTAAAAATTCTTTTCGCTGTGTTGTCGTCAGTCGGCATAGGACAAGGCTATGCTCTCTTTCCTCTGCCTTGTGAAAATAATTTTTATCTCGCCTCCTTTTGCTCATTCTCAAGTTGATTGACTATAACTATAAAGAAACTTTAGTGGTAAATAGAGAATGGACGTGTATATAGTCAAATAGACAAACTGGAATTTGCAGGAGAGATAACGTGAAAGAAAATAAGTTAAGCCAAAATTGTGTAATAGACACAAAAATTAGGCTCACATAGTGAATCATTTTAAGAGTATTCCCGCTTTGATAAAATAAGACACATCTGTACAGCAATAATGAAACGGGTGGGTGCATATGATACTGATGCCGCTAGCCAAAGGCGGTGGAATGGAGATTGATATGGATATTGAATTTAGAAAGTTTACTGATTACGATAGGGGTATTATGTACGAAATTCTTAAAGACGCATATTCATTTGATGAAAGATGCTCTATTTGTTGGGATGAAAATTGGAAACAATCGGATGCATTTTTCTTTGATAATCCAGATATTGCAGATAAATATGGTTTTATAACTTGTTTTAAAGATGAACCTATAGGATTTATATGTTGGGACCCGAGAAACAGACCTGAATATGTAGAAATAGGACATAATGGTATAAGAACAAAATATAAAGGAAAAGGATTCGGAAAAGCTCAGTTAAGTGAGGCTGTTCTACGAATAAAAGAATATGAAGGATTAAAAGAGATACGAGTATGGACAAATAGTAATCTAATAGCACCAAAAAATTATGAAAGTGTAGGATTTGTTTTATATGACAAAAAAGAAAATAATGATGAGGCGGCTTTTTCGGGGGATTACTTATATTATAAAATTCAGTTGTAGGAATATTGAGAAAGTGTGAGTTAATTTCCAGTTTGGGAAAATAGGAGAAAAAGTATCAAGGGCAGATTATTATAAGCATTAATTTACAGCAATTCTGGCAGAATATAGAAAAAATAATTTTTTAATCTATTTTAGATTGGAATTGCTGTAAACTGTATTTTTGATACTCTGATAAAATTTGTTTTGTAAAATATTTTAATTGTATATTGACAAATACTATGTAAAATGATAAAATTAACAGAAATGTATGAGGAAGGAGAAGTTTTGTTTATGTTAAATATTTTTTTTATTAAATTAAGTTACTATATTATACATAATAATTATTTTCCTCCATTTTCTTTTATTATTAATAATTGTACAGACAATAGAAAGAGTGTTTTTTAAATATCCACCCTTTTTGTTGTCTTTTTTATTGTAAAGGCCTGTAATGCTTTTTTACACGGCAGTATACGAAAATTAGCAAGCACAGCTGATATTGTCTTTTTTATAAATGAATAGAAAAATAAAATGGAGAGCTGCTGCTTACGATAAATATTTTTTGATTTTAACAGTGTTTGTATAAAGTAAGTTTTTTATTGAGAAAATATTTATGAAAGTGAGGATATGACAAAATGTTTAACAGAAAAGACCTTCTTGGATTAAGGGATTTAAGTGAAAATGAAATTATGACTATTCTTGAAACAGCAAAAATAATGAAAGAAAAAATTGATAATCCTTTAAAAAGAAGTGATGAGCTTAAATCAGCAAGCGTTGTTACTTTATTTTATGAAAACAGTACACGAACAAAAATGTCTTTTATGCTTGCGGGAGACTATCTTGGCGCTATTGTAAAAGATTTAGGAGTTTCAACAAGTAGTGTAAATAAAGGTGAAAGTCTTATTGACACTGGACTTAATTTAGATCAAATGGGAATAAATGTTATGATTATTCGTCATTCAATGACAGGCGCTCCGCATATCCTTGCTAAAAATGTAAATGCATCGGTTGTAAATGCAGGTGATGGTATTAATGAGCATCCGACTCAAGCTCTGCTTGATTTATTTACTATTCTTGATTATAAAAAAAGATTTAAGGGTCTTAATGTTACAATTCTTGGAGATATTTCTCACAGCAGAGTCGCAAGAAGCAATGTTTTCGGTCTTACGAAATTAGGCGCTAAAGTTACTTTGGCCGGACCGTCAACACTTGTGTCTAACTCAATGAAATCTCTTGGGGTTGATGTTGTTACAAATATTCCAAAGGCTGTAAGCAACGCGGATGTTGTTATGGGACTTCGTATTCAATTTGAACGGCAGAAAGCTATGCCTTTTCCAAGCCTTAGAGAATACAGCAGTCTTTTTGGGGTAAACAATGATATTTTAAAATATGCAAAAGATGATGTCCTTGTTATGCATCCCGGACCTGTAAACAGGGGTATTGAGTTTAGTACGGAAGTTATTGACGGAAAACACTCGGTTATTAACATTCAGGTAAAAAATGGGGTCGCTGTAAGAATGGCTATTTTAAAACTTTTAACGGAAAGGGGTAATTGACATTTATGAATATTCTTATTAAAAATGGAAGAGTTATAGACCCGGTAAACAATATTGATAAAATTTGTGATGTTTTGGTAAACGGTGAAAAAATTGTTCGTGTTGAGGAAAATATTTCTGAAAGTGCTGAAAAAATTATTGACGCAGACGGTCTTTGGGTTGTTCCGGGACTTATTGATTTACACGTTCATTTGCGAGATCCGGGATTTGAAAAAAAAGAAACCATAAGAACAGGTTCAAGAAGCGCAGCAATGGGAGGATTTACAACTATATGCTGTATGCCAAATACAAAACCTGTTATTGATAATGAAATTATTGTTGAATATGTTAATATGAAAGCTAATAGAGACAGTGTTGTTAACATTTTGCCTATAGGAAGTATTACAAAAGGACAAAAAGGAGAAGAACTCGCAGATATAGGAAAAATGGCGGATGTTGGAATATGCGCTGTATCTGAAGACGGAAGAAGTGTTGAAAATGCTTATCTTATGAAAACAGCTCTTAAATACGCAAGTATGTTTAATCTTCCGGTATTTTCTCATTGTGAGGACTTAAATCTTGTAGCTAAAGGACAGATAAATGCTGGTGATAAAGCTTCAGTACTTGGTCTTAGAGGCATTTCAAATGATTCTGAAGAAGTTATTGTATCAAGAGATATTATTCTTGCTGACAGCGTTAATGCCAGACTTCATCTTTGTCATATGAGTACAAAAGGTTGTGTTGAACTTATAAGGCAGGCTAAAGAAAGAGGAATTTATGTTACAGCGGAGGTTACGCCTCATCATTTTACTCTTACAGAAGATGATATTTGTGATTATGACTCTAATTATAAAATGAATCCTCCTTTAAGGACAAAAGAAGATGTTAAAGCTCTTAAACAAGCTCTTAAAGATAATATTATTGAGGTTATATCAACAGACCATGCCCCTCACCATACTGATGATAAAAACTGTGAGTTTGAAAAGGCGGCAAATGGCATTATAGGTCTTGAAACTTCGGTTTGTCTTGCTATTTCAGAACTTGTTGAAACAGAAGTGCTTACACCGTGTCAGCTTATTGAAAAGATGTCCTGTAATCCGGCTAAAATTTTAAATCTGGATAAGGGTACTTTATCTTTAGGGTCTACGGCTGATATTACAATTATTGACCCAAAACAGGAATATATTATTAACACCGAAAAGTTTTTATCAAAGGCAAGAAATACACCTTTTAACGGGAGAAAAGTTAAAGGTAAAGTTCTTTATACCATTATCGGCGGTAATGTTATTGTTGAGAATGGAAATCTTAGAGAGGAGTTTAAATAATGATAATTGATAAACTTATTGAAAAAATTAAGGTCACAGGAAATCCAACAGTTGTGGGTCTTGACCCAAATCAGTCATTTATTCCACAATTTATTAAAGAAGAGACTTTTGCTAAATACGGTAAAACATTAAAGGGAATGGGAAAAGCAATTCTTATTTTCAATAAAATGATTATTGATGAGATATACGATTTAGTCCCAGCTGTCAAACCACAAATTGCTATGTACGAAAGATATGGAATAAGCGGTCTTAAAGCGTATGTTAAAACTATTGAGTATGCTAAAAAAAGAGGACTTATTATAATAGGGGATATTAAAAGAAGTGATATAGCATCGACAGGACAGGCTTATTCAGACGGTCATATAGGACGTGCTGACGTTAGTGGTATAAATTATGAGGTTTTTAAAGAGGATTTTATTACTCTTAATCCGTATCTTGGATCGGATTCCATTACTCCTTTTATTAATGACTGTAAAACTTATGAAAAAGGATTATTTGTTTTGGCTAAAACTTCTAATCCAAACAGCGGTGAAATCCAAGATTTAATGGTTGACGGAGTTCCTCTTTACGAAAAGGTTGGCGGACTTATTTCAAAATGGGGTGAGGAGCTTATAGGAACAAATGGATTTAGCGAGGTTGGGGCTGTTGTAGGGGCTACTCATCCTGAGCAGGCAAAAAGACTTCGTGAGATTATGCCTCATACATTCTTTCTTGTACCGGGTTACGGTGCACAGGGAGGCAAAGCAGAAGATCTTGCGGTTTGCTTTAACAAAGACGGTTTTGGTGCTATTGTAAATTCTTCAAGAGGTATTATTGCCGCTTACACAAAAGAACCTTATAAAAACAGCTTTTCTGAAGAACAATTTGCAAAAGCCTCAAGACAAGCTGTTATTGATATGAAAAATGATTTAAGGAGATGTATATAGATTATGGAAAAAACAATTAAAGCTGAACTTATACTCCAAAACGGAGTGAAATTTACAGGAAGCGCTTTTGGATATGTAAAAGAAACAGTTGGTGAAGTTGTTTTTACAACAAGTATGACAGGTTATCAGGAAACCTTGACTGACCCTTCTTTTGCCGGACAGATTGTTACTATGACATATCCTCTTATTGGAAATTATGGTATTAATCTTGAGGATATGGAAAGCAGAAAACCTTTTCTTAAAGGTTTTGTTGTCCGTGAAAAATGCGATTTGCCGAACAACTGGAGATGTGAAATGGAGCTTGATGGATTTCTAAAGCAAAACAAAATTATGGGCATCGAGGGAATTGATACAAGAGCGCTTACGAGAATACTGAGAGATAACGGAACTATGCTTGGTATTATTACAACAAGAGTAAACGATCTTACACCAAGTCAAATTAAACAGAAATTTGATACTTATACAAATAAAGACGCTGTAAAAGAAGTTACACCAAAAGAAAAGTTTGTAATGAACGGAAAAGGAACTCATCTTGCTGTTATTGACTGCGGAATAAAAAAAGGTATTTTGAGAGATCTTAATAAAAGAGGCTGTAAGCTTAGTGTATTTCCTGCTTTTTCAACAGTTGATGAAATTCTTGACTGTAACCCTTCCGCTATTTTTTTAGGTAATGGTCCGGGGAATCCTAAAGATATTCTTACAGTTGTTGAAACAGTAAAAACACTTATTGAAAAAGATATTCCTGTTTTTGGAATTTGCCTTGGGCATCAGATAATATCTCTTGCCTTGGGCTGTAATACATCTCGTCTTAAATTTGGACATCATGGAGGAAATCACCCTGTAAAAGACATTAAAACAGGCAGGGTATACATTACCTCACAAAATCACGAATATGTTGTCAGTGAATTATCAGATGATGTTGAGGCTACTTTTATTAATGTAAATGATGGAAGTATTGAGGGTATCAGACATAAAACAAAACCTATTTACAGTGTTCAGTTTCACCCTGAGGCTGCTCCGGGACCATTAGATACACAATTTTTATTCGACAGGTTTTTGAAAACTATTGAGGAGGTTAAATAATTATGCCTAAAGATAATTCTATTAAAAAAGTTCTTGTTATAGGTTCGGGTCCTATTGTTATTGGTCAGGCGGCAGAGTTTGATTATTCAGGAACACAAGCTTGTCAGTCTATCAAAGAAGAAGGTGTAGAGGTTGTTCTTATAAACAGTAATCCGGCTACTATTATGACAGATATTGGAATGGCGCATTATACTTATATTGAGCCTTTGACTACAGATTTTATTGAAAAGGTTATTGAAAAGGAAAAACCTGATAGTATTATTGCCGGTATGGGGGGACAAACAGGGCTTAATCTTTCCTGTGAACTCTATGATAAAGGTATACTTGATAAATATCATGTACGTGTTATCGGTACTTCTATCGAATCTATTAAAGAAGGCGAGGACAGAGACAGCTTTAAAAGGCTTATGGAAAAAACAAATCAGCCTATTGTTGAAAGTGAAATTGTTACCGATGTTGAGTCCGGTGTGGAATTTGCGGAAAGTATCGGATATCCTGTTATTGTAAGACCAGCGTATACTCTTGGAGGTACAGGAGGAGGTATTGCTGAAAATGAAGATCAGCTTCGTGAGATTTTGGCGCAGGGTCTTCATTTAAGCCGAGTTGGTCAGGCACTTATTGAAAAAAGTATTAAAGGTTGGAAAGAAATAGAGTTTGAGGTTATGCGTGACGGAGTCGGAAACTGTATTACTGTATGCAGTATGGAAAATGTTGACCCTGTTGGTGTTCATACAGGTGACAGTATTGTTGTCGCTCCGGCGCAAACTCTTTCAGATAAAGAATATCAAATGCTTAGAAGCGCCGCTATTAATATTATAAATTCTATTGAGATAAAAGGCGGTTGTAATGTACAGTTCGCTCTTGATCCTAACAGTTATAATTACGCTGTAATTGAGATAAATCCTCGTGTAAGCCGTTCATCAGCGCTAGCCTCTAAAGCGACAGGATATCCTATTGCTAAAGTTGCCGCTAAAATAGCTTTGGGATACTCTCTTGATGAGATTAAAAACGCTGTTACAGGAAAAACTTTCGCTTGTTTTGAGCCAGTTATTGATTATGTTGTTCTTAAATTCCCAAGATGGCCTTTTGATAAATTCCATGGAGCTAAAAGAACTCTTGGTACGAAAATGATGGCGACCGGTGAAATTATGGCTATAGGAAACAGTTTTGAGGCGGCTTTGTTAAAAGGCGTGCGTTCTCTTGAAATAGGTCAGTATGGTCTTGAAAGAAAATCTTCAAAGGAAAGAAGTATTGAAGAACTTAAAAAGAGAGTACAAATTCCTGACGATGAAAGACTTTTTGACCTTGCTGAAATGATAAGAAGAGATTACCGTGTTGAAAAAGTATGTCAGATTACGGAAATGGACCCTTTCTTTATCAACAAAATCAAAAAAATTGTTGATATGGAGGAAGAACTTAAATCTATGGAACTTTCTGATTTTACAGAAGAAAGTCTGAGATTTTTTAAAGAAAAAGGTTTTTCTGATAAAGCTATTTCAAAATTTGTCGGATGTATTCCTCCCGATATTTACGAGCTTAGAAAGAAATTTAATATTATGCCTGTCTTTAAAATGGTTGATACATGCGCAGGTGAGTTTGAGGCGGTTACTCCTTATTATTACTCTACATACGACAGAGATGATGAGGTGATTGTTTCAAATAAAAAGAAAGTTATGGTTATTGGGTCAGGTCCTATAAGAATTGGTCAGGGAATTGAATTTGACTATTGTTCGGTTCATTCAATTATGGCGCTTAAAAAAGCAGGAATAGAAACAATTATTGTAAATAATAATCCCGAAACTGTAAGCACGGATTTTGATACTTCCGATAAACTTTATTTTGAGCCACTTACTGAGGAAGACGTTCTTAATGTTGTTGAAAGAGAAAAACCTGATGGAGTTATATTACAATTTGGTGGTCAAACAGCTATTAAACTTGCGAATTTCTTTGATGAAATGAATATTCCTATTTACGGAACGAAGCCTGAACAGATTGATGCAGCCGAAGACAGAGAAAAATTTGATGAGCTTCTTGAAAGTCTTGATATAAGACGTCCTAAAGGAAAAGGGGTGTGGAGTCTTGACGAAGGACTTTCGGTGGCCAATGAGTTAGGATTTCCTGTTCTTGTACGACCATCTTATGTTCTTGGCGGACAAGGTATGGAAATTACTCATGATGAAAGGGAGCTTACTTTATATCTTACAGACGCTTTCGCAAATGATTCCAAAAATCCCGTTCTTATTGACAGATATTTAAGCGGACGTGAAATAGAAGTCGATGCTATATGCGATGGAACAGATGTATTTATTCCTGGTATTATGGAACATCTTGAAAGAGCGGGTGTTCATTCAGGTGACAGTATTTCAATTTATCCTCCGCAGAATATTTCTGAAGATATGAAAAAGCAGATTATGGAGGTTACCAAAAAGATTTCTGTCGCTCTTAAAGTAATTGGTATGATTAATATTCAATTTATTGAGTTTAAGGGTGAACTTAATATTATTGAGGTAAATCCCCGGTCGTCACGAACTGTTCCTTATATCAGCAAAGTTACCGGTGTTCAGGTTATTGATCTTGCTACAAGAGTTATGCTCGGTGAAAAGCTTGCGGATATGGGATACGGTTCTGGTATCGCTGAAGAGTCTAAAGTTATCGCTGTTAAAGTTCCTGTATTCTCAACGGAAAAACTTCCTCAGGTTGAGGTAAGCCTTGGGCCCGAAATGCGTTCTACAGGAGAAGTGCTTGGTCTTGGATATACTCTTGAAAAAGCTCTTTACAAAGGATTTAAAGCGGCGGGTATGACTATTCCTAAGGCAGGCAGTACTATAATTGCTACTATAAGAAAGAAAGACCAGCAAAATTTTGTTGAAATAGCTAAAAGATTTTCAGCTCTTGGCTGTAAATTTATCGCCACCAAAGGAACGGCAGTTGTACTTAAAGAAAATGATATTGATGTACAGCCTGTTAAGAAAATAAGCGAGGGCGTTCCTAATATTCTTGATATTATAAGAAGCGGTGTTGTCGACCTTATTATTGATATTCCAAGAAAAAGCAACAATGTAAACAGCGATGGTTTTAAAATAAGAAGAACTGCCGTTGAAAGCTCTGTCACACTTATTACGGCTCTTGACACTGTCAAAGCTATGGCTGATGTTATGGAGGCACAAATTATAGAGGATGAGCTTAAGCTTTTTGATATCGGAAAGGATTTAAGATGAAAAAAATTGAAGATGCTATAATTTTAAAAAATGTTTCTATTGTTGATAACATTTTTGATATGAAAATTAAAGCTCCCGCTGTTGCTGAAAACGCTTCGGCGGGGCAATTTATCGAGATTTATACAGGAAACGGAGTCAATATCCTGCCAAGACCTATAAGCATTTGTGAAATTGACAAAAAAGAAGGCAATCTTCGTCTTGTTTATCAGGTTGTAGGAAAGGGTACAGGAATTTTTTCACAAAAAAAAGAAGGCAGTATTCTCAGAATAATAGGTCCTCTCGGAAATGGCTATAATATAAAAAATGCTGATAAAAGTATTTTTGTCGGAGGCGGAATAGGTGTTCCTCCTTTGCTTGAAACGGTTAAAAACGTAAAAGGTCAAAAAGTTGTTGTTCTTGGTTTTAAAAATGGAACAATTTTAAAAGATGATTTTGAAAAGGCAGGAGCGAAAGTTTTAATCGCTACGGATGACGGAAGCGTTGGATTTAAAGGAAATGTTATTGAACTTATGAAAGCGGAGAATGTAACAGGGGATGTTATTTATTCCTGCGGACCTAAAATTATGCTTAAATTTCTTTCAAAATATGCTGAAGAAAAAGGTATTGAATGTTTTGTATCTATGGAAGAAAGAATGGCATGTGGTATAGGAGCTTGTGTGGGATGTGCTGTGAAAATTAAAAACGGTGATTCTTATATAAATAAAAAAGTTTGCAAAGATGGTCCTGTTTTTAACTCGGAGGAGGTTTTATGGAATGATTAGTACTAAAGTCAATATTGCAGGAGTTGAACTTAAAAATCCTGTTATGACTGCCTCCGGTACTTTTGGAAGTGGACGTGAATATTCTGAGTTTATTGATATTAACAGGCTTGGCGCTGTTGTTGTGAAAGGAGTTGCGGATAAACCGTGGAATGGTAATATATCTCCCAGAATTGCGGAGGTATACGGAGGTATGCTTAATAGTGTCGGTCTTCAGAATCCGGGAGTTGAATATTTTATAAAAGAAGATATTCCTTTTTTAAGACAGTTTGATACAAAAGTTATTGTAAATGTATGCGGACATACTATTGAGGAATATATTAATGTTGTAAAGGCACTGAATGGACAAGATGTTGATTTGCTTGAGCTTAATATTTCCTGTCCTAATGTCGCAGAAGGCGGAATGGCTTTTGGTACAGAACCGTCTATGGTGGAAAAGGTGGTTTCTGAAGTAAAAAAATACGCTGATAAGCCTTTAATTGTTAAATTAAGTCCAAATGTAACCGATATTGTACTTATTGCAAAGGCGGCTGAAAACGGCGGAGCAGACGCATTATCTCTTATTAACACTCTTACAGGTATGAAAATTGATATTTATAGGAGAAAAACTGTTCTCGCAAATAAAATTGGCGGTATGAGCGGTCCTGCTGTAAAGCCTGTTGCTGTAAGAATGGTTTATCAGGTAAGCAAAGCTGTTAAATTGCCTATTATAGGTATGGGAGGAATCTCAAACGGTGAAGACGCTGTTGAGTTTATTATGGCGGGAGCTACAGGTATTTCTGTTGGTACGGCTAATTTTGCCAATCCTTTTGCTACTATGGAGGTTATTGACGGAATTGAAAACTATATGAAAAAATATGATGTTTCTGATATTTCTGATATAAGAGGTATTATTGAGTAAAAATTTATTATATCGAAATAATAAAAATCTCGTGAATTGTTATAAAACTGTTCTTATAATAGACCTGTTCGGAAACCTGAGTGATTACAGATGACAAGAAATTTTTTGTTATAAGAAACTTAATTTTTGCAGTAACTTTCCAGACATCTCAAGAAAATTAAGTGAAGATTGACGAAAAATTTTTTGACAATCGTTATTACTTAGATTATTGAACAGGTCATTTATAAAATTGTGTAAAATTTTGAAATAAACTATTGCATTAAGAAAATATTGGTGGTATAATTATTTTAAAAGAAGTGACATCAGGAAGAGTGGGGATACCCACTCTTGATTTTTTATGTAGGCAGTCGCAAAAAATATAATTAAAAAATTATCGTTTTATATAAACAACCGAATATATTAGTTTAATTTATAGATTTAAGGCTATTTTTTAAGGAGTTGATTTAATGAAGTCCAAGGATATAGAGTCTAAGGTGGAAGAAAAACTGATATCTTTTATTAATGATAATGGATATGAACTTGTTGAAGTTGAGTTTGTCAAAGAGGGACCTAATAAATATTTAAGAGTTTATGCTGATAAAGAGGGTGGAATAACTATTGATGACTGTGAAATTATAAGCCGTGCTTTGGAAGCGGAACTTGAAAAAGATGATTTTATTGAAGAAGCCTATATCCTTGAAGTAAGTTCACCTGGAATAGACAGGATTCTAAAAAAAGACTTTGAATATGTAAAATATAAAGGCAGGCTTGTTGATATTAAATTTTATAAGTCTGTTAATAATGTCAAGCAAATACAAGGAAAGCTTATTGGTCTTATTGATGATAAAATTGTTATTGAGGAAAGTGGAGAAGAGCTTTCCTTTGATAAAAAAGATGTTGCATCATGCAGGCTTGCGGTTGTATTTTAATTTTATAGTATGCAGATATTTTAAAATATCGCTTTAGCGGCAATTACAATAATCCGCAAAATTTTGGGATGAAACAATAAAATTCAGTTTAATCAAATAAATTGTTTTTAATGAAATTATATTTTTCAAATTAAAATATATATGATTTTCAGTTATTATGTTTTGGGAGGATAAGAAAATGGATAGTGCAGAGCTGATTGGAGCTTTGAATGATTTAGAAAAAGAAAAGGGTATTGATAAGGAGATAATTTTTGAAGCTATTGAAAATTCTTTGATTTCCGCCTGTAAAAAGAATTTTGGTACTTCTCAAAATATTAAAGTTGATATTAACAGAGAAACGGGCGATGTTAAGGTTTATGCTCAGAAAGAAATTGTAGAAGATGTTTATGATGCATTTCTTGAAATTTCTTTGGAGGATGCCAGAGAAATTAATCCCACTTATGAATATGGCGATATTGTAGATATAGAGGTTACTCCGAAAAATTTTGGAAGAATTTCAGCTCAGACAGCAAAACAGGTTGTTGTACAGAAATTTAGGGAAGCTGAAAGAGAAAAACTTTATAATGAGTATGTAACTAAAGAGCGTGAAATTGATACAGGTATAGTTCAAAGAGTTGAAGGAAAGAGAAACGTTATTATTTCTCTTGGAAAAATTGACGCGGTACTGCCTTTTAATGAGCAAATAGCAACAGAAGAATATAAATTTGACGATAGAATAAAAGTATATATACTTGAAGTCAAACAAACTACAAAAGGTCCTCAGATTACTGTAAGCAGAACACATTATGAACTTGTAAAAAGGCTTTTTGAACTGGAGGTTCCGGAAATTTTTGATGGAACGGTTGAAATTAAAAATATCTCAAGAGAAGCCGGCTCAAGAACGAAAATGGCTGTTTACTCAAAAAATCCAAATGTTGATGCCGTTGGCTCTTGTGTGGGACCTAATGGTTCAAGAGTAAATGTGATTGTTAATGAACTTAAAGGTGAAAAAATAGATATTATTAACTGGAGTGAAGATCCTAAAAAATTTATTTCTGAAGCACTTAACCCGTCAGAGGTAATTGCGGTTGAAATAAATAAAAGTGAAAATGAATGCGGCGCTAAGGTTGTTGTCCCTGATAATCAGCTTTCTTTAGCGATAGGAAAAGAAGGTCAAAATGTAAGACTTGCCGCAAGGCTTACAGGTTGGAAAATTGATATTAAGAGTGAATCTCAGGCAAAGCTTACAAATTTTGTTGATTTCTCAAATGAGGAGATTTTTGTTAATAAATCTGAATATTTTGAGGAAGAAACAGATTTTGAATAAGAATAAGGCGGCGATGATTATGAAAACACGTAGGGTTCCTTTAAGAAAATGTACCGGATGTCAAGAAATGAAAAGTAAAAAAGAGCTTATCAGAATTGTAAAAAATGATGATGATGAATTTTTTATTGATTTTACCGGTAAAAAATCCGGAAGAGGTGCTTATGTATGCCCTAATATGGAATGCGTTGAAAAAGCGCACAAAAACAGAGGTTTTGAAAGGTCTTTTAAAATGGCTGTACCTAAGGAAATATACAAGAATTTAAGAAATGAGCTGGAAAAAAATAATGAATAAAAAAATTTTATCAATGCTGTCTTTATGTCAAAGGGCGGGAAAACTTGTTTCCGGCGAGTTATCTTGTGAAAAAGCTTTACAAAACGGCTCGGCTTTGCTTATTATTATTGCCGAGGACTCGTCAGATAATACAAAGGAAAAATTTATTAATAAAGCTTTTTACTATAATATTTCCGCTGTGTCTATAGGAACAAAGGAAGAAATAGGAAAAGCTATCGGCAAAGATTTTAGAGCTGTTATTGCTGTGTGTGATGAAAATTTTGCCGTTAAAATAAATGAACTTTTGGAATTATAGTTATTTGTAATATTGGTATAATAGATTTGGAGGTGTTATTTTTGTCAAAAACAAGAGTACACGAATTAGCTAAAACTTTAAATATAGGAAGTAAAGATTTAATAGAAAAACTTAAAGAAATGGATATAGAAGTAAAAAGTCATATGAGCGTATTATCGGATGATATTGTAGATAAAGTTCTTGATATTTATTCTGAAAATGAACAGGAAAACAAAGATAATAAGGCATCTGACAAAACAGAAAATACTGATCTGAAATCTGATAATAAAGAAATAAAAAATGTTTCTGAAAAAAATGAGACAACAGAAAAAACTTCTCAAAAATCAAAAAAGAAAAAGAAGCATAAGCAAAATGATATAAAACAGGAAGAAATTATGGAGGAAGTATCGGATACAGATATGGAGGACGATATTAAGATTATTCAGTTACCGTCAAAAATTACAGTTAAAGAACTTGCTGAAAAGCTTGAAAAAAATTCTACTGAAATTGTTATGGCTTTAATGAAAATTGGCATTATGGCAACAATTAACCAGGAAATTGAATTTGAGTTCGCTCGTATTATTGCGGAGGGTTATGATGTTATAGCGGAAGAAGCGGAGGAAATAGATCTTCTTGAAGAGGCTTTTAAAGAAGATGATGACGCGGCAGAGGATACGGAGGAAAGACCTCCGGTTGTTGTGGTTATGGGTCATGTTGATCATGGTAAAACATCTCTTCTTGATGCTATAAGACATAGTAAGGTTACAGCAAATGAGGCCGGCGGTATAACTCAGCATATAGGTGCTTATACTGTTTCCATTGACAATAAGCCGATTACATTTTTGGATACACCCGGACATGAGGCTTTTACCGCTATGCGTATGAGAGGAGCGCAAGTCACAGATATCGCCATTTTGGTCGTTGCTGCGGATGATGGCGTTATGCCACAGACTATAGAGGCTATTAATCATGCAAAAGCGGCTAATGTTGAAATTATTGTGGCAATAAATAAGGTTGATAAACCAAACGCTAATACAGACAGAGTTAAACAAGAGCTTGTGGAATATGGACTTGTCGCTGAGGACTGGGGAGGAAGTACAATTTGTGTACCTGTTTCAGCTATGAGCAAAACAGGTATAGACCAGCTTCTTGAAATGATTATTCTTGTTTCTGAGATAAAAGAACTCAAGGCTAATTCAAGTAAAAGAGCAAGAGGCACAATTATTGAGGCTCAGCTTGATAAAGGTCGTGGTTCAGTTGCTACAGTTTTGGTTCAGAACGGAACATTAAAAGTAGGTGACCCTGTTGTTGCAGGTTCTTGCTATGGACGCATAAGAGCGATGATGAATGACAAAGGGCAAAAGGTAAAAAAAGCGGGTCCATCTGTTCCTGTTGAAATATTAGGTCTTTCAGAGGTTCCACAAGCGGGAGATATGTTTTATGTGGCTAAAAATGAGAAACAGGCAAGACAAGTGGCGGAATCAATAATAGCTAAAGGCAGAGAAGATATGCTTAAAAACACTCATCAAAAGGTTTCTCTTGATGATTTATTCAGTCAAATTCAGGCAGGCAACGTTAAAGAGCTTAATATTGTAATAAAAGCGGATGTGCAAGGTTCTGTTGAGGCTGTTAAAATGAGTCTTGAAAAGCTTTCCAATGAGGAAGTGCGTATAAAAACAATTCACGGAGGCGTAGGAGCTGTTACTGAATCGGATGTTATGCTTGCCAGTGCCTCAAACGCTATTATTATAGGATTTAATGTAAGACCTGAACCATCAGCAAAACTTGTGGCTGATGACCAGAAAGTAGATATAAGACTTTATCGTGTTATTTATAACGCTATAGAAGATATTACCGCTGCTATGAAAGGTATGCTTGATCCTGTATATGAAGAAAAGGTAATTGGTCACGCTGAAATCAGACAATTATTTAAAGCGTCTGGAGTTGGTACAATAGGCGGTTCTTATGTCCTTGACGGTAAAATTACAAGAAATTGTCAGATTAGGATAGTAAGAGATGGTAAAGTTGTTTATGATGGAGAACTTGCCGCACTTAGAAGATTTAAAGATGATGTTAAAGAAGTAAACAGTGGTTATGAATGTGGTCTTCTTTTTAATAAATTTAATGATATTAAAGAAGGAGATACAGTTGAGGCATTTATTATGGAGGAGATACCTCAATAAAAATAATGTATATTTAGGCGGTGTGGTATTATGAAAACTAATAACAGAATGATTCGAATTAATGATGAAATAAAAAAAGAAGTTTCTGAGATTATACGTTCGGAGCTTAAAGACCCTAGAATAGGCATTATTACAAGTGTTCTTAAAACAGAAACAACAAATGATTTAAAATACTGTAAAATATTTATAAGTATTTTAGGTGATGATGAAAAGAAAAAGGAAACACTTGAAGGTCTAAAAAATGCTTCCGGCTTCATAAGAAAACAAGTTGCTGAAAGAATTAATCTGAGAAATACTCCTGAACTTAAATTTATACTTGATGATTCTCTTGAGTATAGTTTTAAAATTTCTAAAATAATTGATGACATAAACAATTCTGATAATAATAAAGATAATAATACAAATGATTGATTTTTGATTTAAGGAGGAATTTTTATGGAAACATTTTCAACTGAAATTTATGAGATTTGGAGTAAAGGTAAAAATGTTGTTATTTCAGCTCATACAAATCCTGACGGCGACGCTGTAGGCGCGGCGTTGGGGCTTGCTATGGCTGTGGCCGAAATAGGAGCGAAGCCCATTGTCCTTATTGGAAAATATTCGGAAAAATTTGATTTTATCAAGGGTACGGAATATATTTATAATGACGATTATGATAAAATTGAACCAGATGTATTTATAGCTGTCGATTGCGGAGATAAGCACAGACTGGGTGACGCGGAAAAAGTTTTTGATAGAGCGAAAACAACATTTAATATTGACCATCATATAAGTAATGATAATTTTGCTGATAACAATATTGTTGTCGGTACAGCGTCTTCTTCATGCGAAGTGGTATATGAAATTATCAAAAATTTCTGTGTTATTGATAAAAATATCGCTGAGGCTTTATATACAGGAATTGTTACAGACACGTTTGGTTTTAAATATAATTCAACAAGTAAAAAAACTATGGAAATAGGCGGAATACTTATTGATTTTGGAATTAATCATTCCGCAGTTCAAGATAGAGTATTATATGAACGTACACCGGTTGAGGTTGAGGTTTTTAAAAATGCTCTTAATAATTTAAAGACTGACGGAGAAATAGCGTATACAACTTTAAACGCCGAAGAGCTTGAGTCTTGTAAAGCTACAAGCAAAGATTTGGATGGAATTGCGGAGTATATTTTAAATATACAAGGTATTTCTATTTCTGTTTTTATATATGAAAAGGGTCATAATTTATGCAAATTAAGTTTGCGCTCTAAAAAAACAGACGTTAATAAAATAGCGTCAGATTTTGGAGGCGGAGGTCATCTTTTTGCAGCAGGAGCGGATTTTGAAGGAAATATTGCTATGACTCTGTCGGTGGTTCTTGATAAAATAAAAAAAGAGCTGAACAGTAATGAATAATTTAATCGGAGTTATAAATATTAACAAAGAAAAAGGTTTTACTTCTCATGATGTTGTAAATATTGTACGTAAAACACTTGGAAAAGTAAAAACAGGGCATACAGGAACTCTTGACCCTGATGCTTGCGGTGTTTTGCCTATATGTATAGGTAAGGCAACTAAAATAGCTGATTATATAGCTTCAGATGTAAAAGAATATAAGGCGGAGCTTCTTCTTGGAATTTCAACAAATACTCAGGATATTACAGGAGAAATTTTAAGAAAATCTGATGTTAATATTAATATTGATGATATTAAATCAGTTATTATGGGATTTAAAGGAGGGTATTATCAAATTCCTCCAATGTATTCTGCTGTAAAAATAAATGGCAGAAAAATGTATGAACTCGCAAGAAAAGGTGAGGAGATAGAACGAAAAAAACGTTTTATAAAAATATTTGATATAAATATAGATGAATTTATTTCAGCTAATAGAATTGTTTTTACAGTACTTTGTTCTAAAGGTACATATATACGCACATTATGTAATGATATTGGTGAGAAACTTAGTTGTGGAGGCTGTATGGCTTCACTTGTAAGAACAAGAGCCGGTCAGTTTTATATTAATGACAGTATTAAAATTGAAGATTTTAAACAGATTGTTTCCGTTGGAAAAATAAACGAAATTTTGAAGCCGATTGACAGAGTTTTATCAGGATATCCTAAAGTAAATGTTTTTGAAAGCGGAAACAAATATTTATATAATGGAAATAGACTGAGTATTAATTTTATGGATAAAAAAGATTTTATTGAAAATGAAAAAATTCTTGTATATGATTATCAAGGCAGGATTATTGGAATTTATCAGTTTTTTGGAAGTTTTATAAAACCGTTGACTATGTTAATTTAGGAGTAGCGTTATGAAGGTTGTGAAGAATAAAAATATAGATGAAAGCAGATATACTGCTATTACTTTGGGTAATTTTGACGGAATTCATCTTGGTCATAGGAAGTTGATTTCTTCTATAAAACAATATGCGGAAAAATATTCTCTTAAATCAATTGTATTTTCTTTTTTTCCGCATCCTAAAACATTTTTTAATTCCGAGGGGTTTCAAACGATTTTTTCTTGCTATGAAAAAGAGCGGATTATTGAGGAGCTTGGTATTGACGAATTGGTTCAATTTCCTTTTACGAAAGATTTTGCAAATAAGGAACCGGAAGATTTCGCTGATTTTATTTTTAATAATTTAAAATGTAAAGTTCTTGTTGTGGGAGAAGATTATTGTTTTGGAAAAAACAGAAAAGGCGATTTCAATCTTCTTAAAGAGATAGGTGACAGAAAAGGCGCAGAAGTAATAAAAATCTTGTCTGTAATGGATAATGGCATACGTGTAAGCAGTACACGTATACGAAGGTGTATAGAAGAAAGAAACTTTATTGAAACACAAAGACTTCTTGGAAGCCCTTATTTTATTTTAGGTAAGGTTACGGAGGGTCGAAAGATAGGTCGAAAGATAGATTTTCCTACAGCTAACATTGTAGCTCCTGATTATAAACTTTTACCTGATGACGGGGTTTACCTTACAAAAACAATATATAATGGAAATATATATAAAAGTATTACAAATATTGGGAAAAATCCTACTGTCGGTGGAAAGAAGAAAACTGTCGAAACTTATATTATTGGATTAAGCGCTGATTTATATGGCAAAGAAATAAAAGTACTTTTTTACGGTTTTATACGTAATGAACAAAAGTTTGTTTCTGTAGATGAACTAAAAAATCAGATTTCCAAAGATATAGAATGTGCTTTTAAAATGTTTTAACAAGTTGGTTAATTTTTTATGTCTTATGTTGCTGTTAGAAAGACCCTTTAATGTGTCAATAAAAAAACCTGTTAAAAAAAGCAATGTCATTAAGCTTAACTTAATGACATTGCTTTTTTTATTTTAAAAATCTGTAAAGTGGTGTTATTTTACAAAAATTAATATTTTCTTAACATACCTATTTTAGAACCGTTCTAATAATAAAATTATTATAATAAAAAAATTAAACCATTTGAATTTAAAAAATCAAACAGTTTAATTTTTTATAGTTTTTAAACAAATTTAATATTTTCTTTTTAAAACAGAATATATAATCCAATATAAAAATACTAACATACAAATTGAATAAGCCAACACTGTACTCATTTCCTTATATTCAAATATCCTCAAAATAATAATAAGGTAGCTTGATATAACTATGTAAAAATAAAAAGCAATTCCTTTTGCTTTATCAGCTAAAAACTTATTACGCTCATCATTATTTTCAATAATAATCTTACGGGCATACTCCTCATTATTTTTATATTTAAAAACTCTATAAATCCTTACTAAAGAACTAAAAATAAAGCCAATGGCAATACTATTCCAAAAAGAATCCTCAATATTGTAAAATAGTGTAAAAACAAATAACCCAATACCTATAATTCCAACCAAAAAATACCATAAAATTTTTTTATTCATAGTAATACTATTCCTCCTCATAAATAAAAATATCTTCTATTAAAAGCTTAAAGTAAGTCGCTATTTTAAAAGCGAGTAAAATTGATGGATTATATCTTCCGTTTTCAAGAGAACTAATTGTCTGCCTTGAAACCATAAGTTCTTCCGCCAACTGTTCTTGACTAATTCCCCTTTCTTTTCTTATTTTTTCAATATTATTTTTCAACAACATCACCTCAAATAATTAATGTAAAGTTAACTTTACATTAATTATAACATATTCTTTTATAATGTCAAGCTAACTTTACATTTTTTCTGTCAGTTTTTAATCTTTTTTATTATCTTTTTTTCTTTTTGCCATAATTCCTCCTATTTTACCACTCTCTTTTGATGTAAGCGATTTCCAGCCATTTTTTGATATTTTATCTGAAAGTCCAAGTTCCTGGGCAATTTCATATTTTAATATATCATCTGCTGTCAAAGGCTTTTCTTTCTTACTTTTTTTCATAATAATTCCCTCCAAAATTTGATTTTTAAACAGTATCTCCCGATATATTTAACTTTATTCAAAAAAATAATTGTATTATTGCTAATATTGATATATAATTAATATATAATTAATATATAATTAATTATATTTATCACAAAAATACCTTTTGTGAGCGGACGAATTTTATAAAAACATAAAAAGGGGTGCATATTTATGGACAAAAAAATAATTGTAAATATCAGCAGAGAATGTGGAAGTGAAGGATATTCAATAGGACAAAAACTTGCAAAGGACCTCGGTATAAATTTTTATGATCGTTTGGCAATAGAACAGGAGGTTAAAAAAAATGGTATAAGTCAAGAACTTTTCAGAGCTGTTGATAAACAGCAGACAAATAGTTTTTTATATTCCATAGCAATGAGCGTATATTCATACGGTGAAAAAATTTCAGCCGCAGGTACTGTTTCAATGAGTGACCGATTATACCTTGTTCAAAATGATATAATAAAAAAATTTGCTGAAAATTCATGTGTAATAATTGGAAGGTGTGCGAATTATATTCTAAGAAAAGAAAAATGTGTAAATGTGTTTATTTATGCCGATGTAGAAAAAAGAATAGAGCATATTATGAAAATTGAAAATTTAAAGGAAGATAAAGCAAAAGATTACATATCAAAAATTGATAAAAAGAGAAGAAGTTATTATAACTATTATACAAGTGAAAAATGGGGTACAAAAACATACAATGATATGTTATTAGACAGTACATTTCTTGGAATTGACGGATGTGTTTCTGTTATAAAACAACTTATAAAAGAAAAATACAACTTATCTGATTTTACATCAGTTTCAGTAAGCTAAAAAAATACTTTATTTAAAATTTTAGTGAAAATGGTTTTTCTTTTAAATGCTGAAAGTAAAAATAAATTTTGAATAAAATAGTTTTTTGTGATTTCTGTAAATAAATCTTTACAAAATTTATTTTTTCATCAATAAAAAGTAGATCTGTTTAAAACCACTATTATGATAATTAACAAAAATAAATAATCATAATTAATTGCATAAACAAGAATACACGGAAGTCAATTTTTAAAATTTTAAGGAAAAAGTTTTTACTTTTTTTTATAAGTTATATAAAACTTTTCAAGTTGAGTCAAAAAAACTTAGCAAAGCACCCGCTTTGTATTATAACCGTTTAAATGTAAACACTTTTCAAAGGATTTATGGGTATAGGCAGAGTCTACGGTTTTTAAAAATTGATTTCCGTGACAAGAATAAAATAAACCTTGACAGCACTCTATAATAGTGGTATATTTAAATAAATTGTTATGCTTTTATAGATAGAGGTGCATTTTTCATTAGTAACCGTCTTGATACCGCAAAGAGGTATATGACAGCGGCGAAAGGGAAACATGCCGAAGATAAAAGTTTTCTTTGCGGACTTTTTTCTGGTTGCTTTGGCAAATAGCTTTGTGACTGTCATCATTAGATGGAGTGCTATCTGTACATACTTATAAAGGGTTGCTTTTATTTTGTATATGCAGGTTGACTTCAATGTCAGCCTTTTTTATTTATAATACAAGCGTAACAGATTTTAAAAATATTTAATATATTAAATTAGGAGCGATTTTAAAATGAAAAAAGTTAACTTAGCAGTTGTTGGTGCAACAGGTATGGTAGGAAGAACATTTCTTAAAGTTCTTGAGGAAAAACAACTTCCTATAAATAATTTTTATGTTTTTGCATCAAAACGTTCGGCAGGAACAACAATAATATTTAATGGAAGAGAATATATTGTTGAAGAGCTTAAAGAAGATTCTTTTGACAGAGGAATTGATATAGCATTGTTTTCAGCCGGTGGAAGTACAAGTGAAAAGTTTTCACCAATAGCCGCATCTAAAGGATGTATAGTAATTGATAACAGTTCCGCATGGAGAATGGATAAAGAAGTTCCTCTAGTAGTTCCAGAGGTAAATCCTGAAGATATAAAATGGAACAAAGGAATAATAGCCAATCCAAATTGTTCTACAATACAAGCGATGGTTGCTTTAAAACCATTAAATGATAAATATAAAATTAAAAGAGTTGTATATTCTACTTATCAAGCGGTTTCCGGTGCTGGATTAGGCGGCTGGAAAGACCTTGAAGACGGACTTAAAGGAGAAAAGCCTAAAAAGTTCCCTCATCCTATAGTAAGTAATTGTATTCCTCATATAGATGTTTTTGCTGATAATGGATATACAAAAGAAGAATTAAAAATGGTAAATGAAACAAGAAAAATTCTGCACGAACCTAATATGAAAATTACCGCAACAGCTGTTCGTGTTCCTGTATTTTACTCCCATAGCGAATCAATTAATGTTGAGTTTGAAAAACCTTATGAGCTTGACGACCTTATTCAGACATTAAAAAACGCTCCTGGGGTAATAGTGCAAAATGATTCTGATGCTAATGAATATCCTTTGGCTACAAACGCAGCGGGACACGATGAGGTATTTGT
The DNA here is from genome assembly GCA_949948985.1 of uncultured Clostridia bacterium. Taxonomy (GTDB): domain Bacteria; phylum Bacillota; class Clostridia; order Lachnospirales; family CAG-274; genus MGBC114079. The sequence goes on along the minus strand of CATLIG010000018.1, from coordinate 3,692 downwards.
CGGAAGAATAAGACGTGATGAAAGTATTGAGAGTGGTGTAAATCTTTGGGTTGTTGCCGATAATATAAGAAAAGGTGCCGCTTCAAATGCTGTTCAGATAGCGGAAGTTATAATAAAAAATATGCAGTAATTTTGAATAAAAGAGGTGTTTTATATGTCTATTTTTACAGGTTCAGGTGTTGCTATTGTCACACCTTTTGACCAAGGTGGTTCTGTCAATTATGATGCTTTAGGCAAAATGATTGATTTTCAAATTGAAAATAATACAGATGCTATAATTATATGCGGAACAACAGGTGAAGCGTCAACTTTATCTGATGACGAACAAATCGAAACCATAAAATTTGCTGTTGAAAAAACAAATAAAAGAATACCTGTAATAGCCGGAGCAGGTAGCAATGATACAACACATGGAAAAGAACTTTGCAAAAGAGCTGAAAATGTCGGTGCGGATGCTCTTTTAATAGTTACTCCTTATTATAATAAAACAACTCCATCCGGTCTCAAGAAATATTTTGAAAATATGGCTGGAAGTGTTAATATACCTGTAATAATGTATAGCGTAAAATCTCGGACAGGTTTAAATATTCCTCCTAAAATCGTTAAAGAGCTTTCTTCTGTTGAAAATATTGTCGCTATAAAAGAAGCAAGCGGAGATATATCACAAGTTGCTGAAATATCGGCACTTTGCGGAGATGACATAGATATTTATTCCGGAAATGACGACCAAATTCTTCCTGTTTTATCCTTAGGAGGAAAAGGAGTGATTTCTGTTTTGGCTAATGTAGCACCTAAAAACACACATAATATGATTGCAAAGTTCTTAGATGGTAATATTGAGGAAGCAAAAAAACTTCAGCTTGAAGCTTTAGACTTGATTAACAGCCTATTTTGTGAAGTAAATCCTATACCTGTAAAAGCAGCGTTAAATATGATGGGTATGGATGCCGGATTATACAGAGAACCTCTTGTTGAGATGGAGTACAATAATTATGAAAGATTAAAAATATCAATGAAAAATTACGGACTTATATAATTTTATTATAGCAATCCCTCTATTTATTTTTGGATTGCTGTAATAAGTAATTTTGTCATTATCTCGTTATTTTGTTATAAATAATAATTTTAAAACTTATGATAAAGGAGAGTTTTACTGTGGTAAAAATTATAATGAATGGCTGTAATGGTCATATGGGTAAAACAATTTGCAATATAGTCGCTCAAAAAAACGATTGTGAAATTGTCGCTGGTATAGATATTGTTGAAAGTAACGCAACATTTCCTATGTACACAAATATTAATGACTGTGATATGCCTGCTGATGTAATAATAGATTTTTCCACGGCAAATGCTGTACCTATTGTACTTGACTATGCCGTTTCAAAAAAACTTCCTATAGTAATATGTACTACCGGTCTTTCCGATGAAACATTAAAAAAAATAGATTTAGTATCAAAAGAAATTCCTGTATTTCGTTCAGCAAATATGTCATTAGGAATAAATCTTATAGCCAGCCTTTTAAAAAAAGCTGTAAAAATGCTTGACGACTCAAATTTTGATATAGAAATAATTGAAAAACATCATAATCAAAAAATAGATGCACCAAGTGGAACAGCATTACTTCTTGCTGACGCAATGAATGAAACTATGAATAATAAATATGAATATATTTATGACCGTTCTTCCATACGCAAAAAAAGGGATAAAAAAGAATTAGGTATCCATGCTGTAAGAGGTGGAACAATAGTAGGAGAACATTCTGTTATCTTTGCGGGAAAAGATGAAGTTATTGAATTTAAACACTCAGCAAACTCAAAAGAAATCTTTGCTGTAGGTGCTGTAAAAGCTGCTCAATTTATAGTAGGAAAATCATATGGAAAATATGATATGCAAGATGTAATGGCATAAATATATACAAATAAAAAATTGTTTAGTAATATAGGGTATGAAAAATAAACTGTGTAAATGCAATTTTCTTAAAATCTATACTAAAATTACAACCAAATAGGGAAATGCCGAGAGCAATCCGACGAGAGTGCGAAGAAAAGTCTGTAAATATATTATTAAAAAAAATGGCTTTCTATGATAAAATAAAATCATAGGAAGCCTAAAATTATGGCAAAAAAAGAAATTTATAAATTAAAAAATAGTACCAAAGAGGAAGAAAGACATATCAGAAATTGAATGGAAAATAATTAGTATTTACGCAAAGGATATAACTACACGGCAAATTTCTGAGATAGTTGAGGATATATATGGATTTGATGTAAAAGAGAATAAATAATGTCAAATGTAATTGTATTATTTGAAGTGACAATTAAGGATGTAAAGTTAGAAAATTATTTGATACAAGTTGTTTCACTTAAAAATATTTTGTCAAAAGCCAATACATTTATTGGTGCTGAACGTTTTTTAAGTTTAACTGTTGATGGTAAGATTTTAAGTAAGTTCGAGTAGAAAGACAAGGAAAGCATAAAAAAATAGTGCAATAATATGAACTACAGAATATGTCAAAAATATGAAAGAATATATAATTTTGAAGATTACATAATCACTGTTGTTAAGCCTGTCCGTACTTTATCAATGAATATTAGAAAAGAAGTTCCCGATAATTCAAATAAATATTTTGGAGAGTGATTTTTATGCAGTATACTACTAAATATGTTTCACCTATGGGTGAAATTCTTCTCTCTTGTGATGACATTGGTTTAACAGGGCTTTGGTTTGATGGAGAAAAATATTACGCTAATAATCTTAATCCTGAACATAAAGAAATGGAACATCCTATTTTTGAAAAAGTAAAATTATGGCTTGATGTATATTTTTTAGGTAAAGAACCGAATTTTACACCGCCTATTCATATGATTGGTTCTGATTTTCGTATAGATGTATGGAAAATTTTATGTCAAATTTCTTACGGAAAAACAATAACATATGGAAAAATCGCAGATATTATCGCTAAGAAAAGGGGTCTTTCACAGATGTCAGCGCAAGCTATAGGCGGCGCTGTGGGACATAATGAGATTTCTATTATTATTCCATGCCATAGAGTGGTTGGTACAAATGGCAGTTTAACGGGATATGCGGGCGGTATTGATAAAAAGATAAAATTACTTTCCCTTGAAGGCATTAATATGGAAAAATTATTTATACCTAAAAGAGGTACGGAGTTATGAAATGTACTTTAAATAAAGATTTAATATATGAGATACTTTCTGTAGTCGAAGAAATTCCAAAAGGAAAAGTAGCTTCATATGGTCAGATCGCTAAACTTATCGGCAGAGAAAAAAATTCAAGGTTTGTTGGCAAAGTTCTCTCTATGTCTAAATTCTATGTAAAATATCCATGTCACAGAGTTGTAAATTATGCCGGTAGATTAGTTCCAGGATGGTATCAGCAACGTACTTTACTTATTGATGAGGGAGTTGAGTTTAAAGATGATAATCATGTTGATATGAAAAAATGTCAATGGAATTGTTAAAAATATACCACTTTACAGATTTACCACTATGTCGATTTTGAAAAAATACGCTCTTTAAGCCAATGTCATTAAGTTAAGCTCAGAGAAATTATAACATCAAGTGTAGATATTACAAAAAGTAGTATCTGCACTTCTTTTTTGCATACAAATAAGACCGTTTTAAGCGGCAAAAAATTTTTCTTTATATTTCTTTGGAATTATGCTATTCTAT
>CATLIG010000017.1 GCA_949948985.1 uncultured Clostridia bacterium | reverse complement strand
GATATAAAGATATATGTATTTGACAACTGTTTTTTGCTATGATTTTATGTTTAATTTGGTCGTGATATTTATAATATAGTATAAGTATATAATATATAGTAATTTTTCAGGGAGGTGTCAATAATGGATTATAAATCAGCCGGAGTTGATGTCGAAGCGGGTTATAAGTCTGTTGAGCTTATGAAAGAACACGTAAAAAGTACTTTTAGAAAAGAAGTTTTGACAGAGTTAGGCGGTTTCGGCGGGCTTTTTTCTATTGAGAAAGCTAAAAATATGAAAGAACCTGTTCTTGTTTCCGGCACAGACGGTGTTGGAACTAAACTTAAGCTTGCCTTTATTATGGATAAACATGATACAATTGGTATTGACGCTGTAGCTATGTGTGTAAATGATGTTGTGTGCAGCGGCGCTGAACCTTTGTTTTTTCTTGATTATATTGCCTGCGGAAAAAATTTTCCGGAAAAAACAGCTCTTATTGTAAAAGGTGTTTCTGAAGGGTGTAGACAGGCGGGAATTTCTCTTATAGGCGGGGAAACCGCTGAAATGCCGGGATTTTATAATAATGATGAGTACGATCTTGCGGGATTTACCGTTGGTATTCTTGATAACGCTAATGTAATTGACGGAAGTAAGATTGATGACGGTGACATACTTATAGGTATAGCATCAAGCGGTATACATTCAAATGGCTATTCACTTGTTAGAAAAGTTTTTGATATTTCTGAAAAAAATGTAGGACAATATATTGACGAACTTGGTATGACTTTGGGAGAGGCTCTTTTAATTCCTACAAAAATTTATGTTAAATCTATTCTTGAGCTTATTAAAAATATTAATGTAAAAGGAATAAGTCATATTACGGGAGGCGGATTTATCGAAAATATTCCCAGAATGCTTCCCAAAGGAATTAAGGCTGTGATTGACGAGGGTACATGGTCTGTTTTGCGTGTGTTTGATATTTTACAGGAAAAGGGAAAGATTGAAAGAATGTCCATGTATAATACTTTTAATATGGGTATCGGCATGGTTTTGGCTGTTGACAAAAACGACGCCGAGAAAACTCTTGAAATTCTTGATAAGCAAGGAGAACAAGCTTACATAATCGGGAAAACCGTTAAAGGAGAAGGAATTGATATATGCTTAAAATAGGTGTTCTTGTTTCAGGCGGAGGCACTAATCTGCAAGCTGTGATTGACGCTATTGAGGCAGGAAAAATCAATGCTGAGATTGTTACGGTTGTTAGTAGTAAAAAGGACGCTTACGCACTTGAACGAGCTAAAAAATATAATATTGAGACTTTGTGGATTTCAAAAAAACAGTTCGATTCTTTTGAGAAATATGAGGATACTTTAATTGAGCACTTTAAGTCGAGAAATGTCGGACTTATTATTTTTGCCGGTTTTATGATTGTTTTGAGCGGCAGGTTTACAGATGCTTTTAAAAATAAAATTATTAATATTCATCCGTCTCTTATACCTTCTTTCTGCGGATCAGGATTTTATGGTATTAAAGTTCATAAGGCTGCTCTCGAAAAGGGCGTTAAGGTTACGGGGGCCACTGTTCATTTTGTTGCTTCGGGAGCTGATACAGGTCCTATCATTATTCAAAAAGCTGTTGAAGTAAAGGATGGGGATACGCCTGAAATTTTACAGAAAAGAGTTATGGAACAGGCTGAATGGATTATTCTTCCTGAAGCTGTTGATTTGTTCGCAAAGGGAAAGCTTGTTGTTGAAAATAACATTGTTAGGAGAGTGGATTAATGAAAGTTTTAGTTGTCGGCAGCGGCGGGAGAGAACACGCTATTGTATTGAAGCTCAAAGAATCCTCTAAAATTGATAAAATTTACTGTGCTCCTGGAAATGCAGGTATTTCACAGGATGCGGAATGTGTTAATATTAGAGCTACAGATATTAAAGCTTTATTGGATTTCGCTAAAGAACATAATGTAGATTTTACTGTTGTGGGAATGGATGACCCTCTTGTTATGGGAATTGTCGATGAATTTGAAAATAATGGTCTCAGAATTTTTGGACCAAGAAAAAATGCCGCTATTATTGAGGGAAGTAAGGCTTTTTCAAAAGAGCTTATGAAAAAATATAATATTCCTACAGCTAAATATAAAACTTTTAATAATTTTGATGAAGCTTACTCTTATGTAAAAGAAAATAAATTTCCTGTTGTTATTAAGGCTGATGGGCTTGCTTTAGGTAAAGGTGTGCTTATATGCAATAATCTTTCTGAGGCGGAAGCAGGTCTTAGACAAATTATGATTGATAAAAAATTCGGGGATTCCGGCAGCAAGGTTGTTATTGAGGAATTTCTTACAGGACCGGAAGTTTCAGTTTTATCTTTTTGCGATGGAACAACTGTTGTTCCTATGGTTTCCGCTCAAGACCATAAAAGAGCTTTTGACGGGGATAAAGGACTTAATACAGGCGGTATGGGTACGTTTTCGCCAAGCAGAATTTATACTGATGAAATTGCTAATATATGTATGGAAAAAATATTTAAGCCTACCGTCAGCGCTCTTAAAAAAGAAGGAAGAGAATTTAAAGGCATTATTTATTTTGGTCTTATGATTACGCAAGAGGGTCCAAAAGTTATTGAATATAACGCAAGATTCGGAGACCCAGAAACTCAGGTTATTTTGCCAAGACTTGATTCAGATTTACTTGAAATATTTGAAGCGTGTGTTGACGGAAATCTTGATAATATTGATGTGAAATGGAAAGATAACGCGGCGGCTTGCGTGATTTTGGCATCAGGAGGATATCCTGAAAGTTATCAAAAAGGTTTTGTTATTGAGGGAATTGAAGAGTGTACTAATAAAGACGATATATTTGTATATCATGCTGGTACTGCCAATAAAGATGGTAAATTTATTACGAACGGCGGAAGAGTGTTAGGTATTACAGGTATTGGAAAAAATCTTGACGAGGCTATAAAAAAAGCTTATGAAGGAGTTAAACTTGTTAAATTTGACAGTGTACACTTTAGAAAAGATATAGGCATAAAATGATAAAAAAAAAACAATATTATTTACAAAAATCTATTTACTTTATATTTTTATTTTGGTATAATTGTATTAAAGGAGTGTTTATATGATTTTTGATAAGATGTTTACACAAAATACTGTTTTGGAGTCTGCTATGCAGGCATCTGAATTTAAAAATCAGGTAATTCTTAATAATATGGCAAATAGTGACACGCCTAATTTCAGGGGAAGTGAAATTGAGTTTGAAGGTATTCTTAATAACGCTATTGAGTCTTCAAAATTAAATGGAAAACTTGACATGAGTTCAGTTATGCCGGCTTTGAAAAAACAGCATTACGGTTATAATGTAAGAATTGATAATAATAATGTTGATATTGAATCAGAAATGACTAAGTTTTATAAAAATTCTGCAAAATATGACATTATGGTCAATAGTGTGCTTAATAATACTAACAGACTTAACTCTGTTTTGACAGCTATTAAATAATTTTAGAGAGAAGGAGAGTTTATGTCATTTTTCAGTTCTATGGACACAAGTGCTTCGGCACTTACAGCTCAAAGACTCAGAATGGATGTTATCAGTCAAAATATGGCTAATGTTGATACAACAAGAACAGAAGATGGTGAGCCTTATAAAAGAAAAGTTGTTTTATTTCAGGAAATAGGCTCTAAAGCTTCTTTTGCTCAATATCTTGGAAAGGCTATGGATTCGGATGTCGGACAAGGCGTTAGAGTTACACGTATTGTTGATGATGAAACGCCGGGAAGTCGCTTTTATGACCCAACTCATCCGGATGCGGACGAAAATGGATATGTTACAAATTCTAATGTAAACATTGTTGAGGAAATGGTTAATATGATTTCCGCTCATCGTTCTTATGAAGCTAATATAACAGCTATTAATACAACTAAATCAATGATTGCGAAGACCCTTGAAATCGGTAAATAGAAATCGTAAAAATCCGGAGGAGTGAAATTATGGAAACAGATATGAATTTATTTCAAATTCAAAAACTTACATTTGACGATTTTGAAATTGGTAAGTCTACACCAAAAAGTAATGGTGACGATTTCGGAACTTTTTTTGATGCGGCTATGGGTTTATATAATGAAACAAATATATATCAGCTTGAGGCAGAACAAATGCAGATTGACTATGTGACAGGCAAGACAGACGACATTATAGCTCTTAATATGGCTCAGAATAAAGCGACATCCTCGCTTCAGTTTACTACTCAGGTCACTAGTAAGGTTTTGGCTGCATATCAAGAAATTATGCGTATGCAAATGTAAAAATGTAAGTTATTTTTTATATTTATAATTACGCATAAAAGAGGTGAAATAATTGCAGGAAAAAATTCAGAAGTATAAAACCAAAATATCAGAAAAATGGAATGAAACCGAAACAAGTACAAGGGTTAAGTTTATTGCCGTTATAGTATGTCTTATTATCGCACTTGCTTTGACTGTATATTTTACTACAAAACCGAATTGGGTTGTTTTTGAATCAAATTCGGATATTCAGACAATAGGTAAACTTCAAAACGCTTTTAATGAAGCAGGAATTGACAACCAAATTACACAAAATGGTACTGCTATTGAAGTTAAAGAGCAAGACGTTAACCAGGCCAAAGTACATATCGCAGAACAAAATATTACAGAAACGGGATTTACTTTTGATGATGCTCTTAATGCTAATAATATGGGATTATCAGAATCGGATAAAGATGAAATTTATCTCAGAGCTTATGAAAATGATATAGAAAATCAGATAAAATCAATTGAGGGAATTGATTCGGCAAAAGTCAAACTTGTCCTTCCGAATGATGATGTTTTCTTTGAAAGTGATAAAAAAGAGGCAAGTGCCGGTATTACACTTTACACAAGCAAGGAATTATCTAAAGAACAGGCTGTTTCGGTCGCAAGACTTGTCGCTATGAGCGTTGATGGTCTTAAAATGGAAAATATAGAAATTGTTGACCAAAATGCAAACAGTCTTTATTCTGGTGCGGTCAGCAATAATGCCGGAGGATATTCCTCTAAAGAAGAAGTTGAACAACAGAAGAAAAAAGAAATTGAGCAAAAAATCAGAGGTGCTTTATCTCAGCTTTACAGTGAAATAAATATTATATCCAATCTTAAAATGAACTGGGATAAAAGACAACAAAAAACAACTACTTATACACCACCTATAGCCGATATGACAGTTGGTGTTCCTAGTCGCTCATCATCAGAGGAAGAGGAAGTTGTAAACGGTACTCCAGAAGATGCTCCGGGTACTGATACAAATGATCAAAATCCTCCTAATTACGCTATGGGTGATAATACAAACTCAACTTATTCAGCTAATAAAAAATCAGACGATTATTTATATAATAAAGATGAGGTTGTTGTTGATTACAGTGGGGGAGAAGTTGTTCCTGACCAGTCCTCAATTGCTGTTTATGTATACAGAAACAGAGAATATAAGGAAGAAGACCTTATTAGAAATGGTCAGATTAATGAGGATACTACATGGGAAGATTTTAAGGAACAAAATGCCGCTGAGGTAAAAATGGAAATTGATCCGGATGTACTTGAGTCAATAAGAGTAGGTACAGGTATTGATAATGTAACTATTGTAGGATATGAAAAGCCTGTATTTGTTGATGCGGTTGAGGAATCTGTGGCTATAGAACAGATTATTATGTTTGTTATACTTGGTATCTTATTGCTTCTTCTTTTATTTGGTCTTATTAAGAAAACTCATCCTGATGAAGTTGAGGAGGTTGAACCGGAGCTTTCTGTTGAGGATTTGCTTGTAAGTACGCAGCTTGAAGATGAAAAAGAAGAAAAAATTGCTGAAATTGATACAAGTGTTGAATCCGAGTATAAGAAACAGATTGAGAAATTTGTTCAAGAAAAACCGGAGGCTGTTGCTCAGCTCCTTAGAAACTGGCTTAGTGATGAATGGGAGTGATTTAGATGTCTATACCTTATGAAGAATATACGGGAAAAGAAAAAGCGGCTATGCTTTTAATTACTTTAGGTCCGGAAAAGTCTTCGGAAATTTTTAAATATTTGAGGGAAGATGAAATAGAATCCCTTACTTTGGAAATTGCTAATATCGCTACTATTTTTCCTGATATAAAAGAGAAAGTCTTGGAGGAATTTTATCAAATTTGTATTGCGCAGCAGTATATTACCGAAGGTGGTATATCATACGCAAAACAAATTCTTGAAAAAGCTCTTGGAAGTGATAAGGCATTTGAAATTATCAATAAACTTACGGTGTCTTTACAGGTTCGTCCTTTTGATTTTATTCGTAAAGATGACGTAAGTCAGGTTATAAATTTTATACAAAATGAACATCCTCAGACGATTGCTCTTGTGTTATCTTATTTAAAACCTAATCAATCCGCTCAGATTATTTCTTCTCTTAGTGCGGATAAACAGGCTGATGTCGCAAGAAGAATTGCTATGATGGACAGAACAAGTCCTGATGTTATTAAGGAAGTTGAATCAGCTTTGGAAAAGAAATTGTCTTCTCTTATGACTACAGATTATGCTGACGTTGGAGGAGTGGACGCTATCGTTGAAATTCTTAATTCTGTTGACAGGGCGACTGAGAAAAATATTATGGAAAACCTTGAAACAGATTATCTTGAGCTTTCTGAAGAAATTAAGAAGAAAATGTTTGTATTTGAAGATATTCTTTCTATGGATAACCGTTCTATTCAGACAGTTCTTCGTCAGGATATTGATAATAAAGAGCTTGCTATTGCTCTTAAAGGCTCAAGTGAAGAAGTTCAGGAAATTATTTTCCAGAATCTTTCAAAACGTCTTGCTGCTATGATTAAAGAAGATATGGAAATTATGGGACCTGTTCGTAAATCTGATGTTGAGGAGGCTCAGCAGAAGATTGTTAATATTATTCGTAAACTTCAGGATTCAGGTGAAATTATTATTGCCAGAGGCGGAGGCGATGAGATAATTGTCTAAGATTTTAAAAGCTAATCGTATACGTGTTGACAGTGATGATAAAATAAATATTGAAGTTCCTGTTTTTAAGCCTAAAGAAACAAAAGAGACAAAAGAGACTAAATCTTTTAATCCTGTTAACCATGAAATTTCTTTTGAGAATTTTGATGAGCTTTCGTTAACAGATGATCTTGATGATGATTTTACTCTTGATGATGGTTTTCAGACTATGAATTTTAAAGAAAATATTTATGAAAATTCTGATGAAGAGGCTGAAAAAATTATTAGAGAAGCAAAAGAGGAAGCTCAAAATATCATTGATGATGCTTTTAGGCAGGCTGAACAGCAAAAAGAGGAGATTTTTGAAAACGCACGAAGTGATGGCTATAATGAGGGTATTGCTTCGGCAGAGGCTGAAATGGCTGATTTTAAAGCTGAAGCAAAGCAAACCCTTGAAAAAGCTATACAGGAAAAAGAAGATATGATTTCTGCCACTGAAGGAGAAATGGTTGAGGTTATCGCAAATGTTGTCGATAAAATTCTATGTAAAACTATTAATTTGGATAAAAGTATTATAGTTAATCTTATAAGACAAGGATTTTCTCAGACAACTGTTACAGGAGATGTTTTTGTAAGAGTTAGTGATGACGACTATAGTACTGTTACTGAAAATAGAGATGAAATTTTAAATTTTGTTGACAGTAGTGTTAATATTGAAATTATAAAGGATTCATCTTTAGGTGAAGGTGATTGTATTATTGAAACACCTTTTGGAAATGTTGACTGTAGTTTACGTCAGCAATTTGAGGGATTAAAAGCAAGTTTGTATTATATTTTGGAAAATGGGTGATGGTGTGAGAGTTATTGATATTTCTAAATATAATTCTGTTTTGGAAAAGGTTTATATAAAAAAGCTTGGCAGGGTTTCTCAGGTTGTTGGACTTACAATTGAGTCTGTAGGACCTGTCGTAAGCCTTGGTTGTAGCTGTTATATCAAAGCTGATAAATACAGTAAACCCATTATGGCAGAGGTTGTTGGTTTTAAAGAAAATAAAATATTATTGATGCCTTTGGGCAGTATGGATGGAATTGGTCCCGGAAGTATTGTTGAGGCATCTGAAAAACCTCTTTCTGTTAAAGTTGGTTATAATCTTTTAGGAAGGGTTTTGGATGGTCTTGGTAATCCTATGGATAACAAAGGAGCTTTAAACTGTTTTAAAGAGTATCCAACAAATAATATGCCTCCTGACCCTCTTAAAAGACGAAGAATAAGAGAAGTTCTTCCTTTAGGTGTTAAGCCTATTGACGGGCTTTTGACTATCGGGAAGGGTCAGCGTGTTGGGATTTTCGCCGGAAGTGGTGTTGGAAAAAGTACTCTTATGGGTATGATTGCGAGAAATACTTCCGCTGATATTAATGTTGTCGCACTTATAGGAGAACGAGGAAGAGAAGTCAGGGAATTTATTGAAAAAGATTTAGGCGAAGAAGGTTTGGCAAGGTCAATACTTGTTATAGCTACATCGGATCAACCGGCATTAATAAGACTTAAAGCGGCTCAGGTAGCAACATCTATTGCGGAATATTTTAGGGAAGAAGGAAAAGATGTTTTACTTCTTATGGATTCTTTGACAAGATACGCAATGGCTCAAAGAGAAATAGGGCTTGCTACAGGTGAACCGCCTGTTTCAAGAGGATATACCCCATCTGTATTTTCTGTTATGCCGAAACTACTTGAAAGAGCGGGAACTTCTGATAAAGGTTCTATAACAGGTCTTTATACAGTTCTTGTTGATGGTGACGATTTAACAGAACCTGTTACTGATACTGCAAGAGGTATTCTTGACGGTCATATTGTCTTATCAAGAAAGCTTGCCAATAAAAATCATTATCCGGCTATTGACGTACTTGCCAGCGTATCTCGTGTTATGAGTGATATTGTCACTTTTGAACATAAGAAGGCGGCATTTGATATAAAAAAGACTATGGCTGTTTACTCTGACGCAGAGGATTTGATTAATATTGGAGCTTATGTTAAAGGAAGCAATCCTGATATTGATTATGCTATAGAAAAACATCCCGCTGTTATTGATTTTTTGACGCAAAGTACGGATTCTAAATATGGTTTTGATGATGTTTTAAATAAAATGTATGAAATTACCGGGGAGTGATTAAAATGGCCGGTTTTAAATTTCGTATGGAAGGTTTTCTGGGAATTAAAGAAAAAATTGAAGAACAGAAAAAACTTGAGTACGGAAAGGCATTGAAGAAGCTTGATGATGAAAAAACTTTGCTAAGGCTTTTATTTGAAAAAAAACAAAGTATTATTTTTTCTATGAGGGCGAGTATAAATTCTGGTGTAAGGTCTGGAGAATTGAAAAGATACAATGAGTATGTTGACTACATAAAACAAAGAATCTCTGAACAAGAAGAAGTTGTAAAAAAAGCAGAAAATTTTGCTGAAAATAAGCGTTTGGAGCTTGTTGAATCAATGAAAGAGAAAAAAATGCTTGAGGTTCTTAAGGATAATGATAAAATAGAATATAATAAAGAACAACTTTTGAAAGAACAAAAAATTGTTGATGAAATTGTGAGTTATCAGTATAATAATGTTTAATTCGCAATAAATGTATTATAATGGGAGGTTGCGGATATGGCAGCTAAAACCAAAGTTAGTAATGATGTGAATAATGATATAAATAATGAAAACAATATTCCTGCTACTGAGGATAATAACAATATAGATAAAAAATCTGAAAAAAAGAAATCTAAGAAAAAAGACAAGAAAAAGGGCAAGGGGAAAATTATAGCTTCAATTATTTTTTTGCTTTTTATAGGAGCTATTGTCGCGATATTTGGCTTTAATGTCGCTAATATAAGAGATGAATACGTATATCCTGCTCTTAGAGATGTTCCTGTTGTCGGAGATTGGATTCCGGAAGCTGAAAATGAGGAGAAAGATGAGTACAGTGGTTTAACAAGAGAACAGCTTATTGTTCAGAATAAAAAGCTTGAATCGGAAAAAAAGGCTCTTGAAGAGGATAAGGAAAATCTAACAAAAAGAATTTCAGATAGTGATAAAGAGCTTACACGATTAAAGGAAATTGAGGCAAATCAAATTAAATTTCAAAATGAGAAAGAAGAATTTGACAGAAGAATCGCTGAAAATGATTTAAAAGCATATAGTGATTATTATGAAAGCATTTACCCTGAAAACGCAGACGCCATATACAGAGAGGCTGTTATTCAGGAGGCGGCGGATAAAGAACTTAAACAATATGTGCAGACTTTTGAAACAATGAAAAAAGACGCCGCTGCAAAGGTTCTTGAAGAAATGATAGGAACCGATATGGATTTGGTTGTTCGTATACTTAATAATATAAACTCTGAGCAAAGAGGAGCAATACTTGGTGCTATGGAGCCAGCTAATGCAGCTGCTGCCGCAAAACAAATGGCGCCGGATGAACAACAATAATATATTTAAGGGGGTGAAACGGAAAATGGAATTAACAAAGTTGCTTTTTAACAATTTATCAGTATCAGGAAATAATTTAAAATTGAGTTCAGACGTTTCCTCAAAAAACGAAAGTAAATTTGAGGATTATATGAACAAGAATAATGTTTTTTCTGAAAAAAATGTTAAAGATGTTTCCAAAAAAAATGAAAAGCCGATTAAGGTTGATAAGAAAAATAAGAATTATTCAGATAAAAATATTAAAGCTAATGAATCTGATTCTTCTAAAAAAATTGATGCCGAAAAAACTGAAAAGCAAAAAGATCAGACTGTTGATACAGAAATTGATAAGGGCAAAGAAGTTAAGTCATCTTCTGAAAGCAAAGATTTAATTAGTGAAAAAGAAACAGAGCTTAAAGAAGAAATTGCTGAAATTCTGGGTGTTGATGCTGAGGATGTAGAAAATATCCTTAAACAACTTGGAATAACTGTATTTGACCTTAAAGATTCTCAAAATTTACTTGATTTTATGCAATTAATTTTTGAGGCTTTGGATCCATCAGATCTTTTGACTGTTGAAGGAATAAAGAATATAATCTCTGATATAAAACAGATTGTTAAAGATCAGACAGCAGAATTTGAGAATATATTTAAAGATGTTGATTTTGAAGCTTTCAATAAGTTCGAAGATATTAAACAGGAAGATAAGATTGAGGAAAAATCGGTTATTTCAAAAGAATCAAAAGAGAACAGTAATATTAATTCGGAAACAGCGGAAAAACCAGTGGAAAATTTCTCAAAGCAAGTAGCTTTAAAAAATGAAAATATCTCACTAAGAGAAAAAAGCAATAATGTTTCGGAAGAGGTTAAGACAGAACAAATTCAAACAGAGTCTTCACAAATAAAAACTTCTGAAGATATGAATATGCAAAATAGTTTTTCGCAGCAAAGTTTTCAGGAAAATAAAAATGGCAGTAATAATATGAATTTTAATAATAATGAAAATATTGATAAGTCAAATGGTATGACTGTTACTACATTTGATAACATTAATAAAGCTCTTAGTCAGGTTGCCGCTAAAAATCAAATAATGAGAAATGTTAATACGGCTGACGTTATTAATCAAATTATTGAAAAATTTAAAGTTAGTATTGTTAAAGAAAATATAAGTGAAATTAAGATTACTTTAAAGCCTGATTATCTTGGAGATGTTGCTCTTAAAATAGTAAGTGAAAATGGAATTGTTTCCGCTCAGTTTACTGCTGAAAATCAAAAGGTTAAAGAAATAATTGAAGCTAATTTTAATAATCTTAAAAATATGCTTGATGATCAAGGAGTTCAGGTTTCAGCGTTGTCTGTTTCTGTAGGAAGTGAAAATTCTGAGGAAAGACAAAAATTTGAGTTTGAGCAAACAAAATCTTCTAAAAGAATAAACAGTATTATAAACAGTGCTTCTGAAGAAATTGAAGATGAAGAAGAAATTGTTGAGTACATTGACGAGGGAGATGTTCTTCAAACAAGTGTAAATTATACTGCGTAATAAGGAGGGTATAAAATGATTGATAATAATTCGCTTTGGTATGATATTGAGGCTAATAAATCGAATGCCTCAGATAATAAAACTTCAGTTGGTTCTAAAAATGGTTCAGATCTTGATAAAGATGCTTTTTTAAGACTTCTTGTAACTCAATTACAATATCAAGACCCACTTAATCCTATGGACAATACGGAATTTGTTTCTCAAATGGCGCAGTTTACCGCTCTTGAGCAAATGAACAATCTTAACAGCACGATGACTAACAGTCAGGCTTACAGTATGATTGGAAGAACTGTTTACGCTCAGGTCAAAAATGAAAATACAAATACATATGAAGAAGTTACAGGAACTATTGATTCAGTTACAATTAAATCCGGCAAGGCTTATCTCAATATCGGTGATAAAGAAATTTCTTATGATGATGTTAAAGAAGTTTACTCAACTGACACAAACACAAGTATAGACAGAAATCTTGTTGTTTCTCAGGCTCTTTCTTTGGTTGGCAAATATGTTCAGGCAATTACTTTTGACAACGACCTTAAACCTAAAGAATTTGTTGAGGGAAATGTAGATTATGTTAAATTTGTCGGGGACAGTCCTGTTTTAAGCGTTAATGGAAAAGATGTTTATACTCATGAAATTCTTTCTGTTTCAGATAACACTTTACTCAAAGGACAGACAATTTCCGCAGAGGTACACGATACCGCAACAAATACAGAAGTTGATATTACAGGAAAAATTGACAATGTTTATATAAAGAATGAGTCTATATATTTAACTATTGGCAAGAATGATGTTGAAATTAAAGATATTAGCTCTGTACTTAAAGCTTTATCTTATGTAGGTCAAGATATTGATTATACAGATAAGAGTTCAAATCAAGGTACAGATAAAGATTTATCGGTATCCGGCAAGGTTGATTCAGTTATTATAAGAGATAAAGAATGTTATCTTGTTGTCGGTGAAAAAGAACTTTTGGTTTCTAAATTGGAAAGCTGATTTTAACAATTTATAACAGATAGAGTGGTGATTATTTTATGCGTATTTATAATAATAATTTTATACTGCCTGAAAATTCCAGTAAATCAAAACAAACTTTAAAAAATTCCGGAAATTTTGACGAGGCAAATTCTTTTAAAAGTATTTTTAATAACAGACTTGAAGAAAATCCCTCAATTCATTTTTCAAAACACGCTTCTATGAGGCTTAATGATAGAAATGTTTCTCTCTCCTCAGAACAAATTAAAAGAGTTGAAAGTGGAATTAACAAAGCTTCACAAAAAGGAATTAATGATTCTCTTGTTTTGGTTGATGACATCGCTCTTGTTGTTAATGTGAAAAATAAAGTTGTTATTACAGCTATGAACAGTGATAATGAAAATATATTTACTAATATTGACGGTGCCGTAATTGTTTAGCCGGACCTTCCTATGGAGGCTGTACTATTTTTGAATGACAGATAAAATAGCTGTTTACGGTACATATTTAAGGAGGTAATCTATTATGATGAGATCTTTGTTCTCAGGCGTTTCCGGTTTGAGAATTCATCAGACAAAAATGGATGTTATTGGTAATAACATTTCAAATGTTAATACAGTTGGTTATAAAAGAGCTACCACTGTTTTTAATGATGTTATAAGTCAGACTTTGAGCGGAGCTACATCGGCAAGCGAAGCCAGTGGAAAAGGTGGCACTAACGCTATGCAGATTGGTCTTGGCTCAAACGTTTCCGCTATATCTAATGTTATGACAACGGGTTCATCAGAAAGAACGGATAATCCTAACGATGTTATGATTTCAGGCGATGGTTTCTTTATTGTAAGTGACGCTACAGGTTTTTATTTTACAAGAGCCGGCGCTTTTCAGGTTGATGATGTAGGAAATCTTACAGACTCAAATGGTATGAGTGTTTGCGGATGGAATACTGATAATTATGGAAATATTATTCAGGGGGAAGTTGAACCACTTAATCTTTATGAGGGTACAAAGATGTATCTTGATCCAGAAGTTACAACATCTATTACTTTTACAGGAAATCTTAACGCTGATACACATCCTGAACAAAAAAATACTATTTCTTTTTACGATAGTATTGGAAATCAATATACTATAAATTGTATGACTGTATATAATCCAGACAATAAAGGATGGACCGCTACTTTGGGAACATCAGCTATGGTAAATAATGACCCTAATAATACAGTTGAACTTAATTTTGGTACAGGAAATATTACTTTTTCTTTTGATGAAGACGGTACATTACTTACACAAGATCCTGAAACTCTTAAAATAAGAACTACTGTGGATTTTGCGGGAGATAGTCCCTTTAATTCAGTATTTGCGGATGAGCTTGTAATTGATTTTTCTAATCTTACTCAGTTTAACGCAAAGGTAAGCGCTATGGCTAACAGAGACGACGGATATACGGCAGGTACTCTTAAAGGTTTCTCTATCGGTGCTGATGGTATCATTACAGGTTCTTATACAAATGGTCTTACAAAATCATTGGGGCAGATTCCTATTGCTGATTTCCGTAATCCGGCAGGTCTTGAAAAGGTTGGTAATAATCTTTACGCTGAAACAACAAATTCCGGAGACTTTGATCGTATAGGAACTGAAGTCGGAGTAAGTGGAGGAAAATTTATGGGTGGTAATCTTGAAATGTCAAATGTTGACCTTTCTTATGAATTTACTCAAATGATTACAACTCAAAGAGGTTTTCAGGCAAATTCAAGAATTATAACAACTTCTGATGAAATGCTTCAGGAACTTGTAAATCTTAAACGATAATTATATAACTAAATTATACTGATATATTATAATTATTTGCATAAATATCTATATGTATATTCTGCCTTTGTTAAATTTTTTTTGACAAAGGCAGATAAAATTAGTTATAATGTAGAGAGGCAGAAATTTAAATGTTAATTTATTTTTATAAAGTTGATTTTTTATTTTTAGTTGTTAAGCGTTTCCTTAAAAAATTTTATACTTGGAGGAGTATTTATGATAGTCGTTACAAAGTTAAATGATAAGCAGTTATATATTAATGATGATTATATTGAATGTATTGAATCAACACCAGACACGACAATAACAATGACTACTGGCCGTAAAATTATAGCTAAGGAGTCTATTGATGATGTTATAGATAAAATTGTAGAATATAAAAAAAATATATATCGCTAATCTTTAAGGAAAGGGGTAAGCGGATATGGAATTAGGTGTACTTATAGGATTTTGTTCAGGCTGGGTATTTATTATACTTTCTATACTTCTGAACGCTGATATGGATTTTGGAGCGGTTGCAAATTTTGTTGACCCTCCTTCTGTAATGATTACTTTAGGTGGAACTATAGCGGCAACATTGATTGCTCAGCCTGTTCCTAAATTGGTGACAGCTTTTAAGGCGGTAAAAAATATTCTCAAGCCTCAAAAACTTGATCCGGTTGACGCTATTGCTAAAATTGTTGAGCTTGCGGGACTTGCCAGAAAAGAAGGTATTCTTGCTTTGGAGGATGCGTCAAGCGCAATGGATGATGAATTTTTACAAAAAGGTGTTATGCTTGTAGTAGACGGTACAGACCCAGAGCTTGTCAGGAGTATTCTTGAAACGGAGCTTGCGTACATAGAAGGACGACACAGAGATGTACAGAGTGTATGGGAGTTTATAGCGTCTATGGGACCTGCTTGGGGTATGATTGGTACTCTTATCGGTCTTGTTATGATGCTTCAAACTATGAGTGACCCTTTAACAATCGGTACAAGTATGGCGGTTGCTATTATTACGACATTTTATGGTTCTCTTGTGGCAAACTTTATCTCAACGCCTATCGCTAATAAAATGAAATCTTACAGCAGTGACGAGATGCTTATGAAAGAAGTTTTGATTGAGGGAATATTATCTATTCAAGCAGGTGAAAATCCACGTATTATTGAGGAAAAACTTAAAGCATTCTTGTCACCAACATTAAGAAACACTGTCGGTGAAGAAAAAAATGATGCACAGGCTGGTGATGAATAATGGCTAAACGAAAAGCTCCGGAGGAGAAAAAGGGTCTTGATGAATGGATGGGAACATATGGAGATATGGTTACGTTATTGTTATGTTTCTTTGTTTTGCTCTTTTCAATGGCTACTATTGATGCGGCTAAATTTGCACAGGTGGCGGCATCATTTTCATCCTCAAGTAAAATAACGATAATGGAATCGGCAAGTACATCAATTCTTGACGCACTTGGAAATGGTATTGTTCAAATGCCTGAAGCTAAAGGAGAGGCAAAAGAAGAAAATGAAAAACGCGAAGAAGCTACAGAAGAACTTGTGAAAATGGCGTCGGATTTTAAAACTTATTTTGCTCAGCAAAATCTTCAGGATAAAATAGAGGTTGAACAAAATGAACAATACATAACGCTTAATTTTAAAGACGGTATTTTGTTTGACAGCGCAAAAGCGGAACTTAAACAAGAAGCTTTAGGCGCTCTCGAAATAGTCGCTAATGAACTTGCTAAATATCCTGAGAATGATATTAAAATTGAAGGTCACGCGGATAATCAGCCACTCAGAAATCATTCACTGTATCGTAATAATTGGGATTTGTCTGCGGCGAGAGCTATTTCTGTCGCTATGTATTTTACGGATACAAAAGGATTTTCACCTGAGAGAATATCTGCTGAGGGCTTTGGAGAATACAGACCGAAGGTTTCAAATGACACTCCTGAAAACAGGTCGATTAACCGAAGAGTTGAAATAAAAATATTAAGTAAATATAAACCTAATGAAAATGAAAATATAAACTCTTAATATGAAGGCGAGGGAATACATTTGGAAAAAAATAAAATAATGCTTATTGTTATTATGATTTTGCTTGTAGTATTGCTTGGTGCTACGGTTGCAGGAGGTATTTATCTTTATAATACTTTCAGTTCTACGGCAAGCGGTGAGGTCGAAGAAGATGAGGAAGAAGAGGAACCTGTTGATAAAAGTAAAAATGTTCTTATTGAAATAGGCGACCCTATTCAGGCAAATCTTTTAGTTGGCGAGGATCAACAAGAACATATCATCAGAGTAAATCTTAGCATTGACGTTAAAGGAGAAGAAGATGATACGGAACTTGTTGTCGCAAGTATGAACAGCAGAATTGTTGTTATAAGGGATATAATAAATGGTATTTTAAGAAAGAAAACTTTTGAAGAGCTTAAAAAAGTTGACGGAACTGAAAATCTAAAAGATGAAATTTTAGATAAACTCAGAAAAGAGTTTGATTCCAATTTGATTTCAAGTATTTATGTGAATGATATTTTTCTGCAATAATTAATTTTTACAATTTAAGGATGGTGCTAAAAAGGTGCTAGGTATTTTAGCTACAGCTGTTTTTACGATAGCGGTCGGAGGAATTTGTGTTTTTGACGCTTTTAGATCTGAAGCAGACAATATAATTGCTAAAGAAATAATTAAAGAAGATAAAACGGCTGATAAAATATTTTTATTGAGATGGATTCTCCTGTTAGGGCTAATCTTTTGGTTGATAAAGATAAAGAAATACATATTGCGGAAATCAATCTTAGTGTTGGGATTGATGGAAATAAAGAAGATATTGAAATTATTCTCGCAAATATGAACAGTAGAATTACTACAGTAAGAGATATAATAAATTGTATTTTAAGAAAAAAGACTTTTGAAGAGCTTAAAAAAGCTGACGGAATTAAAAATCTGAAAAATGAAATTTTAAATGAACTCAGAAAAGAGTTTAATTCTAATTTAATTTCCGAAATATATGTAAATGATTTTTTTATACAATAATTCTTTTTGAAATTTTAAGGCAGGTGATAAAATAAATGAGTGATATTTTATCTCAAAGTGAAATTGACGCCCTTTTAAGTGCTTTGTCAAGCGGTGATGACAATGTTGTTTTAAATAATGATGTTGAGGAAAAGAAGATTAGAGCATATAATTTTGCAAGACCCTCTAAATTTGGTAAGGAGCAACTCAGGACTCTTGAAGTTATGTTTGAAAGCTTTTCAAGATTGGTATCATCATTTTTGACAGGATATTTAAGAACAGCGACACAAATTGAAGTTGCCAACGCAGAGCAGGTTACGTACAGTGAATTTAGCAATTCTTTGCTTAATCCTGTTGTTCTTGGTATTGTGGATCTTGGAAGTCCTATGTTAAAAGGTTCTGTTATTCTTGACTTATCTTCTAATATAGGTTATTCTATTCTTGACAGGATTTTAGGAGGGTCTGGAGATACTCTCAAAAAAGCAAGAGAATTTACTGAAATAGAAAAAATACTTTTAAGCAGAATTTTATCTCAGATTGTTTCTTATTTAGTTGAGCCATGGGAAAACGTTTGTCACATTTCTCCTTCTCTTGAGAAACTTGAAACTAATTCACAATTTGCTCAGATTATATCTCCTAATGAGATGATTGCTTTAGTAAGTTTGAGTATTAAAATTGGTGAAGTTGAGGGAATTATTAATTTCTGTATTCCTCATTTGGTTATTGAGCCTATTATGGATAAGCTTAATACAAAATATTGGTTCTCAAGTCAGGAAGACGAAGATTTAAGTGTTTACAGAAATAAAGTTGAAGTTGGTCTTGAAGAAGCTAAAATTCCTGTTTCTGTTGTTGTTGGAAGAACTAATATTACTGTTGATGAATTTATTGATTTACAAGTGGGAGATGTAATTACACTTGATTCATTTATAGATTCCGATTTTAATGTTATGATTGGCAATTTATTGAAGTTTTATGCAAAACCTGGTATTAGCAGAGGTAAAAATGCTATACAGATTACATCTTTAGTAGGAAAGGAGGAGTAGCTTTATGGGAGATATGCTTTCTCAAGATGAAATAAACGCGCTTTTGGGTGACGCTGATAATGAGGTAGATGGTTCTGAAGCTGCTTCAAATGAAATGAATATTCTTTCAAATGAAGAAAAAGATATTTTGGGGGAAATTGGTAATATAAGTATGGGTACGGCGGCAACTACTTTGTTCGCTTTACTTAATCAGAAAGTTAATATAACAACTCCTAAGGTTTCCGTTTTTAGTTGGAAAGAGCTTGCGGACAGATATGATAGACCTTGTGTCGGTATTAAAGTAGGATATAAAGAAGGACTTGTTGGCGCAAATGTTCTTGTACTTAAACAAATGGATGTTAAAATTATCGCTGATCTTATGATGGGCGGTACCGGTGAGGTAGACGAGGACAGAGAACTTACGGATCTTGATTTAAGTGCTATTGCTGAGGCTATGAATCAAATGGTTGGTTCTTCAGCGACATCTTTGTCATCTATGCTTAATATGAAAATTGACATAGATACTCCAAACGCTTTTATTCTTGATTTTAATGATGATTCATTTTTTGAGCAGTTGGGATTTGAGGATAATCCTATTGTCGCAACTTGTTTCAGAATGGAAGTAGGAACTTTAATTGATAGTGAAATTATGCAAATTCTTCCTATTAGTTTTGCTTTGGATATGGTTAATTCTCTGAGAAACGGTATGACTATGGATGAACCTGAACCGGTATCTCAGCCTGAACCTGAACCTGAACCTCAGCCTATGGCAGCGCCTCAGCAACCAATGCAACAGCAGCCGATACAACAGCAACAGCCTATGTATCAACAGCCTATGCAACAACAACCAATGTATCAGCAGCCAATGTACCAGCAACCAATGCAACAGCAACAGCCGATATATCAGCAACCGTTGCCAAATGTTAATGTTCAGCCGGTTCAGTTTCAAAGCTTTGATATGTCTGATGTGATGCAACAAAAAGAGAATATCGGTATAATTATGGATGTTCCTCTTGAGGTTACTGTTGAACTTGGAAGAACTCATAAGCTTATCAAGGAGATTCTTGAATTTTCACCAGGTACAGTTGTTGAACTTGATAAACTTGCCGGTGAACCTATTGATATATTGGTAAATGGTAAACGTATCGCTAAAGGTGAGGTCGTTGTTATTGATGAAAACTTTGGTATTCGTTTAACAGATATTGTAAGTATTGAAGATAGAATTTAAGATAATTTAATAAATATAAGGAGTGAATAAAAAATGGCAGACAAAAATATTTTATTGGTGGACGATGCCGCATTTATGCGAATGATGCTTAAAGATATATTAGTTAAAAATGGCTATAATGTTGTTGGTGAGGCTGAGAATGGTGCGAAAGCCCTTGAAAAATACAAAGAATTAAAACCAACTCTTGTTATTATGGATATAACAATGCCTGAAATGGATGGTATTCAGGCTGCAAAAGCTATTAAGGCAGAAGATGGTAATGCGCTTATTATTATGTGTTCTGCTATGGGACAACAGGCAATGGTTATTGAGTCGATTCAGGCAGGCGCAAGGGATTTTATAGTAAAGCCATTTCAGCCTGACAGAGTTTTGGAAGCTGTCAAAAAAGTTATAGGATAATTTATTATGCCGTTAAATTACATAATTTATTTACAGTCTCAAATAGATAGTGAGAGCGACTGGTCTTCAACATTTGGGATGATAGGCCAGTTTTTTCTCTTGATTATTGTTTTTGGGATAATATTGTTTCTTGCTTATTTTTGTACAAAGTGGATTGCTTCTGTAAGAATGGGAGCAAGAAAAAATGGTTTTATGAAATTGATTTCAAGTATGCCTGTTGGAGGAAGTAATTCTGTTCAGCTTATAAGAGTTGGAGAAAAATATTTTTTAATTGGGGTTTCAAAAGAGAATATCACTTATCTTACTGAAATTTGTGATATTGATATTCCGGAAAATTCATCTGATAAAGTCAGTTTTCCTTTTGAAAAATATTTTCAGGATTGTTTTAAAAAATTTAAGACAAACAATAATGAAAAAAATAGTGATGGAAAAAGTGAAAAGTGATTTAGATGATAAAAATAAATTGGAGCGAAATTTTATGCGTAAGAGAAATTTATTTAAATTTATTATTTGCAGTATTATTATTTTTAGTGTTGTTATGACTATTTCATCAGTTGTATTCGCAAGTGATGAAATATTAGGTGCATTACCTAATATTGATATTAATATTGGTGGTGAAAGCGGAACTCAGGCAACTTCTTCTACAATACAGGTTTTGCTGTTAATTGCAGTCATAACTCTAGCTCCTACCCTTATTATTTTACTTACATCTTTTACAAGGATAGTTATTACGCTTCATTTTCTTCGTGCGGCTTTAGGTACACAGCAAATGCCTCCTAACCAAATATTAATCGGTTTATCTTTATTTCTTACGATTTTTATTATGAGTCCGACAATCGCAAAAATAAGTGAAGAAGCTTTTGAACCATATTCTCAGGGTCAGATTAGTCAGGAAGAATTTATTGATAAATCTATGGACCCTATAAGAGAATTTATGTTTAGACAGGTTGAAAATAAAGACCTTAAACTTTTTGCTGATATTTCAGGTGATTCTACTTATGAAAAAAGAGAGGATATTCCAAATTCGGTTCTTATTCCCGCATTTATACTTGGAGAAATAACTAAAGGTTTTAAAATTGGATTTGTATTATATATACCTTTTATCGCTATTGATATGGTGGTTGCCTCAACTTTAATGGCTATGGGTATGATGATGCTTCCTCCCGCGCTTATATCGGCACCATTTAAATTATTATTGTTTATTATGGTTGATGGTTGGAATTTAGTTATAAGCAATCTTATGAAAACATTTAGGTAAAGGGGTGAGTGTAAATGTCACAGGATATGGTTATTACTGTCGTACAGGAAACCTTGAAAGCAATTCTTTATGCTTCCGCACCGCCTTTACTTATGGGGCTTATTATAGGACTTATTGTAAGTATTTTTCAGACAGTGACATCAATTAATGAACAGACTCTTGCGTTTATCGCAAAAATTTTAGCTATTTTTATTTCACTTATTATTTTTGGAGCATTTATGCTTACTACGCTTCAAGACTTGTTTTTAAATCTGTACTCGGATTTTTCGAAATTTATACAGTAAGAAAAGAGGCATTTTATGGGGTCTTCAAATGCTGCTGCTCTAGTTGAGATTTTTTCAAGTGCGGATGTATTTATTCTTATTTTTATAAGGATTTTTGGAACTATTATTATAACACCTCTTATTGGAGGAAGGCATATTCCAACTGTCGCAAGGATTGGATTTTCACTTGCTTTAACCGGTATAGTGTTTTATTCTGGAAATATATCTGATATTAATTATGATGATAATGTTTATGGTTATGCCTTTTTGATGATTAAAGAGTTTATGGTAGGAATTACTATTGGATTTGTAGTTTATCTTGTTCTTAATATATCTTATTTGGCAGGACATTTTACTGATCAGCAAATTGGTTTTTCTATGGTAAGTGTATTTGACCCTGTTACTCAAGAACAAGTTCCTATTTCAGGTAATTTATATTATTTTGTTTTATGTACATTATTAATAGTTACAAATGGACATCATTTTATCATAAAATCGTTGTTTTACAGCTATAGGGCTATTCCCATTGGCTCAGCTCAAGTATTTATGAATGGCAAACTAATGACGGTTTTGCTTGGTCTTGCGGTTGATTTTTTTGCAATAGGGTTTTCTATTGCTTTGCCTGTTATTGCTATTATTTTAATTATAGATTTGGTTTTGGGTATTCTTATAAAAACAGTTCCGCAAATGAATGTATTTGTTGTTGGTATGCCTGCCAAAGTTTTTATAGGATTAGTTACAATTATGATTGTATCTCCTATACTTACCGGTATCTCGAATATTTTTTATCAGGAGATTTCGGATGCTGTACTTAATGTGATAAAGGTTATGATGCCATGAGTTTAAAGAATAAAAGAAAATTTTATATTGATATAAATCTACATTTTTTTGAGGGTGAGAAAACAGAAAAACCTACTCCTAAAAAACTTGAAAAAGCAAGGAGCAGCGGTCAGGTTGCGATGAGTAAGGAAATCGCAACCGCTATATTGTTTATTTTTGGTTTTCTTTCAATTAAAATTTTTGCTGGATATATGTATGATGGTTCGGCGGAAATAGCTGTTCATAATTTTTCTCTTATTGAGGATATTGATAAAATTTTTGAAAAACAATATGTTGTTGAACTTATACTATATATACTTTTAAAGATTTTTCTTATTTGTCTGCCTATATTCGCTATTATAGTTGTTTTAGGTGTTATTACAAATGTTATACAGGTTGGATGGCATCCTACTTTGGAGCCTTTAAAACCAAGTTTTGGAAAGTTGAACCCTTTAAAGGGGCTTAAAAGAATATTTTCAGTGAGGTCACTTGTTGAATTTGCTAAATCTCTTTTAAAGTTAATTTTTGTTTTATATGTTGTTTATACAGGAATTGTTGATGAAATTCCTATTATAAAAACTATTACGTTTATGAATGTGTCAAAAGCATTTATATATGTGGGAGAATTATGTATAGATTTAGGGATAAAGGTAGGTTGTTATTTTATTGTAATCGCTGTAGCAGATTTTGCCTACCAAAAAATATCTCATCTTAGAAAATTAAAAATGAGTAAGCAAGAAGTTAAGGATGAATATAAAAATATTGAAGGTGACCCTCAGGTTAAAGGTCAAATAAAACAGAAAATGCGTCAGGCTTCTATGCGACGTATGATGCAACAGGTTCCGGATGCGGACGTAATCATTACAAATCCTACTCATTATGCTGTTGCACTTAAATATGACAAAGAAAAAGCAGATGCTCCCATTGTTCTTGCAAAGGGAGTAGACCATTTGGCAAGACGTATTAAGGAAATCGCTAAAGATAATGATGTTGAAATTGTAGAAAATCGACCTTTAGCAAGAGCTTTGTATAATACAGTTGATGTTGGAAATCAAATTCCACCTGAATTGTATCAGGCTGTCGCGGATGTCCTTGCTTTTGTTTATAGTCTTAAAAATAAGAAACTAAATTAAATTAAAATATATTTTTATGTAAGTTTATTAAAAATTTATTAATCTATATTGAAACAATAAAAGAATGAACAACTAAATTTTGACAAATTTGATATATCAAAGAATTTTTTTATTGTTTTTTATTGAAAATTTTACAAATCACTATATATTATTTGCTATTTTTTGTTTACTATGATATAATTAAATATTGAAAAAACTAGTTCAGTATTTAATTACAAACAGGTCTTTGACAAACTGTTCAAAATACCTGCGAAGCAGTTTATTAAAAAGAAAAGGAGTTTTAATATGAAAATTCGCGAAATGCTTCTTGGAGTATTTATTGTTGCAATTGTTCTTATTATATTAGTTCCACCTCCTGCAGGACTTTTGGACTTTTTATTTATGTTGAATATATTTTTTTCATTGCTTATTTTAATGAATGCGATATACTCTAAAAAATCACTTGAAATGTCAATGTTTCCAACACTTCTTTTGATTACAACGTTATTTAGAATCGCTCTTAATATATGTTCTACCCGTCTTATTCTTGGACAGGGGTATGCCGGTGAGGTTGTAAATACTTTTGGTAATTTCGTTGCGGGCGGAGATATGACAGTAGGTATTATTATATTCGCTATTATTGTTATTGTTAATTTTATGGTTATTACCAAGGGTTCTGACAGAGTTGCCGAAGTAACGGCACGTTTTACTCTTGACGCTATGCCGGGTAAACAGATGGCTATTGATGCTGACCTTAATACAGGTCTTATTACTGAAGATGAAGCTAAGGCAAGGCGAAAAGAAATACAGGATGAGTCCAGTTTCTTCGGTTCTATGGATGGTGCTACAAAATTTGTCAAAGGAGACGCTATTGCCGGTATTTTGATTACATTTATAAATTTAATTGGCGGTATTTCAATAGGTATGCTTAGTATGGGATTGCCATTTGGAGAAGCGGCATCAAAATTTACTCTTATGACTATTGGTGACGGTTTGGTTGGTCAGATTCCCGCACTTATGATATCTACAGCTACAGGTGTGTTGGTTACAAAAGCTACTGAGGATACAAATATAAGTGGTCAGGTTGCGGGGCAGCTTTTTTCTAAACCTATTACATTGTATATTTCAGGTATTGTTATGATGTTTTTGGGTGTTTTTACTCCTTTGCCTATGTATTTTTTCTTTCCTTTCGGAATTTTGCTTTTATACTGCGGATACGCTATGGATAGGGCCCAAAAAGTGGCCGCTATTCAGACTGAAATTACGACTGATGATTCGGAGGTGGAAGAAATCAGAAAACCTGAAAATGTTATCTCTCTTTTGAATGTCGACCCGATTTTACTTATATTTGGGTATGGTCTTATTCCTCTTGTCGACAATAATCAGGGAGGTGACTTGCTTGACCGAGTTGTTATGATTAGGCGTCAGATTGCCCTTGAACTTGGAGCCGTTGTTCCTGTTATTCGTCTTAGAGATGATATTAAGCTTAGTCCTAATCAGTATAGAATTTTAATCAAAGGTGTTGACGTTGCCGGAGGTGAGATAATGTTTGACCACTATATGGCGATGAATCCCGGATATGTTGAGGAAGAAATAGACGGCATTGAAACAGTTGAGCCATATCTTGGACTTCCGGCCCTTTGGATTTCAGAATCTCAGAGAGAACGTGCGGAGGCGTTTGGATATACGGTTGTTGACCCGCCAGCTATTATTGCCACGCATCTTACAGAGATTATAAGAAATAATCTTCATGAGCTTCTTAGTCGACAAGATGTTCAAAATCTTGTTGATAATATCAAAGAAAATCATCCTGTTTTAGTTGAGGAACTTATTCCTAAGCAAATGTCTATAGGTGATGTTCAGAAAGTTTTAGCGAATCTTTTAAACGAGGGTGTTTCTATAAGGGATTTGGTTACTATACTTGAAACTCTTGCTGATTATTCGCAGCTTACAAGGGATACTGATATGCTTACGGAATATGTAAGGCAGTCTTTAAGACGATCAATTTCTCAGAAATATTTTGGAGAAGAGTTTAATAATAAAGTTATTACTTTAGATCCTCAGATTGAACAGGAAATAAGAGACAGTGTTCAGCAAACAGAACATGGTTCTTACATTTCTATGGATCCTGAAAGAACTCAGCAGATTTTTGCCAGTCTTAATAAAGAAATTTCCAAGCTTACTTCTCTTGGCCTTCAGCCTATAATTCTTACATCACCCATTGTGAGAATTTATTTTAAAAGACTTGTTGAACAGGTCGCACCTGATTTGGTTGTTTTATCGTTTAATGAAATTGAACCGACTGCTGAAATTCAGTCTATTGGAATGGTGGGTATAGCATGAAAATGAAAAAATATGAGGCTACTACCGAGCAACAGGCTATAGAAATGGTTAAAAATGAGCTTGGAATGGATGCCATAATTTTAAATATAAAAAAAACTCAGCCAAAAGGATTATTTGCTTTTTTTAGAAAAGCTAAAGTGGAAGTCACCGCGGCTTATGAAGATAAGCCTGTTATAAAAGAACAAAAAAGTGAAAAGGAAGATAAAACTGAGAAAGATTCTTTTAACAAAAAGTTGATTGAGAAATCATCTCAGGATATAAAGAAAATTGCTCAGCAACAGGAAACCATAAACGAACTTGAAAAGAAACTGAGCGATACAGAAATACTGCTTAAGCAGGTTATGCAGAAATTGACAGTTTCCTCACATACTGTCGATGGACCGCGTAAATATGATAACGCTATGCTTCAGTTTTTTTATGAAAAACTTATTTCTCAAGGAGTTTCCGCTAAAATTACGGAAATTTTGCTGCAAGATGTTGAAAATATTGAGGATTTAGATAATTTAGATATTAACTTAATTGTAAAAGTAGTGTATAATAGAATTATAAGTATTTTGGGTGAGCCAAAAGTTTTAAAGGTTCATAAGACAGAAAAGAATTACGCTAAAAATGTTGTTTTTATTGGACCTACAGGTGTTGGAAAAACAACAACTATCGCAAAACTTTCATCTCAGTTTATTTTTAATGATAAGCTGAATGTTGGGTTTATTACAGCGGATACATATAGAATTGCCGCTGTGGAACAACTAAAAACTTATGCTGATATACTTGATTCTGAAGTTGGGGTTGTTTACAACTGTGACGATATAATTGAAAAAATAAATGAGTTTAAAGTTATTAATGATGTGATTTTTATTGATACGGCAGGTCGTTCTCATAAAAATTTGGAAAATCTTAATGAACTTAAATCATTTTTAGATGTTATACCTGACGCGGAAGTATATCTTGTTCTTAGTATTACCACAAAATATGATGATTTGCTTAGTATAATTGAAGCGTATTCAAAAATATCCGATTTTAAAATTATATTTACTAAACTTGACGAAACTTCATGTCTCGGATCAGTTTTAAATATTTGTTATGAAACGGGAAAAGAAATTTCTTATGCTACAAACGGACAGAATGTCCCTGATGATATTGATATTATTAGACCTGAAAAAATTGCGAGAGATTTATTGGGAAGTAGGTAAATATTATGTTGGATCAAGCTGATAATCTGAGAAATTTAATAAACAAAAATAATCTTGAACAAAGAAACAAAAAAATTGAACTTTCTTCAAGAGTTATTACGGTTACGAGCGGAAAGGGAGGAGTTGGAAAAACTAATTTTTCTCTCAATCTTGCCATTCAGTTCAGTAAATTTAATAAAAAAGTTGTTATTATTGACGCTGATTTTGGATTGGCCAATATAGAGGTACTTTTTGGGATTTTGCCTAAGTACAATCTTGCAGATGTTCTCAGAGGTGAAAGAGATGTTGAGGAGGTTCTGACAGACGGACCTATGGGAATTAAATTTATTTCAGGCGGTTCAGGACTTAAAGAACTTTCAAATATTACGGAAAAACAGCTTAACTATTTTATTAATAATTTTTCTTATCTTGATGCGATTTCAGACATAATTATTATAGATACAGGGGCGGGGATTTCAAGGTCAGTTGTTAATTTTATAAAAGCATCTGACGAGACAATTATTGTGACAACACCTGAACCTACGTCTGTTACTGACGCTTATGCGCTTATAAAGACTATTAAAGAAGAAAATCATGGAACTACACCGGATTTTAAAGTTGTTGTTAACAGGGTTGATGATGAGGAAGAAGGCGATGAAATATTTAATAAAATATCAAGGGCTTCTTCTAAATTTTTAGGAATTCCGCTACAGAATCTTGGATATATACCTTATGATAAGTTTTTGGTAAAAGCGGTAAAACATCAACAACCCGCCACAATATGTTTTCCTAACTGTGAATTTACAAAGTCAATTGAGAAAATAAGTTATAATCTTATGGATATTCATACAGAACAAGATTCAGAAAAAACAGGTATTCGTGGATTTATGAAAAGACTTGTTAATATTTTTGGGAATTAGAAGGGCGGGGTTATATGTCTTTGAAAAATATAAAAACAGGAAATAGAGTTGAAATTTTCTTAAATTCGGAAAGTGGTAAAGATATTAAATATACAAGCTTAGTTGAAAAAAATTATAAAGACAAAAGGCTACTCCTTTATATACCTATGATGTATGGTAAAATTATTAAGCTTCCGATAGATAGAGAATATTTATTTACATTTTTTACTGAAGCTGGTATACTTAAATATAACGCAAGTATAAAAGAATATGTTTATATGGACGATTTTAATTTTATGATTATAGAAGTTAATTCTGAGATTGAAAAGGTTCAAAGACGTGAATATTTTAGATTTGATTGTGTATTGCCCCTTAAATTTATAAGAATTTCCGATAGTGTGTATTATGAAAAAGAAGATTATTTTTTTGAAGGTACAGTAAAAGACCTTGGAGAAGGCGGAATTCGTTTTATATCTAATGAAAATATTGAGATTGGGGAGAAAATTAAATTTTTTATAACTTTAAATTATGAATGTGCCATTGTTAATGGTAATATTCTTCATAAGCAGGAATATCCTAAATCTAATTTTAAATATCAGTACAGAACACAATTTTTCGATATTAATGAAGAAGAAAAAAATAAAATTCTTAAATATATATTTTTTGAACAAAGATTTAAAGCAAGAAAAGACAGGGAAGATATCGATGAGAATGAATTAATTTAATTTATTTTTTATTATAAATATTTAATTTTAGCTATTTTTTGTGTAATGGGAGTAGTGATAAATGGGTGCGTTTAGTAAAATGATTATTGTGGGTATGGCGGATTTAAATGTAACAAGAGCTCCGGGTATACTTACAACATTGGGACTTGGATCTTGCGTAGGTATTTCATTATATGATCCGCTTAATAAAATAGCAGGTCTTGCACATGTAATGCTTCCTGACAGCACACAAATTAAAAATAATTCAAATGTTGCTAAATTTGCGGATTCCGCTATAAAAAAGCTTATTATGGATATGTGTGTTATGGGAGCAAGGCGAGATTTTCTTAAAGCGAAAATTGCCGGTGGAGCTCAGATGTTTGCGTTCGACTCTATAAATGAAAATATGAGAATCGGCGATAGAAATGTTGAGGCTTCGAAAAGAATTTTGAGTATGTACGGTATTCCGATTATAGCTAATCATACCGGCTCAAATTATGGCAGAACTATTGAGTTATATTCAGAAGATGGAAGGCTTATTGTTAAAACTATTGGTCATGGAACATTTATTATATAAGGTGGTGGGATTATGATTGAAAAACTGCATCTCTATATTACTATTATAGCAGCGTTAATCGTTAATATATGTTGTATATTAATATCAAATTCTTTATATATAAGTGTATTATATATTATTGCCACAATTGTTGTGTTTTATATAATAGGTATTCTTGTCCGAAATTTTATTATCCGAAATTTTTATAAGGAAGAAGAAGTTCAAGAAGAGCCTGAAGATGTTTCTGAAGAAGAGGCACTTGAAATTTCCGAGGAACAGGAAGAACAATTAATTTAACGGAGATTAATCAGCTAAGTGAAAATTTCCTTAAAAATTTATTTTGAATTGGAGGAGAATTAATGGCTGAAAATATGCAAAATTTGTGGCAAGCTTATAGAAATACAAAAGAGCCGGCTGTTAAGGAAAAGCTTATATTAGAATATGCTCCTCTTGTCAAGCTTGTTGCCGGCAGAATAAGTATTCATATTGGTCAGTATGTTGATTTTGAGGATCTCATAAGTTATGGAATATTTGGTCTTATTGACGCTATTGATAAGTTTGATCCTTATAAGGGCGTTAAGTTTGAAACTTATGCTTCTTTAAGAATAAGAGGAGAAATTATTGATAATATTAGAAAGCTTGACTGGGTTCCGAGAACTTTAAGGCAAAAAAGCAAACAGCTTGACAAATATTATTCTTATCTTGAATCTGAACTTGGAAGAGAACCGACTTATGAGGAGCTTGCTGAGAAAATGCAGATTTCTGTTGATGAGGTAAAGGAAGTTATGCAAAAATCGGTTGCGTCTTCTTTAATTTCCCTTGATGATTATGTTGACCCAAATAAAGATGTTACTGTTGCCGATATTGTTGAGACAAAAGCGGATACACCTGATTTAAGTTATGAAAAAAAAGAGGTTAAAGCAATGCTTGTTGACGCTATAAATCAACTTACTGAAAAAGAAAAAAAAGTTGTTACATTGTATTATTTTGAAGAACTTACCCTTAAAGAAATAAGTAAGGTTATGGAGGTTTCAGAATCAAGAATTTCTCAGATTCATTCGAAAGCTGTTGTTAAACTTCAGAATAAACTTGGAAAATATAAATCTATTTTATTTTTGAATTAAGTTGGGAGGTAAATTTTATGGAGGAGAATGTAATAATAAATGAAACTATTGACTTAGACATTTCCAATGATAAAATGACTGTTTCTATAATTTTTAACGAGCCTGATAATGGCGGTAAATTGCTAAATAAAGCGGATATAATTAGAAGTCTTAATAACTATGGAATAAGATATGGCATTGATGAGGATTTAATTGAAAGGCTTGTCAATAATAAAGAATATGGAAAGTGGTATAAAATTGCTGAGGGAGATGCTCCTAAAAAAGGCATTGATGGTTATATAGAGTATTTTTTTACAACAGACAAAAAATCTCTTAAGCCCAAAGAGCTTGAAGATGGTTCCGTTGATTATAGAAATTTGAATTTATATGAAACTGCTGTTGAAAAACAGACCCTTGCTATTGTTCACCCAGCTATTCCGGGTGAAGACGGTATGACTGTCTTTGCTAAAAGTATACCGGCTGAAAGACCTAAAAAAGCTCCTGTTCTTCCGAAAGGAAAAAATACAAAAGTACTTGAGGACGGAGTTACTCTTATTTCTGATATAAGCGGAAGAATTTTATATATGGATGGAAGGGTAAGTGTATTTCCAATACTTGAAATTATGGGTGATGTAGATAATTCTACAGGCAACGTTGAATTTTCTGGTACTATTGTTGTTAAAGGTACAGTATTATCAGGATTTTCTGTAAATGCCGGAGCTGACGTTGAGATTGAGGGTGCTGTTGAAGGCGCTACAATTAAGGCGAAAGGCAATATTATGCTTATGAAAGGTGTTCAGGGCGGAGGAAAGGCCGTGATTGAAGCAGGCGGAGATATTAACGCTAATTTTATTGAAAGTAGTACTATATCGGCGGGTGGAAACATAACGGCAAATTCAATTATGCACAGTAATGTGCAGTGTGGCGGAACTTTGACGCTTATCGGTAAACGTGGTCTTTTTGTTGGAGGAAGAGCTGTCGTTGGAAATAAAATTGATGCTAAAGTAATTGGTTCTAATATGGCTACAGTTACAGAATTAGAGGTGGGTGTAAATCCTATTCAGCTTGAAGAATATAAACAGGCTGTAAAAGATATTGAAAAATATAATGAGCAGTTTAAAGAAACCGAAAAGGTTATTATTGTTCTTCAAAAAGCTGATGTTACAACTCTTAGTAATGATAAAAAGAAAATGCTTATGGATGCTATAAGAAATAAGATTGTATTAAAGTCAAAAATTAATGAAAGTCAGAAAAAAATTGAAGTTATTATGCCTAAATTAAAGCAAAAAAACGGTCGGGTGTCTGTAAGTAATGTTATATATTCAGGAGTTAAAGTTACTATTAATGACGCTGTTATGTATGTAAGAGATGATATACAGCATTGTTCTTTGTTTAATAATAAGGGTAAGGTTTCTATTGGAGCGTTAGTGTAATTATTAATTTGACGGTGCTTTGGTATTGTCAGGAGATTGGACTCCTGCCAATACCAAATATGTCATTATTATTAAGAATGAAAATAGAAATGTTAATTATGTATGTAATAAAGAAATTAAAAAATATTTGGTGTCAAATGGTTTTTGAAGTATGTTTTGGAAGGTGATTTTATGGCTATTCAACCTATTGATTTACAACTTATGATGAACAGATCTACAGAAATAAATCATACAAATACTCAAAATCAAAGATATGATGCTCAGCAGCAGGCATTTAATTATGAATTTCAACAGCATATAGAGCAAAACGCAAATCAGACTAACGAAATAAATAAATCAGAACAAAATGAAATTAAAGATGGTCAAAGCAGAAATAAAGGAAGTTATAGAGGCAAAAAAAGAAATACTAAAAAGGATGAGGAAAAAAGTGTTAAAAAAAATAAAAGCACAAGTCTTTTTGATGTTAGTATTTAATTTTTAAGGAGAAAAAAATTGTTTAATGTTATAATGGTACTATTAATAATTGTTGGAATAGTATTGGTTGTTTTTGCTTATATGAGTAAAAATAAATTTGAAAATAAAAATGATTATTTTGAAGCGAATGCTGCTGTACAGCTTGTTAAACAAGCTGTTGATGATGCTGATAACGCAATTGAACAGCTTAATAAAATATCTTCAAATGTATTTGAGGAATTTGAGGAAAAGTATCAAGAGCTTTTATTTTTGTATCAGATGATTGATGATATGAAAGAAAAAAGAGATAAATATGATTTTAATACATCAACAAGAACAAATGATAGTTTTGAAAAAAGACAAGTGTTTCTTTCAGAAAGAAATTATTTTAAAAACCCAAATCTTGATAAAATAAAAAATATGCAGGAGCAAGGTTTATCTGTTTCAGAAATATCAAAAGCGCTTAATATGGGTCAGGGTGAGGTAAAACTTATTTTGGAACTTGGAAAGGCAAGGTGATTTTTTGTGGAAAAAAGAAGCTTTATCCTTGGTCTTGGAATAGGTATTATTTTTTCGGTAATTATTAGTTGGGTTGTTTACGGAATATCTGATGAACGAGATTTGACAAAAGAAGAAATTGAACAAAAAGCAAGAGAATTTGGTATGGAGTATTCTTATGAAGGAGTTATCTCTGAGGGTGAGTCTGAAACAGCGGCGGAAGTTGTTTCATATGCTCCGGCTGTATATGAGGCTGAAACAAATGAACCTGAATCATATAATAATGATGAAACTTTGAAAACTAATAGTGCTAATGATATTTTACAAAAAACTAATAATGTGGAAAATAAAAGAACTGATAATAATGTAACTGAAAAAGAAACAGAAAGTAATAAAATAACAGAAAGTGTTTTTAAAGAAAATTCAAGTTTAATTGAAAATTCTGAAGAAAATACCGCAAATTCTGAAGAAAATACTCAAAATGAACAAGCTGATGATTTATTTATTGATGTTACAATATCATCAGGCAGTAATGCAAAAAAGGTAAGCAATATACTTGCTGAAAAGGGTATTGTTGATAATGCTTTGGAATATGAAAAGTATTTGATTGACAACAAAAAAACGAAAAGAATAAGATCAGGAAGCTATAAAATTCCAAAAAATCTTGATTATGGGAATTT
This sequence comes from uncultured Clostridia bacterium, assembly GCA_949948985.1. GTDB lineage: Bacteria > Bacillota > Clostridia > Lachnospirales > CAG-274 > MGBC114079. Next base: position 12,685 of record CATLIG010000017.1, on the reverse strand, counting down.
GACTGATATTATTAGCAGATAACTATAATTTATATTTTTTATCAAAAATTATTAAAATATTGTAAAAATATCCAAAAAATCAGCGAAAATAAAGTCATCATATTTTAAGGTGAATTTATTTTCGTTGTTTTTTTGGATATTCTAATTTTTTGCAGTTATGTCAATTAATTTAAAAATAAGCAAGTTTGGTGGCTATAGTCAATCAACTTAAAAAATGAACAAGTTCAGCAGATAAAAACCGTTTTCGCTTTGTTAGTGTCAGTCGGCGTAGGATACGGCTACGCTCTCCTTCCACTGCCTTGTGAAAATAATTTTTATCTCGCTACCTTTTTGCTTATTTTCAAGTTGATTGACTGTAAAATTTATTTTTGTCATATCTAAGTTACTTGACTATATAAATAATGTAATTTGTAAAAGTTTTAAAACAATTAAAGTATTATTTTATTGCCTTGATACAAGTTTTATTAATTGTTTAGAGGTAAGTTTATTTGTGGATAAATTATAAAATAGATGATTTATGCATATATCATTAAGTTTTTTTCGCAATTTTATTGTATAAAATCAATAAATATGGTAAAATATGATAATTAAGGGAAAGTAATATTTGTTTATAAAACAGTAACTATAGAAATTCATAAGATTTTTACTATGAAGTAACAAAAAAATTTCTTAATGTTTCATAAAGGATATATGTTTATTTTTTATTATTTCTATATTAATATATAAAATTTTGATGAAATACAAAATTTATTTAGGATTTTATGTTTATAAATATTATTATGATAATACAAAAATAATAAATAATAACTTTTTGAGGTGAGATTTGTGGATAAATTCAAAGTTGTTTCTAAATTTAAACCTACAGGCGACCAACCACAGGCTATTGAAAAACTTTCCGAAGGATTTATTAAAGGTAAAAAATTTCAGACATTGCTTGGTGTTACGGGGTCAGGTAAAACTTTTACAATGGCTAATATTATTGAAAAATTGAATAAACCAACTTTAATTATTGCTCATAATAAAACTTTAGCGGCACAGCTTTATAATGAATTTAAAGAATTTTTTCCTGAAAATGCGGTTGAGTATTTTGTATCCTATTATGATTATTATCAGCCGGAAGCTTATGTCCCTCAGACGGATACTTATATTGAAAAGGATTCTTCAATAAACGATGAAATTGATAAATTGCGTCATTCGGCGACAGCTGCTTTATTTGAAAGAAAAGATGTTATTATTGTTGCAAGTGTTTCTTGTATATACGGTCTTGGGGACCCTATTGATTATAATGAAATGGTTATTTCTCTTCGTCCGGGTATGATTAAGGACAGAGATGATATTTTAAGGAAGCTTGTTGATATTCAATATAACAGGAATGATATGAATTTTATAAGGGGTACATTCAGAGTAAGAGGTGATGTTGTTGAGGTATTCCCAGCTGGTTCATCAGAGTACGCTTATAGAATTGAGTTTTTTGGAGATGAAATTGACAGAATTACAGAAATTGATGTTCTTACGGGAGAAATTAAAGGTTTAAGAGAGCATATCTGTATTTATCCGGCATCTCATTATGTTACGAGCGCCGAAAAAATGACTGCCGCTATACGAAGAATTCAAAATGAACTTGATGAAAGAGTAGCAGAGCTTAAATCGGAAGAAAAACTTCTTGAAGCTCAAAGACTTTTACAAAGAACAAACTATGATATTGAAATGATGATGGAAATGGGATTTTGTTCAGGTATTGAAAATTATTCAAGACACTTATCAGGAAGGGCCGAGGGAAGTACACCGCATACCCTTATTGATTATTTTCCTGATGATTTCCTGATTATTATTGATGAATCACATGTTACAATTCCGCAGATTGGCGGAATGTATGAAGGTGACAGGTCGAGAAAAACAAATCTTGTTGAGTTTGGGTTTAGACTGCCTTCTGCTCTTGATAATAGACCTTTAAAATTTTATGAATTTGAGGAGAAGATAAGTCAAATTCTTTTTGTTTCGGCAACTCCTTCTAAATACGAAAAAGCTCATTCAGAAGATACGGCAGAACAAATTTTAAGACCTACAGGTCTTCTTGACCCTGAAATCGATGTAAGACCTATCACCGGTCAAATTGATAATTTAATTGGTGAAATAAACACTGTTACAGAGAAAAAACAAAAGGTACTTATTACTACACTTACAAAAAAAATGGCGGAGGATTTGACAGACTATCTTAAAGAAAGCGGTATAAGAGTTAAATATTTACATTCAGATATTGATACTCTTGAGAGATTAGAAATTATAAGAGACTTGAGAATGGATGTTTTTGACGTTCTTGTTGGTATTAATCTTTTAAGAGAAGGGCTAGATATTCCCGAGGTTTCTCTTGTGGCTATTTTAGATGCTGATAAAGAAGGATTTTTGCGTTCGGAAACATCTCTTATTCAGACTATTGGCCGTGCCGCCAGAAATTCGGACGGCCGTGTTATTATGTATGCGGATAATATAACAGATTCTATGAGAAAAGCTATATCTGAAACTAACAGGAGAAGAAATATTCAGGAAGATTATAACAGAGAACATGGAATTGTTCCAAAAACTATTATTAAAAAAGTTCACGATATTATTAAAGCTACTGTTTCAGTTGAGGAAAAGAAAGGTATGGGACTTGACAAAGACCCCGAGTCTATGACTAAAAATGAACTTGAAAAGGTCATAGACAAAATGCTGAAGGAAATGCGTCAGGCTGCGGCGGATTTACAATTTGAAAGAGCGGCAAAGCTTCGTGACGAGGTTATTGAACTGAAAAAAATTTTGGAAAATGGCTGAGACAGTTTACAGTAATTCACATAATTTTTAACAAAATAAGATTATTTAATTTTATGTTATAGAAGAGGGTTAAAATGCAAAAGGATAAAATTATTATTAAAGGTGCAAGAGCAAACAATCTTAAAAATATTGATGTTGAAATTCCAAGAAACAAACTTGTTGTATTTACGGGACTTAGTGGTTCGGGAAAATCAAGTCTTGCTTTTGACACTATTTATGCAGAGGGTCAGAGAAGATATGTGGAGTCACTGTCTTCATACGCAAGACAATTTTTAGGACAAATGGAAAAGCCTGATGTGGATAATATAGAAGGGTTGTCCCCAGCCATTTCTATTGACCAAAAGACAACCAATAATAACCCACGTTCAACAGTGGGGACTGTTACAGAAATTTATGATTATTTAAGGCTTTTATATGCAAGGGTGGGTATTCCTCATTGTCCTAAATGTGGAAAGGAGATAAAAAAACAAACTGTCGACCAAATAGTTGACCGGATTTTAAAGTTGCCTGAAAGAACTAAAATACAGCTTTTAGCCCCTGTTGTGAGAGGAAGAAAAGGTGAACATATTAAACTTTTGGAAGACGCTAAAAAAAGTGGTTATGTTCGTGTAAGAATTGATGGAATTATGTATGAGCTTTCTGATGAAATAAAGCTGGAAAAAAATAAAAAACATACAGTTGAAATTGTTGTAGACAGGCTTATTATAAAAGATGATATACAAAAAAGACTTTCTGAATCTTTAGAAACGGTTTTCGCTCTTACAGGAGGAATAGCGGTTGTTGATGTGGCTGGTGAACAACAGCTTACTTTTAGTCAAAATTTTGCTTGTCCGGATTGCGGAATAAGTATTGAGGAAATTGAGCCAAGAAGATTTTCTTTTAATAATCCATCAGGAGCGTGTCCTGAATGTATGGGTCTTGGCTCAAGAATGGTTTTTGATCCAGATGTGCTTATTCCTAATGACGAACTTTCAATACTTGACGGTGCTATAGCGGTTTCAGGATGGAATTCTGTCGGCATTGATACGACTATGGGAAATTCTATTTTTAAAAAACTTTCTGAAAAGTATAATTTTGATTTAAATACTCCATATAAAGATTTGCCTGATAAAATAAAAGATATTATTATGTATGGCACAGACGGAGAAAAAATGGATATAAGCTATGTAAGCGGCGGAGAAGAAAAATTTTATTCTTATTCATTTGACGGAATTGTCGGAAATCTTGAACGTAGATACAGAGAAACATATTCTGAAGCTGCTAAACAGGAATACGAAAAATATATGACAAATATAAAATGTCCTGTTTGCAAAGGAAAACGTCTTAAAGATGAAATTCTCGCGGTTACAGTGGGAGAAAAAAATATTTCAGAGATAACAGATTATTCAATTAAAGAACTCAAGGTATTTTTTGACAACTTGAAATTATCAGAAAATAAGATGCTTATAGCAGAGCAAATTTTAAAGGAAATTAATGCCAGACTTGGTTTTTTGGTAAATGTGGGCCTTGAATATCTTACCCTTTCAAGAATGTCAGGAAGTCTTTCCGGAGGAGAGTCTCAGAGAATAAGACTTGCGACACAGGTAGGTTCAGGGCTTGTTGGAGTATTATATATACTTGATGAACCGAGTATTGGTCTTCATCAAAGAGATAATGATAAGCTCCTTGACAGTCTTAAACATTTAAGAGATATTGGAAATACTCTTGTTGTTGTTGAGCATGATGCTGATACAATGCTTGAGTCAGATTATATTGTTGATATAGGACCTTATGCGGGAATAAACGGCGGAGAAGTTGTTTTTTCGGGTGCTCCCCATGAATTACTTAAATGTGAAAAATCATTGACGGGAGCATATCTTAGTGGAAAAAGAAAAATTGATGTTCCTAAAACAAGAAGAAAGCCATCGAAGGAAAAGCTTGTTATTAAAGGCGCCGCTGAAAATAATCTTAAAAACATAAATGTTGAAATACCTATTGGATTGTTTGTATGTGTAACCGGTGTTTCGGGTTCCGGAAAAAGTTCCCTTGTTAATGAGGTTTTACACAAAACCCTTGCAAGAGAACTTAACAGAGCAAGAATAAAGCATGGAAAGTTTAAATCTATGAAAGGTATTGAATACTTTGACAAGATTATAAATATTGACCAGTCGCCTATCGGAAGAACTCCTAGGTCTAATCCCGCGACATATACGGGTTTATTTGATATGATAAGAGATGTATTTAGTCAAACAACGGAGGCAAAAGTAAGAGGATTTCAGAAAGGGAGATTTAGTTTTAATGTAAAGGGAGGAAGATGTGAGGCTTGCTCAGGAGATGGAATTATAAAAATTGAAATGCATTTTTTGCCCGATATTTATGTTCCTTGCGAGGTATGCAAAGGTAAAAGATATAATAGGGAAACTCTTGAAGTGAAATATAAAGGAAAAACTATTTCTGATGTACTTGATATGACTATAGAGGAAGCTCTTGAGTTTTTTGAGAATATTCCTAGGATAAAGTCTAAAATTCAGACATTATATGATGTTGGTCTTTCTTATGTGAAACTTGGTCAGTCCTCTACTACCTTATCCGGAGGAGAGGCTCAAAGAGTTAAGCTTGCTACAGAGCTAAGCAGAAAGAGTACCGGAAAAACTATTTATGTTCTTGATGAGCCTACTACAGGTCTTCATACCTATGATGTTCATAAGCTGATAGATATTTTGCAGAAATTAACAGACGGTGGAAATACCGTTGTTGTTATTGAGCATAATTTAGATGTTATAAAAACGGCGGATTATATTATTGATTTAGGTCCCGAAGGGGGAGATGGAGGAGGTACTGTTGTTGCTGTGGGTACTCCTGAGGAAGTTGCCTTATGTGAAAAATCTTATACGGGAAAATATCTGAAAAAGTGTTTGGAGGGCTGATTTTATGGAAAAAGTTTTAAAAAAATATGACGATATTAAAAATAAATTATTGAAAAGCTTTGATTGCGATAAAGAATATTTTATAAAGAATAATGATGATTGCAACTGGAGAGTTAAAGATGTAGAAGGTATGTTTTTTTTGACTTATTGGAGAGATGGAGGAAAGCTGAACGAGTGTATTATAGTTAAAAAAAATAACGAGCCTGTTATTATCAGAAAAAAAGATTATACAATGATTCTTGTGATTGAATGCGTTAAAGTCGCTGTTATTCTGAAAAATGATATGGAGGTATAAAATGGAGAGATTACGGCAGTTTATCTATGGCATTATTGCGGGTATCTGTATCGGAATTGGCGGAATTGTATATTTATCCTGTGAAAACTCAATAGTGGGAAGTTTTTTATTTAGTATAGGTCTTATTACAATATGTTTTTTTAAGCTACAGCTTTTTACAGGAAAGGTAGGCTATATTATTGTAAATAAGCCTTACTATATTATTGAGCTTATAATTACGTGGATAGGTAATTTTACAGGTACTTTTTTAACGGGAGTTTTGATAAGCCATACGAGAGTTTTTCAAAATCTTTCTAAAGTTGTTTCTATTGTTGATACAAAGCTTTCTGATAATATTATAAGTATTTTTATACTTTCGGTATTTTGCGGTATGCTTATGTTTATTGCTGTTGATACATTTAAAAACGCTAAAGAAGGTATGGTAAAAATTATTGGTGTTATTTTTCCTGTTGTTGTTTTTATTTTAAGCGGTTTTGAACATTGTATTGCCAATATGTTTTATTTTACACTTGCGGATGTATGGGATATAAATTCTTTTACATACATAATAGTTATGACTTTGGGAAATTCTTTTGGAGGAATTATTATTCCTTTTTCAGGAAAATTTTTCAGAAAAACTACAGTTCATAGTGGAACAATACAATAATATAGTAATTGGCAGAGTTTTTAGTGTTAAACAATGAAAGAGGTCTTTAGTACATAAGGTTATTAAAGTTTTATTTTTTTATTCTTTTATTGTTTTGCCAGGTTAATTTAGGAGGTATAAATTTTGACTGATTCATTAAAAAGAATAAAAATAAGCAATATGATAATGCTTACAGTGGCTGGTATAATAAATGCTATTGGTATTACAATATTTCTTTCTCCGGTAAAGCTTTATGACAGCGGAATTTCAGGAACATCAATGCTTCTTTCCCAGGTTACTCCGGAATATATGTCACTATCTGTATTTCTTTTGATTTTTAATATTCCTTTATTTTTATATGGATTAAAAAAACAAGGTAAGTTGTTTACATTTTATGCTATTTACTCTGTTGTTATATATTCTGTTTTTTCGTGGCTTATTACAGATGTTTTTCCTGTTGACACATCTGTAGCATCGCCTCTTGCAGGTCAGGATTTATTGCTTTGCGCTCTATTCGGAGGAGTGATTTCAGGAATAGGCAGCGGAACCGCTATACGATTTGGCGGTGCTATGGACGGTATTGAGGTTATGGCTGTAATTTTCGCAAAAAAAATAGGTATATCTGTTGGAATATTTGTTATGATATATAATCTTGTTCTTTATGTCATATGCGGCATTATTATTGAAAGCTGGATATTACCTCTTTATTCTATTGTGACTTATTTTGCGGCTCTTAAAGTAATAGATTATATTGTAGAAGGTATTGATAGAGCAAAAGCGTCTATGATTATTACAACTAAGCCAAACGAAATATGCGAGGCTCTTTCAGAGGAATTTAAAAGCGGTATGACAATGGTAAACGCTGAAGGCGGATATTCAAGAGAGAAAAAAACACTTATTTATTTTATTGTAAATCGTTTTCAAATTGGAAAAATGAAAGATCTTGTACATACTATTGACAAAAAAGCATACATTTCTATAAGTGACGTTGCAGATGTATTTAGCAGTGACAAAATGTAAAAATGATTTCTTATAGTCAATCAATCTAGAAATAAACAAATTCTTTTATGACGAAGATTTGTATTATGCAGATTATTAAACAGGTCTAATATGAGGTTTAGTTATTTTTTGAGGCTTACATACTGGTGGAAAGGAGTTCCATTTTGTCCCTTACAGGGTGCGGAACAGCGTCCTGTGGTTTTAAGTTATTACATATAGGACGAAGTTCAATGATTTTATTTTGTTCATTTATAAGTTTGATTGACTATATATTGTTTTTGGAGTGATTTTATGGAAATACGTGAATATACCGAAAAATTTGAAAATGAGAAATTCAGTCTTTTCGCTACTAAAAGCTCTTTATCAAAAGGCCGTAAAGTCTATGAGGAACCTGAAGATATAAGAACTTGCTTTCAAAGAGATAGGGACAGAATTATTCACAGTAAGGCTTTTCGCAGGCTTATGCATAAAACTCAGGCTTTTATTTTTCCTGACGGCGACCACTACAGAACAAGGCTTACTCATACGCTTGAGGTTTCACAAATCGCAAGAACACTTGCGGTCGCTTTAAATCTTAATGAGGATTTAACAGAAGCTATCGCTTTGGGACACGATTTAGGGCATACTCCTTTTGGTCATCTTGGAGAAAAAGACCTTGATGATGTTTTGGAAAAAGGATTTCATCATAATGAGCAAAGTGTGAGAGTTGTTGAAGTTATTGAAAAAGAAGGCAGGGGACTTAATCTTACTTATGAAGTTATTGATGGAATATTAAATCATAGAGGAAGTGGTTCACCTAATACTCTTGAAGGTAAGGTTGTTCAGATTTCAGATAAAATAGCTTACATAAATCACGATATTGACGATGCTTTAAGAGCTGGTATTTTGGAAATTTCAGATTTGCCTAAGGAAAGCATCTCTGTTTTGGGAGAAAATACAAAAAAACGTATAAATTTTCTTATACGTAATATCATAAAAAACAGTATGGGAAGAAATGATATCATTATGGATAAAAAAATTAAAGAATTATTATACAGACTCAGAAAGTTTATGTTTGATTACGTATATCATGGTGAGGAACTAAAAAAAGAAAATGATATGGTTTCGGGAATTCTTAAAAAGTTATACTATTATTACATAAAAAATTTTAATAAAATACCGAATGAATTTACAAGTCATTACGGAAATGATATAGAGAAGGAAACTATTGTATGTGACTACATAGCGGGTATGACAGACAGGTTTGCGATGAAAACTTATAAAGAAGTTGTAAAATAAAAATTAGTTTTTGAGTTATACTGTTAAATATTAATGCACAAAATTTTTAGCATAAAACAATAAAAGGATTCTTTGAATCAGGTTTATAAAAATTTATTTGTTTATTATTTTATCACTTCAATAGAATAACGCAAAAAATAATTTTTGATGATAGTTATTATAAAATTTAAAAGGAAATATTGATTTTGTGTCGAATATTTTAGGTATAAAGGAAATATACAGTAAAACAACAACAATAATAATGTTTTGTAAATTATTTCTTTTGTTTAACAATTTATTTTATCGTCTTGTCGGTTTGATTTTGATTGTTGCTGTAATACTGAATGGAGATGATCTGTTTTATGTATTATGAATATAATATTATTGAGGATGTCAGAAACGGAAATGACATAGTTGAGGTTATTGGCTCTTATGTTTCGTTACAACAAAAAGGAGGACGCTATTTTGGATTATGTCCTTTTCATAAAGAGCGTACACCGTCTTTTTCAGTAAGTCCTGATGAACAGCTTTATCACTGTTTTGGCTGTAACGCAAGCGGTAATGTATACAGCTTTATTATGCAGATTGAAAATTATGATTTTATTGATTCTGTTAAATTTTTGGCGGAAAGAATTAAATATGTTTTGCCTGAAAAAGGAAATTCAGCAGAATCGGCAAAAAATACTGAAATTAGAAATATTATTTATGAAATACATAAAAATGCCGCAAGGTTTTTTTATTCTAATTTAAACAGCAGTGAGGGAAAAACAGCCGTTAAATACCTTGATGAAAGGAAAATACTTTTAAATGTAAGAAAAAAATATGGTCTTGGGTATTCATCTAAAAACAGAAACAGTTTATCTGACTACCTTATTAAAAAAGGATATGACCCAGAATTGCTTGTTAAAAGCGGTCTTGTGTTCGCAAACAAAAATGGCGGGTATTATGATAAGTTTTTTAACAGGCTTATGTTTCCTATTATTGATGTTCAAGGAAGAATTATCGCTTTTGGCGGAAGAATTATTGGAGATGGCGAACCTAAATATTTAAATTCTCCTGATACACCTATTTTCAAAAAAAGCAACAATCTATATAGTATTAATTTCGCAAGAAAATCAGGAGTAAAAGAATTTATTCTTGTAGAAGGGTATATGGACGTCATAAGTCTTTATCAAGCCGGATTTCATAATGTTGTCGCGGCGCTGGGTACGGCGTTTAATGATGAACACGCAAGAGCGATGAAAAAATATGCCAATAGTGTTGTTCTTTTGTTTGACAGCGATGAGGCGGGTACAAAGGCGGCTCTTAAAGCCGGACCTGTTTTAATGGATAATGGAATAAGAGTTAAAGTTTTACAGGTAAAAGATGCTAAAGACCCTGATGAGTATATAAAAAAATTTGGACGGGAGGCATTTTCAGATTTATTGACACAGGCAAAAAGTTTTGCGTTATTTCAAATTGAGTGTGAAAGAAAAAAATATGATTTTAAATCTATGGAAGAAAAGATTATTTTTACAAATAAGGCGGCAGAAATACTCGCCGGATTTGACAACGCTATCGAAAGGGATGCTTATATTAATGAAACCTCATTGATAACAGGTATTTCAAAAGATGCTATAACAAACGAAATATCAAAAGTATCTCAAAATGTTTTTATAAATTCTCACAAAAAATACAATAAACCAAAGCATAGTACGAGTGTTCAGGGAATTGATGACGGAAAGCAAAATCTTATTAAAATTATGAGTTTAAACTATAACGTATATAAAAAAATCAGAGAAGTCTTGTCTCCGGAGGAATTTATAAATCCGATATATATAAAGCTTATAAAAATAATTGATGATTTTTATAAAAGAGGGCAAAGTATTTATTCAGCAGAAATAGTTAATTTTTTTGATTCTTTAGAAGAGCAGCAGACGGTATCTAAAATTTTTATTACGCAAAAAGAGTTTGATGATCCGAAAATGTTGGAAAAAGCTGTTAATGATGAGGTAAAGGCAATTAAAACTTTTTATATAAGCAATGTACTGATGCCTTCTTCTCAGGATATAGAAACTTTGCAGAAGTTGATTTCAGAAAAGAAAAGTATTGATAATCTGAATATTACACTTTCAGATGGTTAGAATAAAGACAAAAGAAAGGAAGGATTATTTTGAAATCCATTGATGAAAACGTATTTGCTATCCGCTTGAAGGAACTTCTGGCACTTGGTAAAAAGAAAAAAGGCGTTCTTGAATATAAAGAAATAATGGATTTTTTATCTGATATTGAACTTGATTCTGAACAGATTGATAAAATTTATGAGTATCTCGAAAGTCAAGGCATTGATGTTATGGGAATTGTTGAGCTTGAGGATGATACGGATAAAGACCTTGACTTGTCAATAAGCGATGGAAGTATTAACATTGACGACCATGTACGTATGTATTTGAAGGAAATAGGTAAAGTTTCTCTTTTAAGCGCTGATGAGGAAACAGAGCTTGCCAGACGTATGGAGGAGGGCGATGAATACGCTAAAAAACGTCTTGCGGAAGCTAACCTTCGTCTTGTTGTAAGTATCGCTAAAAGATATGTTGGTCGTGGTATGCTTTTTCTTGACCTTATTCAGGAAGGAAATCTTGGACTTATTAAAGCTGTTGAGAAATTTGATTACAGAAAGGGCTATAAATTCAGTACTTACGCTACATGGTGGATAAGACAGGCTATTACAAGAGCTATTGCCGACCAAGCGCGTACAATAAGGATACCTGTTCATATGGTTGAAACAATTAATAAGCTTATAAGAGTTTCCAGACAGCTTTTACAGGAATATGGCAGAGAGCCATCTGACGAGGAGCTTGCTAAAGAAATGCAGATGCCTGTGGACAAGGTCAGGGAGATTAGAAAAATTGCTCAGGAACCTGTTTCTCTTGAAACACCTATAGGTGAGGAAGAGGACAGTCATTTAGGTGATTTTATACCTGACGAGGATATTCCGGCACCTTCTGACGCGGCAGCATACACTATGCTTAAAGAACAGCTTATAAATGTTCTTGATACTTTGACCGAAAGAGAAGAAAAAGTTTTGAGACTAAGATTTGGGCTTGATGACGGAAGGGCAAGAACTCTTGAGGAAGTTGGCAAGGAATTTCAGGTTACAAGAGAAAGAATAAGACAGATTGAGGCTAAAGCGTTAAGAAAGTTAAGACACCCAAGCAGAAGCAAAAAACTTAAAGACTATTTGGAATGACAAAAAGGCTGTCTTTTACACAGCCTTTTTGCATATACATATTTGGAGGAAAAGTGTTGATTATATCTAAAAGGCTTAAAACAATTACTGATTGCGCAAAAAAATGTGAGTTTCTTGTTGATGTGGGAACGGATCATGGGTATATACCTATTTTTCTTGTTCAAAATAAAATAGCTAAAAAAGCGGTTGCGTGTGATATAAGTTATGGTTCTGTTCAGAAAGCGAAAAAAAATATATGTACACATAATTACTGTGACTATATTGAAACACGTTTAGGTAATGGACTATCTGTTATTAAAGAGGGGGAAGCGCCTGACCAGATTATAATAGCCGGTATGGGAGGGCTGCTTATTATTGATATTTTAAATAATTCAAAAAAGATTGTTGACAGTGCGGAAAGAATTATTTTACAGCCTCAAAGAGATATTGATAAGGTCAGAAAAATAGTTTATAAACTGGGATTTAAAATAATTGACGAGAAAATGATTTTTGAGGACGGAAAATATTACAATGTGATTATATGTGAAAAAGGTATTGATTTTGAGTATAATGAAAGTGAATAT
>CATLIG010000016.1 GCA_949948985.1 uncultured Clostridia bacterium | reverse complement strand
TAATTATAAAAAGATATTTTTTTGAAATGATGTTTACATATTTCGATTGAATGTGACAAATTATTTTGTTGTATTATAGTGTTGATTTTGTATATTGGCTTAAAATAAAAGATATTTTTTTGCTTTTTATAGTCAAGCAACCCGAAAATACTCAAAAAGAGGCGAAATAAAATTTATTTATTTTTATGTTGATTGATTATAAAGTTTAAAAGTTATATTTTTAAAGGAGTACAAGCGATGAAACTTGATAAAAATTCGATTATTGTTGCTATTATTGTATTTGTTGTAGTAGTCGGTTTCTGGTATGCGTCGGAAACTTTGAATGACAGAAAAAATGATGAACTTTTAGCAGTACAGACAGAAATGCCTGATACAAGTACTGAAACTACGGAAGAAACTGTTTCTAAAATGGCGGTATATATTACAGGTGAGGTAAAAAATCCGGGGGTATATGAAATAGAGGAAGACTACAGAGTTTATGATATTGTTGAGAAAGCGGGAGGATTTACTGAAAATGCTGATAAAGACAGCATTAATATGGCTGCTTATGTTAAAAATGAGGAACATATTGTTATTAAAAATGTTAATGATAATATTGACAAAAATGAAGATTCAATACAAAATAGTAATAATGGAGATGACATGATCAACATAAACACAGCAGATAAAGAAGAACTGAAAAAGTTAAACGGTATTGGAGATGCTATTGCCTTAAATATTATTCAATACAGAGAGGAAAATGGGTCTTTCAAATCTATTGATGAGATTAAAAATGTTTCACGCATTGGAAATAAATTGTTTGAAAAGATAAAGAAATATATTAAAGTATAATTTTAACTTTAGTGAAACAATAGAATAATACTATGGTAAAATTTTATAAAGTGTGATATTTCAAAGATTAAAAATAATTTTCTTAAAATATATCAGGGCTTTATAAAATCTGGTTTCATATTATTGATTGTTTTAATATGGATACTTTTATAGTCAATTAACTTGAAAATAAGAAAAAGGAAACGAGCAAAAAATTATTTTTGCAAGGCGAGGTCGGTCGGCATAGCCGAATGCCTATGCCGACCGACGGCAACACGGCAAAAAGGATTTTTATCCGCCGAACTTACTTATTTTTAAGTTGATTGACTATAGTACAGAGTTTAAAATATTTGTTATTATAATGGGGGTAAACTAAAAATGGCATATGACATACTTGTCGTTGATGATGAAAAACTTATTGTTAAGGGAATTAAATTTAGTCTTGAACAGGAGGGTATGCAGGTTGATACGGCTTTTGATGGCGACGAGGCTTTGAATCTTGCGCAGAATAAAGATTATAATCTTATTATTCTTGATGTTATGCTTCCTAAAAAGGATGGACTTGAGGTTTGTCAGCTTATAAGAGAATTTTCAAATGTTCCCATTATAATGGTTACCGCAAAAGGTGAGGATATGGATAAAATAATGGGTCTGGAATATGGGGCGGATGATTATATAACAAAACCTTTTAATATATTGGAACTTAAAGCCAGAATTAAAGCTATTTTAAGAAGAAGTGTAAAAAAAGTTGAAATTGAGAGTATTAAAACAGACAGCATTAAAATAAGGGATATTGAGATTGATATTGAGTCAAGGCGCGCTTTTATTGATGGAAAGGAAACAAATCTTACCGCAAAAGAATTTGACCTTCTTATGCTTTTTATGAAAAATCCGGGAAAGGTTTACAGCAGAGACAGCCTTTTAAATATTATATGGGGGAAAACTTATCCCGGGGATGCCAGAGCTGTTGATGTACACGTAAGAAGGCTTAGGGAAAAAATTGAATTAAACCCGAGTGAGCCGAAATATATTCATACTAAATGGGGAGTTGGTTATTATTTTCAGTAAATTTCGTATAAAAAGATATATTAGTATTCGCTGGAAACTTTTTATTTTATATTTTTTTGTAAGTCTTATGCCGATTTTGTTTTTCTCATATACAACATCTGATACTTTGAAGCAGTATTTTAAAGAAACAAACGAAAAAGAACTTTTAAACCGCGCAAATAAAATAGCGGGAAATATTCAAAAAGGAAATTATCTTAAAGACAAAACAAAAAAGAATTCTTTTGATAATGAAGTCGCAGAAAAAAGTGTTGAAAATTCCGCGAGAATTCTCATTTTAGACAATAAAGGTTTTGTTGTCAAAGATTCAAATAAAATAGAAGAAGGAAAACTTTATGCTATTCCGGAAGTTATTTCAGCGCTAAATGGTCTTGATGTCGCTAATTTAAGGGACGATGAAGAGGCAATTTACGCTACCGCATATATTGAGGACGATGATTCAAAAAAGATAGGGGTTGTTCTGCTTGTATCATCTTTTCAGCAAGTGAATGCTCTTATTGATAATGTTAGGTCAAAATGGTTTCTTGTTACATTGGGAATATGTATAATTGTCGCTTGTATAGTGTTTTTTACAACACAGGTATTTATTGGTCCTCTTAAAAATATATTGAAAGTTATAAAAAAAATTACCGACGGTCAGCTTCACCAAAGAATTATTGTAGAGGGCAACGACGAGTATTTTCAGTTGGGAGAAGCTTTTAATAATATGACAGAACAGCTTGAATCTATTGAAACTTCAAGACAGGAATTTGTATCTAATGTTTCACATGAGCTTAAAACGCCTTTAAGTTCTATAAAAGTGTTGAGTGAGTCTATTTTACTTCAGGAAGAAATGCCTATTGAAATGTATAGGGAATTTCTTCGGGACATAAATTCCGAAGTTGACAGAATGACAAATATTATAAATGATTTACTTGAACTTGTTAAACTTGACCATAAGGAAGCAGGATTAAATATTAAAGAAACTGATATTAATAAAATGACCGAGGATATAATAAAAAGACTTTATCCTTTGGCGGAAAGAAAAAATATTGAAATTCTTTATGAGAATAATAAAAATATGATTATTGAAGGTGACGAGGTTAAGCTTACCCTTGCTTTATCAAATCTTGTGGAAAATGGGATTAAATATACTCCTGAGGGTGGTACTGTAAAGGTTACTGTTGACGGAGACCATCAAAATTGTTTTATAAGTGTTCAGGATACGGGAATTGGTATAAGTGAAGAAGAACAAAGCAAGGTATTTAAAAGATTTTATCGCGTAGATAAAACAAGGGACAGGGAAACAGGCGGAACAGGTCTTGGTCTTGCTATAACACATTCGTCTATTATGTTACATAATGGAAGTATAAAAATTAACAGCAAGGAAAATGAAGGAGCTACTTTTATTGTAAGATTGCCGATTAAATACAGTGAATGTTAATTTATAAAATAAATATGCTGCTTTGGTAATTTTATAATTGGTTGTTAAAGAAGTTAAAGAGGTGATTTTATGAGTAAAAATATGAAAAATAAGAAAGTTCTTATATTTGGGCTTATACTGTTTTTATGCGTAATTGTTGCGGGCATTATATGTACTGCTGTAATTAATTCTGTTAGCTCAAAAACTGATACGATAAGCGTCTACTTTTTGAATGTTGACCTTACGTCTGTTGATTATAATTCTAATTCAAGCTATAAAGATATTGAGGATATGTTTGTTTCCGAAACACGGACTATTGAAAACGGAAGTAAACTTTTGGAGGAAAATAAAAAGAACGAGTATGTAAATGTGATTAAAGATGAAATCATAAAAATGCCCAAAGCTTCTAATTTATTTCCCATAATTCCGGAAAGTGTGTCGATAAAGTCATGTAGATTTATTGATACAGGCAGGGGAAAAGGTAAAGTTGAAATTGATTTTTCAGAAGAGTATAATAATCTGTCAGACAGCCGTCAGCTTGTTTGTATTGCCGCTATTATAAAAACTTTTACAGAACTTGATTTTGTTGAAAGTGTTCATTTTTTTGTTAACGGCGAGGAAATTACAAGAGATAACGGCGAGAAAATAGGTGATATAAAAAACGAAGAGATTGAGTTTAATCCATCTATTGAGCCTTACAGAAAAGATAGTATTAAAGTTAAGCTTTATTTTTCTGATGAAAACGCTATGGGTCTTTGCGAGGAAGAGCGTGATATTGAGGTAAGTGAAAAACAAAGTGTTGAAATGAGAATTGTTGAGGAGCTTATAAATGGACCTAAAAATGAAAGTTTGGTCAAAGATATTCCTGAGGAAACAAAAATAAATGATATAAAAACCGAAAATGGTATTTGTTATGTGGATTTATCAAAAGAGTTTATTTCTCAGCATAATGGAGGTTCTACAGGCGAGCTTCTCACAATTTATGCTATTGTAAATTCTCTTACGGAGCTTGATTATGTAAAACAAGTTCAGTTTTTGATTGACGGTGTGAAAGAAACGTCTCTTGCGGGACATGTTGATTTCAGCAAGACTTTTGAAAGAGATGAAAGCCGTATTAATAAAGATTATTAATAAAGCTAAATGAAAAATACAGGTATTATCATTACAATATCTTTTATAATCGGAATTATAATTGGATATTACGCAAGATTTTATGAACATGCGTTTTTATATTTATTGTTTTCTGTAATAATTATAGTTTTAATTTCTGCTGTATTATTTAGAAAATATAAGTATACCTATATTTTGGTATTACCTGTATTTGTAATTTTTGGATTTATAAGGATTATTGATTCCGCTCGGTTTACAAGTTATGAGGTTGAGAATATTTCCTTAAATGAAACAGAAACTGAAATTTCCGCGGTAATTTATAAGCTAGACGGAAAATATAATAATGGATACTCATTTTTGGCAAAATCAGAATATATATTAAAAAAAGATAACAAAAAGATTTTAGAAGAGATAGGTATTAAAGTATATTTCTCAGGAAATGAAAAGTTTTCGGAAGGCGATAAAATTAAATTATACGGCAGGCTTATAAAGCCTGAAACATTAAGAAATCCAGGAGGATTTAATGAAAACGACTATTACAGGATAAAAAATATTGAATATAAAATGTTTTCTGATAATGCGGTCAAAACAGGAGAAAAAACGGATATTGAAATTATACTCAGAAAATTTAATAAAAAAGTTTCCCAAGTATATGATAATATTTTTCCTAAAGATGAGGCGGCTTTAATGAAAGCAATGATAGTGGGAGATAAAACAGATTTGTCTTTTCATACAAAGGATATTTTCAGCAGGACGGGAATTTATCATATAGTGGCTGTATCCGGACTTCATATTCATATACTTGCTTTTATTGTTTTGTTTTTAGCGGAAAGGATACATAAAAAATATGGAAAAATTTTTGCTATATTTTTTGTTATTATATATTGTGTTTTTACAGGATTAAGCGTATCGGCTGTAAGAGCTACGATTATGTTTTTAATTTATATTTTCGGAAAACTTATTTACAGAGAAAGTAATGTGCTTAATTCACTTGCAGTTTCTTGTATTTTTATTTTATGTTTTCAGCCGTTATACCTTTTTGATATTGGATTTCAATATTCTTTTTCAGCAGTATTATCACTTGCTGTCTTTTCTAAACCTGTTTCAAAAATTTTTCGCAAAGTGTTTAGACAGGATATTGCTGAAATTTTATCATCCGCCATAAGTGTTAATTTTATTCCGACATCGGTTGTTTGGTTTAATTTTTTTGGACTTCCGACAATGGATATATTTGCTAATTTAATTATACTGCCATTTTTGGGAATTATTGTATTTATAGGTTTTATAGTGGGAATAGTAGGATTGTTTTCTATAAATACAGCGTCATTGTTTTCGGGAATTCCGTACATTATTATGAGGATAATTGAATTTATCGCGGAGGTTTTTTCTGATATTCCTTTTTCTTATATTTCTCTTGGAAAACCTGACATTATAAATATATTGTGCTATTTATCGGTTGTTACTGTGTTTGTTCTGTTTTTATACAGGCATATTGATAAAAAGGTTTTTATTGTTTTTACTGTAATCGTTATTTTTACCAATATTTTTTACATAAAATCAGAGTATCAATTTAAAGTTACTATGCTTGACGTTGGACAGGGCGATTGTTTTGTATTCAATTATAAGGACAGATGTTTTATAATTGACGGAGGAGGAGAATATGAAGAAAAAATTGGGGAAGACAAAGGTGTAAGTGTTTTATATCCATATTTAAAATATATGGGCGTGGATTATATAGACTCGGTTTTTATTACTCATCCTGACGCCGACCATATAAAAGGAATTATTGAAATTATGGATTATATTGACCTTGGTAAAATTTATGTATCAAATAAAGCTGACAAAACAGAGTTGTATGAAATATTGAAACAAAAAGCATATCTTCTGAATATTGAAATATATGAGCTTTGCGAAGGGAATGAATTAAATTTTTATAATGATGTTTTAATCGAATGTGTTTATCCTTTTAAGGAAAATACAAATGAGGGTAATTCAGGATCTCTTGTATTGAAAATAAATTTTAAAAATACATCTTTTTTATTTACGGGAGATATAAATTATGAGTGTGAAAAGCAAATTATCTCTAAAGGAAATAATATTAGCGCAGACGTATTAAAGCTGGCTCATCATGGTTCTAAATATTCGAGCTGCGAGGAGTTTATTGATACAGTTAACCCGAAACTTGGAATTGTTTCGGCAGGCAATTTTAACAGGTACGGCCATCCTTCCAAAGAGGTTTTGAATAGGTTTAGTCATAGAAATATAGATGTCTTAAACACAAGAGAAAAAGGTGCTGTTGAAATTTATTCAGATGGAGATAATATTTATTATAAAACAATGAAATAAGGTGATTATTCTGAAAAATTTAAAGGAAGATATTAAAAACAGAAGGTTTAAAAGAGTATATTTATTTTTTGGGGACGAGAATTATTTAAAAAAAACATATATTGATGAACTGAGAAACGCTATTATCCCAAAAGGCGCTGAGATGATGAATCTTGATGTGTTTCAGGAAAAAAAAATTGAGAGTAAAAAAATTTACGACGCTTGTGAAACTTTTCCCTTTATGAATGATTTAAGGCTTATTATAGTCAAAGACAGTGAGTTATTTATACAAGGAAATAAGAACGAAAGCGAAAAAACCGCTGAGTATGTTAAAAATATACCTGAAACTTCTGTTTTAATTTTTGTTGAGGAAAAAGTTGATAAAAGAGGAAAGCTGTATAAGGCAGTATCAACGAATGGAGAATGTATAGAATGCAAAATTCCCAATGAAAAAGAAATGCTTTTATGGACGGAAAAAGCGGTTTTAAAAAAAGGTCTTACTATGAAAAAAAATGTTATTTTATATTTTATAAGAAGCATAAACAACGGTATGGAAACAGCTTTGATTGAAATTGAAAAGCTTGCGGATTATATTGGTAAGGGAGAGGTTTGTGAAAAAGATATTGATAATATTTGTACAAAATCTCTTGAGGTTAAAATATTTGATATGGTTGCCGCTATTGGAAATAAAAAAATAAAAGAAGCTCTTGATATATATAATAATATGATTTTGATGAAAGAAGCGCCGATTATGATTTTAGCGATGATTGCAAGGCAATTTAGAATTATCCTGCAAAGCAAATATCTTTCTGAAAAAGGTTTTTATAAATCAGAAATAGCGGAAAAAATCAAACAAAGAGAGTTTGTTGTTTCAGAATGTCTATCGCAGGCTAAAAATTTTAAGAAAAAAGAACTTTTAAAAGCTCTTGAGGATTGCCTTGAATGTGATGTTAATATAAAAACAGGAAAAGTTCAAGACAGGCTTGGTGTGGAAATGATAATTATGAAGTATGGGTGCTAATTATGCTGTATTTTTATAAAACTATAATTATTACAGCAATTTCGTTATATAGCAATTCGCAAAATTTTTAGCGCTAAACAATAAAAAACTTCCTTGATATATTAAGATTTTATTAAATATTATCTGTTTATTTTGGAGTTGTTATAAAGAGATTTGTATACTATGAAAATTATGGAAGGAATAAGAATATGGTTAAAATTTATAGTTCCATTTATGGAGAGCTTGTTGAAGTTGATGAAATTATAGACGGGGTATGGGTTAATATGGTGCTTCCTACAGATGAAGAGATTGAGAAAATTTCGGATAAATTAAAAACAGACCCTGATTTTATTAAAGCGGCTCTTGATGAGGAAGAACGCTCACGTATTGAAGTTGATGAAGATAATGGACAGGTGCTTATTCTTGTTGACACTCCTTATATTATGACAAAAGAACAATCAAAGCTTTACGAAACTATTCCTATAGGTATTATGCTTACAAATCTATGTATAGTTACAGTTTCTTTACGTCAATCTCTTATTCTTGAGCCTTTTCTAAAAAATATTATTAAAACTTTTTATACTTTTAAGAAATCAAGATTTATACTTCAAATGCTGTATAAAAATGCGGAGCTTTATCTTATGTGCCTTAAACAGATAGATAAACAGAGCGAGACGATTGAGGAAAGTCTTCATAAATCTATGAGAAATAAAGAATTTATACAATTACTTACGCTTGAAAAGAGTCTTGTTTATTTGTCAACGTCTCTTAAATCAAATGAAATTGTTATGGAAAAGCTTTTAAGATATGATTTTATAAAAAAATATCCTGATGATATGGAGCTTTTAGAAGATACTATTATTGAAAATAAGCAGGCTATTGAAATGGCGAAGATTTATAGTGATATTTTGACAGGAACAATGGATTCTTTTGCCTCCCTTATATCAAATAATCTTAACATAGTTATGAAAAGGCTTACATCAATTACTATTGTTATGGCTATTCCTACAATTATTTCAAGTTTTTTTGGCATGAATGTTCCTATTCCCGGCTTTGACAATCGTTTTGCTTTTTTAGGTCTTATTGTTGGTTCAATTATCATTTGTTATATTGTAATTAAAGTAATGTCTAAAAAAAATATGTTTTAATTTTTATGAGATATTTTAATTTATACTTGACTTTTAAATATATATTTGCTATAATTTAATGGTTGGTGGTAATTGAAAATACTATTATTATGTAAATATATATTTTGCTGACGTGGCACAGTAGGTAGCGCACCGCCTTGGTAAGGCGGAGGTCGGCGGTTCAAACCCGCTCGTCAGCTTATGATTTGAGGGCGATTTTTAAAATCGTCCTTTTTGCATACAGAAATGGTTTTATTTATTCAATAAACCTGTTTAATAACCTTTGTCAATCGGTGTCACGGAGGTTTTGAACAGGTCTATTGTTTAGCGTTAAAAATTTTATGAATAGCTATATAAAAAAGAGTAGAAAAAATCTACTCTTTTTAAAATACAATAAATTATTTTTAGTTATTAAGCGGCAGGTGTAGTAGTAGCTTCTAAAACTTCAGTTTCAGCTTCACTAGTAACGTCAGCAGTAGTTTCATCTTCAATCATAATAGTTTCAGTTTCAGGAGTAACAGGAGCCTCAACTTCAGGAGCAGCTGTTGTAGTAGCTGTAGTAGCGACCTCTGAAACAGCTTCTGTAGTAGTAGCGTCTGAACCGCCACATCCGATTAACATAGAACCTACCATTAAAGTTGATATTGCAATACCTAAAAGTTTTTTCATTTTAAATTTCCTCCTTAAAAATAAATAAGTAAAATATTGAAATCAAATAACATTAAATAATTAAATGAAATCTGATTTATTTGGGTTACCCAAACCCATTACGCATATTCTATAATGTTTTTTTATATATTTCAAGTATAAGATGATAAAAAGGTGTTTTGTATGATAAAAATTAAAAAAATATTGAAATTATATATTATCCGTGTTAAAATAAATATAATTATAGTGTAATAATAAAATGATTATAATATTATTATTAAGAATTTTGACTCTGGAAAATTATATTATTATTTTGCGACAATAATTTGTACACTGCTATATTAATATTTTAACCAACGGAGGACAATAATATGCATATAGCTTATTTTTGTTTTAATAATTTTATAAACAAAAATATATTAAAATATTTTGAAGAATATTGTCTGTTTAAAGATTTTAAATTTGTTATTGACAAGTTTAATTCAGATTGTCAGTTTTTTAAAGTATTTGAACCTAAAAAATATCGAATTATTTTTTTTGATATGGCAAATAATGGAAAAATGTGTATTGAAGCTGCTAAAAAAATAAGAGAAATTGACAGCAATGTTATATTAATATTTTTTGCGAGCAATAAATATTATGCATACGATGCTTTTTTATTATATGCGGCCGATTATATTTTTAAACCTGTAAAATATGAAAGGCTTGAAAAAACTCTTGATAAAGTTTTAAAAAATATAAATGTTTTAAAAAAATATATTACAGTGAATAATAATAAAATAAATACAAAAATAACTGTCGCTAATATAATGTATATTGAAGTTATCGGAAATATATCGTGTATTCATCTTTCATCAAATAATATTGTTAAGGCATATATTACACTTTCGGAACTTGAGGAAATGCTTTCAAATAATCCTTTGTTTTTGAGGATTCATAAAAGTTATATAGTAAATATGGAATATATAGATTCGATGGAAAAAAATAGCTTTATTATGAAAAATGGCGATGTTATAGCCATAAGAAAAAATAATTGTAAGGAAATCAAAAAAACGTATCAAAGATTTAGTTTAAGAAAACGCTGATTATATGAGTTTATAAAAAATTATTATTCAGTGAATAATTTTTTATGGCTTTACAAATTATAATTTGAGTAGCATAATAATAATAGACTTGCTCAAAGTTACCATAATGCTATTTGATAGAGATTTTTCTGTAATACTTTGTGCTTGATTCTTTTAGAGTGTCTTAAAAATTGTTGTAAAAATTAAGCTTTATCAACTGAAAAATCTCTTGTTAATTGTCAGTAACGGTGGTTTTGAACAGAGTTTTGATGAAAAAATTTTATAAGGAGATGAATGTTTTGGGAGATTGTAATTCTTGTCCGTCTAAAGGAACTTGCGGAAAGGACAGCTCTGACTGCGGGGTTAAAAATAATCCTAATAATAAAATAAAGAAAGTTATTGGTATAATGAGCGGAAAGGGAGGAGTCGGGAAATCTACCGTTTCTGTTATGGTTGCGAAGATTTTAAGAAAAAAAGGCTACTCTGTCGGAATTATGGATGCGGATATTATGGGTCCTAGTGTAGGCAGACTTATGGGGCTTGGAGGAGAACGGGCATATGGTAATAAAGACGGTATTACACCTGTTGAAACAGATGACGGTATAAAAGTTATGTCGCTTAATTTTATGATTGACGATGAAAATCAGCCAGTTGTGTGGAGAGGGGCTCTTTTATCAAGTTGTGTAACTCAATTTTGGTCAGACGTCTTATGGGGAGAATTAGACTATCTTATTATTGATATGCCTCCGGGAACAGGTGATATTACTCTTACCTTGATGCAGTCTATTCCTCTGAGCGGAGTATTAATTGTTTCAATTCCACAGGATATGGTGTTTATGATTGTATCAAAATCTATAAATATGGCAAAAAAATTAAATGTAAAAATATATGGTATTATAGAAAATATGAGTTATATGATTTGTCCCTGCTGTAATGAAAAAATCAAGTTTCACAGTGATAAAAATTTAGAAAAGTTTATAAAGACAAATAGTACTGAACTTCTTGCGGAATTGCCAATGAATGCTAATTTGGCTGAAATTGCCGAAGAGGGTTATGAAAATATCTCTGATGATATTTATAAAATGTTTGATAATGTTATAAAAGCTGTCGAGCAGTAACAATGTCTTTGTTAAGTATAGGTATTTTGAAGTATAGAATGTTTTTGATATGTATTTCAATTAATGTTTAATATATTCAGTGAATTTTAATTTTTGAATATATATTTAAAAACTTTGCATACCTCAAAGATTTTTTTTATATAATTTATAAGAATGGAAAAATTTTTGGGAGGTATGAATTATGGAACCTATAAAAGATATCGTGAAAATAGACAGATGCATAGGAAAAGAAACTTCTCAGGTTCTTGTTGAAGGCGATATTATTGTGCCTGATGTTAAGCCGGATATGGATAATGTTTTACAAAGCGATTCATCTGTCTGCATAGAAAGTTTTGATATTGTGAACGGAAGAATAAGCTTTAAGGGAAAACTTAGTATTGAGCTTATATATATGTCAAAAAGCGGTGAAAAGCCTGTTCATAGTATTGATTTTTCAATGCCTGTAAATGATTTTATTACTATTGACGGAATTGAAAAAGATATGATGTGTAATGTAAGCTGTGATATTGAAAACATTGATTATAAAATGATTAATGACAGAAAGGTAAGTTTTCGTGCGGTTTTAAATGTTATGGGAAGTGTCTTTTCCTCAGAGGAAGAAAATATTGTTGTGGATATTGAGGAAATTCCTGAAAATCAGACAATAAAAAACAGTTTTAGATTTAATGAAATTATTTTAAAAAAGGCAGACAGGTTTATAATCAAGGAAGAAATACATATCCCATCGGGAAAACCTAATATAAGCGAGATTGTGCAATGTTCCGCGGATATTTCAAATAAAGACATAAAAGCGTCTGACGGTAAAATTGCTATTAGTGGTGAGCTTATGTTTTCAACTTTATATAAAAGCGATTTAAGTGAAAGTATTGTGGAATTTATTGAAAATGAAATACCTTTTAACGGAACGGTTGACGCACCGGGAGTGAAAGAAGGAATGTTTGCCGATGCGGTGATTTCTATTCACGATAAGTATATAAAAGTATGCCCTGACAGTGATGGTGAAGACAGAGTTATTGAAATTGAAGTCAGTATTGGTATATTTGTAGATGTATGCCATGAAAAAGAAATTCAAATTCTTGAGGATGCCTACTGTACAGATAAAAACTTGAGTATTTCTGAAAAAACTGTTGAATATCCTTCTTTTTTATGCAGAAATAAAAATCAGTTTCCAATAAAAGAGGTAGTTTCGCTTGATGAGGATATGCCTAAGATTTTACAGGTATTTAAAATATCGGGAAAACAGCATCTGGATGAACAGAAAATACTTGATGATAAAATAGTTGTTGAAGGTATAATTTCTATTGATGTTCTTTACATAGCGTCAGATGATGAGGTGCCTATACATTGTTATAATACAATTTTACCATACAGACAGATAATTGAAACGAAAGGTACAAAGGAAAATAAACCTGTTGACTGTGATATAAAGGTAAATCTTGACAGAGTGAATTTAAGTATGCTTTCTGACAGAGAAATTGAAATTAAATGTATGCTTAATTTTTATGTATGTGTAAATGAAATAAAGTTAATAAGTTTTATTGAAGATATATGTTTTTCTGACTTTGATAAAAATTTCTTTGATAAATTTCCAAGTATGACAGTATATGTGGTTAAGCCGGGAGATACTTTGTGGAAAATAGCGAAAAGATTTAATACGACTATTGAGGATATTGTCCTTATAAATGATATTGAGGACCCTGATAAAATTTATCCTGGTGAAAAATTTCTTATATTGAAAAATATTCCTCAAATAAAGTAATTAATAACAAAACAATAGATTTCTTTCAAAACTTTACAACAATTTAGGCAGAGGTAAAACAATTTTTTTCTTAATGGAATTGCTGTAATTCGTAGTTTCGAAAGAAGTTTGATAAAATAATAAACTGTCAAACTCGGATTAGTGAGGATATAAAGAATTATTTTATTGTTTTACACTGAAAATTTTTTGAGGTTCTATAAAGAACGATTTTAATTATCTTTATTGATATTTAAAATCGTTTTTTGTATAATGGAAAATATAAAAGACTTATTCGGTAATTTCAACAACATTGTCTGATTTTTTTAATGCTTGGAGATTTATATAAAAATTGTGATTTATCCGTCATAAAATCTTTTGTTATTAAAAAAATAATTATTATAATAATTATTTTTTTAATAATATATTTTTAAGTTGTACTTTTGAAAAATTATATGATATAATAAATGTACAGCAATTTCTGTAAAGAAATAAAAAGTATTTTATTCAAAAAATTTCAGCGAAAGGCATTTTATCTTTTAAACACTGTAAAATTAAATGGATATTGAATAAAAAGATTTTTTTATTTTTGGAGTTTTCCGAATTTGCTGTAAGTTAAATAGAAAGTTATTAGATTTCTTTCAAAACTAAGAAATTATGTCAATCCAACAAAAAAATATTTCATTCAATGTTTTAGCTAAAGGTGTTTTGATTTTTAAACGTCGAAAGCGTTAAGAAGCATTGAATTAAATATTTTTTTGGCGATATCTGTGCAAGTGTGAAGTTTTGAAAGAAGTCTATTACAGGCAAGTGTTTTTATGTAAGACTTGATTTAATTATAGAAAAAATAATTTTTAGAAATATTCAGATTTTTTACGGAAAAGCAATAAAATAATTTAGCTGAAATACCATATTTTATTGTTTTTTACAACTAATCAAAGCTCTTTTAACATATCTGAAAGGTTGAATATTATGTCAGGATTATTTATTACTATAGAAGGAACTGACGGCTCCGGCAAAACAACGCAGTTGGGGCTTTTGAAAGAATATCTTGAGAATAAGGGGTTTTCTGTAGTATGTGCAAGAGAACCCGGCGGAACTGTAATAAGCGAAAAAATAAGAAACATTATTATAGATAAAGAATATAAAAAAATGAATGCCAAAACAGAGGCTCTTTTATATGCTGCATCTAGAGCTCAGCTTGTTTCTGAGGTTATTGTTCCAACTTTGAAAAAAGGTGATATTGTTATATGCGACAGGTTTATAGATTCAAGTATTGTATATCAGGGAGATGCCAGAAAGCTTGGATTTGAGAATATTTCGTCTATTAATTTCTTTGCTACAGACGGTATTGAACCTGATATTACATTTTTTCTTAAACTTGACCCGGAGCAAAGTATAGAAAGAAAGAAAAAACAGGAAGAGCTTGACAGAATTGAGTCAGAAAATTTGTATTTCCACAAAAAGGTATTTTACGGATATATTTCTCTTGCGGAAAAATTTTCTGAACGTATAAAAACTATTGATGCTTTTGCCGATATATATACTATACATCGGAATATTGTTGAACATATTGAAAATTTATTGCTGCAAAAAAGTTTTTAAAAGTCAGGAGAGGTGCATATAATATGGATTTAAAAATAACAGATACCCGTATAGAAAGTCTTCCCGGAATCAAAGAAACAAAAGAAACAACAAATCAACAGGATTTTAGTTTTACTTTAAATAAGGTTTCGGATGAGAATATTATGCAGAAACTTCGTCATATGATGGACGATATTTCTGTTCAGGGCAAAAAGCTTGCCGACCATATGGATATTAAAGATATGAAAAAGTACAGAAGTATGATTTCTGACTTTATAAATGAGGTTGTTACAAATTCTCATGAATTTTCACGAGAAAATTTTCTTGACAGAAGAGGCAGGCACAGAGTATACGGTATTGTTAAACTGATTAACAAAAATGTCGACGAACTTGCTCAGGAACTTTTGAAAAAAGAAAAAGACCATATCGCAATTCTTGACAAAACAAATGAAATTCAGGGATTGTTGCTTGATATTATTGTATAGGGTAAATGGTTATTTGATTTTTTGAATTTTATATTTTTTAAGGAGGGATTATTGTGAGTATTTCAGATGATTTTCAAGATAAATTTAAGGAATTCTCCAAATATGCAAAAAATACTTTTGACCATGCTAAAATGGAAATAAAGATTAAGGCTTATGACAGAGAATGTAAAAAAAGGTATACGAAAATAGGTACGCTTGTTTATGACAGCAAGAAAAAAGGCGGAGCTGTTAATGGAGAAGAAATTGAGCGTATATGCAAAGAAATTGATGTATATAAACATAAAATTAAAATTCTTCAAAAGCAGATTGACGATATTAAAGCGGCTAATTCAGAAAATTTTGCTGACGAAAATTGTTCAGACGATGAAGATATAATAAAAGCAAATAATAATGATAAAATGACAGAAGAAGGTGAAATTAAATTTTTAAAGTTTTGTCCTAAATGTAATATAGGTAATGAGCCTGATTCAAATATGTGTGTGAAATGTGGATATAAATTTGAAAAATAAAGAAAAACAAAGAAAAACTTAGATATAAAAAGAAAATGCCTCTTAAAGGTGTTTTTTTTGTTTTTGTTTAGCACTCACAAGACTTGCTGGCTAACAGATTGAGATGTATAATATGTACAGTTAAGGAAATACTATAGCGATTCGTAAAATTTTTAGTGCGAAATAACAGGAGAATTTCTTATTATATAAGTTTTATTAAAGTTTAATTGTTTATTCTTTAATTATTTAGCTATAGTTGATTAAAATGGGTTGATAATGTATTTCTTTGTGAAATACTTATTTTATAAAATTATTGTTTTTAAGAAGTTTTGTTTGATAGGAGGATTTATTATGTTGTGTGAAAAATGTAAAAAGAATTCTGCTACAATTTATTATCAACAGATTATTAATGGTGAGAAAAAAGAATATCATCTTTGTGACGAATGTGCTGTTAAAATGAAGAGCGGTGTTTCTTTTGACACTATGTTTAAAGGAATTTTAGATAGTTTTATAAATATGGAAAATACTCCGTATACAAAACATGGATACTTGTGTCCAACATGCAAAATGTCCTTTGATGAGTTTAAAAAAAGCGGAAAGGTAGGTTGTGAGGATTGTTATACAGCTTTTAAAAATAATCTTGTGCCTGTACTTAAAAATATTCAGGGAAGTGTATATCATTCGGGTAAAATACCTAAAAAGGCAGGTGCTGAACTTTATGTTAAGCGTGAAATTGAAAATCTCAAAAGCGAGCTTAAAAGGGCTGTTGAAAAAGAGGAATACGAACAGGCGGCTAAATTAAGAGATAAAATAAAAAGTTTGGAAGGAGACGATTCTAATGAATAAATGGTATAATTCTTTGGAAACAGACAATAATATCGTTATATCTTCAAGGATACGTCTTGCGAGAAATATAAAAAAATATCCTTTCTCAAGTAAGCTGACGGAAGAGCAGTCTGTTAAACTTATTGAAGATGTTAAAAACTCAATAAAAAATGAAAAAACTTCTTTTGGTGACAGTTTTGATTTTATAAATATATCTGAAAAGTCAGATGTTGAAAAATACGCTCTTTTTGAAAATCATTCAATAAGTTCTGATTTTCTGGATAAAGATAAACCGTCGGGAGTTCTTATAAAAGATGATGAAACAATTTCAATTATGATTAATGAGGAAGACCATATCCGCATACAAACGGTTTTGCCAGGATATAATCTTGAAAAGGCATGGGATACGGCTGATAAAATAGACGACCTTATTGAGGAAAGTGTAGAATATGCTTTTGATGAAAACTACGGTTATCTTACATCATGTATCACTAATGTAGGAACGGGTATGAGGGCTTCTTTTATGATTCATATTCCTCTTATTGAAATGTTTGACCAAATTGAGAATTTAAGTCAGGCTATAAGCAAATTTGGTATGACTTTAAGAGGTATTTACGGTGAAGGTTCAGAACCTCTTGGAGGAATTTATCAGATTTCAAATCAGGTTACTCTTGGAAAATGCGAAAAAGAAATTATAGAGGCTCTTCAAAATGTTACAAATCAGATTGTGGAGCAGGAAAATATGCTTCGGAACAAATTGTTAACCGAACATAAAATTGATATTGAGGATAAAATTTTTCGCTCTTACGGGATTTTGAAAAATTGCAGAAAAATAAGTTCTAAAGAAGCTATGAGATTGCTTTCTGACTTAAGGTTAGGTATAACATCGGGAATAATTAAACTTGAAAATCAAAATGCTAATATTTACAGTATAATGATGAATATTCAACCGGGAAACCTTATGAAATATATGAATAAAAACGGAACTTCAGAGGAAAGAGATATTGAGAGAGCCAAGTATATAAGGGAAAAACTTGGAAATACTTAATATATCGGCGGTTATTAACAGGCTATAGCGGTTTATAAAATTTTTATTGTTTCGCTATACTTAATAAATTTGATGTATTAAACCTGTTCGATAACCTGAATAGTAATTTTTGACGAGAGATTTTTTTGTCAGACGAAGCCTGATTTTTGCAGTAACTTTCCAAGTCTTTTAAAATAATCAGGCAAAATATGACAGAAAAAGTTCTATCAGGCGATACTGCAATGGTTTAGAACAGGTTTGTTAAAAGAAGTATTTTATTATTTTGCCATAATTATTTTTACAGTTAAATTCAAATTAAAAAGGGAGGTTACATAAATGCAGATT
Source organism: uncultured Clostridia bacterium (assembly GCA_949948985.1). GTDB lineage: Bacteria > Bacillota > Clostridia > Lachnospirales > CAG-274 > MGBC114079. The sequence goes on along the minus strand of CATLIG010000016.1, from coordinate 29,875 downwards.
AAATTTACAAAAAAAGCTCAGCAGGCTATTGAAGAAGCGCGTAAATCAGCCGCTGAATTGGGTCAGGGTTATGTTGGCTCGGAACATTTACTTATTGGTCTTTTACGAGCGGATAATTCTGTCGCTTTTAAGGCTTTACAGCAACAGAATGTAAATGAAAACGATGTTGTTGATAAAATTGGGGAGCTTATCGGAATTGAATCAAACGTCATTGACGCGCCTATTGATTTTACACCAAGAACTAAACGTATACTGGAAAAAAGCCTTCAAGAGGCTCTCAATATGGGTACGACTTATATTGGAACAGAACATCTTCTTCTTGCTATTGTAAAAGAGGACGATTGTGTGGCGACACGTATTCTTGCTATTTTAAATGTAAACGGCAACAGACTTTATGAGGATATTTTATCTATGCTTGGCGAGGGTGAACACAGTGGAAATGATACTCCTATTAACTCAAGCGCACAAAACAACAGAAAAAATTCAAAGACAACTACACTTGATAAGTTTAGCCGTGATTTAACAGTTTTAGCGGGAGAAAATAAATTTGACCCAATCATAGGAAGAAATAAAGAAATTGAACGTGTTATCCAGATTTTGAGCAGGAGGACAAAAAACAATCCTTGTCTTGTCGGTGACCCTGGAGTCGGTAAAACGGCTATTGCTGAGGGACTGGCTCAGAAAATTGTATCAGGCGACGTTCCGGAAACACTTAAAAATAAAAGGGTTGTTTGTCTTGACTTATCTTCTATGGTTGCGGGAAGTAAATACAGAGGCGAATTTGAAGAACGTATTAAAAAAATTATTGATGAAGTAAAAAAGGCGCATAATGTAATCTTGTTTATTGATGAACTTCATACAATTATTGGAGCGGGAGGAGCGGAAGGAGCTATTGACGCTTCAAATATTTTAAAACCTTCTCTTGCCAGAGGTGAAATCCAGGTTATAGGAGCTACCACATTAAATGAATACAGAAAATATATTGAAAAAGACGCCGCTCTTGAAAGAAGATTTCAGCCTGTTAAAATTCTTGAGCCTTCTGAAGAGGACGCTGTTGAAATGCTTAGAGGGTTAAGGGACAAATATGAGGCACACCATAATGTTCAAATTACAGACAAGGCTATTGTTGCATCAGTTAAACTTTCAAACAGGTACATTTCTGACAGATTTTTACCTGATAAAGCGATTGATGTTCTTGATGAGGCGGCTTCAAAGGTACGGCTTAAAACATTTACAGCGCCTCCAGATATTAAAGAATTAGAAGATGAAATAAGTTCCCTTGAAAAAGAAAAAGAGGCGGCAATTAAAACTGAGGAATTTGAAAGAGCGGGAAATGTCAAAAAGAAACAGGACGAAATAAAGGAAAAACTCAAAAAAGCAAAAGCAGGCTGGGAAGCAAAAAATAATAAAGATGCTCAGGTTGTTGATGAGGACGATATAGCCGATATTATTTCAAACTGGACAGGAATACCTGTAAGACGTCTTCAGGAGGAAGAAGGACAGCGCCTTAAAAATATGGAATCTATTCTGCATGAAAGGGTTATTGGACAAGAAGAGGCTGTTAAAGCTCTCTCAAAAGCGGTTAGAAGAGGACGTGTCGGTCTTAAAGATCCTAAAAGACCTATTGGCTCATTTTTATTTTTAGGGCCTACGGGAGTTGGTAAAACAGAGCTTTCAAAAGCTTTGGCGAATGTTATTTTCGGTGATGATGATGCCATAATACGTGTTGATATGAGCGAGTATATGGAAAAGCACAGCGTATCCAAACTTATTGGTTCTCCTCCGGGATATGTCGGATATGATGAGGGCGGTCAGCTCTCTGAAAAAATAAGAAGAAAACCTTATTCAGTTATACTTTTTGATGAAATTGAAAAAGCTCATCCAGATGTGTTTAATATGCTTCTTCAGGTACTTGATGATGGGCATATTACAGATGCTCAGGGAAGAAAGATTGATTTTAAGAATACCGTTATTATAATGACGTCAAATGCGGGAGCAAGAAGTATAACCTCACCAAAAAAGCTTGGTTTCAGTCAATCGGACGATTCTGGAGTACAGGAGTATGAGGAAATTAAAAAAAGTGTTATGGAGGAGGTAAAACGTATTTTCAGACCTGAATTTTTAAATCGTATTGACGATATTATTGTTTTCCATCCTCTTGAAAAAGAAGATGTTAAGAAAATAGCAAAATTAATGTTTGAGGAACTTAAGTCAAGAGTTAAATCAAATATGCAGATTGATATTAATATTACAAATCAGGCTCTTGAAAAATTATCAGAAGCAGGTTTTGACCCAACTTACGGAGCAAGACCTTTAAGACGGGCAATTCAAAATCAGATTGAGGATTTATTCGCAGAGGATATTCTTGATGGAAAATATAAAGCCGGCGATGATGTTACTGTTTATGTTGAAAATGGCAGCATAGCTGTAAAAAAATCATAAGTTTTGATATCAGACTTCTTTTGAGTTTTTACAGTAATTTAGACAGAATATGTCAAAAAAGATTTATCAGGCGGCTTTTCAGAAATTTGAAAAAAGTCTGATAGAATATTAAAAAAAATCAGTAGAAATAATATTCTGGTATTTAAGAGGATTTTATTTTTGCTGATTTTTTTGTTTGCAATAAGATTATTTATATTTTTTATATGTATGTAAATAGAAATTTATATAAGGTAAATTGTTATATACGTATTTGACAAAAAAACTTTACAAATTTAAGAAATTTTGTTAATATTAATATATACTAAATAATTATATCTGTTCTATAACCTTTAAAGGGGCGTTTAAAAACGTCTTTTGACGTTATGCTTTGTTTAATTTTCCTGAAACAATAGTTCTATATGAAAATTAAATTTTTACCTGACAACAAAAATCTATACTTACTTTGCCAATTCTTATAGCAATACGCCAATTCCTTATAGTGAAATGATAAAATAATTTAAATATCATACTTTATATAAATTTGCTGTGGTTTTATTGTTTTGGGTTATTGAACAAGGTCTATTTTTGAAAGGAATGATTTAATGAGAAGGCTGAGTGTATTTTTTTTAATGTTTTTTTTTCTTTTTGGAATAACAGCGTGTTCGTCAACAGAAAGAACAGACAGCAGGGATTCCAGATATAAAGGCAGTGTAGCGGAATCAAGGGTTCGTGACAGAAAAAAACTTCTTGAGCTTGAAGATAATAACTCTGATACGGAGAATAAGGAAACAGAGGTTAAGGAAGAAAAAATTACTTTAAAACTTGCGGAGGTTCACGCGGAGGGATATCCCACAACTTTAGCAGACCGCAAATTTTCGGAGCTTGTAAGTCAGAAAACAGGGGGAAGAATAACAATAGAGGTATATTCTGATGGAAAGCTTGGAGATGAAAACACTGTTATTGAGGCTATGCAGAACGGTACGGTTGATTTTGCCAGAGTAAGTGTTTCTCCTATGACAAAAGCTTCTCCTAAACTTAACGCTCTATCATTGCCTTATTTGTATAAAAATTCAGAACATATGTGGAGAGTTTTAAACAGCGATTTAGGACAGCAAATGCTTGAAAGTATTTCTAATGCACAACTTGTGGGGCTTGCGTGGTATGACGGAGGAGCGAGAAACTTTTTCTCAAACAAAGAAATTAAATCTTTAGAAGATATTAAAGGGCTTCGTTTCAGAATGCAGAATAATGACCTTATGTTTGGACTTGCAAAAGCTTTGGGTGCGGAACCTAAAGATATGCCTATGGGCGATATTAATAACGCTATTGAGCAAGGCGTCTTAGATGGCGCTGAAAATAATATACCTACATATGAGAGTTTGGGTCATGCCGCATATGCGCCTTATTATATTTTTGATTCACATTCAAGAATTCCGGAAATACTTGCGGGAAGTGGAAAAACTTTTGAAAATCTTTCATCAGATGACCAAAAAATATTGAAAGAATGCGCTAAGGAAACCCAAGAGTATGAAATTGAGCAATGGGAAAAAAGAGAAATTGAATCGAAAGAAAAAATTGAAAAACAAGGAGCTGTGTTTATTGAGCTTAGCCCTGAAACTATGGACGAGATAAAAAAAGCTTGCGAGCCTTTATATGACGAATTTGGGAATGACTATAAAGATATTATACAAAAAATAAAGGATATGGCGTAACTGACGGCTGAAATTTATTTTTTTAACATTTTATGCTACAGTTTAAAAATTAAGATAATTTTATTGAGTTATGAGTTATATTATAACTTGATTTAGTATTTTTATAGTAATTCGCAAAATTTTTGAGTCAAAACAATAAAATAGTTTGCATGAATATTGTATTTTATCAAAATATACAGTTACATTATTTTATTGTTTTGCTTATAGGAGGTAAAGTTTATGAAGGGTTTAAAAAGTTTCTGTTTAAATTTACCTATACGTGTTAAGATACTTTGCTCTATAGGAATAACGGTTTTTTTGTTTATGATTTTACTCTTAATAAACAATGTTATTCTTGACATAGTTTCGGGAAAATATGAACAAGCTATAAGCGGAGCAGAATACAGATACAGCGTTGCCAGCGATATTAACGCGCTTATGGCTGATACAAGCAAGGAACTTACAACCGCAAGATATAATTATAAAAATAAAAGTTCTTTAAATATTGCAAAAGAAAATATTTATAATAATCTTGATGATATAATAATTTCTCTTGAATTGTACAGAAGAAGCACAAATGGCATTTACGCATCTTCTAATGATGATTATATTATTCAGATGGCGATTACCGATGATATTGTTGATTCTTATGATGAATATTCAAATATGGCTGACACCATTATGGAATACGCGAAAAATGATGATTTGGAGGCTCTTATAAAAACAGATGCTCCTATCACGTCAATTCAGGAAAAGATTGAGGAATATATTGACGAACTTATGTATATTTCTTATGAGGAGTCTAAAGAAAGTACGCAGGCGGCTTTTGATATGTCTATTGAAAGTATGGCAATTATGGTTGTACTTGGCATTTTTGTATGCATTATCGCAATTCTTTTAGGCTTATTAATTTCATCCTTTATTGTTAAACCTATTAAAAAGCTTTCAGCTTTATCAACAAATGTGGCAAAAGGAAATTTTGATATTGATTTTAATATTGGAACAAATGATGAAATAGGAAAACTTTCTGATAATATTAATTATATTACCAGCAGTTTTGGAAATATTACAAATAAAATAATAGATGTATATTCCAATATTGAAAATGGTATGATTTCTGTAAGAATTAATTCTGATAATTATGATGGCGCTTATAAAGAAACTGTCGAGGCTGTAAATCAAATGATTAATATTTTCGCAAATGATACATGGTCTGTTTTAAACAGTATAAAAGAATATGCCGGAGGTAATTTTGATTATATCGCTCCTGTATTTAAAGGTGAAAAAGAAGAGTTTAATATTCAGCTTAATATATTTAAAAATACTCTGTTAAGAATTAATTCTGATTTATTGAAGCTTATCAATGCGGTTATTTCGGGAAACCTTGATGAACGGGTTGATTCTGAACAATACAACGGAGATTGGAAAAGTATTATTGAAAATCTTAATAAACTTGTCGGCACGGTTGAGGAACCAATAAATAAAACCTGTGAAATTCTTAAAGAAGTTGAAAACGCTAATTTTAACGTCCATCTTGACGGAAATTACAAAGGAAATTTCGCGGTTATGCAGAATGCTATTAATTCAACTATTGACAGACTTAAAAGTTACATTAAAAATATTTCTGAAATACTTACAAATATGGCAGGGAAAAATCTTGATGTTTCTATAGATCTTGAATATGAGGGTGATTTTGATGAGATAAAATCAGCTCTTATGCTTATTATAAATAATTTCAATATTCTTATTAAACAAATTGAGGATTCTACACAACAAGTTTCAGCAGGAGCGAACAGTATAGCCGCTACAAGTGGAAGTTTAGCTATGGGCGCTACCACTCAGACAGATTCTGTAAACAATATTGTCAGAGGATTTGAAAAGATTTTCAGTCAATCAGAATATGCGTCTTTAAGTACAGTGGACGCTAACAAAATGACAAATATCGTAAAAAATAAAGTGGAAAATGAAAATAAACATATGTGCAATATGGTTGAGGCTATGGGTGCTATTAATACGGCGTCCTCAAATATTGAGGGAATTATAGAAGTAATTGAGGATATTGCTTTCCAAATAAATATTCTCGCTCTTAATGCGGCTATTGAGGCCGCAAGAGCCGGAAGATACGGAAAAGGTTTTAGTGTTGTGGCAGAAGAAGTCAGAAATCTCGCGCTTAGAAGTCAAAAGGCAGTCAGCGAAACGGCTAATCTTATTGAGATTACATCTGACAAAGTCAGAGAAGGAATTGAAATTGCTGACAATGCCGCAAAACAGCTTGAGGAAATTTCAGATTTTGTGGATAAGGTTGCGAAAATTATTGACAATGTCAATAATTCAAGTCAGCAACAATATAAATCAATAAAAGAAATTGAAGGAGAAATTTCAAGAATTACAAATGTTGTAAATAACAATTCTTCTATGTCTGAAGAAGCAGCTTCGGCTTCACAAGAGCTTGCGAGTATGGCTTATACTCTGAAAGACTATATTTCTGAATTTAAACTTAGAGATAAAAAATAATTTTTGAATTTATAGTAATTTGCAAGGGTTTTGCTGTAAATAAGTTTTTACAAATGTTATTTTTGCTGTTTTATTGTTTTGTATTAAAAGTTTTATGAATTGTTATAAATAATTCTACTTTTTAAAAACAGAAATATTTATTTTTATAAAAAATTAATGTTTTGAAACAAATAATTTATAGTTAGACAATAAAGCAATAACACAGTAAATTTTTATAAAATGTGTTTTATCGTTAAATTTTAAATAAATTGTTTTCTTTTTTTGAAATATATGATAGAATAATTGTAAAATAATATTTTACAGGGAGTGATTGCTTTGTACAAAAGAGTTCTTTTGAAGCTTAGCGGAGAGGCTCTTGCCGGTGACGGAGAGGCGCCTTTTGACAATAATATTATAAGTGAAATAGTTAGTCAAATAAAATTTATTATTAAAAAAGGTGGTCAGGTTTCACTTGTTATCGGCGGAGGCAATTTTTGGAGAGGAAGAAGCGCTAATCCGGAAATGGACAGATGCAAAGCTGACCAGATTGGTATGCTTGCTACAGTTATGAATGCGGTTTATGTGGCGGATTTTTTAAAACAAAAAGGACTTTCATCTGTTGTTATGACACCCTTTACTATAGGAACAATGACGGAACTTTTTTCAAAAGATTTGGCTCTTAAATACCTTTCAGAAAATAAAATTATTATTTTTGCAGGGGGAATAGGTCATCCTTTTTTCTCTACAGATACGGTTACGGCACTACGTGCATCTGAACTTCAAGCTGATGCTATTTTATATGCTAAAAGTATTGACGGAGTATATAATGATGACCCAGCAAAAAATCCTGACGCTGTTAAATATGATACGATCAGATGCAAAGAAATTATTGAAAAAAATCTTAAGGTTATTGATATTGCCGCTGCTAATCTTTGTTTTGAGCAGTCAATTCCTGTTGTGATTTTTGGTCTTTTAGAGGATAACTGTATTGTAAAAGCCGCAATGGGTGAAAAAATCGGGACTCTTGTTACTGTCGACCGATAAAGAGAAAATTACTTATTTTAATTTTATAGAATTTATATCATATATCGAAATAATAAAAATTTTGATAATTGCTATAAAATACTATTATTAACAAATGAAATATATATTTTGATAAAATTTTATGATTTATATTTTAGGAGGTTTATTATGTCTAAACATACAAATGCTTATGAGGAAAAAATGAGCAAATCAGTGAAAAATCTTGAAACTGAACTTAATACTATTCGCGCGGGCCGAGCAAATCCTCACGTGCTTGACAAGATTACAGTTGATTATTATGGTACACCCACACCTTTAAATCAGGTTGGAAATATTAGTGTGCCGGAGGCAAGGCTTATTCAAATTCAGCCTTGGGATATTTCTGTTATGAAAGATATTGAAAAAGCTATTAACGCTTCTGACCTTGGTATTAATCCGACTAATGATGGAAAAGTTATTCGCCTTGTTTTTCCTGAACTTACGGAGGAAAGAAGAAAATCTCTTACTAAAGATGTTAAGAAAAAGGGCGAAGACGCAAAAGTTGCTGTAAGAAACATAAGACGCGATGGTATTGACGCTTTGAAGAAACTTGAAAAAGCCAATGAGATTACAGAAGATGAACTTAAATCCCTTGAAGATGAGATGCAAAAGATTACTGATAAAAGTGTATCTGAAATAGATAAGCTTGTTGACGCTAAAAATAAGGATATTATGGCGATTTGATTTGATATTACATTATAAAGATTTATTCTATATATAAATAAAATATGTTTATGCGGATAAAAAAACATAAAACATAGAAAATAAAATTAGATATGGCAAATCAACAGCTGACAAAAAATAAGGTCTAATTTTTTTGGATTTTGTTTTTAATATGAAAGGAGTTATTATGGATAATTCTTTGCCAAGGCATATCGCTATTATTATGGACGGAAATGGAAGATGGGCGAAAAAAAGATTTATGCCAAGAAGTTTTGGTCATAGAGCAGGGGCTCAGACTCTTAATAAATTGCTTAAAGAAGCCGATAAAATTGGTATTGAGCACATTACAGTATATGCTTTCTCTACGGAAAACTGGGTACGTTCGGACGATGAAGTCAATACGCTTATGAATTTATTGAAAGAATATATTGAGGATTATATAAAAGACAATTCAAAAAGCAATATAAAAATAGACGCTATAGGAGATTTATCGCGCCTTGATGAGGATTTACAGAATAAAATAAAAAAACTTGAAAAAATTTCCTCTCATAAAAAAGGTCTTAATTTGCATATTGGTTTGAATTACGGCGGGCGAGATGAAATTGTTAGGGCTGCTAAAAAAATTTTTGAGGATATTGAAAAAGGAAATATTTTAAAAAATGATATTAATGAAAATCTTTTTTCATCATATCTTGATACAAAAAATATCCCTGACCCTGAACTTGTTATAAGAACAAGCGGAGAACAAAGACTAAGCAATTTTTTGTTGTGGCAGTCATCTTACTCGGAATTTTATTTTACAGATAAGCTATGGCCGGATTTTGATATTAAAGAACTTAATAACGCTATTGAACAATTTAAGAATAGAGACAGACGCTTTGGCGGAAGATAGGAGTTGTTGTTTTTGGTTATTCGTACTATATCAGGAATTATTGGTTTACCTGTACTTGCCGTGTTTCTTGTTTTAGGCGGCAATTATCTTAGATTCGGCATATTGTTCTTATCAATTATCGGACTTTTTGAGTTTTACAAAGCTGTATCAAAAAAGATTATGCCTGTTCATTTTTTTGGTTTTTGGGCGTCAATTTTATATGTTTTTTTTCTTGACTTAAAAATAGATATTGAATATTATAATATGGCGATTATGTTTTTTGTTTTATGTTCTCTTTCATTTACAGTGTTTATGTATGAAAAGATAAATATTTATGATGTCTGCATTACATTAGTTGGTTTTTTATACATAACGCTTATGCTTGGAAATGTTTATCTTGTGAGGTCTCAGGAATATGGCGAATATTTTGTTTGGCTTATATTTATATGCGCTTTTTGCAGTGATACAGGGGCATATTTTACAGGGTCCGCGATAGGAAAACATAAGCTGACTCCCGTTTTAAGTCCTAAAAAGACATATGAGGGCGCTATAGGAGGTATCTTATTTACCGCTATTGTGGCAGGTTTTTATGGATATTGTATGTATGCTATGTGGCAGGTTGGAACAAAAAATATGTTTTTGTTTTATGCCATGTTGGGGGGACTTGGGTCAGTTTTTGCTCAGGTAGGAGATTTGGCAGCGTCAAGCATTAAAAGGTTTGCGGGTATTAAAGATTATGGTAAGATTATGCCGGGACACGGAGGTGTTCTTGACCGATTTGACAGTGTTTTATTTACGGCGCCTCTTATTTATATTTTTATCACTCTCGGAAAGGAAGTTATTTTTTGAAAGGTATTTCTGTTTTAGGGTCTACTGGTTCTATTGGTACACAGGCTTTGGAAGTATGCGAGAATCTTGGGTTTGATGTTTTGGCGCTTACGACAAATGTCAGAATAGATATTCTTGAAAAACAAATAGAGAAGTTTAAACCGAAGATTGTAGCGGTTATGAATGATGAGAAAGCTTCAGAGCTTAAAAAGAACTTAAAAAATAAAAATGTTGAGGTTTTGGCGGGTATTGATGGTATTAACAGCGCGGCGAGTATTGATGGCGCTGATACTATTCTTAACGCTCTTGTGGGAAATATTGGACTTGAACCCACTTTAAAAGCTATAAGAAATGGAAAAAATGTCGCTCTTGCGAATAAAGAAACTCTTGTTACGGCGGGAGAACTTGTTATAAAAGAGGCTAAAAAATTTAATATAAAAATTTATCCTATAGACAGTGAACATTCAGCCATTTTTCAATGTTTACAGGGAAATGAGAACAATAAAATAGCAAAAATTCATCTTACAGCATCGGGAGGCCCTTTTAAAGATTATACAAGTTTTGACGGAATTACAGTTAAAGATGCGCTTAATCATCCTAATTGGACTATGGGCAGAAAAATTACTATTGATTCAGCTACAATGATGAATAAAGGCCTGGAAGTTATTGAGGCTAAATGGCTTTTTGATGTTGATGTTGGGAAAATTAATGTGGTTATTCATCCACAAAGTATTATTCACTCAATGGTGGAATTTGAGGACGGCGCGGTTATCGCACAGCTTGGAGAGCCTGATATGAGAGTTCCTATTCAATATGCTCTGACTTATCCTGAAAGAGTAAAAAATAATTTTCCTAAAGTCAATTTTTTTGATTGTGGGAATTTAACTTTTCAAAAACCTGATTTGAAACTTTTCAGATGTCTTGCTCTTGCTTTTGATGCCATTAAAACAGGAGGAACTTTACCGACTGTTTTAAATGGAGCGAATGAAATAGCTGTTGGTGCGTTTCTTGACGGAAAAATTCAGTTTTCGGATATTCCTGAATTAATAGAAAAAGCTATGTATGCATATAATATAAAATATAATTATAGCTTTGCTGATGTTTTCGAAGCTGATTTATGGGCAAGAAATTATACAAAAACATTGATATTGAGGTGAATATGTTTTGTCTGTAATTATTACTATTATTATTTTTGGTATAATTGTTATGATTCATGAATGGGGGCATTTTATAGCGGCAAAAAAAAGCGGTGTTATTGTTGAGGAATTTGCTGTTGGCATGGGTCCTAAGCTATGGGGAAAACAAAAAGGGGAAACTTTATATTCCATTAGATTATTTCCTATAGGCGGATACTGTAAAATGGCTGATGAGGACAGGGAAGGCTCGGACAAAAAAGGTTTTAACAACATTTCTGTATGGAAAAGAATGATTGTTATTCTTGCCGGTGTTTTTATGAATTTTATATTGGCTATATTCATAAGTTCTGTCATTATTATGTTTATAGGATATAGTGAAAACACTATTTCTTATGTTAGCGAGCAAAGTCCGGCGCAAAAGGCTGGACTTCAGGCCGGAGATGAAATTACAAGTATTGACGGGTCTGGAGTACATTTGGTTCAAGATATAAGATTTAGAATATCCCAAAGAGAAAGTGAAAATGTTGTTGTCGGATATGAAAGAAACGGTGATTATTTTGAAACAAATGTAAATATTCCGGGCGGCGAAAATTTTGGTATTGCGGTGACGAGTTATACACCTTTATTTGGCGAAAGTGTTGAAGGCTTTGAAAAAGCCGGACTTTTTGAGTCTATAAAAGCCGGATTCTGGGAAAGTGTATATATGGTTAAAATTACTTTTTATGGTCTTGGTCAGCTTGTTACAGCGAAAGCGTCTTTAGACGATATCGCAGGACCTATAGGACTTACAACGGTTGTTGGCGAAGTGTATGAAAAGACTATTAGTATAAGCATATGGGATATGATTATAAGTATAGCCAATATTGCTGCTTTGCTGAGCGCTAATCTTGGAGTTATGAACCTTTTGCCTATACCAGCTTTGGATGGCGGAAGATTTGTTTTTCTTGTTATTGAAGCAATAAGGAGAAAGCCTATTCCACCTGAAAAGGAAGGAATGATTCATTTCGCGGGATTTGCTATTTTAATGTTTTTTGGCATTTTAATAGCTTTTAATGATGTTTTTAAATTATTATAACAGACAGTTTAATAACTTTTGTAATACCTACTGACAAATTTTTTTTTACGCAACTTGTGTTGCAAATTATGTGAATTGCTGTAAGCCTATTGAACAAAGTCTATTATAAAAAATATTAAATAAAAAATATTAAATATTAAATATTAAATATTAAATATTATAGCAAAGCAATATTTTATTGTTTTGCTATATATTTATATAAACGGGTGATATTTTATGATTTTTGAAAGAAAAAAAACTAAAGTTTTAAATATAGGAACAGTAAAAATAGGAGGTGATAACCCTATAGCTGTTCAGTCAATGTGCAACACAGATACAAGAAATGTTACGGCTACCGTCAATCAAATTAAAAAGCTTGAGGACGCTGGATGTGAGATTATAAGGGTTGCTGTGCCGGATATGGAGGCTGCCGAGGCTTTAAAAGATATTAAGAAAAATATCAATATTCCTATTGTCGCCGATATTCATTTCGATTACAGGCTTGCTGTCAAAGCTATTGAAAATGGTATTGATAAACTTAGAATTAATCCAGGAAATATCGGTAATGAGGAAAATGTTAAAATTGTCGCAAAAGAATGCGGAAAAAGAAACATTCCTATTCGTATAGGTGTTAATTCAGGTTCTCTTGAAAAGGATATTTTGGAAAAGTATGGTAAGGTTACTTCAGAGGGACTTGTGGAAAGTGCTTTGAGGCATATAGCATTTCTTGAAAAATATGATTTTTCAAATATCGTGATTTCTATAAAAGCGTCAGATGTTTTACTTACAGCAAAGGCGTATTCAATTTTATCGGAAAAGGTTGATTATCCTTTACATATTGGCATAACAGAAGCAGGTACTATTTACGGAGGAACTATAAAATCAGCCGTAGGCATAGGTCTTATACTTGGTATGGGAATTGGGGACACTATTCGTGTTTCTTTGACCGGAGACCCTGTTGAAGAGGTAAAAGCAGGAAAAGAAATTCTGAAAGCTCTTGGATTAAGAAAATTTGGAGTTGAGTTTGTTTCATGTCCAACTTGCGGAAGAACAGAAATTGACCTTATTTCTATCGCTAACGAAGTTGAAAAAAAATGTATGAATATTACTAAAAATATAAAGGTCGCTGTTATGGGTTGTGTTGTGAATGGTCCGGGTGAGGCAAGAGAGGCTGATATAGGAATAGCGGGAGGAAAAGGCGTCGGGATTATATTTAAAAAAGGCAATATTATTAAAAAAGTTGATGAAAATTTGCTTGTTGATGAATTGATTAAAGAAATTGAGAAAATATAATTATTTTTTGTGGGTGATTTTTTGGATAATATAGTTGTTGATTTAAAAAATTTTGATGACGTTTTTTCTAAACTTCAATTATCAGCGAATGTTTTGAGTGTTCTCAAAAAAACAAAGGTTGATAAGGTAAAAATGTCTAAAGCTTCCAGGGCTATGGATATTGTCCTTGTCTGTGATAATATTCTTAACGAAGCTTGTCTGCCTGATTTTGAGAGCGATATTAAAAATAATTTCCCTTTTATCTCAAATGTAAATATTAATATTTTTTACAATATTGAAAGTACACTTAATGAAAAAATTGAGTTATACAGAAGCAATATTATAAGCAGTGTAAAAAATGAAAGTCCTGTTTGTTATAATCTATTAAAAAGCGCAAAATGGACAACAGAAGAAAATACTATTATTATTAATGTTGACTGTAAAAGCGCTTTTTTATTTAGAGCGAAAAAAATTGATGATAAAATAAAAAAGGCTTTTAAAAACAGATTTGACATTACAGTCAACGTTTTATTTAAAAATAATCCAATTAAAATAAAAAACGCTAAGGAAAGGAATAAGGCATTTGCCAATGTTATAAAACAGAATAATTTTGACAGACAAAAAGAAGATAATCCTAAATCCACCGCAAATACGGAAGTTACAGATAATAATATAAATTCCGGTTTTTCTGAAAACTTTAACGGCAGTGGTTTTTCACAAAGCAAAAAATTTGGAAAAAGAGTTAATGTTAAATTTTTAAAATTTAATGATAATATACATAAAATCAGAGGCTCGGTAAATGAAGGTGAAACTATAGCTATTTCTGGTAAAATACTTTCAGTTGAGGAACGTGAAACTAAAAAAGGCAAATTTATTATTTGTATTGATATAACAGATATGACAGATTCTGTAACAGTGAAATTTTTCTTAAAGCCTGAAGAATATACCGATGAAGTGAAATCACTGATTAAAGTTAGAAATTATGTGAATATTAAAGGTATGGTCAGATATGATGAGTTTTCAAGGGAGATAAATGTAATGGCAAGCAATATATGCCAAGGTGAGGCTCCTGAAATAAGAAAAGATGAGGCTGCGGAAAAAAGAGTAGAACTTCATTTACATACACAAATGAGTATGATGGATGGAATTAATTCTGCTAAAGATTATATTGAAAGGGCGTCTTTATGGGGTCATAAGGCTATAGCTATTACCGACCATGGAGTTGTACAAGCTTATCCGGAGGCTATGGATGCCGCGAAAAAATACGGCGTAAAAGTTTTATACGGCGTAGAAGCTTATATTGTTGACGACCTTGGAGCAGTTGTACAATCAAGTAAGGGTCAAAGTCTTTTTGATGAATATGTCGTTTTTGACCTTGAAACTACAGGTCTTATGAAAGAAACAGATAAGATTATTGAAATAGGAGCGGTTAAAGTAAAAAATGGTGAAATTACCGAAAGGTTTTCCTCTTTTGTAAATCCTAGAGTCAAGCTGAGTGATAAAATTATTGAACTCACAGGAATAACAGACGATATGCTTGAAAACGAGCCTGACGAGGATATTATTATGCCTCAATTCCTCAAATTTTTTGGAAACTCTGTTTTGGTTGCTCATAACGCTAATTTTGATGTTGGATTTGTAAGACAATGGGCTAAAAAAAAAGGAGTGGAAATAAATAACACTGTGTTGGATACAGTGGAACTTTCAAAGGTTTTATTTCCTGAACTTTCAAGATATAAGCTTGATGTGGTGGCAAAACATCTTAATATATCTTTAGAAAATCATCATAGAGCTGTTGACGACGCTTTTTGCACAGCGGAAATTTTTGTGAAGTGTATTGATATTTTAAAACAAAGGAATATTGACAGCTTAGATGGTGTAAACATTCTTGCTAGCGAAAATATTGATGTTAAAAAGCTTAAAACATATCATGCTATTATTCTTGTTAAAAATCAAAAAGGACTTAGAAATTTATATGAGCTTGTTTCAAAAGCACATATTGAGTATTTCTTCAGGCGTCCAAGAATTCCTAAAAGTGAGTATATGAAATTCAAGGAGGGACTTATTATTGGAACAGCTTGCGAGGCGGGAGAATTTTTTAAAGCTGTATTTGAAAATAAACCTGAGGAAATTATTAAAGGTTTGGCTGACTTTTATGATTATATAGAGGTTCAGCCTATAGGAAATAATGAGTTTATGCTGCGTGACGGGACTGTAGGGTCAAAGGAAGAACTTATTGAGATAAATAAAAAAATTGTCGCTTTTGGAGATAAATATAAAAAACCAGTTGTAGCTACTTGTGATGCTCATTTCCTTGATCCGGAGGACGAATTTTACAGAAGAATTATTCAGGCCGGAGAAGGGTTTAAAGATGTTGATAATCAGCCTCCTCTTTTTTACAGGACTACAAATGAGATGCTTGAGGAATTTGAGTATCTTGGAAAAGAAAAAGCGTATGAGATTGTTGTTAAAAATACTAATCTTATTTGTGATATGCTTGAAGATGTAAAACCTATTCCTGACGAAACATTCCCTCCTAAAATTGACGGCGCTGAAGAACAGCTTACTGAAATTACAATGACTAAAGCTAAATCTATTTACGGAGAGCCACTTCCTGAAATTGTCGCTAAAAGACTTGACAGAGAGCTTAACTCAATTATAAAAAACGGTTTTGCTGTTTTATATATAATAGCTCAAAAACTTGTATGGGATTCAAATGACCATGGATATATTGTAGGTTCAAGGGGGTCGGTGGGTTCTTCATTTGTTGCTACTATGGCCGGAATTACAGAAGTAAATCCTCTTCAGCCTCACTATATTTGTCCAAATTGCAAATATTCGGATTTTGAATCGGAAGAGGTGGTCGCTAATCTTGGAAATTCCGGCTGTGATTTGCCTGATAAAATATGTCCAATATGCGGTGAAAAGTTAAACAAAGATGGTCATGATATTCCTTTTGAAACATTTCTTGGATTTAACGGAGACAAAGAACCCGATATTGACCTTAACTTTTCAGGTGAGTATCAACAGCAGGCACATACTTATACGGAAAAGCTTTTTGGAAAAGGTCACGTTTTTAAAGCCGGAACTATCGGTACGATGGCTGAAAAAACCGCTTATGGATATGTAAGAAAATATGCTGATGAAAGAAATCTAAGTATAAGAAGCGCCGAGGTAAACAGACTTAAACTTGGCTGTGTTGGAGTAAAAAGGACTACGGGACAGCATCCAGGAGGTCTTATGGTTGTTCCGCAAGATAATAGCATTTATGAGTTTTGCCCTATTCAACGACCTGCTAATGACCAAAATTCAAATGTAACAACAACTCATTTTGATTATCATTCTATAAGCGGACGTCTTTTGAAACTTGATTTGCTTGGACACGACGTTCCTACTATTTTACGTATGTTTAAGGATATGACGGACTTTGACCCTCTTGAGGTTCCCCTTGACGATAAAGATACTATGTCTTTATTTACATCGCCTAAAGCACTTAATGTAACGGAAGAAGAAATTCATTGTAAAACAGGTACTTTGGGACTTCCTGAATTTGGAACAAAATTTACAAGGCAAATGCTCCTTGATACCAAGCCGCACACTTTTTCTGAACTGGTAAGAATTTCAGGTCTTTCCCACGGAACGGGAGTATGGCTTGACAATGCTCAGGAGCTTATAAAAGATGGAACAGCCACTCTTAAAGAGGTTATTCCCACCCGTGATGATATTATGGTATACCTTATTATTAAAGGTGTGGAAAATAAAACAGCTTTCACAATTATGGAGAAAGTTCGTAAGGGAAAAGGGCTTACAGAAGAAGATGAAAATGTAATGAGAGATGCCAATGTACCTGAGTGGTATATTGAGTCCTGTAAAAAAATAAAGTATATGTTTCCTAAAGGACACGCCGTTGCTTATGTCACAAATTCTTTCAGAATAGGTTATTTTAAAGTTCATTTTCCTTATGCTTTTTATGCGGCTACGTTTTCTGTTAAAGCAGAGGATTTTGACTATGTAATGATGTGTAATGGTATTGAAAGAGTTAAAGAAAATATGGAAAGAATATCAAATCTTGGAAACGATGCCTCTGCAAAGGAAAAGAATACTCTTACAGTTTTGGAACTTGTTTTTGAAATGTATGTAAGAGGATTTACATTTGTTGAAATCAATTTATACGAATCAGACGCAACAAAGTTTAAAATTAAAGACGGCGGACTTTTACCACCTTTGTGTACAATTCAAGGGCTTGGTGGAAACGCGGCTGAAAATATTGTGGAAACAAGAAAAAAAGGAGAATTTTTTACTGTTGAGGAGTTTAGGGAAAGAACAAAGGTTAGTAAAACTGTTATTGGACTTTTAAAAGAAAGCGGAATTTTAAAGGGAATTCCGGATACAAATCAGATAACATTGTTTTAAAAAATCTTTATAGTAAAGCAATAAAAAATTATTTAATATATCAAGTTTTATTAAATAGACCTATCATTCTTTTATTGTTTCTAATAGACCTGTTCAATAACCTCTGTAATAACACTTGATTATCAAACAGGTCTAATTAATAAAATTTTATTCTGTAAAAAATTTTAATAAAACTCTTTACAAATAAAAAATATGGTAGTATAATATAAATTATTAAAAGTTTTATGTTACAGTAAAACAGTTAATATGTTTTTATAAATTTATAATTATTTTTATTAAATTATGTTTTGCTTAAATAATTTATACATTTAAAATCTTTGATTGAAAAGAGTACCTTTTTGCGAATGTTACAGAGAGTCGGCGGTGGTGTAAGCCGATACGGACGCTTTTAGGGAATGGGTTCATGAGATTCCGAGCGAAAGATTTATTGAGTAGCTTTGGACGTGTCCTCACGTTACAGAGGTAAGATATGATTGTATCGGATTTTTTGATGCTTTTTGCATTGGGTGGCTTATAACAAGGTATCTTGTCCCAATATGGGGTAAGATGCCTTTTTTGATGTATTATGCTTAATTTTTTAATATTAAAAGGAGTGATTTTATGAAAGACCTTAAAGGGTATATAAGAAAGTTTTCGGGAGATACAGAAACTCCTATAACTTTATTTTATAAATATGTTGGCAAAAGTAAAGGTTTTATTCTTGAAAGCAGGGGAGAGGGAAAAACAAATTTCTCTTTTCTGGGGAGAAAGCCTTCCGCTGTTTTGAAAGGTACAAATAAACTTACCATTGAGGAAAACGGACAGGTAAGAGAGGTTGAGGGCAGACTTCTTGACGGTGTACGGGATTATATGAAAAATTTTAATGTGGAATGCGAACTTGATATGGGATTTCAGGGCGGAGCCGTAGGCGTTGTGGGATATGACGTAATTAAACAATATGAAAATATTCCCGATGAAAATTATGACCCTATTAAAACTCCGACAGTACATCTTATGGTATTTACAGAATTTATTGTTTACGACCATTTGCATGATACAATTAATCTTGTTGTCCTTGATGAAAAAAATGACGAAGGAGCTGAACGCGCCAAGAAAATACTTGATAAAATGGAAAACGAGGTTAAAGAGAAGATACCCTCAGAACATTACGACATTCCTGAAACAAAAGAGGTTATGTTTACTTCAAATATGACTAAAGAAAAATATATGGATATTGTGGAAAAAGCAAAAAAATATATTTATGACGGTGATATTTTTCAGGTTGTTCCATCTCAAAGGCTTACCGCCGAAACAAATCAGGAGCCTCTTAATCTTTACAGAAAATTAAGAGCGATAAATCCTTCGCCGTATCTTTATTATTTTAATTTTGGAGATTATCAGGTTGCCGGAAGTTCTCCTGAAATGCTTGTTGAGGTAAATAAAAATAAAGTTTATACTTGTCCTATTGCAGGTACAAGAAAAAGAGGAAAGGATGTTGAGGAAGATTTAAGGCTTGCTCAGGAATTAAAAAATGATGTCAAAGAACAGGCTGAACACGTTATGCTTGTTGACCTTGCAAGAAATGATATGGGAAGAATCGCTGAGATAGGCAGTGTTAATGTGGTAAAATTTATGAAAGTACAATATTATTCACATGTTATGCACCTCGTATCCCTTGTAGAGGGTATAAAGAGAAAAGAACACGATGCGTTTTCTATTTTATCTTCTTTTTTGCCGGCGGGAACTTTATCCGGAGCGCCTAAAATACGGGCAATGGAAATTATTGAGGAACTTGAGGAGGAAAGGAGAGGCATTTACGGCGGTGCGGCAGGCTATTTTAGTTTTAATGGAAATATGGATATGTGTATTGCCATAAGAACTATGATTATTAAAGATGGTAAGGTTTATATGCAGGCCGGCGGAGGTGTTGTTGCCGATTCTATACCTGAAATGGAATATGCTGAAAGCCATAACAAGGTAAGGGCTTTAGTCAAAACTATAGGAGGTGAGGTATAATGGTTATTCTTATTGATAACTATGATTCGTTTACTTATAATTTATATCAGTATATTGGTGAGTTTGATAAAGATATAAAAGTGTTTAGAAATGATGAGATAACATCAAAAGAAATTATTGATATGAATCCGAACAGAGTTGTTATTTCTCCGGGACCTAAAACGCCTTTTGAGGCTGGTAACTGTATTGAGATTATTAAGAATGTTGCGGGTAAAATACCGATTTTGGGAGTGTGTCTTGGGCATCAGTCTATAGCAGTTGCTTTTGGCGGGGTTGTTTCTAATGCAAAAGAACTTTTTCACGGAAAATGTTCTATGATTAACCATAACGGAAAAAGTGTTTTTGTGGGTCTTGAAAGTCCTTTAAAGGTAGCTAGATACCATTCACTTTCAGTTGTTGCTGGTAAACTGCCAGAATGTTTTGAGATTATCGCTGAGGTCGATGGTGAGATTATGGCCATTAAACATAAAGAATTTGATGTAATCGGTATTCAGTTTCATCCAGAATCTATTTATACTCCTAATGGAATGAAAATTATTGAGAACTTTATTGTTTAATGCTGAAGTTTTATAAAGGAGGGAAGTTTTAATGATTCTTGATGATATTGTGGCGAAAAAAAGGGTAAGTCTTTTAGAAAGTAAATATAATTTTGACGTTGAGAGAGTTTATGAAAATATAAAAAACAACCCTGTTCCTGACTTTTATGAGGCTCTCTCTAAAAAAGGTTTATCTATTATAGGAGAGATAAAAAAAGCATCTCCGTCAAGAGGAGTTATAAAAGAGGACGTTAATCCTGTTGAAATAGCGAAACAATATGAAAATGCTGTTGATGCTGTTTCTATTTTGACAGAAGAACATTTTTTTATGGGAAGTCCCGATTATCTTGAAAAAATTCATAAGGAGATTTCTTTGCCTCTTTTGAGAAAAGATTTTATTATAAGCCCTTTACAGGTTTTCGAGGCAAGGGAATTAGGAGCAAGTGCGGTTTTATTAATTGCCGCTATATTAAACGACAGAAGAAAGTTGGGAGAATTTATCGATATAGTTCATGGTCTTAAAATGAATGCTCTTGTTGAGGTACATAATGAAAAGGAAGCGGAACTTGCTATTTTAGCCGGAGCGAAGATAATCGGAATAAACAACCGCAATTTATACGATTTTTCAGAAGATATTAATACTACTATAAGGATTTCTGAGATAATTCCAAATGATATTTTAAAGGTAAGCGAAAGTAGTATTCATACTCCGGAGGACATAAAGGCTATAAAAGAGACAGGTGTCAACGCTGTATTGGTGGGCGAAAGTTTTATGAGATGTGATGATATTGTTAAAAAGGCGGAGGTGTTTAGAAGTGCCTATGCGTCCTCAAATTAAAATATGTGGTATAAAAACAATCGACGATATTTATAAAATTAATGATTTTGAAATTGATTATATCGGTTTTGTTTTTGCAAGAGGTAAACGGCAAGTTTCAAAAGCAAACGCTCTGGAAATAAAAAAAGTTTTACGAAAAGGAATAAAAATTGTCGGCGTTTTCGCTGATATGTCTTTTGAAGAGGTAAAAACGATTGATGATTTTGTTGATTTAGATGTTATTCAATTACATTCTGATGAAAATGATGATTTCTGCGGAGGTTTTAAGGGAAAAACTGTATGGAAAAGTATTTCTGTGTGTAATGAAAATCCTGAAACCGCGGCGCTTAAATTTAAAAATGCCGATGGATTTCTTTTAGATACATATACAAAAGATTTAAGAGGAGGCAGCGGAAAAACTTTTAAATGGGAGTTAGCTAAAGATTTCAGCAAAAAATATTTTACTGTTTTGGCCGGAGGGCTTAATGAGGAAAATATTATCACCGCTTATAATGTGGTAAAGCCTGATGTACTTGATTTAAGTTCTTCTGTTGAAACTGACGGAATAAAGGATTATTATAAAATAAAAAGTCTTATGAGGAGGATTAAAAATGAGTTTAAATAAGGATTTTGGTGAATACGGAGGACAATTTGTTCCGGAAACTCTTATGAATACGCTAAAAACACTTGAAAAAGAATATGAAGAATATTGTTCAAGTGATGAGTTTAAAAACGACTATATGAAATATATGAAATACTATGTTGGCAGACCATCGGTTTTATATTATGCCGAAAGGCTTACTGAAATGTGCGGTGGAGCTAAGATTTATCTTAAAAGAGAGGATTTAAACCATACGGGAGCTCATAAAATAAATAATGCTATAGGTCAGGCTTTGCTTGCTAAGCATATGGGAAAAACAAAGGTAATAGCGGAAACAGGAGCGGGTCAGCATGGAGTAGCGACCGCTACAGCGGCGGCTTTGTTTGATATGGAATGTGAAGTGTATATGGGTGTTGAGGATATTGAAAGGCAAAAGCTTAATGTTTTTCGTATGGAGCTTTTGGGAGCAAAGGTTATTCCTGTTGCCAGCGGAACGGGGACTTTAAAAGACGCTACCAATGAGGCTATAAGAACATGGGCGGCGCGCGCTGAGGATACCTTTTATATTATAGGTTCTGTTGTAGGTCCGCATCCTTATCCTACAATGGTTAGGGATTTCCAGAGAATTATTGGTGATGAAACTAAAAAACAAGTTATGGAAATAGAAGGAAGGCTTCCTGATAAAATATTTGCCTGCGTAGGAGGAGGAAGTAATTCTATGGGTATATTTTATCCGTTTATTGAGGACAAAAATGTTGAGCTTATCGGAGTTGAGGCTGCCGGACTTGGTGTTGAAACGGGAGAACACGCTTCAGCTTTTGCAGAGGGAAGAACAGGTATTTTACATGGTATGAAAACATGTATTTTACAAGACGACGATGGACTTATAAAGACCGCATACTCAATTTCAGCCGGACTTGATTATCCGGGTGTAGGTCCTGAACATGCTTATTTTCGTGATACAGGAAGAGTCAAATATACTTCCGTTACAGATGACGAGTCTATAGAGGCTTTTAAAACCCTTTGCCGTTACGAAGGGATTATGCCGGCTATAGAAAGCTCTCACGCTTTAGCGGAGGCCTTAAAGACCGTTCCAAAAATGAAAAAAGATGAAATTGCTATTGTTAATCTTTCAGGAAGAGGCGACAAAGATGTTCATACTGTCGCTAAATACCTTGGAAAAGAATTTTAAGGGGGAGTAATTTATTATGAACAGAATTGACCAAAAATTTGAAATGATGAAAAGTAAAGGAGAAAAGGCTTTTATCCCTTATGTGTGCGGCGGCGACCCCTCTCTTTCAGAAACAGAGGAAATTATTTATATGCTTGAGGATGCGGGATGTCATATTATTGAAGTTGGTATTCCTTTTTCTGACCCTTTAGCTGATGGTCCCGTTATTCAGGCGGCATCGTCAAGAGCTATTGAGAATGGTTTTAAATTAGATAAATTTTTTGAGACAGTTAAAAATATAAGAAAGAAATCAGACGTTGCTTTGGTAGCAATGGTGTATTACAGCACTATTTTTGGATATGGAAAAGAAAAATTTATTAAAAACTGCGAGAATGCTGGATTTGACGGAATTATTGTTCCTGATTTGCCTTATGAGGAATATGATGAGATTTCTTCATTAATTGAGAGTACAAGTATTTATTGTATTCCACTTATAGCGATTACATCAGGTGAACGTATGCCCATGCTTGTAAAAAACGCTAAAGGTTTTATTTACTGTGTTTCTTCTCTTGGCGTTACAGGTGAAAGAAAAACTTTTGACAAACGAATTTTTTCGTTTATCAATAAAATTAAAGAACAGACAGATACTCCTGTATGCGTGGGGTTTGGCATTTCAAAAAAAGAGGATGTGGAAATGTTTGAAAAAGATGCTGACGGAGTGATTATTGGTTCGGCTATAGTAAGGAAAATTTTTGAAAGCAACGGAAATTTAGAAAATGTTAAAACATTTATTAAGGAGATTAATCAATGAAAATTCTTGTTATCGCTGAAAAGCCCTCTGTAGGCAAGGATATAGCGAGGGTGCTTGGCTGTAAAAATGGGTCTAACGGTTTTCTTGAGGGCGGAAAATATGTTGTTACATGGGCTATGGGGCATCTTGTGACACTTGCCGACCCTGAAAAATACAATGAAAAATATAAAAGCTGGAATCTTAATGATTTACCTATTATACCGAAAAAGACAGAACTTGTTGTTATCAAGCAAACATCAAAACAATTTGGAATAGTTAAAGGTCTTATACAAAGAAAAGATATATCGGAAATTGTTATCGCAACGGACGCAGGCAGGGAAGGAGAGCTTGTGGCAAGGTGGTGTCTTGTTAAGGCGGGAAATAAAAAACCTCTTAAAAGACTTTGGATTTCTTCTGTTACGGATAAGGCTATAAGAGAAGGTTTTTCTAAGCTTAAAAACGGAAAGGAATATGATAATCTTTATTATTCCGCTGTTTCGAGAGCGGAAGCAGACTGGCTTGTAGGAATTAACGCTACAAGAGCGCTTACTTCAAAATTTAACGCCCAATTATCCTGCGGACGTGTACAGACACCTACTCTTTCTATAATACTTAAAAGAGAAGATGATATAAGAAATTTTCAGCCGAAACAATTTTTTGGATTTGAGATTTTAAGTGGTAAAGTTAAATTTATTTGGACTGATAAAAAAAGCGGAGATATTAAAACATTTGACAAAGAAAAAAGAGATAGCGCTGTAGAAAACTGCAAAAATAAAAAGGGTAAAATTGTTTCTGTTGATAAAAATTTGAAGAAATCATATTCTCCTTTACTGTATGATTTGACAGAGTTACAGAGAGATGCCAATAAAAGATTTGGTTTTTCGGCAAAAGAAACTCTTTCAATTATGCAGACTCTTTATGAAAGGCACAAGGTTTTAACATATCCAAGAACGGACTCAAGGTATTTGACGGAGGATATTGTGGAAACAATTCCTGAAAGGCTATCAGCTTTGCCTAAAGAATATTTTAAATTTAAAAATTATCTGCTTAAAAGCAAAATTAAAGGTAACTCAAATTTTGTCGATAACAAAAAAGTTTCTGACCATCACGCTATTATACCTACGGAACAGCCTGTTTATTATGATGATTTTACTGAAAAGGAAAAGAAAATTTATGATATGGTTATTAAAAGGTTTTTATGTGTATTATATCCTCCTTTTGAATATGAACAGATTAGTGTCAAATGTGAAATAGGTGGGGAAATGTTTTTTGCTAAAGGTAGAAGGATTATAAAAAAGGGATATAAGGAAGTATATGATTATGAGGAAAACAATGATGATATACAACACCAGGATTTGCCAGAGTTTGCAAAGGGCTCTGAAATTACTGCCGGCAGAGTAAATCTTACAAGTGGAAATACAAAACCGCCGGCAAGATTTACAGAAGCAACATTATTATCGGCTATGGAAAATCCATCTAAGTATATGGAAAATAATGATAAAATACTAAGCAAAACGCTTGGAGAAACAGGAGGGCTTGGAACAGTTGCTACAAGGGCTGACATTATTGAAAAGCTTTTTAATTCTTATTTGATAGAAAAAAGAGGTAATGATATTTTCATTACCTCAAAAGGAAAACAGCTTTTAAGGCTTGCCCCAAAAGAGCTTAAATCTCCTGAGATGACCGCAAGGTGGGAGCTTAAACTTGGAAAGATAGCTAAGGGCAGTCTTGACAGAAATTCTTTTATGTCGGAAATTAAGGATTATACAAAAAGTATTATTGGTGAAATCAAAAACAGCGATGAAGTTTATAAACATGATAATTTATCCACAACCAAATGTCCTGAATGTGGAAAGTTTATGCTTGAGGTTAATGGCAAAAAGGGAAAAATGCTTGTTTGTCAGGACAGAGAATGTGGTTATAAAAAGTCAGTTTCTCTTGTTACAAACGCAAGATGTCCTGAATGTCATAAAAAGCTGGAACTTGTCGGCGAAGGCGATGGAAGAAAATTTGTTTGCTCGTGCGGATACAGGGAAAGGTATTCTGTTTTTCAGGAGCGTAAAAAAGCTGAAAATAATAAAATGGATAAGAGGGATGTTCAGAGGTTTTTGAAAAATCTCAATAAAGACACTGAAATTAATAATCCTATGAAAGATATTTTAAGTCAGCTTAAATTTTAGTTTGCGGATAAAAGTTATAGTCAATCAATTTAAAAATTGAACAAGTTCAGCGGATAAAAATCCTTTTGCTCATTTTCAAGTTGATTGACTATATTTATGAAAATTTAAAATACGTTATGAACGGGGGTTTGGAAAATGGTTCATAAAAAAGAAGTGATAGATTATTGTCTGACATTTGGGAATGTTTATGAAGATTATCCTTTTCGTGATAATAATTGGACTGTTATTAGGCATTGTGACAATAAGAAGGTTTTCGCTTGGATATTTAAAAAAGATGGATATGTATGGATAAATTTAAAGTGCAGAACGGATTGGATTGACTTTTGGCGAGAAACGTTTAATTCTGTTATACCGGCTTATCATTTAAACAAAAAGCATTGGAACTCAGTCATTTTAGACGGAACAGTACCTGATGATGATATTTGTATGATGATAAAGGAAAGCTACAATTTGACTGCTAAAAAGAGAAAATAGATATATAAAATTCATGAAAATTGATTTTTTTAATTAGTTTTCGTGAATTTTATAAATATTTTATTGACAGTTTTTTTCTTATATTATATAATATATCTGTGGTTTTTATATTTTATATGTCCTCGTAGCTCAGCAGGATAGAGCACTCGCCTCCTAAGCGAGGGGTCGGAGGTTCAAATCCTCTCGGGGACGCTTTTTGCCGTTTGCTTTTTTGGTTTACGGCTTTTTTATTTTACAGCAATTACAGAAAAGCTTCATAAAGCAGAATTATTTTATTAAACATTTCTCTATGTTTTCAATATTTAAAAGGTAGAATGTTTTTCAATGAAATTTTAAGTAAAATATTTTTTATTTTTAAATGAATTGCTATAAACGTATGTGGATTTAATAATTGTACTATTTCCGTAAACAAAGGAGGAAAATTTATGCCGGGATCAGTATATGGTAATATGTTTAAAATATCAACGTGGGGAGAATCTCATGGAAAAGGTCTTGGGGTTGTTATTGATGGCTGTCCCGCGGGAGTTGAACTTTCTGAGAATGATATTCAGCAAGACCTTGACAGAAGAAAACCCGGAACGGGAAAATATACGACTCAAAGGTCGGAAGGAGATTTAGTTGAGATTTTATCGGGTGTTTTTAACGGCAGAACTACAGGTACGCCAATATCTTTAATTATTTTTAATAAAGACCAACGGTCTAAAGATTATTCCGAAATTTCAAAGGTATTCAGACCGGGTCACGCTGATTTTGGATTTCATACTAAATACGGATTTCGCGATTATAGAGGCGGAGGTCGTTCATCAGCGAGAGAGACTGCCGCCAGAGTAGCGGCAGGGGCTGTCGCCAGAAAAATTCTTATGTCATTAGGTATAGAGGTAAAGGCATATACAAGGTCTATCGGAAATATTGAAATAGATTATAATAATTTTGATATTGATGAAAGATTTAATAACGCTTTTGTAATGCCGGATTCAAATGCGGCTTTGAAAGCTGAAAAATTTCTTGATGAGGTAATGAGAAAAAAGGATTCGGCAGGAGGCATTGTTCAATGTGAAATTTCAGGAGTTAAACCGGGTATTGGAGAGCCTGTTTTTGATAAGCTGGATTCTTCTTTAGCTAAAGCTATACTTTCTATAGGCGCTGTCAAGGGAATTGAGTTTGGTCTTGGTTTTGATGCCACTAAAGTTACCGGCTTAGTTAATAACGATGGGTTTTTCTATGATGAAAATAAAAATATACATAAGTATTCTAATAATTCGGGAGGAATATTAGGAGGAATTTCAGATGGAGGTAATATTATTTTCAGAGCGGCATTTAAACCGACTCCATCTATCGCAAGCCCTCAAAAAACAATTTCCGATACGGGTGAAAATGTTGAAATTGAAATAAAAGGCAGGCATGACCCTATTGTTGTTGCAAGAGCTGTTGTCGTTGTCGAGGCTATGGCGTCAATAACTTTACTTGATTTAATTTTTGCCAGTATGAGTTCTAAAATTGATTATATAAAAAATTATTATGAAAATTTGTAAATTTTGAAAAAAATATATTGCGGAATATATTTTTATGTGGTATACTAAAAAAAGTGTGATATTATCATTAATTATTTATGATTAAATGGTTTATTGGAAATATCAATGCCATAAAAATTGTTTTATTTAATTTTTGTGGATTTAATAACTATAGGAGGTGTAAGTGTGAACGAGTCGGTTATAACTGTAATATTATCTGCTGTGGAAATTATTATAAGTGTCGCTCTTATTGTTGTGATACTTATGCAGTCTAAAAACGCGTCAGGACTTACAGGCGCTTTAGGTGGAATGGGTCAGTCAAATACTTATTGGGACAAGAATAAAGGAAGGTCTTTAGAGGGTAAACTTACAAAGTATACGAAAATTCTCGCTACTTTGTTTATTATATTTGCTCTTGTGATTTCTTTTTTGCCAACTATGTTTAGTGGTACTGAAGAAATTCAAAACACTCCTTCTTCTGAGTTTAATAATATAGATGGTTCTGATACGGGAGAAGCTGAGGACAACGTGGTAGCTCCTGAAAGTGAAAGCAGCTTGGCAGCACCTGAAAATAATGCTGCGGCGGAAAATAATGTTGCTGAGCCTGAAAACGCAGGGGAGCAAAATACTTAATTATATACAAAATTGAATGAAAATATAATTTTAAACATCTTTTGTACTTTTTATTTATAGTATAAAAGATGTTTTTTTGTGTAGAAATATAAATAAAATTAGCTGATATTTATAATTTTATAAAATTTGATTTTTGTGGATAAAAAACTGTATATTAGACTTGTTTAAAAACATAAGCGACAACTTTTGGAAAATCGTTTTTACTTAGGTTTATGAAAAGGTATGCTTGTTTTTTCAAAAATTTAATATGCTTGGAATAAAATGAAAATTTTAGGACTATATTATTAATGAGAATAAATTTTTAAAAACTATGGTCAAACAACTTGAAAATGAATAAAAGAAGGCACATTATGAAAATTATTTTTACAAGGAAGAGGAAAGAGCATATCTACTAATTTTATGCCGACAGATGATAATGTGTTAAAAATGATTTTGATTGCTGAACTTGTTTATTTTTGTGTTGACTGACTATATATCTATAGTGAAACAATAGAAATATTATATGTTTATAAATATTATGTATTAATAATATTTCATTGTTTTGTCGTTATAAGTTTATATATTTATGGGAGGTTTTTATTATGATAAAAAAATTTTTTGAAAAAATCAGTAAAACTAAAGAAACTGATAATGATAATGAACGAATAATGGATATGCTTTATAATGTGAAAAAAGAGCTTGATTATGTTCATCAGGAATTTGACTATATAACTGATGCTATACTTATTGACAGTTTTATATATGAAATTCAAGCTCTTAATATGAAGTATCAGTATTATATTAAATTATGTAAAGAAAGAGGGCTTATTGCGAATGGCTTTGAAAGTATATGAAAGCAGTGAGCGGTTTTAATGAATTTTGATGTTAAATAATGTTTTGCGTGTTTTTGGAGGGGTTTTATGTCATCAGAAAGCATTATTATGTATATGATTGGAATATGTTTATTATTTACGGTTATAATATTTTTTTCCGATAAATTTAAAGTTGTGGGAAAATTTATTTTTAACGGAATTATAGGTTCGGTTTGTATATATATTATTAATATGTTTTTTTCGGCTCAAGGAATTTTTATTGGAATAAATATGATTACCTTTGCTGTGGCGGGACTTCTTGGAATACCCGGAATAGTTTCGCTTTATATTATTAACGCTTTTTTATAAAAGATATTTTTTATTATTATATAATGTCTTATAAAATGTTGTAAAAAAATTAATCAGTATATTCTGAAATTGATTTTTTTGTGTAAGTGTGGTAAAATATAAT
>CATLIG010000015.1 GCA_949948985.1 uncultured Clostridia bacterium | reverse complement strand
CACCTAATGAATATTACTTGTATATAACTACGGGAGTATATCCTTTGAGTGAAGTTATAAATGAGTCGAAATAATGTTCCCTATATCTAAATTTTAAAAATGTCCTTGACAAAGGGTACAGTTTAAAAAATAGACCTGTTTAATAACCTAAATGGTGACGATTGACAAGAGATTTTTTCGCCAGACGAAGCCTGATTTTTGCAGGAATACTCGCACACAGCGGTATTTCAAAAAAATCAGACAAAGTATGGTGGAAAAAGGTATGTCAAGTGGCACCACGGAGGTTATTAAACAGGTCTAATATATCAAAATAATAAAATAATGAAAGTTTATGATAATAGCATTTTTAAACTACCGCTAAACAATTAAACTCAGGAAAATCTGATGTATCATGGAATTATTTTATTGTTTTACATTAACAGTCTTGCAAATTGTTATAAAAGGCGATTAATTTTTTATTATCGGAGGTTATATAAATGGAATGGGTTGAAGTTAAAATATATACTTCTTCTGAAGGCATAGAGCCTCTTACGGCAATGCTTTTAGAAACAGGTATAACAGGCATACAGGTTGAGGATGATGATGAGCTTAAACAATTTATTACCACCTCCTCCACATATTGGGATTATGTAGATGAAGATCTTTTAAATAAAGAAAGGGAAGATACAAGACTTATTGTCTATGTAAGCAACAATCCTTATGGTATGGATATTTTAATGAATATAAAAGAAGGACTTGCACGTCTTAAAAATTCAGATACAGGGCTGAATCTTGGAAAGCTTACTTATGAGCTTACAAATACAAATGACAAAGACTGGCTTGACAAATGGAAAGAATTTTATAAACCTTTTAATGTCGGCAATAAACTTTTGGTAAAACCCGAATGGGAAAAAATTAAAAATCCTGAAAACAGAATCGTATTTAATATAAACCCGGGACACGTTTTTGGCACAGGAATGCATCAAACAACACAGCTTTGTATGATAAATCTTGAAAAATATGTAAAAACAGATAGTGAAATTCTTGACCTCGGATGCGGAAGCGGAATACTCTCAATAGTAGCTCTTCTTTTAGGAGCTAAACATGCCAACGCTATAGATATTGATTCGAATGCCGTAAAAACAGCTTATGAAAACGCGGCTTTAAATGGGATAGGAAAAGACAGATATTATGTTACGTCAGGAAATATTATAGATAGTAAAGAAATACAAGATAAAATGGGCTATAAAAAATATGATGTAATAACAGCTAATATAATAGCAGATATAATAATAGTAATGACTCCCATAGTAAAAAAAGCGATTAAAAATGATGGAATTTTTATTTCTTCAGGAATAATAAAAGATAAGGTAGATGATGTAAAAACATCTCTTATATCTAATGGTTTTGATATTATAGATATAGAGTATAAAGAAGAATGGGTATGTGTTATATCAAAAATAAATCGCGGCGAAAAGTAAAATTATTTTGACATACAACAATTCCAAAATAAAAGAATAAAAGAAAAACTATTTTATTTAATATTTCTTATCGCTTTCGGTGTTTAAAAAGTAAAATGCCTTTCGCTGAAATTTTGAACAAAATATTTTTTCTATATATACCTGAATTGTTGTAGATACAAAAGTACAGGAGTGATATTATGCCTAAATTTTTTGTTGATAAAAATAGCATAGGCGAAAAAAATATAGAAATTACAGGCGATGACGCTAAACATATAGCCACTGTTTTACGGGCTAAAATTGATGAGGAAATAATAATATGCGATGGTTTTGGAACAGACTATTTATGCCGTCTTATAGGTATAAATAAAAAACAGGTTCTTGCTGAGATTATAAAAAAATATGAAAATGAAAATGAACCAGAAATTAAAATCACATTATATCAAAGTTTGCCCAAAGGTGACAAAATGGAACTTGTAATACAAAAATGTATAGAAATAGGAGTAGATAGAATTGTTCCTGTAATAACAGAAAATACAGTTGTAAAGATAGGTGAAAAAGCTGAAAAGAAAAACAGCCGCTGGAATAAAATAGCCGAGGCAGCGGCAAAACAATGCGGCAGAGGAAAAATTCCTCATATTGATAAAATTATAACTTTCAAAGAAGCTGTCAAACACTCAAAACAGTTTGACAGTTCAATAATACCTTATGAAAATGAACGTGATATAAGTATAAAAGAATTTATAACAAAATTCAGAGGTAAATCAATAGGTGTTTTTATAGGTCCTGAGGGGGGCTTTTCCAAAAGCGAAATAAATTTATGCAGAGAAAACAATATTACAGCTGTAAGCCTTGGACGGAGAATTCTGCGTACAGAAACCGCAGGACTTGTGACAAGCGTAATTCTGCTTTATGAACTGGAGGGTTTAAATTGATATATTTTGATAACTCTTCAACAACTAAAGTAGGACAGAGTGTAATAGAAAAAATGACTTATATAATGAATAAAGAGTATGGAAACCCCTCTTCTCTCCATAGTTTTGGCTTTTCCGCCGAAAAAGAAATTATTGACTCAAAAAAAATAATCGCAAAAATAATAAAAGCAAATGATAGTGAAATATTTTTTACTTCCGGAGGAACAGAAGCAAATAATCTCGCTATTTTAGGTATAGCTTCCGCTCATAAAAAAACAAGTAATCACCTTATTGTTAATAAAACAGAACATCCATCTGTTTTAGAAGTCTATAAAAAACTTGAAAATTTCGGATACAACATTTCATATATCAATACGGATAAAAAAGGCGTTATAGATATATCCCAGCTTGAAAATGAAATTACGGATAAAACTATTTTAGTAAGTGTAATGCATATAAACAATGAAATCGGTACAATAAACGATATAAAAAAAATATATGAAGTTATAAAATCAAAAAATAAAAAAACATATTTTCATACAGACTGTGTACAATCTTTTTGCAAATATCCAATAAACTCAAAATACGCTGATTTAATTACGTTAAGCAGTCATAAAATTCACGGTCCAAAAGGAGCAGGAGCTCTGTTCATAAAAAAAGGAACTCGTATCGAACCTGTTTTTATAGGCGGTAAACAGCAAAACGGTATTCGGTCCGGTACGGAAAATGTTCCCGGAATAGCCGGCTTTGCTGTCGCTGCTGAAAATATGAACAAAAATATATCAAAAAACTATGAAAAAGTTTTGTCTGTAAAAAACAAGCTTAAAGAAATTAAAAACTTACTTCCCGATATTTATATCAACGGAGATGAAATAAACAGTAGTGCTTATATTTTAAATATGAGCTTTCAAAATATAAAAGGAGAAGTTCTGCTTCATTCTTTAGAATCCGAAAATATTTATGTATCGACAGGTTCAGCCTGTACAAGCAATCATAAAAAACATACAGGAACAGTGGATATTATAGGCGGTATGGGAGAAAACTCCGTTCGTTTCAGTTTTTCAGATGAAAATACTATAGAAGAAAGTGAAAAATGTATTGCCGCTCTTTTAAAAATTGTACCCTTTCTAAGACAGTACAGACAATTGTAACAAATGCCGATTATGTCAAAATTAAGGAGGTTTTTATGGAAAACATATTACTTGTAAAATACGGCGAAATAGCCATGAGAGGAAAAAACAGATATTTGGTTGAAAACCAACTTATACGAATAATAATAAAAAACCTTGAGTATTTAGACGATTACAAAGTCTATAAAGAACAAGGACGACTTCTTGTAAAATGTGAAACCGGAAACTTTGATTATGACGAGGTAATTCCCAAAATTGTCAATATTCTTGGAGTTGTGGCAGTTTGCCCTGGAATTGAGCTTAGAGAAAAAACAATTGAAAATATAAGAAATTCCGCTCTTCGCTATATGAAAAAAAATTACAGTGGAAAAACACTTACATTTAAAGTAGAAACAAAACGCTCTGATAAAAAATTTCCTCTTGACTCAAGAGAAATTTCAGCGGATGTAGGAGGATTTATTCTTCATGGAATGGATGGTCTTTCTGTTGACGTGCATAATCCTGATATAACATTAATGGTTGAACTTAGAAACAGCGCCTATATTTATTCATCTCTGATAAAAGGTTTCGGTGGACTCCCTATGGGAACTTCAGGAAAAGCAACAGTTTTAATGTCAGGAGGCATAGACAGCCCTGTCGCGGCGTTTATGACAGCAAAAAGAGGTGTTGAAATAGACGCTGTATATTTTGACAGTCCTCCTCATACTTCCGAACGCGCAAGACAAAAAGTTATTGATTTAGCCGAAAAACTTTCATTATATACAGGAAAATTTAATCTTTATATAGTTCCTTTTACAGAAGTACAGCACTATTTATATAATAATGTGCCTCCTGAAAAAATAACAATTTTTCTTAAAAGAGCAATGATAAAAACCGCTGAAAAAATTGCTCTTGAAACTAACTCTCTTGCCCTTGTAACCGGCGACAGCATAGGACAAGTCGCAAGCCAAACAATGCAGGCAATAAACTCTATAAATTCAGCGGCAAAAGAACTTACCATACTGCGACCGTTATGCGGATTTGACAAGCAGGAAATAGTTGACTTAGCAAAAAAAATAGATACTTTTGAAATATCAATACAGCCTTATGAGGATTGCTGTACTGTTTTTGTGCCTAAACACCCTGAAACAAAGCCAAAAAAATCAATAATTGAAAAAATTGAGTCAAGGTTATATGAACTTGATAATTTGATTTCTAAAGCCTGTAAAAACAGAAAAACAATATAAATATAAAGACATTACAATTAGTACAATCCGTTTATAGTCAATCAACTTGAAAAATGAACAAGTTCAGCAACAGAAAATCCTTTTTTACCGCGTTGTCGTCAGTTGGCATATGACTGTTGCTATATCCGCCGTCTTGTAAAAATAATTTTCTGCTCGCCTTTTTTTGCTCTTTTTCGAATTGATTAACTATAACGTTTGACAAATCTTTTTCAGCCTATCTTGTCCAATTTTATTGAAATACTTTAAAAATTCCTGCGAAAACAAACTTCTTCTATTGACAAAAAAATCTTTTTTCAATCGTTATCATGGTAGTTTTAAACATGTCTATTATAAAAATAAAACCCCGTTCATAATATAATTATTACAGACAAGGTTTTATTTTTACATATAATAACTTTTTATTTTAAAAATTTTCTGATTGTAAGTTTTCAGATATAGTTTAAAATACTTAATCATAGCAAAACAATCTCATAAATAACATAATTTATTTGCCAAGATATTTTTTCCTTGTAGCCATTCCGCCTCTTATATGTCTTTCAGATTTATTAACTTCGAGAACCCTTCTTGCCTTTTTCGCAAGAGATGTATCAATCTTTAAAAGACGTTCGGTTATATCTTTGTGTACAGTAGATTTGCTTATCCCAAACTTTTTTGCCGTTTCTCTTACAGTCGCATTACTTCTCACAATGAACTCAGCAATTTCAACAGCTCTTTTTTCAATATAAGCTTTCACCGAATTGCCCTCCTAAAAAATAGCTATTAAAACTATATGAGAATATCATAAATTATATTCAAAAAAGAACAAAAGCAATACCACAGATGTAATATCAAAAATATTCTAAAAAAACATAATTTATTTTTATGCCTTTAACAAACTATTTTTGATTTAAACTTTGTGGTATTGCTTTTATTTTTAGAAGAATATTATATACATATTATTTTCTTATTTGTCCATTACCATAAATAATATATTTTGTAGTAGTAATAGCTTTAAGTCCCATAGGACCTCTTGCGTGAAGTTTTTGTGTACTTATACCGATTTCTGTCCCAAATCCAAACTCATTTCCGTCTGTAAATCTGGTTGAAGCATTTACATATACGGCAGCGGAATCAATTTCATCAATAAATCTTTCAGCGTTAGTATAATTCTGTGTAACAATAGCTTCTGAATGACCCGTTGAATATTTTTGAATATGAGATATAGCGTCATTAATATTATCAACCACTTTTACAGCTAAGATATAATCAAGATATTCCGTTGCCCAATCATTTTCAGTAGCTAAAATAATATCCGGAATAATTTGAGCCACTTTTTCATCCCCTCGTACTTCAACATTTTCCTCACGGAGAGCTTTAACAGCTAAAGGTAAATACTTATTTGCTATATCTCTGTGTACAAGTAAAGTTTCGCAAGCGTTACAGACACTCGGACGCTGAGCTTTAGCGTTGACAATAATATTTACGGCATCGCCAATAACGGCAGTCTCATCAACATAAATATGACAATTTCCCACTCCTGTTTCAATAACCGGAATAATACTGTTTTCAACAACAGTTTTAATAAGACCTGCTCCGCCTCTTGGAATGAGAACATCAATATAGTCTTTCATTTTCATCATAGCAACTGAAGATTCTCTGCTCGTATCCTCAATAAGCTGAACAATATCCGAATTAATAATACCGCTGAAAGCATCTTTAAAGGTTTTTATAATAGCCTTATTGGAATTTATGGCTTCTTTTCCTCCTCTTAAAATAACACAATTCCCAGCTTTAAAACAAAGACCAAATGCGTCCGATGTAACATTTGGTCTTGCCTCATAAATCATCCCTATTACACCTATAGGAACTCTTTTTTTCCCTATTCTTAAACCATTCGGTAGAGTTTTCATATCACTAATCTCACCGACAGGGTCGTCAAGCTTAGTGAGCTGTAAAAGACCGTCTGCCATATCCTCAATTCTTTTTTTCGTCAAAGTAAGCCTTTCCAGCATAACCTTTGATATACCATTAATCTCTGCCGCCTTAATATCTTTTTTATTTTCTTCGAGAATATAATCTGCATTTTTAATAAGAGCGTCTGCCGATAATTTTAAAATCTCATTTTTTTGAGCTGAAGATATTTTTGACATATCCAACGATGCCTTTTTAGCTTTTTCTCCAATTTGACTTATATTCATAAATAACCCCTCCTGTTTACAAAACAATACTTAAAAAAATTTATCTTTTTTAAAACATATATACTCATTTTCAGATAATATTGCGTCAACCGGAATATCATATTCATCGTGAACAATTTCGTCTATAATCTGAAAATCAAACGCAAACCCAATATTAAAAGAACTTTTGTTCTTACTCAAATATTGGTCATAAAATCCTCCACCATAACCAAGCCTATAACCGTTTCTGTCAAAAATAAGCGCCGGAATAACCATAACTGTTTTTGAATCCGGTTTTAAGACCTTAGAAAAATTTAACATAGGTTCAAGTATTCCTTGTTTATTTTTTGATAAATCATCAAAACTTTTTATCTCAACAAAGAACATTTCTCTTTTTTTCCCAGACATAACTGGAACACAAACTATCTTCCCATCAAATAAAGCCTTTTTTATAATAATAGATGAAACAAATTCCGACTTATAATTAACATATGTAAAAATTTTTTCTGACTTTCCATAGATATCCATACTAAAAAAAATATCACATATTTTTTTACTTTTCTCAAAAATTTCTTTATATGAAAAGGAATTTCTTTTTTTCATATAAATTTTTCTCATTTCTTTTTTGTTCATAAGATACAACCTTGTCAATATCAAAAATAAAAATTCAGCCCTTTAATTTTTTATTTCTTTTGTTTTCCTTATCTATATCCTTTTCTGCCAAAAATAAAGTTCCTATTTCTTTTCCGTCTATAATATCAAAAATTATCTCCGGTTTTTCTCCTGAAGCTATTATCATATCAATACCGCTGTCATTTACAAATTTTGCAGCCTTAACTTTTGTAATCATTCCGCCTGTGCCGAGCGCAGAGTTTGACCCACCGGCAATACTGTATATATCATCATCAACTCCAAAAACCGTATGGATAATTTCAGCATTCTCGTTAATATTAGGATCTTTCTTGTACATACCGTCAATATCTGACAGAATAATAAGTAAATCACTGCCTATAAGCTTTGCCACATAAGCAGAGAGAGTATCATTATCACTAAATTCATTAAGCTCTTCTATAGCTACGGTATCATTTTCATTTACAATGGGAATAACACCTAATTTAATTAACTCTTCCATAGTATTTCTGGCATTCCTTCTTTTAATTTCATGGTCAAAAATACCCTTTGTAATTAAAATCTGAGCAACTTTCTGATTATACTCCATAAAAAATCTTTGATATATCTGCATTAATACAGCTTGTCCAACTGCAGATGCCGCTTGTTTTCCCACAATATTTCTCGGACGTTCAGAAAGTCCAAGCCTGTCTGCCCCTACAGCAATCGCACCAGAAGAAACAAGTATAATATCCTTTCCCCTGTTTTTTAAGTCTGTAAGAACCCACGCAAGATTTTCAATTTTTTTCAAATCCATACGTCCGTTTTTATAAGTAAGTGATGTTGTACCAACTTTAACGACTATTCTTTTATGTTTGTTTAATTTTTCTCTGTAACCTTCCATAATTAACCGCCCAATTATCATTAAATTTATACAAGGCACCGTAAAACAGTGCCTTGTAAATAAAATTACATCTTATTTTTTCTATTGCTCGGAAACAATCGTATCCGTTTCCTGAGTTTCTGCCTCTGAACTGTCCTCTAAATCATTTTCAATATTTTTCTTTCTTTCATCAATTATATTTTCAGGAAAATCAAAAGTTTCAATAGCCTCTTTCCCTTCCTTAAATTCCTCAATATATTTATTATATTCCTCTTCTGAAATGGAATAATCCGGTGTATTTTGAGAATTTAATCCATTCATATTATTTTTTAAATATTCCTCAGCCTTAATATGCTGATAAGAAAAACCATCTTGAGCCATATCTTTTTCCTTTGAAATTATTTCATACGGACTAAGAGCAACCATAAAATCACATTCGTTTAACTCGGATATTTTTTCACTATAATTCTGAAAAGAATAATCAATCATATTAAAAACGTGATATTCTTCTCTGCCACATATTCCGTCAAGTATCTGTTTTATATACTCTTCGTCATCAATACCCACAACATTTTTAATAGCATCCATATATTCCTGTTTAGGTTCAGAAATAGATTTTACTGAAATACACATACCGTTTTCACTGCCTGTATTTTTAAATATTTCAATATTCTCGACAAATTCTCCGCCAATATTCTGAAATTTACCTATTTTATATTCACCTGTTTTAGAATCTTCCATACCAATATATAAATTGGTTTTCATAATACCGTCTGAATTATCATTAACTTGGAAAATAATTTCTTTTTTACCATCATTATTTAAAATATCAACAAAAGCATATTTTGATACCGTATAACCTTTTTTAACAATATATTTATCAAAATTGCTGATTGCATTTTCTGCTCCGCCTTCGGAAGTTTCTGTTTCCAAGCTCTTACTGTTTATTACTTTTTCAAGAATACGCTCAGGTGAACTGTTATATATATTTACAGCGACAGCAATAATAATTCCCGCAATAATCACACCAATAACACCTAAAAATACGCCTTTAACAGCAGATGTTGTTTTTTTAGGTGAAAGATTATCCTCAACAAATTTATTTTCCTCAGAGTTATCAAAACCTTCATTTTGATTTTCCTCAGAAATATTTGTAGTTTCAGAATCATTCGTAGTTTCAGAGTCATCTATATTTAAAGGCTCGTCATTTTCCCGCGTCTGAAAATCAGTTTCCTCGTCAGCCTGAACAGTTTCACCGCATTTGCCGCATATAGTTTCGCCATCCGCGATTTCATTACCGCATTTTTTACAAAATATCATAATAAAATCCCTCCATAATATTTTTATCTTTTAATTATACTCAAAAAACTTTAAAATGTAAAGAAAAAATTTATTTAAAAACTAAAATTTATAAACATTTATGATATAAAGAAATATCGAATAACTCATAGCTAAACAATCAAAGAATAAAAAATCAAAATTTAATAAATCTGATATATCAATAAATTCTTTTATAAACGTAACTATTATTTCTTGCTG
This sequence comes from uncultured Clostridia bacterium, assembly GCA_949948985.1. Taxonomy (GTDB): domain Bacteria; phylum Bacillota; class Clostridia; order Lachnospirales; family CAG-274; genus MGBC114079. The sequence goes on along the minus strand of CATLIG010000015.1, from coordinate 40,530 downwards.
AAAATTTTGCGAATTACTATAATTTCCATATAAGACAAATCGTCGTGATTGACAAATAAATCTTTTTCAAATATAATATAAATATGGTTTTTGTTAGAATAGGTTTCTCTATAAACCAATTTATTTGTATTATGAGAATTAAATTAAAATTTTCATAATTATTATGTATAATATTTTTAAGAGGAGCGATTTTATGAAAAAATTCGCAGTAATAATTCTTTCTGTCGCTATGCTTTCTTCAAATGTATGTTATGCCAGTGCTACAGATTCCAATGAGCATAATATTAAAGTTTCATCAATTTCTTTTATAAAAAAAATAAAGGCATCAGAAACACTGACTGAAAGTACCACCGGAATTATCACTGAAACAACTACCCAAGTTACAACAGAACCGTCAACAGAAAACACTACTCAACCTGTTACAGAACCATCAACGGAAAGTACTACCCAGTCTGTTGCAGAACCGTCAACGGAAAGTACTACTCAATCTGCTACCGAATCGTCAGAAAATACTACACAGTATACAAGCGAGCCAATTACAGATATTATTGTTGAACCTCCAACAGAAGAACAGACAGTCGCCGCTGTAAAAGATATATTTTTTAATTCGGATACAGATATGTTCTCAGTCCCGCAAGGTTATGTAATAAGTGAAAATATGCAGTCGCATCTGGACAGGCTTAATAAAAATCTTAAAACAAAAATCCTTATTAACATTGATAATATAAAGAAACCTATTACTGCCCACGATATAGCATATTTTACAGATTTCAATACAGGAGCCATTGACTATAATAAAGTATGGGCATATTGTGCGAGAATAATGGAAACATATAATACAGCGCCTTATTCCCGTAATTTTAAAACCCACGATGGCGTTATAGTAAAAGTTCCTGTCGGCGATTATGGCTGGAATGTTGATATGACAGGTCTTACAGCAACCGTATACAATAGTCTTATAAACTTTAAAGATGTAACTTTATCTTATAAATCTTCTAAAAAAGCTTTTGCCGGTTCACAGACTATTCACGGAAATGATATAGGCGGTACATATATTGAAATTGATTTATCAAATCAAACTGTTCATTGGTTTAAAGACGGTAAATGCGTATTGTCAGACTACTGCGTTACAGGAAAGAAAAGTACTCCCACTCCGGCTGGAGTTTGGTCTTTAAAATGTAATACCGGAAGAACAAGACTTAAAGGACCTACATGGGATGTTTGGGTAAATTACTGGGCTCATTTTTCACAAGGATGCGGATTGCATGACGCCTCATGGCAGCCATCTTTTGGTCTTGCCAGATGGAAAGCCGGATACGGTTCTCACGGTTGTGTAAATCTTCCTTCAGGAACAGCTAAAAAAGCACGTGAAATAATGCAAATCGGTGAACCTGTTGTTGTTTACTACAGATGAGATGATGAAAAAACAGCAAAAATCCCTATGCAAATTGCATAGGGATTTTTTTCACATCATATATAAAATAAAAATTTTAATTTACTAATCTAAACAAATTTTTCTCTCTGACGAACTATTTCTGCGTTATCACGGAGAGCTCTCTGATAATTTTCGTTAGCTTCCGCTATAAATTCTTTATCATCACGTTTTTCAGGCGGAATATACGCGCGACCCATTTCCCTTTGACGAAGATTAAACTGGCGCATTTCCTCTTCAAGAAGTTTAGCGTTTTCTTTCATACCATTGCTTGCGTTAGCCGTTTCCTCACTTGCTAAAACATTCGCTTTAATTGAGTCATTAATCAATTCAACCTGAGTATGTATATGTTCAATAGCATTCTCTTGTTTTCCTGAAAAGCTTGAAATACTGGAAACCATATCTGTAATGCGGTCAAGGTCATCAACAATATGCTTGAATGTTTTAAATGCCTCAGAACTATTTTTACTGCCCTCTTTAGTTGCTTTAATTGTAGCCTCAATCAAACTTTTACTCTCATTAGCAGCTTCAGAACTTTTAAGAGCAAGTTCACGCACTTCATCAGCAACAACCGCAAACCCTTTTCCAGCCTCTCCCGCGCGTACAGCCTCTATTGTGGCATTCAACGCAAGAATATTAGTCTGAAAAGCAATATCCTCAATTAATTTAATAACACTTGCAATTTTTTTAGATGACTTATCAATCTCCGCAACCGACTCAGCAAGTAATCCCATTTTATCATTGCTGTTTTGTACGTCTTTTCTAATTGATATTGAAAGCTCAGTTGCTTGTTCTAAGTGTTCAGTGCTTTGTTTTACAAGTTTTTTTGTTTCTTCTGTTGAGTTGTTAAGTTCTTGCACAGCTGAAGCCTGTTTAGCTGCCGTTTCCGCAAGTCTTTTGCTTGCGTTAGCGATATGATGCGACCCTGAAGCTACAGATAAACCTATTTTAATAATTTTAGCAAACACAAAATCGTTAGACTGTACAAGATGATAAAGATTAGTTCCAAGTACATCTTCTTTAGAACGAATATTTACATATACCGTCATATCTCCTTGTGCAAGCCTCTGAATTACCTGTACATTTTCATGAATACTGTCAACCATTTTCTGAAAAGAGTTAATCATTTCACCAATTTCATTGTTTTGGTTACCATCAAGCATATCACCATCAAATTCAATTTTATCAGCACCTTCCGAAAGTTTCTTTGACCATTCAGCTACTGAAGTAATCAATCCAGAAACCTGGTTTGCCGAACGAGCGCCATATAATATTGCTATCACAAATCCTGCCAAAGCACACAAAACGCATATAATAATCATAATTACTATAAGACTTTCAAGGTCTTCTGACGCCTCGCCGGCAATATTTCGATACTGAGAAGTAATCTTACCTAATCCTTCAATAACTTCATTTACAAAAGGTTTAACTTCATTTGTGTATCTTTCATACGCTAAATCTTTATTTGTTTTAGCAAGTTCCAAAATCTCTGATGCTAAAGCATGCATTTTTTCATGAGGAATTTGAATATCGTTTATAGCGCTTTCAATTACATAATCTGAAAGGTCGTCATCATTCGTTCCTAAAATCCATTGTCCAAGCACACATGTGTTATGGTCCAGACTCCCTTTAAATTCCGTTCTGTTCTGTATACTTTCGCTAAGCTGCTCCAACCATTCATAATGTTTAGCCAGAGCCGTCTGTGTGCTTACCTGATTGCTCCAGTTGTGTGAAACAACCTGATAGTCAATATTAATTCGGATTAGTGAAATCATAGAAAGCACAACCAACAAAAACATAATTATAATAATTCTACTGTATCCTGATAAAATTTGTTTACGAATAGACTTATCTTTTTTCATGTTATCATTCTCCTTTTCTGAGGCCAAACTTTAATATTATTTACAAATATAATATTTGCCCAAAATTTTTATTTCTTTTTAGATTAATTATAGCAAAATATTTATTTTATAGCAATACCTAAATTAACACATATAAATCATTTTACATATAAATTTATATTCCGAAAATAGTGCAAAAATAAATCTTTTTAATACAATTTCACATATTTTTACAATATGGTCAATCAACTTAAAAATAAGTAAGTTCGGCGGCAAAAAATCCTTTTTGCCTTGTTGCCGTCGGTCGGCATAGACATTCGGCTATGCTCTCCCTCCGCCGCCTTTTTTTCATTTTCAAGTTGATTGACTATACTTCCACATCTTCGCCAAAACATCTTAATCTAGACCTGCTCAATAACCTTTGTGATAATGATTGACAAAATATTTTTTTGTCAATCGTTATCACGAAGATTATTAAACAGGTATGTTATATAATAATATCCTTATAGCATTTTGGGCGTCTGTCTCTAAAAATACCCCAGCTCATTCTCATATTCTTTATTTCATCAAGATTAAACTCTGCGTATAATATTTCTTCTTTATTTCTTGAAGCACTTGATATAATTTCACCTGTTTCATTCGTTATAAAAGAAGAACCATAAAATAATAAAGATGAACTCTGCATATTATTTCCCTCACAAGGTAAAACCTTTTCTTCCCCTATTCTGTTAGCGGCAGCTACAGGAATAACATTAGCCGCGGAATGTCCCTGCATGCATCTTCTCCAATGGGGCATACTGTCACAATTTAAAACAGGCTCTGACCCTATAGCCGTTGGATATAAAATAATATCCGCCCCTTTAATAGCCATAGCTCTCGCACATTCAGGAAACCACTGATCCCAGCATATTCCCACCCCTATTTTGCCAAATTTTGTATTCCATACCTTAAATCCTGTATTTCCGGGAGTAAAATAAAATTTTTCCTGATAAAAATGGTCATCCGGAATATGTGTTTTTCTGTAAACTCCCAATATTTCCCCATCAGCGTCAATAACAGCAACCGAATTATAAAGAACATTTTCATCCTTTTCATAAAAACTTACAGGAACAACCACATCAAACTCTTTAGCTTTAATTTTAAATCTTTTAACTGCCTCATTCTCATTAATGGGTTTAGCAAAATCATAATTTTCATACTTTTTTTCCTGACAAAAATAAACACTTTCAAAAAGCTCAGGAAGAAGAACAACATTAGCTCCATTTTTTGCCGCTTCTTCTGTCATTTTAACAGCCTTTTCAATATTAGCAAAAAGATTTTCCCCACATCTCATTTGGACAGTAGCAATTTTAATTTTTCTCATGTTTAAGCATCCGCCTTTCTTATAAATCTTTGTTATCTATAACAATTCTCAAAATCTTTATAGTCAATCAACTTGAAAATGAGAAAAAGGCAGCGGAGGGAGAGCATAGCCAACTCCCTATGCCGACCAATGGCAACACGGCAAAAAGGCTTTTTAGCCGCCGAACTTACTTATTTTTAAGTTGATTGACTATAGTACGAAATAATAAAAAAATTTCTTACATCAATTTCAAAATAGATGAAGAAAAGAAAAACTATTTTATTCAATATTTCTTAATTTGGTGTTTAAAGAACAAAACGCCTTTCGCTAAAATATATTCCTTACCTGATTTTTTTGAAAAACTTCCGAAATATCACCGCAAAAATCAAGCTTCTTCTAATGAAAAAATCTCTTATCAATCACTGCCGCTTAAGTTATCAAATCGTTCTATTGTTTTGATATAGGTATTTGCTGAGTTATACAATGGATATTACCTCCACCGATTAAAATATCTCTTGCGTAAATCTGTATTACTTCTCTGTCTTTAAAAATATTTTGAAATATGTTTTTTGCCTTTACATCATTTTCGTCATTAAATCCGGGAATAATAACCGCACCGTTTGATATATAAAAATTGACATAAGATGCGGCAAGTCTTTCTCCTCCTGTTCTTGTAGGCTCCCCATTAAAATTAATAAGACCTTCGCACTCATAGTCTGTCATAAAAACAGGCTGGGGCTGGGGAATTTTATAAATTTTAAATTTTCTGCCCTTAGCGTCTGTTTCTTTTTCTAAAATGTCAAGGCATTCCTTTGACATTTCATACTGAGGATCATTTTTATCATCACACCATGCAAGTACAACTTCCCCCGGAGCTGCAAAAGCGCATATATTATCTATATGCTCATTTGTTTCATCATTATAAATTCCTCTTTTAAGCCATATAACCTTCTCTGCGCCAATATAATTTTTCAGTTTTTCCTCAATTTCATTTTTTGTCATTTCAGGATTTCGTCCTCTGCTCAAAAGACATGCTTCTGTTGTAATAACCGTTCCCTGTCCGTCAACGTGAAACGACCCTCCCTCAAGAATAAAATCCCGAACATTATAAATATCTGTTTCATATAAATCACATATTTTTCTGGCAATCCTGTTATCTTTGTCCCATGGAAAATACAGTCCGTCCACAAGACCTCCCCATGCGTTAAATCCCCAGTCAACACCTCTTATTATTCCTTTTTTATTTTTTAAAAAAGTCGGAGCATAATCTCTTGCCCACGAATCGTTGCTTGTCATTTCAACAACTCTTATATAATCAGGCAGCATTTCTCTTGCGGTATCATAAGCCGCATCACTTGCCAAAACAGTTACCTTTTCCGATTGCGCTATAGCTTTCGCAACCTCTGTAAACGCTTTCCTTGCCATAACAGCGCCATATTGCCATGAATCAGCTCTTTCCGGCCATATTATAATACAGCCATAATGTTTTTCAAACTCTGCCGGCATAAAAAAACCATCATTTTTAGGAACAGAAGATAATATTTTCATTTCACACCTCTAAATTTTTAAATTTTCTTATTTTATAATAATATATTTTTAAAAAAAACACAAACTATATTTAGGGAAGATATGATTATATAAAATAATATTTATCGTTATACAGTCAACTTGAAAAAATAAAAAAGATTTTTATTTTTAAATTTATTGACTATAAATAAAAATAAACACAAATGTTCTTGTTAAATTATTTTTTAAAGTTAATCATAGCTTTCTTAGAATTTTACGGAGATTCGTAAAATTCATAAACAACAAAACAATAAAATTTCATTATTTTGTTGTTTTGTTATAGTTTATTACAGCAATTCCGGAATAGACAGATAAAAAAACTATTTTATTCAATATTTATTAATACTTTCGGCTTTTAAAAGACAAAATGCCGTTTGATAAAACTTTAATAAAATATTTTTCTACCCATATTATTTTACACTAAAATTTTTGCGAATTGCTATAAAATATTTTTTATGGAAGAAGGTATTTGATTTGTTCAAGCATGAAAAACAACTTTTAAAAGAAGTAAAAATCGAAAAACCAAATCCCCAATACGCGGCTCTTTTACATGAACAACTTGGCGGCGGAAATGGAGAGTTAAAAGCGGCAATGCAATATATGGCACAAAGTTTTCGTATAAAAGACCCTGAAATAAAAGATTTATTTATGGATATAGCCGCTGAAGAATTAAGTCATATGGAAATGGTTGCTCAAACAATAAACCTTTTAAACGGTCATAAAGTTGATTACGAAAAAATTTCTGCCGGAGAAATTGAAACCCACGTAATACTAGGATTAAGCCCCGGACTTATAAACGCTTCCGGATATTCATGGACTGCTGATTATGTTACGGTAACAGGAGACCTCTGCGCGGATCTTCTTTCAAATATAGCTTCAGAGCAAAGGGCAAAGGTTGTTTATGAATACCTCTACAGACAAATCAAGGATAAATATGTAAGAGAAACAATTGATTTTCTTTTAAACCGTGAGGAAGCCCATAACGCTATGTTCAGAGAAGCATTTAATAAAATTCAGGACAGCGGCTCAAATAAAGATTTTGGCGTAACCAAAGACTCAACTATTTATTTCAATCTTTCTTCACCTTCACCAAAAGAAAATCATCTTGAAAAAATCGAGGGACGTCCTGTTTGTTTTTCAGAAAGTAAATAATGAGTTTTTAATTTTATAGTCAATCAACTTGAAAATGAGCAAAATGAAGCGAGATAAAAATTATTTTCACAAGGCAGTGGAAGAAGAGCGTAGCCGTAGCCTATACCGACTGATTGGGATGCATAGGCGAGCAGCAAAGCGGAGCTTTACGACCAGCCACTAACAAAGCGAAAAGAATTTTTATCCACTGAACTTGTTCAATTTTTAAGTTGATTTACTATAGCAAAATAATCTGCTTATAGCGAAACAATAAAAGAATTAAAAAATAATATTTAATAAAAACTGATATAAAAAGATTCTTTTATTGTTTCGCACTTAAAATTTTGCGAATTGTTATGGACAAAATATATTATAATATAATATTTTAACGGTTTCCGAACAATTCTATTATTTTTTATTATAGTAAGTGTTTCTTTAAGTATTTATAAAAAATCTTTTTAAATCACTTGTACAAAATAAAAAAATATATTAATATATAAGTATAGTAATCTGTAAAAAAAATGTAAAGGAGGAGAATTGATGAACCTCATAATTCCAGAAAATTACAAACCAAAGCTTGATATAAAAACAACGGAAATAGCTGTAAATCAAATAAAGGATTGTTTTGAAAAAACATTTGTAAAAGTATTAGATTTAAAAAAAGTTTCATCGCCTCTATTTCTTCCTTACGAGGAAAATATAAATAAAATTTTTGATGAGAAGGAGCAACCCGTTGTTTTTAACACCGAAGCAATAGATGAAAATACAAACATAATTTATTCATTGAGAAAATGGAAAAGGTACGCTTTAAAAAAATATGAATTTATGTATGATGAAGGAATGTATACAACTTTAAATTCAATAAATCAAAATGAAACCACCGATAATCTCCATTCTATATTTATCGACCAATGGGGATGGGAAAAAATCATTCTTATGGGAGAAAGAAATCTCAATACTTTAAAAAATTCCGCATCTCAGATTTTTAGAGTTTTAAAGATTGTTGAATCTTACATAAATGATGTCTATCCTATCTTAACAAGGTTTCTTCCAAGTGAAGTAAAATTTATAACAACATCAAAAATAAAAGAAATGTATCCATCTCTCACACCTGTAGAACGTGAAGAAAAAATAACCAAAGAATACAAAGCTGTTTTTCTTATGCAAATAGGAGACACCTTTGAAGATGGTGAAAAACATGAGGAAATAGTTCCGGATTATGATGATTGGAGCTTAAACGGAAAATTGATTGTATGGTTTCCCATTTTAAACTGCCCTGTAAAAATTTTATCATTAGGAATACGAGTTGATGAAAAATCCCTTTTATATCAGCTTAAAAAATCAGAATGTCTTGAAAGAGCGGACTTTCCTTTCCAAAAAGCTGTTTTAAACCGTGAATTGCCATATACAATAGGAAGCGAGATAAGTCAGTCCAGATTATGTATGCTTTTGCTTGGAAAAGCTCATATAGGTGAAGTGCAACCTTCTGTTTGGCCTTATGACGTTAAAGAAAAATGCAACGCCTCAAATATTCGTCTTTTATAAAACTTTACTCCGCACATTGAAGTTTGGTGTTTAAACTTTTTAAATAAATTTTACTTTCATAAATACACCCTAATATAAATAAAACTTGTTTGACCAAAGACGGCAATTATATATTGCCGTCTATATATTCTTTTTTGGATATAGAGCTTTGATTTTTATAAACAATTAAAAAATTTATTGTAAAATTTTCATTTACTAGAAAATATAAAATTTTATCTTAATCTATTGACTTTTAACTTCTTTTATCTTATAATAATTATCAGTTGATAATTATTATTATTTAATTTGGTATATAAATTACAACTATAGACAAAATAATATTGTACAAGCTATTTAAACGATATTATTTTATAAAACACTTAAATATTGTATTTCAACTAAAAAATACAAATAAAAAAATATTGTTTACTAAATTTTTATAAAATAAATATTTCAGGAGGTTTAAATTATGAAAAAATTTGTATGTACTATTTGCGGTTATGTTCACGAGGGCGACTGCCCACCTGAAAAATGTCCACAATGCGGTGCTCCGGCAAGTAAATTTGAAGAACAGGCAGGAGACCTTGTATTTGCTGACGAACACAGAATAGGCGTAGCAAAAGGTGTTGACGAATCAATCGTTGAGGATTTAAGACAAAATTTCATGGGTGAATGTACAGAAGTCGGTATGTATCTTGCTATGAGCCGTCAAGCTGACAGAGAAGGATATCCTGAAGTTGCTGAAGCCTATAAGAGAATAGCTTTTGAAGAAGCTGAACATGCTGCTAAATTTGCTGAACTTCTTGGAGAAGTTGTAAGCGACAGTACAAAGAAAAACCTTGAAATGAGAGTTGCCGCTGAACATGGTGCGACTGCCGGCAAAAAAGACCTTGCTACACGAGCTAAAGCAGCTAACCTTGACGCTATTCATGACACAGTTCATGAAATGTGTAAAGATGAGGCAAGACACGGCAAAGCTTTCAAAGGTCTTTTAGACAGATATTTTAAATAATAGACTTCTATAACAATTTGCTAAGTTTTTATAGCAAAATAATAAATTTGGGGATAATCCAAAATGGATTATCCCCTTTTATATATCATATATTAATAGAAACATCAGTCTAACAAAAATTTTAAAGGAATGAGAAATTTGAAAACAGAACTAACAGAAAAAACTCTTTCAAAAAAAGAAGTATGTGAAATATACAATAAATACACAAGATATGATTTTCCTAAAGACGAGCTAAAAACTTTAGAACATATAATTTTTCTTCTTGAAAAAAACTACTATATGTGTAAAGGCTTTTTTGAGAAAAATAAATTAAAATCATATATGTTTTTTGCCTATTCCAAAAATAATTCTGATTGTTCTCTTCTTGATTTTTTCGCGGTAAACAAAAATTTCAGAAACAGCGGAATAGGAAGCAAAACAATTAATTTAATAAAATCATTACAGCCATTTAAAAATGGCATAATAGGAGAAATAGAAGACCCTTTTTACTCTGATACAGAAGAAGAACAAATTATTCGTAAACGACGGGCGGATTTTTATAAAAAAAATGGTTTTATAAAAACAAAAATAACAAGCGTATGTTTTGGAGTACATTTTATTATAATTTACTTACCTTTTAAAAAAGAGAATACTCTTTCTGAGGAAGAAATAAAAAACGTCCTTTCTGATATATATAAAACATTATTTTCAAAATATGATTTTGAAAATAAAATATCAATATATCTGTCTGAAAATCAATAAATTTTCGTATAAGTAAAGATTTCAGCCTATTAGCAAAATCTTTACTTATACAATGTATCAATAATCAATTCCGTAATCTTTTTATACAACCACCATATTTTTTTCTCTAAAAATATTTTTAACTTTTTCAATATCTTTTTCCAAAGGAGGTAAAACTTTTTTTAACTTATAATCAAGTTTAAGCTCTTCCCATTTATATTCACCCATTTTATGAAAAGGCAGCACCTCAACTCTTGAAATATTTTTAAAATCCTTTATATACTCAGCAATTTTTAATATATCATCAAAATCATCATTTACTGTAGGAACAAAAACAAATCTTATCCATGTATCAATATCTTTTTTATTAAGCCACTTAGCAAAATCAAGAGTATTTCTGACATTTTTTCCTGTAATGCTTTTAAACAGTTCATCATCAAAAGCTTTTATATCTAAAAGTACAAGGTCGGTATATTCCAAAACACTCTTGACCTTTTCATTAAACACATTTCCTGATGTATCAATAGCCGTATGAATATTTTCTTTTTTGCACAGTTTAAAAAGTTCTAAAATAAATTCGCTTTGTACAAGAGGCTCTCCTCCTGTAACAGTTATTCCCCCTCCTGAAAATCTCATAAATTCTTTATATTTTCTCAATTCAGAAAATAATTCAGAAACAGAAACTTCAGTTGCATTATTACCGCTCCATGTATCAGGATTATGGCAATATACACATCTTAAAGGACACCCTTTAAAAAATATTACATATCTTATTCCAGGACCATCTACGGTTCCGCACGTTTCCACAGAATGAATTTTAGCTTTAATCTCCATAAAAAATCTCTCCTACATTAAAACAACAAAATAATGATATATCAGACCTGTTCAATCAACTTAAAAATAACCTTTAGCTCGCCTACTTTTAGCTCATTTTCAAGTTGATTGACTGCCATTTGCAGCAACTCCCTTAAATAAAGTCTTAAACTACATTGTGAAAAGTCCTGTTTATAACATCAAGCTGCTGTTCCCTTGTCAGCTTTATAAAATTAACGGCATACCCTGAAATACGTATAGTAAGCTGAGGATATTTCTCTGGATGTTCCATAGCATCATACAAAGTTTCTCTTTCAAGAACATTTATATTTATATGATGTCCCTCATCATAAAAATATCCGTCAATAATTCCCGTAAGATTTTTTATTTTTTCTTCAGATGTTTTTCCAAGAGCCTGAGGAATAATAGAAAATGTATATGATATACCGTCTTGTGAATACTCATAAGGCAATTTTGATACAGATTTAAGAGAAGCCACAGCGCCTTTCTTATCTCTTCCATGCATAGGATTAGCTCCCGGCGCGAACGGTTCTCCTGCTTTTCTTCCGTCCGGTGTGCTTCCTGTCTTTTTTCCGTAAACAACATTTGAAGTAATTGTAAGTATTGACATAGTCGTCATACTATTTCTGTATGATGTTTGTTTTTTCAGTTTTTCCATAAATCCTTTTACTATATCACAGGCAATTTTATCTACTCTGTCATCATTATTTCCAAATGCCGGATAATCTCCCTCAATTTCATAGTCAATCACAAGTCCGTCATCATTTCTTATAGCTTTTACTTTAGCGTATTTAATAGCAGAAAGAGAATCAGCGACAACAGAAAGACCGGCAATTCCGCAAGCTTGAGTTCTCAATATTTCTTTATCGTGAAGAGCCATTTGCAGACTTTCAAAATTATATTTATCATGCATAAAATGAATAACATTAAGACTGTTCATATAAATTCTTGCAAGCCATCCCGTAATTTGCTCAAATTTTTTAATGACCTCATCGTATTCAAGATATTCTGCTCTAACAGGCTCAAACATAGGAGCGATTTGCTCTCCGCTTTTTTCATCACGTCCTCCGTTTATAGCGTAAAGAAGAGCTTTTGCCAGGTTTGCCCTTGCTCCAAAAAACTGCATTTGCTTGCCTATCCTCATTGCCGATACACAACACGCTATAGCGTAGTCATCGCCCCAGTACCTGCGCATAAGGTCATCGTTTTCATATTGAACCGAGCTTGTTTCTATAGATGTTTTAGCACAGAAATCTTTAAATCCTTCCGGTAATCTTACAGACCATAAAACCGTCATATTCGGTTCGGGAGCCGGACCTAAATTATTTAACGTATGCAAAATACGAAAACTGTTTTTTGTTACGAGGGTTCTGCCATCTTCCCCCATTCCTCCTATAGATTCAGTAACCCATGTAGGGTCTCCGGAGAAAAGGTCATTGTAATCGGGAGTTCTTAGAAATCTTACCATTCTGAGTTTTATTACAAAATCATCAATAATTTCCTGAGCCTCACATTCAGTAAGAATACCTCTTTCTATATCTCTTTCAATATATATGTCAAAAAATGTCGAAGTTCTTCCAAGACTCATTGCCGCGCCGTCCTGCTCTTTTATAGCTCCCAAATACGCTAAATATGTCCATTGAACAGCTTCTTTAGTGTTTTCCGCGGGTCTTGTAAGGTCAAATCCATAACTTTCGCCAAGCTTATTAAGCTCACAGAGCGCCTTTATTCCCTCACTCATTTGCTCCCTTACAAGAATTGTTTCAAAATCAAAATTAAGCGGAGACATACTCTCAAGCTCACGTTTTTTATTATCAATAAGAAAATCTGTTCCATACAAAGCTACTCTTCGATAATCCCCAATAATACGCCCTCTTCCGTAGGCATCCGGCAACCCTGTTATAATTCCTGAATGTCTTGCCTTTTTTATTTCTTCGTTATATGCGTCAAACACACCGTCATTATGAGTTTTTCTATACTTTTCAAAAATCTCTGCCGTAGCGTCATCAAGCGTATAACCATATGATTCAAGAGCTTTTTTTACAACCCTTAGACCTCCGAAAGGCATAATTGCTCTTTTAAGAGGTTTATCTGTCTGAAGTCCCACTATCTTTTCAAGTTCTTTATCAATATAACCGGCTTTGTAAGCCATAATTTTTGCAGGAACTTTTGTTTCAGCGTCAAGTACGCCTTTTTTTGTTTCTTCCCGCATAAGCTCCATGACTTTTTCCCATAATTTTTTAGTTCTGTCAGTTGCCTGACATAAAAAGGAATCATCGCCCTCATATGGCGTATAATTTTTCTGAATAAAATCTCTCACGTCAACTTCATCACACCATACACCCGCGTTAAACCCATTCCAATGTTTTTCAAAATTATCATACATAAGTATAATTCTCCTTACATCCAAAAATATTTGTTATATCAAAATCATTATCACAATAATTTTAAACAGGTCTATTAAAGTTAATTTTTATTGTTTTATTATAATAGATATAAATATTATTCACGTATGATAATTAATTATGTAAAAAAATAAGAACTTCCGGATTTTTCCGGAAATTCTTATTTTTTTTTACAAATTGAGGTTCATTTTTTCAAAAATTATTTTGCCTCGCAAATTCCGCATCCCATGCCATTTCCTGAAAACATAATAATAAATAACAGTAAAATGAGCATTGAACTGTCACCACAGCCACAACCGCCGCCATTGTTAAATCCGCAGCCGCCCTGCATAAGCAAAATAATAAGTAAAATCCAAATACAACTGTTTCCACCAAAATTCATAAATAAAACCTCCTGAAAAATAAAAATTAATTGTTACACAACTATACTATGAGCAAAAAAGAAAAAAATGACTTAATTTTAAAAAAAATAATAGTACAGGCTGTAATTTGTCACTTAGACAAACTAAACGACATACATTGTATATAGATTTATTAAAAGGAGTTTGCAAAATGTCCGAAACTGAAAAAAAAGTTCAGCTTATACTTGAATGTAATAAGAAACAGGCTAAAGAACTCATACTAAATGAAACAATAACAGTAAAATATGAACTTCCGTCAATAAACTCCTACGTTGTTGAACTTTATGAAAAAGACCTTCCCAAAATAAAAAATTTAGATGGGCTTAAATCAGTTTACGAAAATACAAGAATAACGGCACAAATGGATAATGCCAGAAAAATACTGAAAGCAGACTTTGCAGAAAAGGAAGGATATACGGGTAAAGATGTTACAATAGCGTTTCTTGATACCGGAATAGCCCCTCTTAAAGATTTTACTTTTCCAAATGATAGAATTATTTACTTCAAAGATTTTGTAAACAATAAAAACGACCCCTACGATGATAACGGTCACGGAACTCACGTAGCGGGAATATGCGCCGGAAACGGAACTTTATCAAATGGAAAATACAAAGGAATAGCCCCAATGGCAAATATAATTTCACTAAAAACATTAAATGATAAAGGAAGCGGCAATTCTTCAGACGTCCTTGCCGGCATACAATGGATAATAGATAATTCTAAAAAATATAATATAAAAATAGCTAATCTTTCTATAGGAACAGAACCGCAAAATTCTGACGACCCTTTAGTAAAAGCGGTAGAACGGGCATGGGACTTAGGAATAATAATAACTACCGCCGCCGGAAACAACGGCCCCAAATCAGGCACAATAACATCTCCGGGAACCAGTAAAAAAGTAATAACTGTCGGAACCGCTAATGATAATAATTTTGTTAATATTTCCGGAACCAGCGTAATAAACTTTTCAGGAAGAGGCCCTACAAAAGAATGTATTATAAAGCCTGACGTTCTCGCGCCGGGTACGGATATTATATCATGTATGACCCCTACTCCGTACAAAGGTGAAAAAGAGGAAATACACTGCGTAGATAAAAATTATATGAAATTAAGCGGAACATCTATGTCTACTCCTATGATAACAGGCGCAATAGCGCTTATGCTTGAAAAATATCCGCAAATGACCCCCGATGATATAAAATACGCGCTGAAATGCTGTGCGGTAGACCTTAATTATCCTCAGAACAGACAGGGCTGGGGAATGATAGATATATCAAAATTGATTAAAGAGGAGGAATTTCATGTCAGACATTAAAAATTTAGTAGAGCTTAATGATTTAATAAGCAGTGGTAATTCCCTGCAAAATGACCTAACTGAAGCTATTGAGATTATAAAGAAAATGTTCAGGCAAAAATACATTTCAAAACTTGAGAATGAACTGAAAATACAAAAGCAAGACCATCTGAAAAACCCATCAAAAGAAATACAGCTCATACAAGCGGTAAAACCTTTTATGAAGCAATCAAAACATAAAGATATAGACTCATTAACCGATACTCTTGTAAATATATCGACATTAATGGATATACAGAAAAACTTTGAAAAAAACAGTAAAAAAACAGAAAATCCTGCCACTAAAGTCGCCGCAATGAATACAGTTATAACTAAAAAAGATGACTCGTCAATAAAAGAAGATGGTATATACGATATAGATGAAAAATGCCTGTTATCAAAGCAAAGCTTAAATAAAAACTCATCTCCCAATATTTTAGTTTACATTTTATTTATAGTTATTCTTTTTAATATGAAATAAAACTTTTCTATATCAATCCATAAATTTTTCAAATTGACAAATATTTTTATATTTATCTTGGCCTGATTTTCTTGAAATACTGTTTCGGGTATTTCAAGAAAATCAACCTAAATATAACAGAAAAATCTCTGTCAGCAGTATTATACCGTTCAAAATCCGTCCATAAGTAAAAGTGCGCCGAAAAAACAATCGTCAAGCCTCTTTACATACTTTCCTCAACTATATTTTTTACATAATTAAATCTTTTAAAATCTGATTCCGCGATTTTACCCATTTTAGCCATTTCCTCAAATTGCTCAATCGTAACCCATTTAGCCTCTGTTGTTTCTCCCGGCTGCATTGTAAGCTCATCAATTTCAATATCTTTTTTTGTAATATAAATATCTACAAAAGAAAATCTGCCTTTTGTAGTACCCATAACGGTAGCTATTTTCTTAATTCTGTCTGAAGAACATCTGATTCCTGTTTCTTCAAAAAGTTCTCTTAAAGCGGCATCCTCGCTCGTTTCTCCGCTTATAACCGAGCCTCCCGTAACCTCCCATAAATTAGGATAAATCTCTTTGTTTGGGTCTCTGTGAGTAACAAGAATTTGCTTTTTACTATTTATTGTAATAATAGAAACAACAATATGATATTCGTCATCATTCGTAGGAATACCTCTCTGATGAACCTTATTAAGCGGTTTTCTGTTTTTATCGTATAAATCCCAATATTCCAAAAACAACACCCTTTCAGTAAACTTATTTTGAAACTATGAAATTACGTAAATCCAATAAAAAAATATTTCATTCAATGTTTTAGCGAAAAGCATTTTGCTTTTTAAACGACTGATTAATAAGT
The DNA here is from genome assembly GCA_949948985.1 of uncultured Clostridia bacterium. Classification (GTDB taxonomy): domain Bacteria; phylum Bacillota; class Clostridia; order Lachnospirales; family CAG-274; genus MGBC114079. The sequence continues at coordinate 23,668 of CATLIG010000015.1, read as the reverse complement.
ATTGAATTAAATATTTTTTTGTAGATATCTGTGCAAGTGTGAAATTTCAAAAGAAGTCTAGTATTTTATTAACCGAACCTGTTTAATAACCTGTATAACACCCTTTTACAATTTTTTCCACATTGAAAACTCTGCAAATACTACAGGTTATTAAATAGGTCTAACTATATCTAATACAAAAAAATAATGTCCCTGCAAATTTTTATAAATTGTATATATCAGATTTCTTTTTTCTTGAAAATTTTACAAGTCACCATAATATTTATATAATAACACATATAAACTATACTTGTCAATCAAAGCAAAATTATAAAAAAAATAAACAGGCAAACTTAATGGACTTCTTTCTAAACTGTATAATTAGACCTGTTCAATAATCTGAGTGACGGCGGCTGACAAGAGATTTTTTCATCAGATAATTCTCTTGCTGTTTCACAGTAAAAATTTCATAAAGCACTATAAACACCGTTTATATAAACTCATACGCACCTGATAACTATTTCTTTCACTCTACCTATTTTTTCCTTGATAAAATATACTGTAACTGCTATAATACATAGTATAAATCTATTATTGAAAACGTTAATTTTCAGATTGGAGAATTGCTATGGAAAAATATTTAGAAGAATTTAAAAATGAACTTTCTGATTTCAAAGAAAAAACAGAACAATTTTATAATAAAGAACTAAGTATAAAAGATTATAAAAGTTTTTCCGGAAAATACGGAAGCTATGCACAAAGGGGCGGAAATGCCAGTATGTTAAGGCTTCGTATGACAGGCGGAATACTCACTATGCCTGTTTTTAAATATATTGTTGAAACAATAGAAAAATATAATATTGATAAAATTCACTTTACAACCTGTGAAACAATACAGCTTCATAATCTAAATAAATCATCTGTATGTGAAATTATGAACTCCGCGTTTGAAAACGGTATAATAACAATAGGCGGCGGCGGTGATTTTCCAAGAAACGTAATGTGTTCCCCTCTTTCAGGTGTTGAAATAAACGAAAATTTTGATGTAATGCCTTATGCTGAAAAAGCTGCTGAATATCTTTTAACCTTTGTAAATTCAGTAAAACTTCCAAGAAAATTAAAGGTATGTTTTTCAAATTCCCTAAAAAACACTACTCACGCTACTTTCCGTGATTTAGGGTTTGTATCAAATAATGACAATACTTTCGATGTATACAGTGCCGGAGGTCTTGGAAACAATCCAAAAATGGGATTATGCGTAGCTAAAAAAATATCACCTGAAGATATTTTATATTATATTAAAGCTATGATACTTACATTTATGGAACACGGCAATTATGAGAACAGAGGGAAAGCAAGAACAAGATATATGCAAGATGTTTTAGGAGCTGAAAATTATATAAAAGAATATAACAAAAATCTTAATAAAGTAAAATCCGAGGAAAACTTAAAAATAAGTGTTTCAGCGAAAAAAATAACTAAAACCGGTATACCGCAGAATATAGAATCCGATATGATTATAAAACAAAAACAAGAAGGTCTTTATGCTTTTAGATATCACCCTATAGGAGGCACTCCATCAATAGAAAACTTTAAAAAGCTTTATTATACAATAAAAGATTTTAAAGAAACCGAAATAAGAATTTCTCCGGAGGAGGAATTGTATATAATAAACTGTACGGCTGAAGAAATAAAAAAAATCCAAGAAGTATTAACTGATAACGCCGAAAATATTTTTGAAACATCTGTAGCTTGTATAGGAAGTTCAATTTGTCAGCTTGGATTAAGAGATTCTCAGGGGCTTCTGAAAAAACTTACGGAAGAAATAAGAAAACATAACTTTAAAAACAAAACTCTTCCAAAAATTCATATTTCCGGCTGCCTTTCTTCCTGCGGAACACATCAGATAGGGACAATAGGCTTTCACGGAGCGGTAAAAGTTATTGACAAAACCCCTCATTCCGCATTTTTCCTTCATATAAACGGTTCTGAACGTCAAAATGAGGAAAGATTTGCTGAAACCCTTGGTGTAATACTTGAAAAAGATATCCCTGATTTTATAATAGAACTTGGAAAAACCGTTGAGGCTGAAAACAAAACATTTGAACAATGGTTTGAGTATAATAAAGATGAATTTTATAAAATAGCGGAAAAATATATACAAAAATAAATTATATAGTAAATAAACTAAAAAATATATTTTCATCTGTCAATCCTACTTAAATTTTATAGTAATTCAAAAACTTTTTTAAGCGAAATAATAAAATAATCCTTAAATGTATCATTTTTAAGAAAACTTACTATTGTATTATTTTATTATTTCGCTATGGTTTATTGACTTTAAACAGTATATTCGGTTATTAAAATTTATATAAGTGAGGAAATATTTATGCAAAAAAAAATACCCTTTGTAATCTTAATAATATTATTATGTACTACTTACTTTAATATAAAGGTATCAGCTAATAATAATGTAAATTCTTCACTTCTTTCAACTGCCGCGTTTCCATCCGCTCAAGGCGGCGGAATGTATTCAAAAGGAGCAAGGGGAGCGGAAAATCCCGAAATTTACCATGTCACAACTTTAGAGGATGGTGGAAAAGGCTCTTTAAGAGACGCTGTTTCAAAAGGCGGGAGAATTATTGTCTTTGATGTTGGCGGCAATATAAAACTAAAAGACTCCCTTTCAATAAATAAAGACAATATCACAATTCTTGGTCAAACCGCCCCAGGCGATGGCATAAGTATAGATAACGAATGTGTTAAAATATCAGGAAGTAATATAATATTACGATACCTTCGTTTCAGAATGGGTTCTAAAACCAGAGAAGAAGATACCGTAACCGTTCATTACGGACATGACATTATAATCGACCATTGCAGTATGTCGTGGAGTATAGATGAATGCTTATCTTTTTATGCTGTAAAAAATTTTACTGTTCAATGGAGTATTATTTCCGAGAGTTTGAATAACTCAATTCATATAAAAGGCGCTCATGGTATGGGAGGCATATGGGGAGGTATAAACTCATCCGCTCATCATAATCTCTTATCTACCCACAATAACAGAAATCCCATGATTGGCACAGGTGCCACCGTAAGTTCATATAATAATACCCCTGATACCGATGGACTTATTGATGTAAGAAATAATGTTGTATATAATTGGGGCAATTCACCAGGTTACGGCGGACAAAATGGCGTAAGAGTTAATTTGGTTGGAAATTATTACAGACCAGGACCGGCTACAAAGCCAAACAAAACAAATCTTATATATACCTTAAACGGTACAGAATCAGAAAGTCAATCTCTCATTGAAAATGGCGGCACAGCCGGAGGAGGAAAAGGAAAAATAGGCTGGTCTACTACTCTGTTTGCGGACAAAAATTACATAGAGAATGATGACAGTATAAACGCCGATAATTGGCTTGGCATAAAAAAAGGCACAAATGTAGGTTACTGGGAAAACTCGTGGATAAAATGTGAAAACATATATGACGGTATATATGTTAATGGGGAGTTAAAACCAAACGACCAATATATTTACGATTATCCAATTATTACACAAAGTGCCGACAAAGCTTATGACAATGTTATACAATACGCCGGAGCGTCAAAAATTCGTGACAGCGTTGATATAAGAGTTATAAATAATGTTATAAACAAAACAGCGCCTACAGGAAGCAAAAGCGGTTTAGGGCTTATTGATTCTCCCGATGACGTAGGCGGTTATCCTGTTTTAAACGGTAGTGAAAAACCTTTAGATTCCGATAATGACGGTATGCCTGATTACTGGGAAGATGAAAATGGCTATAACAAAAATAACCCTGATGACGCTGTAATAATTTTGGACGATGGATATATGCCTATTGAAAAATACGGCGAATATTTAATTTTACCCGATAATACTGAAATATATGACAAAACAGAGCTTCTTCAAGAACTGTACAATGATTTAAAGATAAAAAAATATGGGTATAATGAAAATTCCTGGATAAATTTTACAAAGGCTCTTGAAAACGCTCAAAATATTGCTGGTATGCCATATCCGTCTGAAAAAGAAATATCCGATGCTTTAGAAGAAATTAAATCGGCTGTTTCTTCTCTTGAAACAGATGATAAATATTATCTTAAAGAATTAATTGCTAAAGCTAAAAATTTAAACTCAGCCGAATATATACAAAACAGCTTTAATGAAATGCTTATCACCCTTGCGTCAGCCTCTGCCATATGTGACGCTCCAAACTCAGATAAATCAGAAATAGATACAGCGTTTAACAATCTTAAAAACGCTATTGACAATTTACAAACAGATTATAAATATAAGCTTGAAAATGAAATAAACAAAATAGGTACCATAAATCAAATGTTTTATTCTATTGAAACTCTAAATAATTTTATTAATGAAACGAAAAAATCAAGGCAAATGCTCAATGAAAATCATAGTATGGAAGAAATTAAAGCTCAGTATGAAAGTCTTAAAAGTCATTGGGAAAAATTATTTCCCTCTAAAGACAGAGAAACAAGAATAACAGGCGATTTTGAGAATATGCTGTGCCTTAATATCGGAAGCGGAAATTATGGAAATTATACAACCTACTCTGAAACAGATGACAACAGTTTTTTCATAAAACAAAATATCTTCGGAAATCTTTCAAAATCCCTTGTCATAAATGATGAAAGCACAAAAAGATTAGGTTTTACCCGCAAATTTGATAAAAAACAAAAAGGTATTATTAAACTGAAAGAGGATTTTTGTTTTTTAAGTAAACCAACAGGAGAAACAATTTTTTTCAGAGTAGCTGATTCAAATTATTCAGGTTTATCATCAAATAATTTATTTGATATTTCTGTTTTTGAATCATATAGAAAGCCATATTTAAGGTTCAGAAATTATACGACGCCTGAAATAAGCTATGTTAAAATAGGCGATACTGAGCTTGAAGAAAACAAATGGTATACAGTTGAGGTTGATATTGATACAATAAAAAAACAATGTTCTGTTTTATTCGAAGATAAAATTTATTCTGACAGCACTATGACTTTATATGCCGATAATATTGGAATAAACAGATTTTCAGTTGAATCTCCGGGTTCAGCATCCGCCGTTTTTGCTGTTGATAATATAAACGTTTCAGCAGGCGATGAAAAATACGGCACGGATAATTTACAAATAAGCGATAATTGGACAAGCGGAGGAATTGTTGATATAAATACAGACATTATAAACTACAACGGTGATAAAAATGTGGCTTTTATTACCGCAAGCTATGAAAACAATAAATTAATCGACTTCAAAATTCAGAAAATAACTACCGAAAAAAACAGTAAAACCGAAAATTTATCCGCAAAACTCAGACTCGGAAACAATATAGAAAACTGCAAGATAAAAATTTTTATATGGAATAAATCAATGACACCCTATTATAATATTTCATACAAAGGCAGTAAAAATTAAAAGGAGGTTTCATAAAAAATGAACACACTTTTTGTAAAAACAAAACAATCTCAGTCAGAATATCCAATTTATATAAAAGATGATTTCAGCGAGCTTGAAAAAGCTTTTAACAAGCTTGATACATCAGTAAAAAAAGCCTGTATAATAGCCGATAGCAACACAAAAGAGCTTTACCTTGACACAATAAAAGAAATAGCTGAAAAATGCTTTGCTGAAGTTTCCGAATACGCTTTTGAAGCAGGAGAAAAAAGTAAAAATCTTAACGAAATAAATGGCTTTTATAAATTTTTCGTAGAAAAAGGACTTGACAGAAAATCTGTCATAATAGCGCTTGGAGGCGGAGTTGTCGGAGATATGGCAGGATTTGCCGCGTCAACTTATATGCGCGGAATAAAATTCATTCAAATACCAACAACATTACTCTCACAGGTAGACAGCAGCGTTGGAGGTAAAGTAGGCGTTGATTTTCTCGGAAACAAAAATATGATAGGTTCCTTTTATCAGCCGGAATTTGTTTATATAAATGTAAAAACATTAAATACTCTTCCTTACAATCAAGTTGCGGCAGGTATGGCGGAAGCTATAAAATATGGATATATAGCTGATAAGGATTTTCTTGATTATTTTAAAAACAATATGTGTAAAATAAAAGAGCTTTCCTCAAATGAAATAAAACACGTAATATATACATCATGTAAGGCAAAAGCATATGTTGTTTCCAAAGATGAAAAAGAAACAGGACTTCGAGAGATTTTAAACTTCGGACATACTTTCGGGCATTCCATAGAATCTCTTTCAGATTTTGAACTGCTTCACGGAGAATGTGTGGCAATAGGAATGATATCTGCTTTAAAACTTTCATCAGACAGAGGATATATTAATCAATCAGACCTTGAATTTGCCGAAAAACTTTTTAAGTTTTTTGAACTTCCTGTAAAAGTACAAAATTTTGAAAAAGATAAAATATTCAGACAAATGTTTTTTGATAAAAAAACAAAAAATAATAAATTAAATATCATATTATTAAAAGAACTTGGGTCGGCTTATACTGAAAAAAATGTTTCCGACTCGGAAATTTTAGAAGCCATAGAATATATAGTAAAAAGCTGATTATAAATCAGCTTTTCCATAGTTAAACAAAGGAGTAGTTTATATATGTTTTATATTTTACCTGTTATATCGTGTATAATACTTATAATTATTGACCAGTTTATTAAGTATTTAACTGTTTTAAATTTTTATCACGGTGGAAAACTTGAAGTAATAGACAATTTTTTTTATCTGACTTACACAGGAAATCCAGGCGCCGCATGGGGAATTTTGAGTGGAGCAAGAGTTTTTTTTCTTATAACTACTTTTATTGTAATAATACTTATAGGGATTTATTATGTAAAAATGCCAAGAACAAAAAATACAGGACTTGTAAGACTTTCTCTTATATTAATAACATCCGGCGCGATAGGAAATTTCATTGACAGACTATTTATGGAAGATGGAAAAGTAGTGGATATGTTTCATATAACATTTTGGGGATATTATAGCTTTCCTGTTTTCAATTTCGCAGATGTATTAATTGTGGCAGGAGTGGTTTTACTCGCCGTTCTAATACTTTTCTGTAAAAATCTTGAACTTAATATAAAAAAAGAAAACAAAAGAAAAGAAGAAGAAAATATGAGTGATTAAATATTTTAAGCAATTTCACAAAAATAAACCTGTTATAAACCTTTGTAAACATTATTATAGCGGTTTAAAACAAGCTTATTGAATAAAATGGTCTGTCTTTTCTTCATCTTATTCTTAAATTGCTATAATATAACCCCCGAATAAATCGGGGGTTAATTTTTATTCTATCCTAACGCTTTTTCAAGTCTGTCAATATCAGTTCTCGGAAACCACATTAAAAGCTCTTTATATTGCTCTCTGTTAAGCCCTTTTGTTGTTGTATAGATATCAATTTTCCCATCAACAGACGCTATTTTAAATTTCGTAAGAATTTTTTCAAAATCGTTTCTGTCCATAAATAAAACCTCCGTTAATACAATCAAAAATCACATGGCAAAACAGCAAAATAATTTTTTAATATTTTTATTTTACTGTCCTCCATATCCAACTTGTTCTTCCTTGACTTTTTCTGTTTTTTTATTTTTCTTAAATATTTCGTAAATACCCATAATAAATAAAAACACTCCAAAGCACTTTCTAAGAATATCAGCCTCCATATTTATAGCCAATACCGCGCCTAAAGAAGCTCCTACAATTCCAAATAAAATAATCTTCAGAAGTCCTTTTTTTTGAATATTACCGCTTTTAGCGTGGGTAAATAAAGCGATTATCGCTGTTGGTATAAAATAAATAAGATTAAAATTTTGTGCCGTATGCTGTTCATAATCGAAAAAAATACTTAGAGCCGGAATAAGAATTGTTCCCCCTCCAATTCCCATACCGCTTATAATTCCCGATAAAAAACCAATAATAAAAAGCCATAAAATCATAATATCATTTTCACCGCCGCCGCAATCATAAACGCTCCAAATATTCTGTAAAGCCATTTGTCCGAAACCTTGTTCAGCAACTTAGCTCCTACAAATCCTCCCGCCATACCGCCTAAAGAAACCATAATTACATTAATCCAATCTACTCCGCCGTTTTTAAGATATATAAACATACTTATAACAGATAACGGCAAAATAACAGCAATAGCGGTAGCGTGAGCTTTGTGCGGTTCAATTTTCAGGAATTTTTCCATAGCCGGAACAACAATAGTACCGCCTCCCGAACCAAAAAGCCCATTTGCAAAACCTGTCACAATCCCAATAACAGAAGAAATCAAGCCCTTCTTTCCCAAAAAAATCACCTCAAAAATATTTTGTCTCAACAAATAATTTTTATACAAAAACGGCGTGAAAAATTATTTCCCGCCGCTGATTTATTTTTTATTTATTTTTTAAAACTTCATCACAGTATTCTCTGAAAGAACATATCTCACAATCTGGCTTTCTCGCCTTGCATATTTTTCTTCCGTGAGCAATAACCTGAGTATTATATCTTATCCAATGCTCTTCCGGCAAAATTTTCATAAGCTCAAACTCAATTTTAACAGGGTCTTCACTTTTTGTAAAACCAATTTTATTAGAAAATCTTTTTACATGTGTATCAACAACAATACTAGGTAAATTAAAAATATGACTCCTTACAACATTTGCTGTTTTTCTTCCTACGCCAGGTATCTTCACAAGCTCGTCAATATCTGACGGCATTGTACCTCCATATTTTTCAAGAAGCATACGACAGGCAAGAATAATATTTTTAGCCTTATTTCTAAAAAAACCCGTACTTTTAATATCTTGTTCAAGCTCTTTAAAATCAGCCCCAGCAAAATCAGTTAACGAGGTATATTTTTTAAACAAATCCTTTGTTACAATATTTACTCTGTCGTCTGTGCATTGAGCGCTTAATATAGTAGCTATTAAAAGCTGCCATTCGTTCTCATGAATAAGATAACATTTATCCTCAAAAGGATAATTTTCATCAAGAAGTCTTAAAACATTATCAACCTTTTCTTTCATTTTCATAAAAACACCTCTTTTAAAGCTCCGCCTTTGAAAATAAATTATTTTTATTAAAAAATTTAGTCATTCCTATAAATATAAGAATTGAAAAAATAATAAACCCGATTGTCATAACAATTCCAGGGAATGTAAACGGCGTAAGGTCAAAAAATGTCGGAAACAGTAAAATTCCTGCCAAAAATATACCTACCATTCCCATAAACAACGCCCCTCTCAATAAATTAAAAGGAATACATACTCTAAATAAAAACATAAGCCTGATAAATCCCGTAACATAAACACATACGGTAGAAACCTGCTGGTCGGTAATATTAACGCCAAAAATATGCTTCAACATAATTATACCCATAATTGATATAAAAGCTGCTGCTGATGGCGGCAGAGCGAGTTTCATTATGTTTTGAAAAAAATCTCCTTTTATTCTTTTTTTATTTGGCTCAAGCGCAAGCACAACTCCCGGAATTCCTGAACTTACAGCGTTAATAATAGTTTGCTGAATTGGTATAAATGGATAAGCAATCTGAATAAACATAAACACAATAGCTAGTCCCAAAGAATATAACGTTCTTACCATAACAATAGAAGCCGACCTTTGGATATTATTTATTGAACGTCTGCCCTCTGCAACAACCTTTGGCATAGAATCAAAATTTGAGTTTAGCAGAACAAGCTGAGAAACATTTCTCGCGGCATCTGTTCCTGATGCCATAGCAATACTGCAATCAGCCTCTTTAAGGGCAAGAACATCATTCACCCCATCACCTGTCATAGCTACTGTATGACCTTTTTTCTGCAAAGCGTTTACAAGCTCTTTTTTTTGAATAGGAGTAACCCTGCCAAAAACAACATTGTCTGAAACTACCCTGTCAATATTCTCCTCGTTTATCAAAGTAGCATCAATAGCCTTTTCCCAACCGTCAACTCCTGTATCCGCGGCTATCCTTTTTACTGTTTCAACACTGTCTCCTGATATAACCTTTATATCCACACCTTGGTCTTTAAAATATTCCAAAGTTTTTTTAGCTTCATTTCTTATTTTATCACGAATGAGAATAAAAGCTATAGGTATTATTTTATTGGGTAATTTCTTTGGATAACATTCATTTTCAGAATGAGCGACTAAAAGAACTCTTCCGTTTTTTGATAATTTATCAAGCTTTTCTTTAATATCAAACGGTATTTTGTCAAGTATAAATTCACTGGCTCCCATTATGTAAGAACCATATTTCTCAAAATATACCCCCGACCATTTTTCTTTGCTCGAAAAAGGACAGCATATAAGCGGTTTCCAATCGCTTTTTTTCATATACTTATCCTTTACGGCATTAAAAGTAGGATTATTGTCCTCAAGAGAATTTACAACAGCGCTAAGAGCATCGGGCAAAATTTTTTCATATTGATTGTTAATAATGAAAATATCCATAACCTCCATACATCCTTCTGTAAGAGTACCTGTTTTATCAAGGCATAGCGTATCAACTCTCGCTAAAGTTTCTATACAATATAATTCCTGCACAAGCACTTTAAATTTCGACAGACGCACAACTCCAACAGCAAGTACAGTACTCGCCAAAAGCATAAGTCCCTCGGGAATAATCGTAATAATGGCGGCAATACTTTGAACAATAGCGTCTTTAATAGTGTTGTTACTAACATTCAACTGATTTAAAACAATAATAATACCAAGAGGAATTATAAAAAAAGAAATAATTTTTACAATTTTATTAAGAGTACGCATTATTTCTGAATTAACTCTTTTAATATATTTAGCTCCGCTTGAAATCATAGACACATAATTATATTTTCCTACCTTCTCCGCTCTGGCAACACATTTCCCGCTTACAATAAAGCTTCCCGCCAGTAAAGTATCTCCCTCTTTTTTATATATAGCATCTGCCTCTCCCGTTACAAAAGACTCATTTACGTCACAGCTTCCTTTTACTATAATAGAGTCAGTAGTAATTTGATATCCGCTTTCAAACACAATAATATCGTCAAGAACAATTTCCTCAATATCAATTTTAATCTTTTCACCGTTTCTTATAACATCCGCTTTTGTCGATGAAATAATAGAAAGCTTGTCAATAGTAATTTTAGAACGTATTTCCTGTATAACTCCTATTAATAAATTACTCAAAACAACTCCCATAAACAGAACGTTTTTATATTCTCCTATAATTATGATAATAATAGCCAGACTAAAATTAAGTATATTAAAAAAAGTGCATAAATTGCTTGCTATAATTTGAGGAATAGTCTTTGTAGGCACCGTACTTTCAACGTTAAAAAGACCTTCGTCAAACCTTTTTTTTATCTGCGTATCAGAAAGACCCTTTTCACAGTCAGGAAAATATCGTTCTGCCTTTTTCAAAGCGTCATCATTTTCAACATTATATTTCATCCTTTTCCTCCAACATAATAATATAAACAATTACCAGTTAAATCATTTTTTCCATAGTAATCAAATAAAATAAAACAATCTTTTTTCGGAAAATCAAAAAAATTCGTTTCCCTGCCCAAAACCACATTGTAATTAAACTTTTCTATATGACACATTCTCGCAATCTGCTTTGAATTAAACTCAATAAGATGAGGAACATATTTTTTTACATTATCCTCATTTTCAAAAAAACTTCTGGCAAAAACTTTTGTATTCTCAAAATCATTCTGCCCAAGCCAATAAGGCAAATTTTTAACATTATCATTTAAAAACATATCAAATTTTAAAATATCTTTAACTCTTTCTATATCTTTAATGTACAAACAGCAAAATTCATACATAATTGTATACAGTTTCATTTTATTGTGAGAAACCTCGTGATAATTTTTATCTGTCCAGTACAAAGCGAGCTTCTCAAAAAATAAAAACGGACGCTCAAAATATTTTACAGCAAATTTTACAGTATTCAAACATTTCCCGGAATTATAATATATCTCAACCATTTCGGCAATAAGTTTAAGCAGCGTCATTTCACCAAATGAAACTTTTTCCGTAAATAAAACCTCATAAGGTGCTTTTTCATTATAAACAATTCCATACTTATCTGAAGCTCGTCTTAACCCGGACCCCTTTAAGAGTTTTAAAAAGCCAAGCTGAATTTGTTCGGGATAAACATAATAAACGTCGTCAAAAGATTTACCAAATGATTTATAATCCTCAAAAGGCAGTCCGGCTATTAAATCAAGATGCTGATGTATATTTTTAAAATTTTTGATTTTTAAAACCTTTTTAAATATTTCATCAACATTTGTTTTTCTTTTAATAGCGTCAAGAGTATCCATATTTGTTGACTGCACCCCTATCTCAAGCTGGAAAAGCTGTTTTCTTGCCATTTTAAATACAGAAATCATATCATTGTCAATAATATCCGCTGAAACCTCAAAATGAAAATTAGTTACACCGTTATCATTTTCAATGAGAAATTTCCATATATCTACAGCAAGCTTTTTATTACAGTTAAAAGTTCTGTCAACAAATTTAACCTGCCTGACATTTTTGTCAATAAAAAATTTTAAATCAGAAAAAATTCTTTTTTCAGACAAAAAACGTACTCCTTTTTCAACAGATGAAAGACAATACTGACAATTATAAGGACAGCCTCTTGACGCCTCATAATAAATTATTTTATTAGAAAGTTCTTGTATAGATAAATCGTCATATACAAATGGTATTTCATCAAGTTCAATAGGCTTTCTTGCTTTTGTAACAACAACCTTTTCACCGTTATAAAAAGCAATTCCGTCAATATCACATATATCAAAATAATTATCGTTTTTATCGTAAATTTTATCTAAATACGAAATTACCTCCAAAGAAGTTTTTTCTCCCTCTCCTATTATAACAATATCAGCGCCTTTTTGAAATAAATAATCAAAGTCATAACTCACCTCAGGTCCGCCTAAAATAATTGTTATATCCGGCAAAATCTTTTTAAGAACAGAAATAATATTAATAACCATTTCTATGTTCCATATATAACATGAAAATCCAATAACATCAGGGTTCATTTTATAAATTTCAGAAAAAATAAATTCCTCACTATTATTTATTGTAAATTCCACTGTTTCAATATCAACATTAAATTTTCCGCAGTATTTTTTTATACTTCTTATAGCAAGCGAAGAATGAATAAATTTAGCGTTTACAGCGACAAAAACCGTTTTTATAAAAATCACCCCCAAAAAAAATTCCATTTATACAAAGTATACCATAAACTTAACTGCTTATCAAGAATTTTAAAAACACTCCCTGCCATAAAATAACAAGGAGTGTTTTAAGAAAATTTCTGATTTATAGTCAATCAACTTGAAAAATAAACAAGTTCAGCGACGGAAAATCCTTTTGCTCATTTTCAAATTGATGACTATAATAACTTTCCTTAAACATAATATTATTGAGCTTTAAAAGCTTTTCCTATAGGCTTCATAGTTTCAGTGCTTTCCCAAAGGAATATTTTAACATTTCCTTCCGCTGAAGGTTTTCCGATATTAACAGCCTGTTCAGCATCGCCTGTAAATTGAACATTTTCTTTTTTAAACTCAACAACTCTGCCATTGCCATCTGTTACAATCATACCCATAACAGCGTTTGTAATGCCATCGTCCGCTTTACGGATTTTAGCTATACCAGTAGCTTTGTCATATTCTTTAATTCCTGTTTTTCTTCTATCAATAACTACATAAGGAGTATATTTAATTCCGTATAATTTAAGATTATCCGTACCATAAATATCTATAATTCCCGCACCGCTTCCCTCATAGCTATATTCGGCAGCGATAACGTCACCGTTAACAGAATACTTCTTTTCATTTGTTCCATCGGATATAACAATATTTCTTGCATTTTTATTTGTGCCGCTTGCATATACGACTATGTCACATCTATTAGGGACATTTATTTTTACATGGCTTGTATTAATTCTTACTTCTCTCGTAAATGTTATGTTATCACAAGATTTCTTACTGTCGTTAATAGGCGAACTACCCTCAAACACAAGCATATTATCAAAAAATTTCGAATTTGCCGTCACAGACGTAAGGGTATCAAAAGGCGCCTCCGAGAATTTCCATATAACAGGTTCTCCTGGTGTCACACCTATTAATTCCTCAAGTGACGCTATAGCGTCTGTAAGATTATTATAAGCTGTCATAATATCATTTGGAGAAGCGTTTTCATTTTTAAGTACGGTTTCTGCCTCTGTAAGTGCTTTTGAGAAAATACTCCACGATTCTTCAGTATACTCGCTTGCTTTAAGTTCTTTAGCTGCCAAAACAGCTTTTTCAAGAATACCTTTAGAATCTCTTAATGCAACATACATATTATCAATATAATAAACTCCACTTGAACCTTCTTCTTCTTCCAACGGCTTAATAAAGAATCCTTGATTAATAGGTGTCTTTTTCTTTTCTTCATTGGTTACATCAGTAAAGTTAACTGCCTGAACACCTTTCTGCTCTGATACAACATTTCCTTCCGCATCAAAAACAGAAATATCCGCTGTATTCTCACCTATTTTGGTAATCATTTTAACTGAATACCAATTTAAGGCATTATATGTACTATCAGAAATAGTGTCATATATATTAATTGCTCCTCCACTGTTAAACCCAACTTTATAAGCGGAACCTGATTCCGTCTGCAAATAAAAATCAATACCCGCTTTTTCACCGGTAATAAAAACGTCAAAGCCACTTTCAATAGTTCCCTCACTGATTGTATATTCACGTATTACAAATCTTTCCTCATATTTATCATCAGTAGAGATAACCATTTTACCTGTACCTTTTCCACCAACTTCATCAGTTGTCCATTCAGGAGTCAAAATAGCAGTTTCCTGAGATTGCCAGTACCAATCCATACCATAATCCATATTCCATTGATATGACAGTGAATTTCCTCTCTCAATACTTTCAAGGGTCAGCCACCCTGCATCAGGCGCTCCTTCTGTAGCTGCAAATCCCATAAGATACTCATCGCCAAAAGGAATTTCCGTTTCAGCTAAAAGTTCTTTTGTTTTATAAACTGTATCTCCGTTTTCTGTTTTGTAAATTCTAAAATTATTTCCGTCTTTTTCGGCAATTATATAATTGTTTGGACCGGATAAATCTGCCGTACTTATTGTTGTATAGTCTCCGCCTACCTCTGTTCTTGCCTTTAAAACATATTTATACCCATCGCCGTCAGGTTCGCATCCAAAGAAATATGAAATACCGTCAGCATCAAGATTATCTTTCAGCATAATACCAAAATTTTTACTGCTTTGGATTCTGCTTCGATAATACATTCTCATATCATTGTTAAATTTTTGATACACATAACCATATTTATCGGTATTTCCACTTATATTTCCTCCTTCAGGAGAATAAATTTTGTAAGTAAAATCATTTTTTCCACCATAAAATCTTGTATAGCTAACGTAAGCAGGTTCTCCACCCTCAGCTTTTCCAATAGTTTCAAGACTCCATGGAGCGATATTGTCAGAAACAACAACGTTTACAGTATCTTCAGCTTTTCCAATATTTTTATCAAAACATACTACTCTTAGACTTCCTTTTGCCGCACCTGAAAATTTAATTGGAACAGAAACCATACCTTTTTGGGATATTGGCGTTTTTAATGTTCCTACAGCTGTTTCTCCCAAAAATACCGTAATATCATTTATCTCCGCTTTGCTATCGGGAGTAACCTCAATATCAACATTTGTAGACAGCTCAAGTGTCTGATTATTTTTTATATTTATTATTTTTGCCGTTGGATGTGTTATTTGTCCGGCTTCTACAAATCTTATACTATCAAATGCGGATATAGTTTCTTTTGTATCAGGTGCTGTTGCTACATATGCCGATACATTAATCTTCCCACTTTTTAAATCATTTGCATAAGAAACCTTTGCTACCTGTTTAAGAAAAGCGGCACTTTCTCCTGCCTCTATTATAATATCGTCTCCTAATCTAGACACCTTAATCATATTCGCTTTATACGCATCTATACCGCTTACAGTTTCATCATTGCTATCATTTTTACCGATTTTTAAAACCATTTTACCGCTTTCATATGTTTTATAAATATTTACATATTCACCGCTTTCTGATATAATCGAAACACCTGTCTGCACATCATTTGAAAGATTCGATATTTTATCAATATTCGCGACAAAAATAAAATTATCTGTCAAATCATTTTTACCAAGACTTGACATATTGCCATTTGACGAATGCATATAAATTTTTCCGTTTTCCTCATAAACATTATTTACAGCCGAAAAATCACCACTGTAATCTGCCCCGTTGGTATAAACGACAATCGCCTTGCTTAAAATGTATGTATCATCTGAATTAATCAATTTCACAGTAACATAATTTTCTCCGGCAGGGAGATTTATAACATTATAATCAGCAGGCAAAGAACCTCCACTTAAATCAACATTTTTAATCATAGTCCCATTACTGTAGTACTCAATCGCTTTACCGGTCTTTCCCTGTGCGCTTGAATATGTATAATCCACATCATAAGCTTTTTTACTTTCATTATATGTTACTGAATTAATTGTTATTTCTCCATTGCTTTCCTTTTCTCCAATACTTTCGGCATAAACCTCAAGCCATGTATATCCGCCGGGACCTATATTTAAAGAATCGTTAGGGTTTGTTTTGTCAAGTCCCATTTTGTCTTCCCATACATCCGCAATACCATCATTGTCACTGTCAAAAGTATTTTCTCTCGTTTCATTTGAGAATACAGGATATCCTCTATCGTCATACCCTGCTTTATCCGCCGGCATACCGTCAATAGGAGAATCCACAAGACCTATGCTTCCTTTAGAACCATTAGGCGCCGTTCTGTCTTTGACATTATTGACAATTCTTTGGTCTACAAGGTCAAATTTAGGAAGTCTTGCCCCTGCGTTTTCTAAGACATAATCGTATGCTGTATTTGCGTCTGTTGTAGTAACAGGATAATTTGCGAGATACCCCTCTTTTGTACCAGCAGGCTCTGTAAGTCTTTCCCAATCTCCGTTTGCCGCACTTTCAACGTCAGGGTAAACCCCCGTTTTTAAATCAGGCTGAAAATTATCAGCATTTACAGCGGCAGCGTTTGATTTTGCCAAAGGCGTATCCATATCATCGTCTATAAAGTTTCCCTCAGCGTAAACGCTTCCCGACTGAACTGAACCGTGCTTTTTCCCTACGCTGAATTCAAAAATTCTTGCTCTTTTATTTTCAGGGGTAGCGGGTCCAGGTTTATACACATTATTGACAATATTTGTTTTAGCTCTGTTTTCCGAGCCATATCCCGCCTTATCTCCCCAGTTGTAAATAATATTGTTTCTTATATCCACAACTGTGTCTTTGTCCTCATATCCTGCCGTCATGGCTGTAGTTTCAGAAGTACCTATTTTAGGGTTACGGCTTCTGTGCGTAGCAATAATGTTGTGATGAACACTAAGGTTTACACCTCCCCATATAGCGGCATAGCTATGTTCTCCTTTAGAATGAATGGATTGATTTAAAGCCTCAGCGATAATACAATTCTGAATTGTAACATCTTTAACAGCATATGCTGTTAAATTCTCATCTGTTCCCCATGTCACGCTGCAATGGTCAATAATTACGTTTGTGGTATCGTCAACTACTTCAAGTCCGTCCTGAGTTCTTGTATTGCTTCCATTTGCAAGTTTATCGCCTACACGGAAACGAAGATATCTCATAATAATATTTTCACCTGATACCTTTATATTGTTTCCTCTGAAACAAATTCCGTCACCGGGTGCGGTCTGACCGAGAATGGTAACATTATTTTTGTTTCCGCCTCCGATAGTTATATTTGTTTCAAGATCTATTATACCTGAAACATCAAAAACAACTATTCTGTTTCCCTTTGATACAGCATCTCTGAAAGTTCCTGCTCCCGAATCTTTAAGACTTGTAACATGATAAACTTCCATTTCATCGCCGTTTGCAATAGCTTCTCTTGCCCCTGTAGCGTACATTCCACCACCCTCAGCCCCTGGAAACGCAGCGATTTTTCCAATATTTTCGTTATTTACGACAGGAGTGGTTTCTTCATCAGCAGCAAAAACAGAATTAATAGTAAAACTGCTTAATACCATAGATGCCGAAATAAAAAAAGCCGCAATTTTTCTAAGCATTAACATTACCTCCTTAATAAATTTTAATATAAATTTAATTTATTTTTATAATATCATAAAAACAATATTCGGTCAAGAATCGTATAATGAAATTCACGGAAAATCAAATTTTTAAATTACTGATAAATCTAAATTTTACTGCTGTTTTCATAGTTTTAATATTCCGCCGCTCTGTTAATTTTTTTTTGAGTGTACGTTTCTTATAGTTCTTTTCTTTTTAGTCATTTTTTCAGCTTTGTCTTTTTTGGGATAAAAATTTTCGCCTTTTTTAGGTCTTATAAGACAATGCCTGTCAAAGCCAATAAGGTCGCCTCTGCCCGCTTTTTTAAGAGCCTCATAAACAAGGTTATAATTTTTCGGAAGTCTATATTGTATCAAAGCTCTTTGCATAGCCTTTTCGTGGGGTGATTTCGGAACATAAACCTTTTTCATAGTTCTTGGGTCCACTTCTGTATGATACATACAAGTAGAAAGCGTTCCAGGAGTAGGATAAAAGTCCTGCACTTGTTCTGGCATATATCCTAAATCTCTAAGATATTCTGCAAGCTCTATAGCGGCTTTTAAATCACATCCCGGGTGACTACTCATTAAATAAGGCACAAGATATTGTTCTTTCCCGATTTTTCCGTTAATTTCATAATATTTTTTAACAAATTTTTCATAAACATCTCTTCCCGGCTTTCCCATTTTATCCAGAACTCTTGGAGAAATATGTTCAGGAGCGACTTTAAGCTGACCACTTATATGATATTCGCAAAGTTCCTTAAAAAACTCATCATCTTTGTCATAAATAAGATAATCATACCTTATCCCAGAACGCACAAATACTTTTTTTACTTTTGGAACTTCTCTTATTTTTCTTAATAAATTAAGATAATCTTTATGGTCTACTTTTAAATTTTTGCAAGCGGCAGGAAAAAGACATTGCTTTTCTTTGCAAGCTCCTTTTGTGAGCTGTTTGTCGCAGGCAGGAAATCTAAAATTTGCCGTAGGACCTCCAACATCGTGAATATACCCCTTAAAATCAGGTTCCCATACAATTTTGTTAGCCTCGTTTATAATAGAGCTGTGACTTCTTGCCTGAACAACCCTGCCCTGATGAAATGCCAAAGCGCAAAAATTACAGTTTCCAAAACACCCCCTGTTTGATATAATACTGAATTTAACCTCTTCAATAGCAGGAATACCGCCGTCTTTTTCATAAACCGGATGATATGTCCTCATATAAGGCAAAGCGTAAGAATTATCAAATTCAGACTCCGAAAGCGGTAAAGATGGTTTATTCTGAACAACATACTCACTGCCATAAGGCTCTATTAGTATTTTTGCCGTAACAGCGTCAGTATTTTGATATTGAATAAGAAAACTTTCAGCATAAGTTATTTTATCAGTTTTTGATTTTCTGTACTCAGGCAGTAAAATATAATCATCATATATATGATTAATATTTTTTGTTTTATAAACCGTACCTCTTACATAAGTTATCTCATTAACAGGTATTCCGCTGTCAAGACTTTCCGCAAGCTCAATAATCTGATGCTCTCCCATTCCATACATAAGAATATCGGCCTGCGAATCCAAAAGAATAGACCTTCTTACTGAATTATCCCAATAATCATAATGTGATAGTCTTCTAAGACTTGCCTCAAGTCCGCCTATCATAATGGGAACATCTTTATATAGTTCTTTAATTTTCTGACAATATACAATAGTTGCCCTGTCAGGTCTTAGACCCATAATGCCTCCAGGAGAATAAAGGTCTTTCTGCCGTCTTTTTTTAGCGACGCTGTAATGATTAACCATAGAATCAATATTTCCGCCTGTAACAAGGAAAGACAAACGCGGTTTTCCAAATATATTAAAACTTTCTTTATCTCTCCAATTCGGCTGAGGAATTATTCCCACCTTAAAACCATGACTTTCCAAAAGTCTGGCTATAATCGCCGCTCCAAAAGACGGATGGTCTACATAAGCATCTCCTGTAACAAGAATAAAATCAAGCTCTTTCCAGCCTCTTTTTTTCATATCCTCTTTACTAATCGGCAAAAAATCCATAAAAACATCCTTTCAAATTTTCCAGCCCGGCAAATACTTATTTTTGAGCCTGCCGTTTTGTACCTTTCCCCAACCAAGAGGAAATCCATCCACACAAACAAGATTCCAGCCATCATAAGAATTTACATCAAAAGATTCACCTTTAAGATATCTGATAAGCTTATCATCATCAAGAGAAAAATCAATACTATATTTAACATCCTCTTTTTTTAAAGTCATAGCAAATCCTTGTGACGGCTCAAATCTTTTTGTTTTAATATCTCCTATATAAAGACCGCTTCTCATAACCCTTATACCTCTAAGGTCAATACCACAAGGTATTTTCATAAGTGACTTTCCATGTATTTCAATATTATCGTTAATTTTTATGTTCATATATTTATCCATAAAATCGTAATAATCAGAAAGTTTTTTTTCATTGACAGGAGTTATTTTGGAAATAGTCTTTTTTTCTTTTTCCACACCTTTTTTTTTCAGCAACGCAAGAAAATGTCCTTCTCCTTTTACTTTATGCGGCCATAATCTTCCACATAAATCAAGTTCTTTTCTTCCTCCTTTTACCCATTCGCTTCTTCCTCTGTCAAATCCATAACTCTTATCAACCTCTAAAATCTCAAAATCATCATTTTTATCAAGAAACTCATTAACCATACCTTCGTCTTCTTCAGGAGCAAATGTACAAGTTGAATAGGCTATTATTCCTCCGGGACAAAGCATTTTCCCTGCATTTCGCAAAATATCCCTTTGAAGTTTCTGACAGACTTCCGTTTTGTGTTCTTCCCAGCTTCTGACAGCATCCTTATCTTTTCTAAACATTCCCTCTCCTGAACAAGGTGCGTCAACAATAATTTTATTAAAAAATCCCTCAAATCTTTCCGAGAGTTTTTCAGGCGTTTCATTAGTAATAACAGCGTTTGAAATTCCCGCAGCCTCAATATTTCTAAGAAGAGCCCTGCACCTTGTAGCGCTTATATCATTACTTACAAGAATACCTTCGTTTTTAAGCTTTGCGCCTGCTTGTGTACTTTTTCCTCCGGGCGCGGCGCAAAGATCTAAAACCCTGTCTCCGGGATTTATATCAATAACAGCTCCCGTAGACATTGCGCTGGGTTCCTGTATATAAAACAACCCCGCGTTATAATAAGGATGTTTCGATGGTCTGTCCTCATCTGAATAATAAAAACCTTCTTTGCACCATTCCACTTTTTTAAGCTTGAAATCAAGTTTTTTCTCAAGCTCATCAGCATTAATTTTAAGAGTATTCGTTCTAAGTCCATAATATCTTTTCTCTTTAAAACTTTTTAAATAATCATCAAATTCCGCTCCAAGCAGACTTTTCATTTTCATTTCATACTTTTCCGGCAGCTTCATTTTAAAAAAATCCTTTCACTATTTTTCATTAGTTTCAGCCACTATTTTGTAAATTGAATTATCAAAAGCCTGTATAAACTTCTTGAAATCACTGCCCTCGTGAGCAAAACTTATAAATATAGCCTCAAATTGTGACGGGGCAATATAAATACCGTTTTCAAGCATAGAATTAAAATACTTTATAAAAGTTTCTTTATCACTTTTAATAGCAGTTTTATATGAACTGACTTTTTCTTTTGTAAAAAACACTGAAATAAGAGAACCTATTTGATTAATCTGAACGTCCGCGTTATATTTTTCAATAATTCCTTTCATTTCACCTGCTATATAATCAGAATTCATATTAAGAGTTAATAAAATATCCTTGTTCTTTTTCAAGAGCATCAGCTGTTCATATCCTGCCGCCATAGCTATAGGATTTCCTGATAAAGTTCCCGCTTGATACACATTTCCTAACGGAGAAACACATTCCATAATTTCGCGTCTTCCGCCATAAGCCCCCACAGGAAAACCTCCGCCAATAATTTTTCCAAAAGTCACAATATCCGCGGAAACGTCAAAAAATTCCTGTGCTCCGCCCAAAGCCAGCCTAAAGCCTGTAATAACCTCATCAAAAATAAGTAAAGCATCGTTTTCATCACAAATTTTTCTAAGTCCCTCAAGAAATCCTTTTTCTGGCAAAACAACACCCATATTTGCGGCAACAGGTTCAACAATAATACAGGCAATTTCATTTTTATTCTGTTCAAAAAGCCTTTTCACACTTTCAAGGTCATTGTACTGAGCGACTAAAGTGTTTAATACAGCCTCTTTTAAAATACCGTCCGAATCAGGTTCTCCAACTGTCAATGCCCCCGACCCTGCCTTTACGAGCATAGAATCACAGTGTCCGTGATAGCAGCCTTCAAATTTAACAATCTTGTTTCTTCCCGTAAATCCCCTTGCCAGACGCAGCGCACTCATAACAGATTCCGTTCCGCTGTTTACCATTCTTACCATATCCACATTAGGAACAATTTCACATATAAGTTCCGCCATAAGGACTTCTTTTTCCGTAGGAGCGCCAAAGCTAAGACCTTTAATCATTGAAAATTTTACTTTATCAATAATATCTTTATTGCAATGACCCAAAATTAATGGTCCCCACGAATTAACAAAATCTATGTACTCATTGTCGTCAACATCATAAATTTTAGAGCCGATCGCTTTTTTTATAAACAACGGATTTCTTCCAACATTTCCATAAGCTCTGACAGGACTGTTTACCCCTCCCGGCATAACTTTTTTTCCTCTTTCAAATAACTCGTCGGATAAACTCATTGTAAATAACCCCTTTCTCAAATAATTTATCTATAGCAAAATAATAAAAGCGTGAATATAATAAGACCTGAATACATCAAGAAATTATTTCATTATTTTACATTAAAAACTCAAATTTATTTTTTACACAGAAAACATCCCCTTTTATTTCCTATACAATTACTGCAATCATTACTTATAATAATTTCTTTTTCCGAAATAGCAAAAAATCCCAAAAAAGATTTGTCAGGTTTCATAATACCCCTTTCATTAATAATAAGACCTATCTTATCATAATCAATAAACTGAAACACACGTAAAATATCTTCTTTCGTTATTCTAAAAAATCCAATCCCAAAAGCCTCTGAAACAAAAAAATTGTTTTTAAAATTATCTTTTAATAATTTATGTTTTAAAATACTTCTTGCGGTATCAATAATAGCTGTCCCTGTCAAATCAAAATAAAATTCTTTCAAAAAGCTTTCTTGAAAAAAATATTTAATCTTGTCATTATCAGTGTCAATAGAAAGTGCGAAAAAAACAAAACCGCAAACGCCGCATTTTTCAAATTCAATCCAAGTATTTTTATCAATATAAATTTTATTTTTCCTAAAAATATCTTTATTAAAAAAAGAATAGACAGACTTTGCTTTAAAACAATTAAAAAATTTTTCAAAACAAAAAACCGCTTCGTCAATTCTATCTTTATCAATATCAGAACTTTCAAAAAAACCGCATAACTCTTTAAATCTTCTAAAAATACTTTCTTTAAAATATTCGATATTTAT